>DATARR010000074.1:0-2849 GCA_036264085.1 Thermoanaerobaculia bacterium | reverse complement strand
CTGCTGGATCGATGCCGAGGCCTCGGCGGCGGTGATCGGCGGGGCGACCAAGGAGATCCCGCCGCTGGAGGTGCCGGTGGCGCCCACGGTGAGGCATCTGCTCGCGTCGGGAGTGGAGGTGGTCTTCCCGATCCTCCACGGCACTTGGGGGGAGGACGGCACCTTCCAGGGGCTCTGCGAGATGCTCGATCTCCCCTATGTGGGGTGCGGCGTCACCGCCAGCGCCCTCGCCATGGACAAGGTGCTCGCCAAGCGCCAGCTCGCGGCGGCCGGGGTGCCGGTGGTGGACTTCGAAGCCACCTCGCGCCGCGACTTCGAGGCCGATCCGGCGGCGTTCCTCGCCCGCTGCGAGCGGCTGCCGCGGCCGCTGTTCGTCAAGCCGAGCAACGGCGGCTCCAGCGTCGGCGTGCGCAAGGTCACCGATCTGGCGGACTTGGCGGCGGCGATCCGCTTCGCCCTCCGCTTCGACGACGCCGTGCTGGTCGAGCGCGGCATCCAGGGGCGGGAGCTCGAATGCGCCGTCCTGGGCTACCGCGAGATCCAAGCGTCGGTGGTGGGGGAGATCGTCCCCGGCAACGAGTTCTACGACTACGCGGACAAATATCTGCAGGACACGGCGGGGCTGATCGCTCCGGCCAAGCTCGACGAACGGGTCTCGGACCGGCTGCGCGCCATCGCCGTCGAGGCCTTCGCGGCGATCGGCGGCGCCGGCCTCGCCCGGGTCGACTTCCTGCTCCAGGGGGAGGACGGCCTCTTCGTCAACGAGCTCAACACCCTCCCCGGCTTCACCAGCATCTCGATGTATCCGCTGCTCTGGAGCCTCACCGGGCTGCCGCTGCCCAAGCTGGTGGACCGGCTGGTGGCGATCGCGCTCGAACGCCACCGCGACCGGCTGCGGCTGGACGAGGGGATCAAGGAGTTCCTGGCGGAGCTGGGATAAAAAAGAAGCCCCTCATCACCCCGACCCTTGTATCTTCCTTCCGAGGGATAGAGGATCGTCGTCGGGGCTGTGGGAGCTGTGGATTTCCGGGACGGAAATCCAAGGTCTGTGGAAAGGTGGCGTAGCCAGCTTTCCACAGACCGTCAGCTTCCATAGCCCACAGTCGACCCTTCAGATCCGCCGGGAAGGCCGTCCGACCCTGAAGCCTTTAGAGCTTGTGGAAGAGATGGGCCTCCCGCCCTCTTCGCCAAGACCGCGGAGTATCCGAGGCCTGTTAGAGCCTGCGTAACAAGGTCGGCCGGCGAGGGCACAGGGTCGGGTAGACCCGGGGATCAGTGTAGCGAAAGGAGAGTCCCGCCGTGCAATTTGTTGGCATCGACATCAGTGCCAAGACCTTGGTCGTCCATCTCCAGCCGCTGAAGGGAAGCTGCCAGCGGTTCACCTTTGCCAACACCTGGGAAGGCCACCAGAAGCTGTGCCGCCGCCTCAGCAAATCCGGCCTCCCCACCCGGGTCGCTCTGGAAGCGACCGGCCTGTACAGCCTCGAGATCGCTCTGGCGTTATGCCGGCAACCGCAGGTGGAGCTGATGGTGGTCAACCCGCGGAGCCTGCGAGATTTTGCCCGGGCCGACCTGCGCCGATCCAAAACCGATGCCGTGGACGCCGAGGTGCTCCTGGAGTACAGCCAACGCATGCGATTCCAGCCCTGGCAGCCTCCGTCTCCCGAGGCTTTGGAGTTGCGTGCCATCAGCCGTCGGATTGAGGAGCTGACGGATCTGGTGACGCAAGAGAAAAACCGTCTTCATGCGGTCGGCTTTGTCTCGGCTCTGGGAGAGGTCGTACGCCAAGACCTCGAAGCCCATTTGCAGCACCTGGAAGAGCGCATAAACACCCTCCAGCAGGAGGCCTGGCGGCTGATCCAGACCCAAGACCGTCTGCGCCAGGATGCCGATCTCTTGCTCTCCACCCCAGGGATCGCCCTGAAAAGCGCGATTCACCTGCTCGCCGAGCTGTCTCTGCTGCCGGCTGACATGCAGGCTCGACAGTGGGTCGCCTATGCCGGGCTCGATCCCCGCAGCTATGAATCGGGGTCTTCCGTGCACAAACCGGCCCAGATCTCTCGCTGTGGAAACCCTCACCTGCGTCGAAGCCTCTACATGCCGGCCCTGGTCGCGGTCCGCCGAGATCCTCATGTCCGAGCCTTCTATGAACAGCTCCTGGCGCGAGGGAAAAAGCCGCTACAAGCTCTCGTCGCTGTGATGAGGAAGCTCCTGCACTCCCTCCACGGCATGATGAGGCACCGCACGTCCTTTGACGGAGCCAAATTTCGCTCTCTCGAAATCCCTGTCGCCTCTTGACGGGACAAGAGAGTATCTCTTCTCCCAGCCCTCCACCCACCCTTCCGGGGAAAAGAGGGAGTGGTTAGTAAAAAGGAAACGGGTAAAAACGACAACGGCGGCAACAGATCTTGTCTTTCTCCCCTCTCTCCCAGGCGGGTGGGTGGAGGGCTGGGAGAGAGGGGCCGGGGGAGTGAGGGGCCGCCTACAGCGGCGTAATCTCAACCCGCGCCAGGCCGTCCGGCACCATGTGGAGCTCGCGGGCGGCGCCGTAGGAGAGGTCAATGTCGCGCCCCTGGATATAGGGGCCGCGGTCGTTGATCTTCACCACCACCTCGCGGCCGTTTTCGAGGTCGCGCACCAGGGCGCGGCTGCCAAGGGGGAGGGAGCGGTGGGCGGCGGTCAGGCCGTTCATGTCGAAAGTCTCGCCGTTCGCCGTGGGGTTGCCGTCGAAGCGGGGGCCGTACCAGGAGGCGCGGCCGATCGTGCGGAAGGAGCCGGACGAGAGCGGCGCGGTGTCCTCCGGGAGTGTAAGATTTTCCCACGCCCGTTCCCGATTCGCCGAAGCGACC
>DATARR010000072.1:0-32366 GCA_036264085.1 Thermoanaerobaculia bacterium | reverse complement strand
GTGCTGGATGCGCTGCCGAAAAAGCTGCAAACCGAGGCCCGGCCGTTGCTCTGCGCCATGCCGTACGCGCCGACGCGGCGCGAGGCCGAGAGGCAGCGCGAGGAGTTTCGCTCGCGCTACGGCCAGCAGCAGCCCAAGGCGTGGAGCTGGCCGCCGATCCCAAGCACCTGGGGGCTCGCATCGGCGTGCTGGCGGTGGTCCATACCTGGAGCCAGAAATTGACCCTGCACCCCCATCTGCACTGCATCGTCACCGGCGGCGGGCTGTCCATCGACGGCGATTGGTGGGTGGGGTGCCGGCCAAGTTTCTTCCTCTCGGTGCGAGTTCTCAGGAAGCTGTTTCGAGGCAAATTCCTGGCGGCGCTGAAAGCGGCGGAGCAGAGTGGTGAGCTGCCCGCCTTCCACCTGCCGGACCTCGACCCGTTGTACCGCAAAGCTTGGGTGGTCTACTGCAGGCCGCCATTCGGCAGTCCCGAGCAGGTGCTCGCCTACCTGGCGCGGTACACCCACCGCATCGCCATCACCAACTCGCGGCTGGTGCGCTTGGAGGGCGAGCAGGTGACCTTCACCTGGAAGGACTATGCCGATCACGACCGCATTCGGGAGATGACGCTGTCGGAGGAGGAGTTCCTGCGGCGGTTTCTGCTGCATGTCCTTCCCGACCGCTTCGTGCGGATCCGCTACTGCGGGCTGCTGGCCAACCGCCACCGGGAGAAGACTCTGGCCTTGTGCCGTGAGGTCCTCCCCGGTCCTCCGGCACGGCCGAAGCCGGCGAAGACGGATTGGCGCGATCGACTCCAGAGTCTCACCTGCATCGATCCCCGGCGGTGTGAGGTCTGCGGTCAGAAGGCTCTGCGCCTGGTCGGTGAGGTGGCACCGGCCCGAGCGCCGAGGGCTCCGCCGTGATGATCCTGCCGCTCATAGCTCGATGCCCATATGTATCTGCTCAGCCGTGGAGCTCGGGAGTTGTGTACCCCGGCGGGCGTGTGCTGTATAATCATCGACATGAAATCGCGGTTGCGGAGCCTGGGCATGGGGCAGAGCCCTTCGCTGGACGGTCCTCGGACAGCCACACGGCGGCTGTCCGGGGTTGTGTGGAGGCCGGCAGGGAGTCGCGCGAATCCCCTGCCAGGGATTGAATCCCCATAGGCCGCCTCGGACTCGCCCGCGGCTTCGTTCAACCTGCGTCTATCCGAGATCCTCCCGGGACCCGTTGAGGACTCCGGGACGACTTCTTGGGGAGGATCTCGGATAGACGCTTAAAGGTTGGCCGTACATGACCGATTGGGAGGTGATCCTTGCTTGAATTTGCTCTGTGGCCACTCTGGCGCATTCTTAAGGGACCACTAGAGGGACTGCTCAAGGATAAATTCTCCTTAGTTGGAGGGCAGTTCAAGGCGTTGCTGTCTTCGACAGTTGATGATCTGGTCGCGGCACTTCAGGAAGACTTCTTTGCAACGGGCACCTGGAAGCACCTAGCCGCAGGAAAGATACAAAAGAAAGGGAGCGACCGATATGCTGCGACGCTCCTCTCAGTTGGTGTCTTCCCACCTGATGCGATTGAAGCGTCAACCAAAATCCGGGCGTCGCTTGTCGACCGCCTCTCCAAGAATGTGCGCCTAGACGCACTTCGCACTGACGCAGGTATTGCTGATCAGGATTGGAAGAACATCCTTGACGTCTATGCAAAGGATGTTGTGCGGCATGCTCTACCGTTCGCGCTACGCAGGATGATTAAGCACGAGTTGCCGCTATATCTCAGCTCTTATGTGATCGACCTCGCCCAACTGGAACCTATAAGAATCAAGGGAAAGGCAGGACACCACAAGCTAGTTGTGCTGTACGAGCAGTCGACTCTCGGTGGCAAGCCTACGGTATCTAAAGCGATGAAGATTTGGAAGAGACGCACCAGCTCTTCATACGACTATAGCTTAGGAGACTATGATGGCTTCATCGCGCTCTAATTTTTCTGGCATTCCTGACCTTCCCCTCCGCATACTTCGCGGTGGTGTTCCTAGAGAAAGGAACGCATGTACATGTCAAACTGTCTCGAAGAGACGCCGGCCAACCCCGAGCCTGCAGCGGACGGAAACCGCGCAAACTACGCGAGGTCCCGCCGCTGAGGCCCCCAACGTTCTGCGTCAGATAATTAACGGGAACGCTCGCACTAAAGAAGAGGCTCTGGAGTGAGAAAGTCTGGCAAATACTATCGTGGCGGCATCCGTTGCCTGAAGTAGTGTGGAATTGGGTCGCCGAGGCCGATCGATTAACCGTTTACTCGCTCTCGTCAGAGGAGGATAATATAAATCAAGGCTGCGATAGGCTGCACGGCTATCCAATTCTCAGTCAAGTGGACGTCGTGGGCTCTCGAGCTACAGATGTTTATTCGAGTCTTCGGGCAGGGAGCAGGAGGGAACGCTGGGATGGAGGTGCTTTATCCCGCACCACGGAGTGCGCGCTATTCGCGGTGATAAAGCGCTGGACTTGGTTATCTGCTTTCGGTGCACCAACATGGCAGTGTTCGAGTCTTCGGACAGTGAGAGTTTTGTGTGGGCTGACATCAGCGAAAGTCCGAAGACTTTACTCAATGAGCTCTTGAGAGGGGCTGGGGGGCCATAAGGCCCCTAGCCTACTCGGCTACGCCACGTGCGGCAAGTACGTGCATCAGCAGTGAAGCGAGGAAACGATATGACGCTTAAACGGATGGACAACGTCCTCATCGTTGTCCGGCACCAGGCCGATTACCATCCGGCGGCACAACTGTCTTCCGAGGGTGCAGCTCGCGTATTCCAGGATTTTTCCGAGAGTGCTTTGTTCTTGGAGAGTTTGTATGAGCTTACACAAGCGGTCTAGCTGGGTCGGGTCAACGCGGTTCGATTCCTGCGCCAGTACGATCCCGGTTCGGGCAACTACACGGAGGAGAGGCGGATACAGCCAGGCGGATCTCGCCCGTCGCGGTGACGAGATGGCGGACGGCTAGGACCCTGCCCGGATGAACCGCAGGTCCCGCGCCCGGCCGGCGCCGACGAGGAATCCCGTCACCTTCCCCTGGCCGTCGCGGGCGAAGCGCATCAGCCCGGCGGGACCCAGGAAAGCGTCGGCGAAGGCGGATTCCAGAGGCGCGGACGGTCCCCGCTTCCCCCGCACCACCAGATGGCCGGCCGCGGCCTGGATCGTCCAGGTGGCGTCGAGCTCCTCGCTCGTGTAGGTCCCCGCATAAGCGGCGAGCTCCTCGGGTTTCAGCGTGACCGTCTGAACCTCGCGGTAGACGTCCGTCGGCTCTCCGGGGGCCGTGATCCGGAGCTCCCGCGGCGCTCCGGTGGCGGCCGGTGGAAAGAGCAGCACCACCGGGTCCGACCCGGGGAGCCGGATCTCGAAGCGACCTTCGCCGGCCGGGACCAGCTCGTAGTCCTCCCCCGAGCGGCGGGAGAGGAAGAGCTTGCCATCTCTCGCGACCACCCGGTGGACGGTGTCCGTGGCCGGTCCCCAGAAAGTCCCGGCGTAGCGGGCGAGGTCCCCGGCCGGGCCGGCGGTCGTGGTCTTCGCCGGGACCGGCGGCGGCGTGGCGGTCTGGAGCTGGCCGGCGAGATAGATCTCCGCCACCTGCTGCGCCAGCAGGGTCGGGTTCGAGCTGGCCAGGTTGCAGAGCGTGACCACCGAGAAGCGCTGATCCGGGAACCGCATGAGCTGGGCGCGGTAGCCGGCCCAGGCGCCGCCATGGGCCACGCGGCGCAGCCCACGGAACCGGCTGACGACCAGCCCCCGGGCATAGGTGATCGCTTCGCCGCTGTTCAGCGTGCCCGTCGTCTGAAGCTGCTCCACCAGCCACGAGCCGCCCACCTTGGGCGTGTAGAAATTCTGATCCCACTTCGCCAGGTCCTCGACCGTGGTCTGCACGGCGCCGTCCCCCGTCTGCTCCCAGTTGGCCGTCTGGACTTTGAAGCGGCCGCCCTCCCCCGGCGCATAGGAGGCGGCCCGCCGCGGTACGACCTCGGTGTGGTCGTCCAGGTAGCGGGTGCTGGTCATGCCCAGCGGTCCGAAGATCCGTTCCTGGGCGAGCTGCCGCAGCGGCTTGCCGCTCGCTCGCTTCACCACCAGCGAGAGGAGGAAATAGCCGGAGTTGCTGTAGCTGTGCTCGTCTCCCGGTTTGAAATCCAGCTTCTTCTGCCGGGCGAGGACCGCCAGGGCATCGTCGTCCGTGGTCCAGTCCTCGACGTTGATCCCGCCGAAGACCATGAGGTTGATGTAGTCGCGAATCCCGCTGGTGTGGTGGAGCAGATGGCGGAGCGTGACCGGCGTCCCGTAGTCCGGCAGCTCGGGGATGTACTTGTGGACGTCGTCGTCGAGGGAGAGCTTGCCCTCCTGAGCGAGGAGCAGGACGCTCGCGGCGGTAAACTGCTTGGAGGTCGAGCCGATGTCGAACACCGTCTGCGGCGTGATGGGCACCCCCTGCTCCAGGCTCGCCAGGCCATACCCTTTCTCGTAGGCGATGCGCCCGTCCTGGATCACCGCCAGGGCGCAGCCCGGGGAGCCGGGCTTGGCATACGGCGAGAACACGGCGTCGACCTGTGAAGCCAGGTTTCGCGTCTCGGCAGCCAGGGCCGGCTCCGCGACAAGGACCGCGATGCCGGCGAGAAACAGAAGGGCCAGAAGACGGGGGCGGATTCGCATGGCGAAGGGTCTCCTATGGGACGGGGGCCGCTGCAATCTGCTATACGCACGGAGCGGAAAAACGTTGGGCGGCCGGTTTGGCGGCGTCCCAAGTCCGTGGACATGTCGCACCGTCCCCGGATATGTCGCAAGTTCCGCAGATATGACGCAACCTCTCTGGATATGTGGCGGCTTCGCCAGATACGCTGCACGTCTGGTGGATATGAGGCAACCTCTCCTCGTTTGTGGCGGCTCGCGCAGATTTGTGGCAGCTTCTCTGGATATGAGGCACCCTTGGCGGATATGAGGCAGACTCACGGGATATGACGCATCGTTCGCGGATATGTGGCAGAGTCTGGGGATATGAGGCAGCCTCTCGGGACATGAGGCAACTTCCCGGGATACGCGAGGTCCAACGTGGCCCGATCTGACCGGCTGCCGTCCCGGATCGGGCCTGTCCGCCGCCGGCAGGTCCCTCTACCATAAGAGCTGTACCGGGAGATCTCCCTTCCGGAGAACGATTCCAGGAGACCGAATCCCATGGCCCACACCCCGATTCCCATCGAGCGCTCCGCGCTGCTCGTCATCGACGTCCAGGACTCCTTCAAGGCCCGCCCGCGCTGGGAACGGCGGAGCAGCCCGCGGTTCGAGGAGAACGTGGACCGCCTCGTCCAGTCCTACCGCGCCGCCGGCCTGCCGGTGATCTTCGTCCTCCACACCGATTCCGACGCGGAGTTCGCGACCGACAGCCCCCACTTCAAGCTCATGGACTTCCTCGTCCGCCGGGACGACGAGCCGCTGCTGGTCAAGAACACCCGCAACGCCTTCACCAGCACCAACCTCCAGGAGCTGCTGCGCGAGAAGGGAGTCGAGCGGCTGGTGATCACCGGCATCCAGACCGAGCAGTGCTGCGAGACCACCACGCGCCTGGCCGCGGACCTCGGCTACGACGTGGACTTCGTCACCGAGGCCACGCTGACCTTTCCCATCGCCGATCCCGACACCGGCGAGGAGCTCAGCACGGGCGAGATCCTGCGCCGCACCGAATTCGTCCTCCGCCGGCGCTTCGCCCGCATCGCCACGGTGGACGCCCTGACCGGGGAGCTGGCGAAGGCCGCCGTGCCGTGCACCGCGTGATCTTCGCCCTGGCGCCGGACGTGGAGGTCCTGGATCTGGCGGGTCCGGTCCAAGCCTTCCACGAGGCGAACCGTCACGGAGGTGATTACAGAGTCCACGTCTGTGCCATGACGCCCCGGCTGCGGCTGGACCAGGGGATCTGGCTCTCCGATCTCGAACCGCTTCCCGAGCCGGCGGCGGAGGACCTGGTGGTGGTCCCCGGTTTCAGGATGGCCGCCGTGGCCGTGGCCGAAGCCACTCTCCTGAAGTGGCTGCGGCAGGCGCACGAGGCGGGTGCCCACATCGCGTCGGTCTGCACCGGCGCGTTTCCTCTCGGCGCAGCGGGGCTGCTCGACGGCCGCCAGTGCACCACCCACTGGACGCGGGTGGACGACCTCCAGCGCCGCTTCCCCCGCGCCCGGGTGCTCACCAACCGCCTGTTCGTGGACGATGGGAGGATCACCACCAGCGCCGGCATCGCCTCGGGGATCGACATGGCCCTGGCGCTGGTCGAGCGCCATCACGGCCCGCGGGTGACGGCGGCGGCGGCGCGCGAGCTGGTGGTCTACCTGCGCCGCGACGGCTCCCACCAGCAGCACAGCGTCTACCTGGACTACCGGACCCACCTCCACCCCGGCGTCCACCGGGTGCAGGACTGGCTGATCGCCAACCCCGCCGAGAGGTCGACCCTGGCGGACCTCGCCCGCCTCGCCGCCCTCTCCTCGCGCCACCTCACCCGCACCTTCCGCGAGGCGACGGGGATCTCGATCCAGGACTACCGCACCCGTCTGCGTCTGGAGCTGGCCCGCGACCTCCTCCACGATCCCGGCCTCACCCTGGAAGCCATCGCCACCCGCTGCGGCTTCGAAAGCGCCCGCCAGCTCCGGAGGGTGTGGAAAGAGGCCTTCGGAACGCCGCCTTCGGCGGAGCGGTGAGGGGTCATATTGCCGGACCCTAACCCTTCCCGGTACAGTACGTCCTGCAATGTCGTTGGGCCAGTCCCGCCTGAGCAATACATGGGGTCTGGTCGATAAAACATTAGGAGGCTGTAGTGCCGGAAATTATCAACGTCTACTGTGACGAGAGCTGTCATCTTGAAAATGACCACCAGCAAGCGATGGTGCTGGGGGCCCTTTGGTGTTCCAAGGATCAGGTGCCTGACGCGGCGGAGCGCGTGCGCGAGATCAAGGCGCGCCACGGGTTGGCACGAGATTACGAGGTGAAATGGACCAAGGTCTCGCCGGCCAAAGCGCAGTTTTACGTCGATTTGGTGGATTTCTTTTTCGACGACAACGATCTTCATTTTCGCGCGCTAATCGTGCCGAACAAGGGAATGCTTGAGCATGGCGCGTTTGGCCAGACACATGATGATTGGTACTACAAGATGTACTTCGACCTGCTGAAGGTCATTATCGATCCGCAATTGCGCTATCGTATCTATCTGGATTTGAAAGATACGAGGGGCAAGGCCAAAGTCGCCAAGCTGCACGATGTGCTCGCCAATGCCCACTATGATTTTTCGCGCCAAATTGTGGAACGCATCCAGACGGTGCGCTCTCATGAGGTCGAGCTGCTTCAGATCGCCGACCTGCTGATCGGTGCCGTATCTTATGTCAGTCGCGGGCTCCATTCAAGTGCTGCCAAAATGAGAATCGCGGAGCGGATGCGCCACCGATCTCATTACAGTCTGACGCAGACAACGCTGCTGCGAGAGAACAAGCTGAATCTGTTTCGTTGGAATGCGTCCAAGGCGGCGTCGTGACGTACCGGCGTCCAGGGTGGCTCCCGGAGCTGATCGAATGTAGCGGCGAGTGGCAGACGACTCTGACCCGATTGCACGCCGTATTCACGCGGGATTTTACCGTCGGCCGGCCGTGTTTTCGCGGCTTGCGACTGTGGTGGGACAGGCGCAGCGGCACTGACGGTTACGAGGAGGGTTTCTGGCATCTCATCTCGCGAACAGACGAGCGCTCTGGCGATCGAGTGCCCGACTACCGTCGCGCCGAGCGGCTCTGTTGGTGCAAGCCTCTGATTGAGCATGCCGATGAGCCTGGGGTCGTTACCTGGAACGCCGATCACCAGGGAAAGGTGCGAAGCTATCTCTGGCTGCAAGAAGAGGACTATGTGGTGATTCTGGCGCATCGCGCCGGCGATGTCGCCATGCTCGTGACCGCCTACCACGTCGACGGGGAATCAACTCGGCGTAAGCTTAAACGAAGCTACGACAGCAGGCTATGAAATGCAATCGCCGCCCTTGCGGACGGCGAAAGATCTCCTTTCACACATGGTGAATGAGGCTGGCGGGAGTGTAACCGACCTGGATAGGCTAGTCAACCCCCTGGCAGGCCGGGCCGAAGTCCCGCCTGCCGAAGGATTCAACCGGGAGGCCGCACAGGGAAATTCCTGGCGCGCTTCCCTCGCGCCCGGTTGCTCACCAACTGCGAGTGCAGGACTGGCTGATCGCCAACCCTTAGCGGACCAAGAAGGGAGGGATAAGCTCCGGAACCGGGCCCGCGTCTAGCTTTTGGCCTGCCAAGCATATCGCAGCCCTTCAGGCCGCATCGGAATTGCGGTCGGGTCCTCTATCCCAGGGCGTTGCCCTGGGCTGAGGGATTTTCGGCCCGTTGGGCCTCAGCGCCAGGGCCTATACCCCGTAAAGGGCCGGGCAGATGGGGAAGCCGCCCGCCCCGCCCTTCCCCCCACCCCCTCCTTCCGATATGCTGTGCCCCGGATGGCTGAACCCGAAGCACCCCCACGCCAGGACGACGTCGCAGCGCCCACGGAGCCCGAAGAGACCGGGAGCTCGGCGCTGCGGTCGTTCCTCGGGCTGTTCGTCGTCCCTCTCCTGGTGGTCATCCTCTGTGTGGCGGTGTTCATCGGGTTCGGGTGGATCGCCTATGACAAGCAGTCGACCACGGATTACTTGAACGACCTCCAGTCGTGGTGGAAGCCGCGGCGGGTGCAGGCGGCCTATGAGCTGTCCAAGATCCTGGTCGCCGATCCCAAGGCGCTGGACGAGGAGCCGGGGGCCAGGAAAGAGGTGCGCCGGCTGTTCCAGGAGGCCAAGGAGCCGGAGATGCGCCAGTACCTGGCGCTGGTCCTCGGGCGGACGCACGACCGCGAGGCCGTGCCCCTCCTCGTCGAGGCGCTCAAGGACTCCGACGACAAGACCCGCATCTACGTCCTCTGGGCCCTGGGCACCCTGGGCGACCCCGGCGCCCGCACCGCCCTCGAGGGCGCGCTCGCGGACCCCGACCCGGGATTGCGCAAGACCGCCGCCTTCGCCTTGGGCGAGCTCGGCGACCGCGCCGCCGTGCCCCGCCTCACCGCCGCCCTCGACGACGCCGTGGCCGACGTGCGGTGGAACGCCGCCCTCGCCCTCGCCCGCATGAAGAGCGCCGCCGGAGCACCGGTGCTGGAGACCATGGTGGACCGCCGTCTCCTCGCCCAGGTTCCGGACATTACCCGGGAGCAGCAGGACGACGCCATGATCAGCGGCATCCAGGCTCTGGCCGCCGTCGGCGGAGCGAAGTATCGGCCGACCTTCGACCACCTGGCCAGTGCGGACCCGAGCCTGAAGGTCCGCCAGGCGGCGATCGAGGCGCGCCGGGAGGTGGAGAAAGCGGAGAAGCCGGAGAAGCGTTGACGCACCGGGGCTTGACACCCTCCGCGGGTTTCGCTTAGAAAAAGCCCACCTCTGGGACATGCTTGGATGTAACCAAAGAATATAAGCGATGTAAGTCAAAGCAATGCTACGAAAGGGATTAAATGGCTGACGAACCCAACCAGGACGGTCGCGCGTCCGCACCTGACGTCCCGGCGGATTCCGCGCCGGCAGCTCCGGCCGCGACCTCCGAGACGTTCAAGGCGCCGCCGTCCCCGACGCCCGTAGCCGAGGTGCCGGCCGTCGCCGGCGGCACCAACGCGCCGCGCGTGACCCAGCCGCCTGGCGATGCGGCCCCGGCGGCCCCCGCGAAACCGGCTCCCGCCGCACCCGCCGCAGAGAAGGCCGCGCCGAAGCCGGCTGCGGCCGCCGCGGCGACCGGCACCGCCGCCGCCAGCGGCACGGCGAAGGCTCCGCCCCCCGCCGTCGCTCCCAAGCCGGCAGCCCGGCCTGCCGCCGCCGCGACTACCGCCGCCGCGGACGGCGTCACCCGTCGCGGCTTCTTCTCCTGGGCCGCGGTGGCCTGGGTGGGGTTCACGGTGGCCATCGGCGGCTGCGTCACGGCCATGGGGCGGTTCATGTTCCCCAACGTGCTCTTCGAGCCGCCGACCACCTTCAAGGTGGGCAAGCCCGAGGACTTCCAGGCCGGCGTGGTGGACACCCGCTTCGTCGACAAGTACGGCGTCTGGATCGTCCACGACGGCGGACGGATCTACGCCCTGATTGCCATCTGCACCCACCTCGGCTGCCCGCCGGCCTGGCTGGACACGCAGAACAAGTTCAAGTGCCCCTGCCACGGCAGCGGCTACTACAAGAGCGGCATCAACTTCGAGGGGCCGACGCCCCGGCCGCTCGAGCGCGCCCGCATCTACATCAGCCCAGACGACGGCCAGATCGTCGTCGACAAGTCCCAGAAGTTCCAGTACGAGCTGGGTCAGTGGGAAGACCCCAGCGCTTTCATCCCGGCCGCCTGAATCGCGAAGAGGACTCATGATCGACAACTTGTCGAAGAGCATCACCAAGTCCCAGATCTGGAAGTCCATCTTCCGGGTGGGCATCCCGACGGACAACCGCAAGCGCGCCCTGGCCATGCTGGGCAACGTGGTGCTCCATCTGCACCCGATCAAGGTGAAGAAGTCCGGCATCCGGATGAGCTACACCTGGTGCATGGGGGGCACGGCCTTCTTCCTCTTCCTGGTGGAGACAATCACCGGCCTGCTGCTGATGTTCTACTATCGCCCGACGGTGGAGTACGCCTTCGTCGACATCGTGGACCTGCGCGAGGCGGCGGCCTTCGGCATCATGCGCGAGCTGCACCGCTGGGGCGCCCACGCCATGGTGATCGCCGTCTGGCTGCACATGTTCCGGGTCTTCATGACCGGCTCGTACAAGCCGCCCCGCGAGTTCAACTGGAACGTCGGCGTCATCCTGCTGGTGCTGACGCTGCTGCTCTCCTTCACCGGCTACCTGCTGCCCTGGGACCAGCTCGCCATCTGGGCGATCACCGTCGGCTCGAACATGGCGCGGGCAACGCCCCTGTTAGGCAACGAGGGACCGGGTGCCGCCTTCCTGAAACTGGGAGGGCAACGATTGATTCACGCCGGCAGCGACGCCCGCTTCGCCCTCATCGGCGGCCGCACGATCGGCGGCGCGACGCTCATCCGCTTCTACGTCCTCCACTGCGTGGGCATCCCGCTGGTGGCGGCCTTCCTCATCGCCGTGCACTTCTGGCGCGTCCGCAAGGACGGCGGCATCTCGGGACCGATGTAGGGGGAGGGAGCCATGGATTTCGTCAAGCACGCCATCAACGTCCTGGCCTATCCCTACTGGTCGTTCACGCTGGTGCTGATCGCCTTCGGGCTCATGTTGTGGTCGAAGAGTCTGTGGTCGAAACGCGGCGGGCTCATCCTGCTCGCCGCCGGCACCCTCTTCTTCCTGGTGTCGCTGCTCGACCCGAACTTCCGCCTGATCGTCGCGAAGGCGGACAACGTGCCGATCGTGATGATGGTCTTCCTGGTCGGCTTCTTCGTCTGGTTCGCGATGTACAAGGCGATCGAGAACGACGCCCGGATCTCCCGCGGCGAGCCGCTGTTCGAGAAGACCGAGGTGGAGGACCGCATCTTCACCTGGCCCGACCTCGTGTTCTCCGAATTCATCTGCATGGTGGTGCTGACCGTCGTGATGGTGGTGTGGTCGATCGCCCTGCGCGCCCCCCTGGAGGAGCCGGCCAACCCGGCGCTCGCTCCCAATCCGTCGAAGGCGCCGTGGTACTTCCTGGGCCTCCAGGAGATGCTGGTCTATTTCGACCCCTGGCTCGCCGGCGTGGTGCTGCCGGGGCTCATCATCCTCGGGCTGATGGCCATCCCCTACATCGACACCAACCCCAAGGGGAACGGCTACTTCTCCTTCCGTGAACGCCGGGTGGAGATCGGGCTCTTCCTCTTCGGCTGGCTGGTGCTGTGGAGCCAGATGATCGTCATCGGCACCTTCCTGCGCGGCCCCAACTGGAACTTCTTCGGCCCCTACGAGTTCTGGGACCAGAACAAGGTCGAGGCGCTGGTCAACGTCGACCTCTCCGAATACTTCTGGATCAAGCTGCTGCACATCGGGCTGCCGGGCAACTGGTTCCTGCGCGAGCTGCCGGGCATCCTGCTCATCGGCTTCTATTTCTTCGTCCTGCCGGTGCTCCTGAAACGGACGCGATGGTTCAAGAAGTATTACGACAAGATGGGGCCGGCCCGCTACTACGTGGGCGTCACTCTGTTCCTCTTCATGATGCTGCTGCCGATCAAGATGTACTGCCGCTGGCTGTTCAACCTGAAATACTTCGTCCACGTCCAGGAGTACTTCTTCAACATCTAGACTCAGTGCCGAATCCCTCGTGCGAGGGAGAGGAGCTTCAAGTTGACTCCACCGATCACGCCGCCTGAAAAGCGTCCTGACCGTCATTACAACTTCGGTCGTATGAACATGGTGTTCGCCCTGAGCTCCCTGGGGCTACTGGCGGTGACGCTGTGGATGGCTTTCGCGGACTATGCCCAGCCGTGGAAGCGGATCCAGTCCGAGTTCCGCAGCCTGGAGCGGCAGAAGCTGGTCAAAGAGGAAGAGGCGGAGAAACAGCGGCTCAACCAGAACGACCTGGTGCAGCTCAAGCAGCAGGTGGCCCAGGCGCAGAAGGACCTCGACCAGCACCACCGGGACATCGCCAAGCTGGAATCCGAGGTCGCGGACTGGAAGAGCCAGGTCTACTCCGCCGACTCGGCCTGGAAGGGCAGGAAGGCGACGGCGGACGCCGCCAAGTTCCAGTACGACAACGCGCTGCAGGGGGGAGACAGGGATGCCACCGCCAAGCGCCGCGCCGAGCTCGACAAGGCGCGCAAGGACCTGGACGACGCCTTGCACAAGCGCCAGCAGGCGGAGACCCGGCGCGACGACGCTCAAGCCCGGCTGGCCGCCAAGGAGGCGTCGCTGAGCGAGGCGGAGAAGAAGCTCAAAGCCCTGCAGAGCGGCGTCGATGGCATCGAGACGCGCATCGCCCACCTGAACAAGGGCGTCGACTACTTCGTCCTCAATGCGCCGATGATGGACTTCGTCCAGCCGAGCCTCAAGATCGAGCAGGTGATCCTGCCGGGGCTCTACCAGAACATCAACTTCACCAACATCGATCGCGTCGACCGCTGCCTGACCTGCCACGTGGCGGCCAACCGCCCGGGGTTCGACGGCACGGAGTGGAAGGAGCCGTTCCGCTCCCATCCTCGGCTCGACCTGTTCGTGGGCGACTCCTCGCCCCACCCCTACACCCGCTTCGGCTGCACCATCTGCCACGGCGGCCTCGACCGCGCCACCGACTTCGCGCGCGCCGGCCACAGCCTGCCGCTGCTGGCGTCGAACGATCCGCAGTCGCAGAAGCAGGTGGAGGAGACGAAAAAGGAATGGGAGCGCAAATGGGGATGGCACCAGCCGCAGTTCCTGGACTATCCCATCCTCCCCGGCAACCTTTCCGAGTCCGGCTGCGTCAACTGCCACGCCAACGGCGTGTGGACGGCGAAGTCCGACACCCAGGAGACGGGCCGCGAGCTGATCGCCCACATGGGCTGCTACGGCTGCCACACCATCAACCTGCCGGGCTTCACGGGGCTGCGCAAGGCCGGTCCGTCCTTGCTGCGCATCGCCGGCAAGACCAATCCCGGCTGGGCTTACAAGTGGATCGAGGCGCCGCGCAACTTCCACCCCACGACCTGGATGCCGCACTTCTTCAACCAGGAGAACACCACCCTCGCGATCAACAAGAAGCGCCAGCAGGTGGAGATCGTGGCCCTCGTCTCCTACCTATGGGCGAAGTCGGAGAGGCCGGTCTACACCGACGCCGGCGTGCCGGCGGGCGATGCGGCCCGCGGCAAGGCCCTGTTCGAAACCGTGGGCTGCGGCGGCTGCCACCTCCTGGACGCCAAGGCCAGGCGCGACGACTACTACCCGGTGATCAACCGCCTGCACGGCCCCAACCTGGTGCGGACGGGGAGCAAGGTCTCGCGCGGCTGGGTCTACGCCTGGGTGAAGAACCCCAAGCAGTACTACCCGGACACCAACATGCCGAACCTCCGCCTCACCGATCAGGAGGCGGCGGACGTGACGGCGTATCTGACGGACACGCCGAACCACGATCCGAAATATGAAAATCTGCAACTGCCGGCCGTCGATCCCAAGCTGCGCGACGAGCTCGCGATGGCCTATCTCAAGGACCTCTACACGGTCGATCGCAGCCGGGCAATGCTGGCGGCCATGTCCGAGCAGGACCGCAACGTCTTCCTTGGCGAAAAGACGATCGCCAAGTACGGCTGCTACGGCTGCCACGACATCAAGGGGTTCGAGGGCCTGAAGCCGATTGGCACCGAGCTCACGGCGGAGGGCTCGAAGCCGCTGCACCAGCTCGACTTCGGCCACGTGCACGAGGTGCCGCACACGCGTCAGGACTGGGTGTACAACAAGCTGCTGCGGCCGCGCATGTGGGACGAGGGCAAGGAGGCGGTCAAGGACTACAACGAGCTGTTGAAGATGCCGAACTTCGGCATGTCGCAGCGCGAGGCTCAGTCCGTGCTGTCCAACGTCATGGGCTTCACCAAGGAGTCGGCCATCGCCACCCGCAAGGCCGGCACCGATCCGCGCACGGCGGCGCTGGCCGAGGGGCGCAAGCTCATCACCCGCTACAACTGCCAGGGCTGCCACCTCATCGAGGGCCAGGGCCACGCCATCAAGACCCTCTTCCAGCAGGCGCTCAAGGAGCAGGGGCAGGCCGATCCCGACGTCTCCGGCCTGCTGCCGCCGAACCTCGCCGCCGAGGGCGCCCGCGTGCAGTCCGCTTGGCTGTTCAACTATCTGCACGACCCCGGCCGGGTGCGGATGCGCCCCTGGCTGACGGCGCGCATGCCCACCTTCGGCTTCACCGACGACAAGGCGAACACGGTCGTCGGCTACTTCGCGGCCCGCGAGGAGCAACGGCCGTTCCTCTCCGAGCCGGACGCGCCGGACGCGCGGAGCCTGGCCGTGGGCGGCGCGGTGTTCTCCATGCTGCAGTGCGCCCGCTGCCATCCGGCGGGGGCGGAGGCCTCGGCGGCGGTGGGCGGCTCCAAGGGGGACCTCGCACCCTCCCTGCTGATGGCGCACGACCGCCTGCGCTACGACTGGGTGCCGTCGTGGATCCAGAACCCGCAGCACTGGATCCCGGGGACGCGGATGCCCAACTTCTTCCCGGAAACGAAGCCCGGCGAATTCATGTCGCCCGTGCCGGCGATGCTGGGCAATCCCACCTTCGCCGCGCAGAAGCAGCAGATTCTCCGCAACTTCTCGTCCGAGGCGGAGATGAACGCCTACCTCTCGGACGTCAAGAACGTGACCACGGCGCTGCGCGACCACATCTGGTCGATCTCAGGGGGCGGGCGGAAGCCGGCTCCATCCGGCCCAGGGGGAGCCCCGGCAGCGGTGACCGCCGGGTCGGCGGGCGGTCGCTGAGGTGACTTCGTATACAATTCTCCTTCCGTGCCCGCCGCCAGAGGCTCTCGCGATGGCGGGCACGGCTCCCGATCGATGCTTCCAACACCATTCCAACAAGGAGGTTTTCGTATGAGCAGGAAACTATTGTGGTTCGTGGCGCTCTGCGCGATCGTGGCGCTGGTGGGCTGCGGCGGCGGGGATAAGAAGGACGAGACCGCCTCGGCGCCCGCCCCGGCGGCGGCTCCCGCGGCCCCGGCCGCCAATGCCGGCGGTGTCAGCGGCACCGTCACCTTCGCCGGGACGGACACCGACACCCCCATCGCCTTCAGCGCCGACCCGGTCTGCGCCAGCCTCCACAAGACGCCGGCGGACACCAACGAGATCGCGGCCAAGGACGGCAAGCTGGGCAACGTCTTCGTCTACGTCAAGACCGGCCTCGAGGGGAAGACCTTCCCGGCACCCACCGACAAGAAGGAGCTCGACCAGCAGGGCTGCCTCTACACGCCGCGCGTCCAGGGTATCCAGGTCGGCCAGCCGCTGACCATCAAGAACACGGACGCGACGCTGCACAACGTCCACGCCTTGGCGAAGACGAACGCCGAGTTCAACCAGGCCCAGCCCCAGGGTCTGCCGCCGTTCGACAAGACCTTCGACAAGCCGGAGCTGATGGTCCACGTCAAGTGCGACGTTCATCCGTGGATGACCGCCTACGTCGGCGTGCTGCCGCACCCCTTCTTCGCCACCACCGGCGAGGACGGCTCCTTCTCGATCAAGAATCTGCCTCCGGGCAAGTACACCCTCGAGGCGTGGCACGAGAAGCTCGGCACGCAGGATCAGGACATCACGGTCGGGCCGAACCAGACGGTCACTGCGAACTTCGATTTCAAGGGCAAGTAAGAGAACGCCGCTTCGGGCGGCAGGCTGCGGCAGACGAGAGGGGGCGACCCGAGGGGGCGCCCCTTTTCCATGTCCGGCTAGTCCTTGGGCGCCTCGAAGCGCAGCTCCGGATCGTGCCGGGCGCGCTTGAGGAACGCCGCCACGCCGTTGACGAGCTTGGCGCCCGCCCGCTCGGCGTCCACCGCCTGCTTCCAGAAGGCGAGAGCGGCCAGGGCCTCGCGGTGGATCTGGCGGGAGGAGAAGATGGGCATCATCTCCTCGGCGATCCGCTTGACCTCGGCGTTGCGGCCCTGCCCGGCGTAGAGCGCGGCGAGGTCGAGCGAGACGAGCGCCGTATCGTAGGCGGCGTCCTCGGCGAGGAAGCCGTCGCGCGCCCTGAGGAAGAGGACCTCCGCGTCCCGGTCCTGGCCGAGGCCGTGGGCGATCCGTCCCTCCACCCAGCGGCGACGGTTCTGATGCCAGGGTAGGGGGAACTGCCGAAGGAGGGGACGGGCTCGCACCAGGAGCTTGTGCGCTTCCATGTACTGCTCGTTGTCCGCCAGGTCGTCGATGAGGTTGTTCCACACCGCGAACAGGAGCCTGGGCTCGCGGGACGCATCGATCAGGTCCTGGGCTTCATAGAGCAGCGGGATGGCTTTCTCGGGCTCGCCGGCGTAGCGGTGGACGATGGACATGTTGATCAGGGACCGGCCCGCCCGGTGCCTCTCTCCGAGCTCGCGGAAGATGCGAATGGCGCGGCCCAGCAGCCGCAGGGCGCCGGCAAAGCGCCTCTGGGCACGGAGCAGCGAGGCCTTGAGGTCCAGGAGGATCGCCCGCTCCATGGGCTCGCCATTTCCCCGGGCCAGATGCGAGAAGGCGATGGCGAAGGCCTCCTCGGCGCCACGCAGGTCGGACCGCACCCGCCGGGCGTTGGCCACCCAGGCCCAGGACCGGGCCCGGAAGTCTTCCAGCCGCTCCTCGCCGAACCCCTCGAGCCGGTCCGTGATCTCCAGGGCGAGGAGCGCCAGGCCCTCGCCGGCCGCCGGATCGTCGAAGTTCTGCTCGTGGCTGCGCTCGAGGAGCAGCTCGAACAACCCCCAGGTCTGGAAGCTGGGGTGATTGCGCACGATCCACTGCCGCCGGCCTCCGGGATGCTCCAGCAGCTCGGCCAGCAGGCGCACGGCCTCAGACCGCTCCCAATCGCACGCCGCCTGCACCCTCCGGGCGACCGCCGATCCGCGGTCCAGCGCCGCGCCATAATTGGCGGGCGCCGTGGCCCGCCAGTCCAGACGGACGACCCTCTCCAGGAAAGACGCCATCGGAGCGTGGAGCAGCTCCCGCGTCCGCCGCTGGCAGGCGCTGCACCGGAGGACGTGATCCAGAACGGTCTGGGACTCGTCACCGGACGAGGCGAAGAGCTCCTGGATCAGGAGGTCATGGGGGTGTATCTTCACGGGTTGGGCCCTCCCTGAACCGGGAGCGGACAGGGGGAGCAGGCCCCCGGCCCGGCCGGTTCCATGCCGCTTCGGAGGGGAGCCTCCGAAGTCGGCCAAAGAATTCTCTTGAGAATACCATCCTGTATATAAGGATGCTTGAGCGGCGAAAATCGGGACAAAGGAGGGCACCGGCGCTTTCCGTGCGCCGATGCCTCCCCTGACCACGGTGCGCTCAATGGGGGCTGCCGTTGGGGTCCGCCTGAGGCCCCTCCTTCGTGTGGACGTGAGGGGGCTTCGCAGCGGGCCTCGTGCGCGGCACCCCAGGCTTCTCGAACAACAGGGACAGGGTCCAGGCCAGGAGGTTTTCCGCCAGAGAGACCTGTCCCTGGGGGACCGGCGCCGAGTCATGGACCGGCCGGGCCCAGGCACCGGAGCTCGAGACCAGCGCAAAGCAGACGAGGACTGCGGGGACGGTGAGGCGTGTCATCTGAGATCTCATATTCCTCTCCCATTGAGCGGTCCGCGGGCAGCCACCATAGCCGTCCGGAGCGCCTTCAGAAGGGTGCATTTTCCCTAAGATAGGGTCACCTGAAGCGTCTTCTTTGTCAACCCGCTATTCATTTCGAGCCCGTTAAGGAGATCCTCATTTCGCCGGCAGCTCTTGGATCTCGTCGTAGGCCCGTGACGCGTCCCCGGTCAACTTTGCAGCCAGCAACTCCTCCCGGGCCGCGCCGAGGAGTTCTCTCGCTTCGCTGAATCGACCGGCGCCGCAAGCGATTCTAGCCTCCATCCATTTAAGCCGACCTTGAAACGATGGCTGCGGGAACCGGCGATAGAGAGGGCGGGCTCTTGCAAGTAGCGCTTGGGCTTCCAGGAGGGAATGTTTGTCAATGGACAGAGCATCGATTAAGTTATTCCAAGCACAAAGCAAAGCGCGAGGATCGAGAGAACGATCGATCATGGGGATCGCTTGGCGTAAGAAGGGAACACCTTGAGAGGCTTCACCTTTGGTTTGGTAAACGAGGTAGATCCCCACCAAGCTGTTCGCAATGCCGTGGGTGTCTCCAGCCTCCTCAAAGAGGATTAACAGCTTTTGCGACAGCCGAAGAGCATCTTCGAAGCGACCCTGGTAAGTATAAAGCGACCTCTTAAGTCTTAGAACCGATGCACGCTCCAGGACATCTCCCGTTCCAGCCAATAGGTGAGCACGGGATCTCGTGAACGCCTGCTCGGCCCCCTTGAAATTGGCTTGGGCACGGCGAGAGTTGCCGATGAACGCCCAGGTCCGAGCCCGCAGGTCTTCGACTCTTTCAGCTCCGTAGTGTGCGCGGTCCAGGCTTTCGGCGAGTTTGAGTCCCAGGTTCGCCAACTCCTCGCTCCTGGCAGCGTCGATAAAGATTTGTTCACAGCTTTCAGAGAGCAGGATCTCCAACAACCCCCAAGTCTGGAACCTGGGATGGTTGCAGACGACCAGCTCTCGCCGCTGGGGTGGCATGCCCAGGAGGCTTGAGAAGAGCCTCGGTGCCTCTGCGCGCTCCCGGGCGTACTCGGCCTGCCAGCGCTGGAGAGAGCGGAAGGTGCGGTCGAGGATCGGTCCGTAGTCCGGAGGCTTTCCGTTCAGGTGGTGGCCGACAAGAGTCTTGAGCCTCTGGCGGCACCAGGAACACGAGTCGACGTGCTCGATGACTTTCCTGGAACCGTTCCGTTCCTGGAAGGCCTCTTTCAAAAGGAGGTCGCTCGGATGGATCTGCATCTTGATCGCCGTAGGAGTTCCTGATTCACCTCGCCGGGGTCATTATCGCGCTTTCACGTGGCGGATGTCCCCCAATCACCCCCCGTCCCCTTAAGAACTCCCCCATCAGCTCCCACAACCTCTCCTTCCGGTCGGTCATCCTGTGGTCGCCATCCGCGAAGAAGTGGAACTCGACCCCTGGGAAGGCGCAACGGGTGGCGAAGTCGGCGACGCTGCGCCAGGCGACCGAGGTATCCCGTTTCCCCTGGAGGAGGAGACAGGGCGTGCGGTACTCGGCGAGGAGCCGGTCCAGGGGATGGGCGCGGAGGTCCTCGATCAGCCCCCAGCCCAGCTCGCAGGAGACGAGGTCGTTCGCGAAGTGAATCGTCCCCGTCTCCTGCCAGCGGCGCACCCCCTCCTCGCCGGCCCAGGCGAGGAAGCCCTGGTCCATCTCCAAGGCCGGCGCGATGTGGAGGCCGGCGACAATCCCCTCCGGGTGGAGCGCCGAGTACCAGAGCGCCGAGCCGCCGCCCATGGAGGAGCCCAGCAGGATCAGCCGTTCATGCCCCCGGGACCGCAGGAGGTCGTGGACGCGGGCGATGTCCTCCAGGTTGCGCGTGAGGGTGATGTCCGTGAGGTCACCGCCGGACTGGCCGTGACCCTGGAAGTCGAAGGAGCAAAAACCGAGCCCGGCGTCCAGGGCTCGCCGGCGGAAGAACTCCGCCTTCTCGCCCGACTGCTCGGAGCCGAAGCCGTGGAGGTAGAGGATGCAGGGACGCTCGGGAGCGCCCTCCGGAGGTGGCGGGTCGAAACGGACGGCGAGGTGCGAGACCTCCCGGCCGTCGGCGATGATGGGGATCCGTTCCATGGCGGCTACCAGCGCCAGCGCGGGGACTGTGACATCAGCGGTCCCGCGGCGCAAGAGGAGCACGGCACCCAGCCGAATGGGATATCCTCGCGGCATTGACTTACCGCCGGGCGGGACGGCCCCGGAGCGAGGACCGGATGGGAAACGAGCGGGAGATCACGAGCTGGCGCAGCCCCAACCTGGGACAGGAGATGCCCATCGTCTCCTACGGGCACTGGGGCCACCCCCTGCTGCTCTTCCCCACGGCGGCGGCGGACTTCCTGGAGAACGAGCGCTTCGGGCTGATCGGCGCGGTCGCGCCGGCCCTGGACGCCGGCCGGGTGCGCGTCTTCTCCATCAACAGCATCAACAACCAGGCCTGGATGGACCGCGGCCTGCCGGTGCCCGAGCAGGCCCGGCGCCAGGCCCTCTACTCCCGCTACGTGGAGGAGGAGGTCGTCCCCTTCATCCGCCAGGTCTGCCGGACGCCCGACATCCGCGTCGTCACGGCCGGGGCCAGCTTCGGCGCCTTCCACGCCGCCAACACTCTGTTCCGGCGGCCGGACCTCTTCGACGGCGTCATCGCCATGAGCGGCTTTTACGACCTGGGGCCGGACTACCTCCACGGCTACAGCGGCGATGACGCCTACTTCAACAATCCGGCCTGGTACCTGCCGAACCTGGAGGGACACCCCCTCCACCTGCTGCAGACGGCCGCGAAGATCCACGTCCTCACCGGCCAGGGGGCGTACGAAGCGCCGGACGCCTCGCGGCGGCTTTCGGAGATCCTCCACCGCAAGGGGATTCCCCATCGGCTGGACCTCTGGGGGCACGACGTCGACCACGACTGGCCCTGGTGGCGGAAGATGCTCCCGTACTCCATCGACCAGATGGGGTGGTGAGTGATGGCCGGTGCTGAAGGATTGCCGGAGGACTTGGCGAAGATCCAACAGGGGCTCGAAGCGAGCGACCGCGAGGCCCGGGCTCTCCTGGCGGAGCTGGACGACGAGCGTCTCAACTGGCGGCCGGACGAGCGCTCCTGGAGCGTGGCCCAATGCCTCGACCATCTCAACGTGGGGGCACGCGTCTACCTCGTCCCCATGCGTCAGGCCGTGGAGGACGCCCACCGCCGCGGAGTGAACCGCCGGGGTCCCATCCATCCTCCCGTGCTGGAGCGCTGGTTCATCCGCTCCCTGGAGCCGCCGCCGAAATTCAAGATGCCGGCGCCGCGCAAGATCGTCCCCGCCCTGCGTAAGACCCCGGCCGAGGTGAGCGAGGAATGGGCGAAGGTACAGATCGATCTCGCCGATCTCCTACGCGAGGCCGCGCCTCTGGACCTCAACGCCGCGCGCTTCAAGAATCCGTTTTTACCTTTCGTCTACTTCCGCGTCGGCACCGGCTTCCTGGTGCTCGAAACCCACGAGCGACGGCATCTGTTGCAGGCGCAGAAGGTGCGGAGCCATCCGCGGTTCCCCTAGTCCGGAGGTCGCGCGCCACCAGCACCGTCCACAAGCAGTAGAAGCCGATCGTGGGGCCGGTCGAAGCCAGGAGAGGCACCTGCGATCTCGTGGTGGGAGAACACACTGAAAACCTGCTCCGGATGGCTGCTCCTGCCTTGAATGGTGACGTCGATGTCGGCGGTGTACCGGGGGACTCCGAGGGCGATCACCGCCACTCCGCCGATGACCATCGAGGGTGAATCGAGCTCGTCCAAGGCCTTGATGACGGCCTGAAGGGCTTCCGCGAACTCCGGCTCAGAGCTTCGGGTCACGGGAGATAAGGCGCTTTGAGCCTCGTCCAGACCTGCCGAACCCGCTCGTCCTCCGCCTCGCGCCTAGGGTCCCGCAGGGGCTTGCCCGAGGATCGCGCAGCCTCGATCAGGCTCAGTGAAACAGCCACCGACCAATGGGGACGAGGGCCGATCTGACGGAGCCGCTCCCGGTCCGCCTGCTTGATGGCCTCGAAGCCCTCGATCCAGGAGCGCACCTGCTCTGCGGTCATGGCAGCCATGTCTCTATCGTACACGAGGTGCAATCCCCTGTCTCTTCGCGCTAGACTTCCCGCGGCGTGCCCCGCCCTGTGGCGGCGGCTCGCCGCGATTCCATGAATACGATTCCATTCACAGACACGGCAACGTCCGGCGGGGTAGAGTCTTGAAGGTCGACGCAATCGAGGAGACAGCCCTGCCCATCTCGGCACGGCTGGCGGATTTCTGGGAGATGACCAAGCCGGGCATCACCCTCATGGTCGTGCTCACGGCGGGCCTTGGCTTCCTGCTGGCCGAGGACCGGTCCTTCGCCTTCATCCTCCTGGTCCACACGCTGCTGGGCACCGGGCTCATCTCGGCCGGCGCCTCGGTGCTCAACCAGGTGCTGGAGCGGGACACGGATGCCCTCATGAATCGCACCGCCTCCCGGCCGTTGCCGGCGGGGCGGATGGACCCCGACTCCGCTCTGTTCTTCGGCGTCGTGCTGGCCGTGCTGGGTCTCGCCGACCTCGCGCTGGCCGTGAACCTGCTCACCGCGCTCTTGGGCGCCGTGGCCCTCGCCGGCTACGTCTTCGTCTACACGCCGCTCAAGCGCGTCAGCTCGCTCGCCACGGTGATCGGCGCCGTGCCAGGCGCCATCCCGCCCATGATGGGGTGGAGCGCCGTGCGCAACGAGCTCGATCCCGCGGCCTGGGTGCTCTTCGGCATCCTCTTCTTCTGGCAGCTCCCGCACTTCCTGGCCATCGCCTGGCTCTGCCGCGAGGACTACGCCCGAGGCGGCTTCCCGATGCTGACGGTGCTCGATCCCAAGGGGCTCCGGGCAGGCCGCCAAGCCATTCTCTACGGCGCGGCCCTGGTCCCCGTCTCCCTTCTCCCGTCGCTGCTGGGCCTGATGGGCACCGTCTACTTCGTGGGCGCCCTCGCCTTCGGCCTGGTCTACCTGGGGTTCTCCTTCGCCTTCGCCCAGGCCCGTACGAACCCCGGAGCGCGCCGCCTGATGCTGGCCTCACTCCTGTACTTCCCGGCCCTGCTGCTCATCATGCTGCTGGACCGGGTCGTCTCCTGACCTCTCCCATGGCCGCCGAGACTCCTGCCGTCGAGGCCCGGGGCCTCCGGTACTCCTACCCGGGCAAGCGGAAGGGCGGTCCCACCCGGCCCGCCCTCGCCGGGCTCGATTTCGACGTTCCCGCGGGGAGCATCTTCGGTTTTCTCGGGCCTAACGGCGGCGGCAAGACGACTCTGTTCCGCATCCTCGCCACCCTCGCCCGGCCGGAGTCCGGCACGGTGCGGACGTTCGGCGCCGACCTCGCCACCCAGGCGCGGGAGGTGCGCCGGCGCCTGGGCGTGGTCTTCCAGAGCCCGAGCCTCGACGTCCAGCTCTCCGTGCGCGAGAACCTCGTGCACCAGGGCCACCTCTACGGCCTCTCCGGCCGGGAGCTGGACGGCCGCATCGCCGCCGCCTTGGAGCGTTTCGGCCTCGCCGAGCGGCGGGATCAGCGGACGAAGGAGCTCTCCGGCGGCTTGAGACGGCGGGTGGAGATCGCCAAAGCCCTGCTCCACGATCCCCGCCTGCTGCTTCTCGACGAGCCCAGCACGGGGCTCGATCCCGGCGCCCGGCGCGACCTGCGGGAGACCCTGGAGTCGCTGCGCGCCGCCGGGGTGACGGTGCTCCTCACCACCCACTTCATGGAGGAGGGGGACCGCTGCGACCGCCTCGTCCTCCTCGACCGCGGGACGATCGTGGCCGAGGGCGCGCCGGCCGCCCTCAAGGAGGAGATCGGCGGCGACGTGGTGACCCTCACCGGGCCGGACCCCGCGGGTCTCGCTCGGGATCTCGCCGCTCGCTTTCCCGGTCCCGCGCCCGAGGTGCGGGACGGGGCCGTGCGCATCGAGCGGGAGCGGGCCCACGAGTTGGTGGCCCGCCTCGCCGAGGCGTTCCCGGGTCGGATCGACGCCGTCACCGTGGCCCGGCCGACCCTGGAGGACGTCTTCCTCCATCGCACGGGCCGCCCATTCGAGGATATTGAGGACCGCGAGGAGACGGCCGGATGATCCTCCCCGTCTTCACCCTCTGGCGCCGGGAGCTGACGCGGTTCTTCCGCCAGCCCAGCCGCATCGCCGGCGCCGTGGCCACACCGCTCCTCTTCTGGCTGCTGATGGGCAGCGGCCTCTCCGGCTCCTTCCGCCTCCCGGGCGGACCGGCGGGCCTCAACTACTTTGGCTTCTTCTTTCCGGGCACCATCGTCCTGGTGCTGCTCTTCGCCGCCATCTTCTCCAACATCTCGGTGATCGAGGATCGCCACGAGGGCTTCCTCCAAGGCGTGCTGGTGGCGCCGGTGTCGCGGACGGCCCTGGTGATGGGCAAGGTGCTGGGCGGGGCGACGCTGGCCTGGCTGCAAGGGGTCGTCTTCCTGGCCCTGGCGCCGGTCTCGGGAGTCCATCTCACGGTTGCGTCGGCGCTGGCGGCGGCGGGGGTGCTGGCGCTGCTCGCGGTCACGCTCACGGCTCTGGGCTTCTTCTTCGCCTGGAAGCTCGATTCGGTTCAGGGCTTCCACGCCATTATGAACGTGGTGCTCCTGCCGATGTGGCTCCTCTCGGGCGCCTTCTTCCCGATGAACGGTGCGCCGTTCTGGCTCTCGGCGCTGATGCGCGCCAACCCTCTCACCTACGGCGTGGCGGCCTTGCGCGAAGTGCTCTACGGCCCGGCCGCCTCGCAGGGGAGCGGCCTGCCGGGAGTGGCGGTCTCGATGGGGATCGCCGCCACCCTGGGCCTCGTCTGCCTGGCCGCGAGCCTCGCAGCCACCCGCGGTGGTAGGGTGGATTAGATGACTCCAACCGTCCGTCGCGGCCTGCTCTGGGGATTCCTGATCGCCGCCCTGGTGCTGGTGGTCGCCGCCACGGCCGTGCAGCGCCTCCGCCGGCCGGAGCCCCCACCGGTGATGTGGAGCGTCCCGGACTTCAAGCTCACCAATCGCGACGGCCGCACGGTGACCCTCAAGGACCTCGCGGGCGCTCCCTGGGTGGCCGACTTCATCTTCACCCGCTGCCCCGCCTCCTGCCCCATGATGACGGCACGCCTGGCCCGCTTCAACCGCGGCCTTCCGAGCAACCTCCCCGTGCGCCTCGTCTCCTTCTCGGTAGACCCCAAGTACGACACCCCCGCCGTGCTCCAGACCTACGCCCAATCCTTCAAGGCCCCGGACCGCTGGCTCTTCCTCACCGGCGACGGCGAGCAGATCTATCGCCTCTCCAAGGAAGGCTTCAAGCTGGGGATCGACAATACGCCCAAAGCCGCGACAGCCACGCCCACGGCCGAGCCCATCCTTCACAGCACGCGGTTTGTGCTGGTGGATGGGCAAGGAAGGATCCGGGGGTACTACGAGGCGTTTGACGAGGAGTCGATGAAGAGGCTGGAGCGGGATCTCAGGGCGTCGGCGAGCTAGAAATTCACCGGCAACGTGGGATGGTAGACTTCCTCCATGCGCCGGACTGGATCTGAACCCCTCGACCACGAGATTATCGGCAAGACCGTCGGGCGCCGCAATACGTCGCGCACTACTCTCAAGGATACCGACCAACTCTTGCGTACTGCCTGGGCCTTGCGGGGAACGGACAAGCTCGTGCCTGGTGGACTCTATCGCTTCGAGACCTTTGAGGAGGCCGACAGGTGGATGACTCAGATGATGGCACGTACTCACGCGCGCCAAGCCTCGAAGACGTCGCCCGGATCGGCCAAGCCCTCAATGAAGCGCAAGCCCGGTACGTCCTGATCGGCGGCTTCGCCGTCATCATCCATGGCAGCGGCCGAACCACCAAGGACATCGACTTCCTGATTGATCCATCACCCGAGAACGTCGCGCGGGTCAAAGCCGCTCTGAAATTCCTTCCTGATAATGCGGCGGAAGAGCTCGAGCTGGGTGACGTTGAAAAATATCGAGTCGTCAGGGTCGCAGACGAGGTCGTGATCGACCTGATGGCAGGAGCTTGCGGAGTCTCATACGACGATGCAATCGCTCAGGCCGAGCACCAAGACGTTGAGGGCACACAGCTTCTGGTGGCAAGCAAGGAGACGTTGATCCGCACGAAGCAGACAATCCGTCCCTCCGATCACATGGATTGTGAATATCTCAGATGGCGAATCGCGGAGGAGGAAAGAGAATCTTGAAGGCCTAGCGTCGGACCACGCGCCGATCTCCGGCGACCGAGCGATCTCTTCCGCTGTAAGGCCAGAGCCCTTCAGATCCTCGTCGGTCAGCTCGAGATCGTCCTCGGGCGCCAACTCCGGCATCATGGGACCGCGAGTCCGAGTTCGGAGATCGAAGAGGCCGAACCAACGCGAACGCTCAATTCGGTCAGCTCCTTGAACGAGCCGATCTCGTCCACCCTCCGCCGCACACCCTCAGGCAAGGGTCCAAAACGCCTCTCCAGCTCCCTCAGGAGGATTCCGCGGACTTCCTCCAGCCCTTCCTCCCGCCCTTCTTGCTTCCACTGCTGGGTCCACTCGATAACCCGTTCAGCAAGCATCGACCTGACCTCCTGAAGATCTGCGGCCTGGGGAATCGTAACCCCGGGTACGCGGCCCGGCAGCAGGACTTCCACCATCCATTCCGCGGAAGGAGCGCTTCAACTCCGCGAGTTCCGTCTCCTGCAACCAGTCCAGCAGGGCCGTCAGGACCCGCTCGATGTCCTGCGGACCCCGGCGGCGAGAAAGCAAGAGAGCGTTCGACGAGGAGTCGATGAGAAACTTGGAGCGGAATCTCAGGGCGTCGGCGAGCTAGCCGAGTCCAAGATCGCCAATCGAAGAGGCCCCACCGACACGAAGACTCAACTCAATAAGCTCTTCGATCGAGCCGATCTCATCGATCTGTCGCCGTACATCCGCGGGCAACAGACCAAAGCGTCTCTCAAGATCCCGCAAGAGGACCCCGCGGGTCCTTTCCCGGGCCTGCTCCAGCCCTTCCTCCCGTCCCTGCTCCAGCCCTTCCTCCAGCCCCTCTTGCTTCCACTGCTGAGTCCACTCGATGACTCTCTCGGCAAGCATCGACCTGACCTCCTGAAGATCCGCGACTTGGGGGATCGTGACACCGGGGACGCGGCCCGGCAGCAGGACCTCCACCATCCATTCCGCGAACGAACGCTTCAGCTCCGCGAGCTCCGGCTCCTGCAACCAGTCCAGCAGAGCTGTCAGGATCCGCTCGATGTCCTGCGGACCATGGCTCTTCTCCAGCCGGAACAGCGCCGCCGCCACGTTTCGCAACGACTCCAACTCGGAGTCGGCCATCCGTTCCTCGTCCAGCAGACAGTACCGGAGCTGCGGCCGATACCGCTCCAGCCCTCCCGGGATCCCCGCGATCAGATCGGCAACGTCCCGAGCGGCGCCCCAGGGCGGATGTCCATTATAGAGGACCAGCGGCAGCACGGGGGGAAGTTTGCCCTCCGGAGTGAGCTGGTGACGCTGGATGAGATCCTGGTAGAACAGGCCCAGGTAGACCATCAGGCGCAGCGCCATGAAGGGATCGACCGTGGACTGAAACTCGAGGATGAGGTAGACGTAGAGCCAGCGGTCCCGCCCCCAGCGGACCCGCCAGACCACGTCGCTTTCGCGGCGGCTGCGCAGCTTGCGAGTGACGAAGGTGTTGGGGACCCGCTCGAGGGTGGAGAAGTCGAGATCGCGGACCCAGTCCTCCTGGACGAAGCCGCGCAGGAGGTCTGCGACCATCTCGGGATGGGAGAACAGCCGCTTGTATCCGTGATCATGTCTTGCCGCCACCGCTCCGCTCCTGAGGACATGCGTTGTCGAAACCGCGGCATTGTCGCAGGCAACGGCCGGGGACGCAAGGGAGCTCCCGAGCGCGAGTTGCCGGAATCGCCTCCCCACCCTTGCACCCTCTCACTCCCCTGTCGTAGACTCCCGCCGTCTCTTACGCCAAGTCGTTCGCATGAAGCATCAGATGTCGCTAAAAGTCGTTCAGGACCCCCAGGCGGCTGAATCGCGGCCTCCCGCGGTCTGGGTGTGTCCTGGCGTTCCGGTCACCGCCTGAAGGAGAGCGTAGATGGCATTAGTCGATGAACGGGTTGCCCACGGGCACGGGGAAGCTCACCACCACGAGTTGGGCTTCTGGCAGAAGTACGTCTTTTCCCAGGACCACAAGGTCATCGGCATCCAGTACGGGTTCACCGCCCTCTGCTTCCTCCTCTTCGGCTTCTCGCTGATGATGATGATGCGGTGGTCGCTCGCCTACCCGAACCAGCCGATCCCCCTGGTCGGCAAGCTCCTCAAGGCCAGCGGCGGCATCATCGTCCCCGAGCTCTACAACCAGCTCGGCGCCATGCACGGCACGATCATGGTCTTCCTCGGTATCGTGCCGCTGGCCGTGGGCGCCTTCGGCAACTACATCGTGCCGCTCCAGATCGGCGCGCCGGACATGGCCTTCCCCAAGCTCAACATGGCGTCCTACTGGTCCTACTTCGTGGGCGGCGTGATCATGCTCTCGAGCTTCTTCGCGCCGGGCGGCGCCGCCCAGTCCGGGTGGACCTCCTATCCACCGCTGTCGGACATCGCCCCCACCGGACAGACGATGTGGCTTTTCGGCATGCTGTTCCTGATCATCTCCTCGGTGCTGGGCTCGATGAACTTCCTGGTCACCATCATCCAGCTCCGGGCCCCGGGCCTCACCTGGATGCGGCTGCCGTTCTTCGTCTGGGCGCAGTTCGTCACCTCCTTCCTCCTCCTCCTGGCCTTCCCGGCTTTGCAGGCGGCGGCGGTGCTGCAGATGATGGACCGCCTGGCGGGGACGAGCTTCTTCCTGCCTTCCGGTCTGGTGGTCTCGGGCCAGCAGCTCCAGGTGGCCGGCGGCGGCAGCCCGCTCCTGTGGCAGCACCTGTTCTGGTTCCTGGCCCACCCGGAGGTCTACGTCCTCATCCTGCCGGCCTTCGGCATCGTCGCCGAGGTGATCGCCAACAACACGCGCAAGCCGCTGTGGGGCTACCGCTCCATGGTCTACGCCGTGACCTTCCTCGGCTTCATGTCGTTCATCGTCTGGGCCCATCACATGTTCATGACCGGCATGGGCACGGTGATGAGCACCTTCTTCCAGACCACGACGATGATCATCTCGATCCCGTCGGTGATCGTGCTGACGGCGCTCATCATCTCGCTCTGGGGGGCGTCGATCCGCTACACGGTGCCGATGCTCTTCGCCCTGGCCTTCCTGCCGATGTTCGCCATCGGGGGCTTGACGGGCCTGCCCCTGGGCCTCGCGCCCACGGACATCCACCTGCACGACACCCTCTACGTCATCGGCCACTTCCACTACGTGGTCGCGCCGGGGACGATCTTCGCCATGTTCGCCGGCATCTACTACTGGTTCCCCAAGCTCACCGGCCGCCAGATGAGCTCGTTCCTGGGCAAGCTCCACTTCTGGCCGTCGTTCCTGTTCATCAACGGCATCTTCTTCCCCATGCTCATCCAGGGGCTCGCGGGGGTGCAGCGCCGGCTGTACGACGGCGGCGCCTCCTACTCCCACGCCCAGCCCGTGCTGCACTGGAACGCCTTCATGTCGGTCTCGGCCTGGCTCCTCGGCCTGTCGCAGATCCCGTTCATCTTCAACCTCTTCTGGAGCATCTGGAAGGGGGCGAAGGTGGGCGCCAATCCGTGGGACGCCACCACTCTCGAGTGGTCCGCCGCGCCGTCGCCGCCGATCGCGCACGGCAACTTCCCCGAGATCCCCACCGTCGTCCGCGGGCCCTATGACTACAGCCTGCCGGGGGCGTCGACGGACTTCACCCCCCAGCACCACCTCCAGGAGGCTTGAAGCGATGGAGATTCCCTATACCGTAGAGGCCCGTCCCGACACCGGCGTGTTCAACGCCAAGCTGGGCGTCTGGCTCTTCCTCGCCTCCGAGGTGATGCTGTTCGGCGCCCTGTTCTCCTCCTACGTGCTGCTGCGCACGGGCGCTCCCGCGGGCACCTGGCACCACGGCCGCGAGTTCCTGAACGTGCCGCTGGCGACGCTCAACACCATCATCCTCATCGCCTCGTCGGTGACCATGGTGATGTCGTGGGCGTCGCTCAAGCTCAACGACTTCAAGAAGTACCGCATGTACATGGGGCTCACGCTGCTGGCGGGCGTCGGCTTCCTGGTCGTCAAGGGCTTCGAGTACGGCCACAAGTTCGAGGTCGGTCTGTTCCCGAAGTCGAACACCTTCCTCGCCATCTACTTCACGCTGACCGGCCTGCACGGCCTGCACGTGATCGGCGGCATGATCGTCAACGGCTACTTCCTGGGACCCGGCGCGAAGCTGTTCAGGACCCAGCCCGAGCGGTTCACCAACCGCGTCGAGGTGGCGGGCCTCTACTGGCACTTCGTGGACCTGGTCTGGATCTTCCTGTTCCCGACTCTCTACCTGCTCTGAGGAGAGCCCAAGCGATGAGCGCGAGCGACGCCGAATCGATCCGCAAGCAGACCCGGTCCTACATCGTGGTCTTCGTGACCCTGATGGTCATGACCATCCTGACCGTGGCGGTCAGCTACTTCCACATGCCCGTGGGCCTCGCCATCCTGGTGGCGCTGGTGATCGCCAGCTTCAAGGGCTCGCTGGTGGCGGCAGTGTTCATGCATCTCTCCCACGAACGGAAGTTGATCTACTGGGTGCTGCTGCTCACGGTGATCTTCTTCGTGGTGCTGATGGCCATCCCCTCGCTCTCGCAATGGGACCAGCGGATGCTCCGATGAGCCTGTCGTTGCGATCGTTCCACCTGTTCTTCATCACCGCCTCGGTGCTGCTGGCGGCCTGGGTGGGCGTATGGGGCGTGCAGAGCTGGCTGGCGACACGCAGCGGAGGCGACCTGACCGTCGGGCTGCTGTTCGTCGCCTTGGGATGCGTCCTGCTGGTCTACGGCCTGCGGGTGCGCAGGAAGCTCCGGGAGCTGGCTCCCGACGACGAGGATTGATCGAGGAGTGACGTCATCATGAGGAAGAATCTACGATCGTTCCTGACCCTGACCGCCGCCGCGGCGTGGCTCGCCCTGCCGCGGGCCGCCATGGCCTGCGCCACCTGCTACGGCGCCGCCGATTCGCCGATGACGAAGGGGATGAACAATGCCATTCTGACGCTGATCGCCCTGGTCGGGGTGGTCTACGTGGGGATCGGCAAGGTGATCCTGGACTTCCGCCGGAGGTCCCGCAAGCTGAACGAGAAGGCCATGGTGCGGCAGCGGCTGCGCCTCATTCACGGAGAGAAACACTGATGCAGACCACGCTCGGTCTTCCGCTGAATTTTCCTCCCGTCGCCTCGTCGCACGGCGAACAGCTCGATCAGCTCACGGCGATCGTGCACTGGTTCATGCTCGTGCTGTTCGTGGGCTGGGGCATCTTCTTCGTCTACTGCCTCATCCGCTTCCGCCACAAGGCCAATCCGGTGGCCCACTACGCCGGGGCCAAGGCCGGGTTCTCGACCTATGGCGAGGCGGGCGTGGTGCTGGTGGAGGTGATCCTCCTGGTGCTCTTCGCCGTCCCCATCTGGGCCAAGCGCGTCAACGCTCTGCCGGACAAGTCGCAGGCCGTGCAGATCCGGGTGGTGGCCCAGCAGTTCGCCTGGAACGTCCAGTATCCCGGCAAGGATGGTGTCTTCGGCCGCACGGATCTCAAGCTGGTGACCGACGGCAATCCTCTCGGGCTCGATCCCAACGATCCCGCGGGCAAGGACGACATCACGACCGTCAACCAGCTCCACCTGCCGCTGGGCAAACCGGTGCTGATCTACCTCTCCAGCAAGGACGTCATCCACAGCTTCTACCTGCCGGTCATGCGGGTGAAGCAGGACGCCATCCCCGGCCAGGTGATCCCGGTCTACTTCACCCCGACCGAGGTCAATCCGCCCAAGGCGAAGCTGCCGGACTGCGCCGCCGGCAAGACCTGCTGGGAGATCGCCTGCGCCCAACTCTGCGGCCTCACCCATTACCGCATGCAGGGCTACCTGACCGTCGAGAGCGAGGCGGATTTCCAGAAGTGGCTGGACGACAGCGCGCCCAAGGCGGCGTTGGCGCCCGCGCCGGCGCCGGCAGCGGTG
>DATARR010000070.1:0-16854 GCA_036264085.1 Thermoanaerobaculia bacterium | reverse complement strand
GTTATCCGTTCGAGGTAAGGGGTCCAAGGCTTAATCTCAGGAGCATGGATGGTTCTCGGTTGTCCTATTGCGTCCTATTGGGGGTTACGATATTTCATGCATATAATGTCGCCGTTGCTGGTTTGGATCCAAGGCATTACTTTGAGGACGTAGTAACCGAATGCCTTGGGCAAAGAGGTCTTTTAGCGGGGAATCTCGGGCGAGAGAGGAGGAAGGCTTCTGACTTTGGCGATGCAGTCTATAGAATCGGAGAGCAGTGCAAGTTGTCTCCGTCGATTGAGGATGCTACTGTTAGAACGCATGCACAGGAAGAAGGCGTAGATGTCATCGCTCACATGTATTGGGGAGATTCTAGGCCAATTCATTGGGTATTTGTCGTCCAAGCGACATGTGGCAAAAGTGATACATGGCAACGAAAGCTCTTCGAGTCTTCGGAGGGAATGTGGAAGAGCATTCTTGGATTACGAGTGCATCCCAAGGCAGTCTTGGCCGTCCCGCACCACATACAGCCGGAGTTTTTGCGGTATCTCGCTGAGAAGGGAAGTGGGGATAAGCTCGTGCTTGATCGACTTCGCCTTTGTTCTATGAATGGAATGGATTTAGAAGGGGCGAGCCAAGTTTGTGAGAGGTTAGTGGATATCGAGGTAGAATTTGAATAAATCCTGCGGCGTATGCGCATTGGGGATGAGCACCACTGGTAGTGTGGTTCAATTCTACTTAGCGTTGTCCCGCTCCTGTCGGCTTCCTCAGGCCGCCCCGTGGGCGTCTCCGGATCGGAGAAGGCGGTCCGATCTGAACGAAAATGCCGGACGACAGGACGTGCCCGCGGACTCGTCTCTGGCGTCTGTGGGGTTCTGCCCGCCTCGGAGACGTCCACGGGGCATCTCTACATTGGGGGCGCCCACGACCGCCGGGCAACCCCCCTTGACACGTCGGATATATTCGCCCCAGAGGTGAGGGGGAGCCATGGCCAAACCCATCCTGTTCGCGATCGATGACGACACCGAGGTCCTCCGCGCCGTGGACCGCGACCTGCGGCGCCAGTATGGCGAGCAGTACCGCGTCATGCGGGCGAACTCGGGGCCGAGCGCGCTCGAAGCCGTGGAGCAGCTCCAGGTCCGCAAGACCCCGGTCGCCCTGTTCCTGGTGGACCAGCGGATGCCCCAGATGTCCGGCGTCGAGTTCCTGGAGAAGGCCATCCCGCTCTTCCCCGGGGCCAAGCGCGTCCTGCTCACCGCCTACGCGGACACCGACGCCGCCATCCGCGCCATCAACACGGCACGGATCGACTACTACCTGCTCAAGCCCTGGGATCCGCCCGAGCAGTGCCTCTACCCGGTGCTCGACGACCTGCTGGGGGACTGGCAGGCCAACTTCCGCCCATCCTTCGAGGGCATCCGGGTCGTGGGCCACCGCTGGTCGCCCGAAGCCTTCCAGGTGCGCGATTTCCTCGCCCGCCATCAGATCCCCTATCAATGGCTCGACGTCGAGGAGCACGCCGAGGCCCGCGAGCTGGTGGCGACGACGGAGAAAGCCGCGGGGGACGGCAAGGCCCGCCTCCCCCTGGTCTTCCTTACTGATGGTACCTGGATCGCCAACCCCTCGCGCGGCGAGCTGGCGGAGAAGATCGGCTTCAAGACTCAGGCCGAGAAGCCGTTTTACGACCTCGCCATCGTGGGCGGCGGACCCGCGGGGCTGGCGGCGGCCGTCTATGGCGCCTCCGAAGGGCTGCGGACGCTGCTGATCGAGGGCGACGCTCCGGGCGGCCAGGCCGGCACCAGCTCGCGCATCGAAAATTATCTGGGCTTTCCCGCCGGTCTCTCCGGCGCCGACCTCACCCGCCGGGCCGTCACCCAGGCCCAGCGCTTCGGCGTCGAGATCCTCACTCCCCAGGAGGCCCGAGGGGTGCGCCTGGAGGATCCGTACCGCATCGTGGTCCTCGGCGACGGCAGCGAGGTCTCCTGCCATGCCCTGCTGATCGCCACCGGCGTCTCATACCGCAAGCTCGACGTCCCCGGCGTCGACGAGCTCACCGGCGCCGGCGTCTACTATGGCGCGGCCATGACCGAGGCCATGGCCTGCCGCGACGAGGACGTCTTCATCGTCGGCGGCGCCAACTCCGCCGGCCAGGCGTCCATGTATTTCTCGCGGTACGCCCGCCGGGTGATCCTGCTGGTGCGCGGCGACTCCCTCAACAAGGGGATGTCGCAGTACCTCGTCGACCAGATCGGCGAAATGAAGAACATCGAGGTCTGGTACCACTCGCAGGTGGCGGCGGCCCACGGCGACGGCCACCTGGAGTCGATCGACGTGCGCAATTCCGAGACCGGCGAGGTGACGAGCCACCCGGCGCGGTCCCTCTTCATCCTCATCGGCGCCCAGCCCCACACCCAGTGGCTGGCGGACGTCGTGGAGCGCGACGCCCAGGGCTTCATCCTCTCCGGTCCCCAGCTCCTGCACGACGGCAAGCGCCCCGCGGGCTGGAAGCCGGATCGCGATCCGTTCCTGCTGGAAACCAGCGTCCCCGGCATCTTCGTGGCCGGCGACGCGCGCCGCGGCTCGGTGAAGCGGGTGGCCTCGGGCGTGGGCGAGGGCTCGATCGCCATCTCGTTCATCCACCAGTACCTGTCCAACCTCTAGGACCGGAGGCGCCCCATGCTGCACGATCCCAACGAGAAAGCGCTCTTTCCGCGGTTGACGGAGGAGGCCCTCCGCCACATGCGGGAGGTGGGGGAGGAGGTGGAGCTGGCGGGTGGCGAGGTCCTGTTCGCCGAGGGGGAGACGGACTACTCGCTGTTCGTGATGCTCGACGGCGAGATGCGCGTCACCAAGCGGGTGGGAGGCGAGGAGATCCTGCTCGCCGTCCATGAGCCGGGCGAGTTCTCGGGCGAGATCTCCATGCTCACGGGCGGCCCGGCCATCGCCACCGGCCGCGCCGCCGGTCCCGGCCGGGCCCTGCGCCTGGACCCGGACAAGCTCCGCCGGCTGGTCGCCGGGTGCCCACCGGTGGCGCGGGTCGTCCTCGGGGCCATGGCCGGCCGCACCCTGGACGTCGACGCCCAGATCCGCCAGAACGAGAAGATGGCCGCCCTCGGCAAGCTCTCCGCCGGCCTCGCCCACGAGCTGAACAACCCCGCGGCGGCGGCGGGCCGGGCGTCCGGCCAGATCCGCGACTCGCTGCGTTGCCTCCAGAAGCTGGTCCTGGAACGGGAACGCCCCTTCACCGCCGAGGAGCGGCAGGTGATGCTGGAGGTGCAGCAGGAGGCCCTCTCCGCCGTGGCCCACCGCAAGGAGAAACCCCCTGTCGATCCCCTCGCCCTGAGCGACCTGGAGGACGCGGTGAACGACTGGCTGGAGGACCACCATATCGAGAACGCCTGGCGCCTCGCTCCCACCCTGGCCTCGGCCTGCCTCGGCCCCGAGCGGCTGGACGCCATCGCCGGCCGTATCGGCGACGAGTCCCTGGGCTGCGTCCTCCCCTGGATCGACGGCTTGCTCAACCTCGCCGAGCTGCTCGACCAGGTGGAGCAGAGCACCTCCCGCATCTCCGAGTTGGTGGGCGCCGTCAAGGAGTACTCCTACATGGATCAGGCGGGGCAGCAGGAGATCGACGTCCACGAAGGCCTGGAGAGCACCCTCAAGATGCTCTCCTACAAGCTGCGCAAGGCCAATGTCGAGGTCGTCCGACAATACGACAGCACCCTGCCCCGGGTCTGCGCCTACGGCAGCGAGCTCAACCAGGTGTGGACCAACCTGATCGACAACGCCGTCGACGCCCTGAAGGCAAAAGGGCAGGGAACCCTCACCCTGCGCACCTCCCGCAACCGAGAGGATGCGGTGGTGGACGTCGTCGACGACGGTCCGGGCATTCCGCCGGAGGTCCAGCCGCGGATCTTCGACCCGTTCTTCACCACCAAGGGCGTGGGAGAGGGCAGCGGCCTGGGACTCGACATCGCCCGCCGCATCGTCAAGACCCGGCACAAGGGGGAGATCCGCTTCGAGTCGAGGCCCGGCGAGACCTGCTTCGAGGTCACCCTCCCCCTGTGCGGGGGATGAGGATCTACGGACCGCACGCCGTCCCGACGCACGTCTCGCAGGTCGGGGGGCAGGTGGCGCAACTGAACGGGCAGGTGAATTCGTTGCAGGTTCCGTTCAGCGTCGGGCGTCCCCCCAGGGCCTCCCCCAGATCGTTCCCGGAGAGACGGCGGATGGACTCCCTACTCAGCGACAGCTTCTTGAGGGTCTTCTTCATGGCGCGTCCTTTCTCTTGGCTTCCGTGGACCTACGGCTGGCAAATCGTCCCGAAGCACGAGGCGCACGTCACCGGGCGGGTGGCGCAGGTGGCTCCGCAGGTACCCAGCGTCAGCCCGCCCAAGGCCTCCCCGAGATCGTTCCCGGAAAGACGGCGGATGGACTCCCTGCTCAGCGTCAACTTCTTGAGAGCCTTCTTCATGGCATCCTTCCTCCTTGAGAGAGCAGGATACTCCTAACCCGGCTCCATCATCACCTCGTCGACGTAGCACCACATCCAGTCCTCGCCCGGCTCCAGGGACTGGACAAGGGGGTGCTTCGAGGCGTGGAAGTGCTTCGTCGCATGCTTGTTCTTCGAGGAATCGCAGCAGCCCACGTGGCCGCAGGAGAGACACAGCCGGAGATGGACCCAGGTGTCGCCCATCTTCAGACACTCCTCGCACCCCCGCGTATGGGGTTTCACGTCCTGGATCTGATCGAGGTGGGAACAGACCTCTCGCATCGCGCGCCTCCCTCGTCCTCCGGTGCCGGCAGTGGGACCGGAGGCTTCAGAGTATACGAGGGGGAGCAGAGAGCTGGCCGCTTTACTTCACCGCGCTCTGAAACTGCTCGAGCAGGCTCTTGCCGGAGACGGACTTCGAGTAGGAGTCCGCCGCGACCAGGAGCACCCCCACCGGACCGAACGCCATCCGGGCGAGCGTCCCGACCACGAGGTGAGCCACGCCCGACGCGACCTCCCCGTCGAGGAGCAGGCTGGCCCCCGGTGCCACGGTCTCGCCCACGAGCTTCAGACCGCGCGCGAGAACGACGCCGCCGGTCGGTTCGGATTCCGGGGCCGGAGTCGGATCGGGATTCGGAGTGGTGTCCATGACAGATCCCTCCACGAGATCACAGTTTCAGCAAGCATAGCACAGTGGGTCACCGTTTCCCCTGATCCTTCACCACGACTCCCCCCTTCATCACGAACCGGACCCGTTCGAGCTCGGTGACGTCCGTGAGCGGATCGCCGTCGACGGCGATGAGGTCGGCGTAGCGGCCGGGGGCGACGGTGCCGACGCGGTCGCTCCAGCCCAGGAGGTCGGCGGCGTTGACGGTGGCCATGCGGATCACCTGCCGGGGGGTGAGGCCGAGGGCCAGGAGGGAGTGGAACTGCTTGGCGTTCTGGCCGTGCGGGTAGACGCCCGCGTCCGTGCCGAAGGCGAGCTTCACGCCGGCGTCGATGGCCCGCCGCCAGTTGACGAGCTGGTTCTTGCGCAGCTCCTTCTCCTTGTCGATCATCTTCTGGGGGAGCCCCAGGTGATCGGCCTCGGCGAGGATGTACTCGTCCGTATAGATGTCCGGCACCAGGTAGATGCCGCGCTCCTTGAGCAGGCGGACTCCCTCCTCGTCGATCATGCCGCCGTGCTCGATCGAGGCGACGCCGGCCCGGGCCGCGCGCTTGATCCCCTCGGCGCCGTGAGCGTGGGCCGCCACCTTCTTGCCCCACAGGGCCGCCTCCTGCACGACGGCGTTCATCTCCTCCTGCGAATACTGCGGCGCGCCCACCGATCCCTCCTCGGACAGCACGCCGGCCGTGGCCATCACCTTGATGAGGTCCGCCCCGCGCTTGACCTCCACACGGATGAGCTTGCGGATCTCGTCCACGCCGTCCGCGATTCCGGAGAAACCCTTGAACCGCAGATAGGGGGAGAAGCCGGTCATGTCGTTGTGCCCGCCGGTCGACCCCACCGCCATCGTGGCCACCAGCATCCGCGGCCCAACCACGTCGCCGCGGTTGATGGCGTCGCGCAGGGCCACGTCGATGAATTCGCGGGCCCCCACGTTGCGCACCGTGGTGAACCCCGCCTCCAGCGTCCGCCGGGCATAGACGTGGGCCGTCACCGCCTCGTCGATGGGGCTGCGGCGAAAGAGGTCCTCGTAGTAGTTGCCGGACTGGCTGGTGATGTGCGTGTGGCAGTCGATGAGACCGGGAAGCACGGTGGAGCGGGAGAGATCGACTACCTCATACCCGGCGGGAATGGCGAGCCCGGGCCCCACGGCCGTGATCCGGTCTCCTTCAATAAGGATGACGACATCGCGGATGGGCGGCGAGTCCGAGCCGTCGATCAGGCGCCCGGCGCGAACGGCGACGTGCCGCGGCGGCTCCGCAGCCAGAGCTGCAGTGGTCAGGATGAGAGCGAGGACGGAGGGAATCCAGAAGGCGCGTGGCATCGGGCGGTCTCCTCGGGAGGATGGAGAGCGTATCCTGCCACGGCCTCGCCCGGGATTGAAATCCATCCTCTTTTCCTTTTCCATATCTCCTCTCCGCGGTCGCGACGCCGGAGGTGGGGGAGGACTGGAGCGGCATCGCCGCTTCGGAGACGACCCGCCGTCCCCGTGGCCTGCCGACGGTATCGTATCGGGTCTGGGTCGTCTCTACGGACAGCGCCGGAGTGATCCCGGCCGATGAGGGTCTTGGGCTAGAATGTCTCCTGACCTTTCCGGTATCTTCCCCAGCCTCTCCATGATCGACACCCTCCCTCAGCAGAAGGCCCTCCCGCACAGCGAGGAGTCCGAGCGGGCGGTCCTCGGCGGCGTGCTGCTGGATCAGACGGTGCTGCCCACCATCTCGGGGCGGCTGCGGGCGGAGGACTTCTACGGCGAGCGCCATCAGATCCTCTATCAGGCCATGCTCGACCTCCAGGAGGAGCAGGTGGAAATCGACCTGCGGACCCTCCAGGCCAAGCTGGAGCAGCGGGGACAGCTCGAGATGGTCGGCGGCCTCGCCTATCTGACCGGCCTCGACCTCGACCTGCCCGACCTCGGCCGCATCGACACCTACGTCGAGATCGTCAAGGAGCGGTCCGTCCGCCGGCGGCTGATCCACACCGGAGGGGAGATCATCCGCAACTGCCTGGACGGCGGGCTGCCGGCGGCGGAGGCGCTGGGACGGGCGGAGCAGGCGATCCTCAGTCTGGGGGAGGAGGCGATCCAGCGCGGCTTCGCCCAGCTCTCGCACGTCCTCCACACCACCCTGGAGGAGTTGGAGGAGCGCCCGGGCACCATGCTCACCGGGGTGCCCAGCGGCTTCATCGACTTCGACCGCATCAGCCAGGGGCTCAACCGCGGCAACCTCATCATCATCGCCGGCCGTCCCGGCATGGGCAAGACGAGCTTCGCCTTGAACGTGGCCCAGCACGTGGCCATCCGCGAACGGCGGGGTGTGGGCGTCTTCTCCCTGGAGATGAGCCAACAGGAGCTGGCGCTGCGCGTGCTCTGCTCGGAGGCCGACATCTCCTTCGCCCGCCTGCGCTCGAACCGGGTGTCGCAGAAGGAGTGGACGCGGATCATCCAGACCGTGCGCAACATCGGCGACGCGCCCCTGTTCATCGATGACTCGCCGAACCCGACCCTGCTGGAGGTGGCGTCCAAGTCGCGCCGGCTCAAGGCGGAGCGGGGCCTGGCCCTAGTGGTGCTCGACTACCTTCAGCTCATGCAGGCCGGCGGCCGTTACGAGAACCGCAACCTGGAGATCGCCGCCATCAGCCGCGGCATGAAGCAGCTCGCCAAGGAGCTGGAGGTCCCCGTCATCGCCCTCTCCCAGCTCTCCCGCCAGCCGGAACGGCGGGGGAGCGATCATCGTCCACAGCTTGCTGATTTAAGGGAAAGTGGTAGCCTCGAGCAGGACGCCGACATGGTGGCCTTCATCTATCGCGACGAGGTGTACAACCCCAAGGACGAGAACAAGGGGCTGGCGGAGCTGATCATCGCCAAGCACCGCAACGGCGAGACCGGCACGGTCGAGCTCGTGTTCCTGGGCGAGACCACCAGCTTCCGCAATCTCGACCGGCATGGCATGGAACCCAGTGGCGCTCCCTTCTGAGGCCGAATCTCCGCTCTACGGGTCGCCGGAGGTGGAGGACCGCGAGGCGGCCCTGCGCCCGGCGTGGGTGGACGTGGATCTCTCGGCCCTGGAGCACAATCTCGCCACCATCCGCCGCTGCATGATCTCCGGCGGCTCGGACGTCCAGGCCATGGCGGTGGTGAAGGCGGATGCCTATGGCCACGGCGCCGTGGGGGTCTCCCTGACGCTGGCCGAAGCGGGCGTGGACTGGCTGGGGGTGGCGCTGCTGGAGGAGGGGGCGGAGATCCGCCGCGCCGGAGTGGAGCTGCCCATCCTCGTGCTGGGCACGGCGCGGCCGGCGAAGATCGCCCTCTACCGCCGCTACCGGCTCACGCCCACGGTCTCCTCGCTCCACGAGCTGAGACTCTGGCGGGACTGGACGGCGGGGCAGGCCGAGCCGCAGCCCGTCCATCTCAAGGTGGACACCGGCATGGGCCGGCTCGGGGTGGCCGTGGACGAGGTTTCGCGGGCGCTCGAGATCCTGCGGGAGCATCGCGGTCTGCGCCTGGCGGGTATCCTCTCCCATTTCGGCGACGCCGACGATCTCGCGAGCCCCCGGAACCAGGCGCAGGAGAGAAGCTTCGCCGCCGTGCTCGGCCAGCTCACTGCGGCAGAGCGGCAATACGCCCTGGTCCACATGGCCAACAGCGCCGCCGCCCTCCACCTGCCGGAGAGCCGCTTCTCCCTGGTGCGCCTGGGGATCGCCATCTACGGTCTGGAGCCTGCCGAGCGGCCGGGCCAGCGGCTGCCGGCCGCGGAGCGCACGGACCTGCGGCCGGTGATGGCGGTCAAGGCGCGCATCGTCCAGCTCCGGGAGGTGCCGGCGGGCACGGCGGTCTCCTATGGCGGGCGGACGGTGACGCGGCGGCGCAGCCGGATCGCCGTGGTTCCTGTAGGCTACGCCGACGGCTACGCCTGGCGCCTGACCGGCAAGGCCGAGGCCCTGGTGCGGGGACGGCGGGTCCCGGTGGCGGGATCGGTTACGATGGACATGACGCTCCTCGACGTTACGGACGCCGGGGCCGAGCTGGGGGACGAGGTGGTCCTGCTCGGCCGGCAGGGGAGCGAGGAGGTCACGGCCCTGGAGCTGGCGACGCACGCCGGCACCATCCCCTGGGAGGTCCTGTGCCACCTGGGGCTGCGGCTGCCGCGACGCTATGTGCGGGAGGGACGAGTGGAAGAGCTGATGTCGCGTTTCTCGCGGGAGGACTCATGACCCTGCCGCGTCCCGTCGAGGGTTTCTTCGAGGAGATGGGGCGCTTCTTCCAGTTGGTGGGGCACATCTTCGCCTGGACGCCGCGCCCGCCCTTCGATCTGCGGGAGCTGTTCCGGCAGATGGTGAAGGTGGGGGTGGACTCGGTGCCGGTGGTGTTCCTCACCACCCTGTTCACCGGCATGGTGCTGGCTCTCCAGACCTTCTCGGTGCTGCGCCGCTTCAATGCCGAGAGCTTCGTGGGCTCGCTCGTGGCCCTGTCGATGGTGCGCGAGCTGTCGGCCGTGCTCTCGGGCCTCATCGTGGCCGGCCGCGCCGGCTCGGCCATGGGGGCGGAGCTCGGCACCATGCGCGTCACCGAGCAGATCGACGCCCTGGAGGTGATGGCCACCGACCCCGTCCACTACCTGGCCGTCCCGCGGGTGTGGGCCACCACGATCATGCTGCCGCTGCTGGTGATCATGGGCAACGGCGTGGGCATCCTGGGCGGCTACATCGTCGCGGTGGTGATGATGGGAGCCAATCCCGTCTCCTACCTCGACCGGACCTTCCAGTACATGGATGCCGCCGACCTGTTCTCGGGAGTCGTCAAGTCGGCCGTCTTCGGCTTCCTGCTGGCCGCCATCGGCTGCCAGCAGGGCTTCTACACCACCGGCGGCGCCGAGGGCGTGGGTCGCTCGACCACGGCGGCGGTGGTGGTGGCGAGCATCGCGATCCTCATCTCGGACTTTTTCCTCACCCGGTTGCTGTTCTGAGGCCCAATGCCCGAGCCCGTCAAGATCCACGTCCACGACCTCCACAAGTCGTTCGGCTCCAAGGTGGTGCTGGACGGGGTGAACGTGGACATCGTGCCGGCCGAGTCGCTGGTGATCATCGGCGGCTCGGGCACGGGCAAGAGCGTGCTCCTGAAGCACGTCATCGGCCTGCTCAAGCCCGACTCGGGGACGGTGGAGGTGGACGGCCAGGCGGTGGAGAAGCTGGGCAACCGGCAGATCACCGAGTTCCGGCGCAAGTTCGGCATGGCGTTCCAGGAGGGGGCCCTGTTCGACTCGATGACGGTGTGGCAGAACGTGGCCTTCCCCCTGCAGCGGCTGACCAAGATGTCGCACGGCGAGATCGACGACCGGGTGGAGGAGTGCCTTAGCATGGTGCGGCTCGAAGGGGTGGGGGAGAAGCTGCCGTCGCAGCTCTCGGGCGGCATGCGGCGGCGGGTGGGCTTCGCCCGCGCGGTGGCCCACCAGCCGGAGATCCTCCTCTTCGACGAGCCGACCACGGGGCTCGACCCGATCACCACGGCGCTGATCGACGAGATCATCCTCGACCTCTCGGACCGGCTGAAGACCACCAGCGTCACCATCACGCACGACATGGAGAGCGCCTACCGGATCGCCGACCGCATCGCCATGCTCGATCGGGGTAAGATCATCGCCGAAGCGCCGCCGAAGGAGTTTCAGCGGCTCGATGATCCTCGTGTGCAGCAGTTCATCCACGGCAGGGCGGACGGTCCCCTTTCCGAAGAGGCTCCGGCACGCGGGCCGCGGGATTCGCGGGACGAAACAGGCTCGACGAACGAAGGGGAGAAGCCGGGGGCGGGCGCTCGCGAGCTGGAGAGATCATGAAATCAATCATCAAGGTCGGCATCTTCGCCACCCTCTGTCTGGTCGTCCTGGCCTTCCTCATCTGGAAGGTCGAGGACCTCAATCTGTTCAGCAAGGTCAAGGGGCAGCGCATCGACGCCGTCTTCGGCACCGTGGCGGGCCTGGACGACAAGGCGTCGGTCCGCGTCGCCGGCGTCAAGGTGGGTCACGTGGACGGCGTCGGCCTCCAGGGCTCCCAGGCCCGCATCACCCTGGCGCTCGACAAGCCGCTGCCGCTCACCGTCGGCACCACGGCCCGCATCGCCAACCTCGGCCTGCTGGGGGAGAAGTACGTGGAGCTCGTACCCGGCCCACCGGGGGCGCCGCCGCTGCCGCCCAACACGGTGCTGACGGGTAAGACCCCGGTCAGCTTCGACGACGCCATCGCCAAGATCGACGAGATCGGCGGCTCGATCCAGAAGGTCACGAGCCAGCTCGCCGGCGGCGACATCGGGGGCAACATCAACAGCCTGATCCGCGACATCCAGCTCACCTCGACCGAGCTGCGGGCCATGATCGCCGAGAACCGGGCCAACCTCTCCTCGACGGTGCGCAACTTCGACGAGGTCGGCGCCACCCTGGCCCGCGAGCTGCCGCGCCTGGCCGGCCAGACCAACCGCGCCATCGACCAGATCTCCGCGCTGCTGGCGGAGAACCGCGGCAACGTCTCGGGCACCACGGCCAACCTCAAGGAGCTGACGACCAAGCTCCAGACCTCGGCCGACAATTTGAATCGGATCTCGGAGAAGATCGCCAGCGGCCAGGGGACGATCGGCAAGCTGGTCAACGACGAGAAGGCCTACAACGACGTCATCTCGACCCTCGACAGCATCAAGGGCGGCGTCGACACCCTGAGCGGCACCCTGGGCGCGATCAACAAGTTCAGGATCGACCTCGACCTCCAGGGCTATTACCTGAAGAACGCCGTCCCCGCCAGCGACACGTCGGGCAGCTCCAGGAGCTCGCTGGCCAGCTTCAAGGTCGACATCGACCCGCAGGACAAGAAGCACCTCTATCGCATCGGGATCGTCGACAGCCCCGAAGGCAAGCTGCGGGACAAGACCCAGGTCACCACCGTCACGGGTCCGAACGGCATCCCGCGGACGACGACGACCCATACGCTGACCGAGGAGCAGTCCTACACCGCCACCGGCCTCTTCGGCTACAAGGGGCCGCAGGGCTCGCGGCTGTGGGCGGGCATCATCGAGGGCACGGGCGGGGCGCAGATCGAATATCCGCTGCCGGTGCTCAACCGCAAGCTGCTGCTCTCCTTCGAGGCCTTCGACTTCAACCGGCAGGACAACAAGTCGGCCCACCTGCGGCTGATGGGCCGCTACCAGTTCCACCCCAACCTCTACCTGATCGGCGGCTACGACGATCCGTTGGAGAACCACTCCCTCTTCCTCGGCGGCGGCATCCGCTGGACCGACGAGAACATCAAGTACCTGCTGGGGACCCTGGGCGGGCTGGCGGGGCGGTAGGCTTACAACTCCGGCTCCCGCCCGGTGAGCCGCTGGAAAGCCTCGACGTAGCGCTCCAGGGTGCCCCGCACCACGTCCCGGGGCAGCTCGGGAGGGGGCGACTCCCTGTCCCAGCCGGTCTCGTCGAGCCAGTTGCGGACGTACTGCTTGTCGAAGGAGACGGGCTCCTGGCCGGGAACCCAGTTTTCGACGTCCCAGTAGCGGGAGGAGTCGGGGGTGAGGACCTCGTCGATCAGCAGCAGCTCGCCGGTGTCCAGGGCCTGGCCGAATTCGAATTTGGTGTCGGCCAGCAGGAGGTCCCTGGCGGCGGCGTGCCCGGCGCCCCGGTCGTAGAGCTTCAGGGTGAGGTCCCGCAGCGTGGCGGCGAGCTCGCGACCGAGGGCAGCCTCGACGGTGGCGAAATCCACGTTCTCGTCGTGGCCGGTCTCGGCCTTGGTGGCGGGAGTGAAGACGGGCTGCGGCAGCCGGCTGGCCCGTTGCAGCCCTGAGGGGAGGGGGATGCCGCAGACCGTGCCGCTTTTCTGGTACTCGCGGAAGCCGCTGCCGGCGAGATAGCCCCGGGCCACGCACTCGAAGGGGATCACCCGCGCCTTGCGCGCCAGCACGGAGCGGCCCCGCAGGAGCTCCCGGAACGGGGCGAGGACGGTGGGGAAGTCCTCCGGCTCGGTCGCCAGGAGGTGGTTGGGCACCACGCCCGCCAAGTGGCCGTACCAGAAGTTGGAGAGCTGGTTGAGGATCTTCCCCTTGCCTGGGATCCCCGGCCGCAGCACGTGGTCGTAGGCCGACAGCCGGTCGGTGGCCACGATCAGCAGGGCGTCGCCGATGTCGTACACGTCGCGCACCTTGCCCCGCCGCGGCGGTGGCAGGCCGGGCAGGTCGCTCTGCCAGAGAGGCTGGGTCATGGGAGCTCCCTTCAAGAACACGGACGAACACGGACAGGGCACGGACGAACAGAGACGAAGAATACCGCCAGGACTGGGGTTTTCCTTTTTTTCGTGTTCGTCCGTGCTCGTCTGTGTTCGTCCGTGTTCTTCACACCACGGCCGCCGACTCCCTCTCCACCGCACCGGTCAGCCGCATGCCGCGGATCTGGGTGAAGGCCGCCGGGTCCACCTCGGCGCCGTCCACGATCTCATAGACCGCGAGTTTTTCAAGCCCCTTGAGGTGGGCCATGCCCAGCTTGCGGAAGCCCACGGAGAGCTTGTCGCCGGCGTCCTCCAGGACGAGGAAGACGTAGGCCCGGTCGCCTTCCCGGCCACGGAAGAGGGGGCAACGGCTGAGCTCGCGCTCGAGCTGGGCGATGAAGGCGCCGGTCGCCACCATGCCGTTGTTGTGCAGGGTGCCGTTCTGGTTGATGTAGGCGTAGAACCGCCGCAGCTCCTCAGTCTTGTCCACCACGTCCACGTTCTTGGAAGAGAGGGGTGAGAAGAACCGGTGCACCGTGGCCTCGGGGTAGCCCTGGTTGATCAGCATGGTCTTGACCTCGTCCACCTCCTGGGTCGCCTTGCCGGTGGTCAGGCGCGACAGCTCGACCAAGCCCGGGCCGAAGAACTCGTAACGCTCCCCCTCTTCGGGCCGGCTGCCCATGGGGATCAGGCGGTAGGGGCCGTAGTTGAGGGCGATGCGCATGCCGCGGTCGAAGGGGAGACCGTCGCGCACCGCCTCCACGTAGTAGCGCTGGAGGTGGATCGAGCAGAGCAGGAGGTTGGTGGCCTCGCGGCTGGAGTAGAAGGCGCCGTCGCCCAGGTATTTCTCCAGCTTGGCGCGGTGGGAGACGGCCAGGCGGTTGATCCGCCGCTGGAAACGGAACATGGCCAGGAAGGCGTCGTCCTGGCGCTCGTTGCCCGCCCGGTGGAGCATCGACAGGGTCTGGGAGAAGTCGCTGATGTCGTAGATCATGCCGTAGCGCTCGACCCGCGGGTCCACCACCCAGGGCTCCATGAAGTCCAGGGGCCGGGTGGCGGTGGAGAGGACGAGGTCGCCGCCGGGCACGGCCCGGCCCGGCGGCAGCTCGCGCCCCACCATGCGGCCGTCCGCCGCGACCTCGATGGGCACCAGCAGCCGGCGCAGGCCGTGCAGCAGCTCGAACTCCTTGAGCTTGAGCAGGAGGCCCTCCCAGACCTGGAGGACGGCCGGCGGCAGCAGCCGCGCCGGATCGTACGACTTGAGCGTCGCGAGGTACGGGACGTAGCCGAGACGGCAGAGGAGGTCGCGGCTGTCGCCCCGCGGATCGGCCCGCAGCAGGTGGGTGACGACGGCGCGCAGGCCCGGGTCGGCGGCGAGCTGCTCGAAGTGCCAGCGGGCGAGGTCGTCCAGCCGCTTGCGCAGGTCGCGGCCGTCGATCCCCAGGGAGCCGTTGAAGTAGCTGCCGAGCTCGGAGAGGTCGCGGCTGATGTAGTCCTCGGTGAACAGCAGGACGTTGTCGCGCATGCGGGTGAGCACGCGCGGGAAGAGCTCCTCCTCGGCCTCCTCGGTGGTGCCGGCCAGCCGTTGCACCAGGTCGTAGCTGGTGGCGAGCACGCGGTCGAGGAAGCGGTCGAAGATCCGGTACTTGACGGCGTCGCCGTGACGGCGGCCCAGCTCGGTGTCCCGCCGCAGCATGCGCTTCGGCACCTCTTTGAGCAGGCGTGCCACGTCGAGGGAGTGGAAGAGCCAGAACACGGCGGGATACTGCCGGCCATAGCTGGAGATGGTGGCGTTCTCCAGGGAGCGGGAGAGCAGGGCCACGTAGCGTTCCCAGGCCAGGGTGTGGGACCGCACGTCGTGCCCCTCGCGCCGCAGGCCGGCGGTCTGGACGGCCTCTTCGGCCAGGACGTAGCCGCGCAGGGCGGCGCGCAGCTCGAGCATGCCGCGCGAGAGGGAGATGGGGAAGCCCTGGAGGGGGGTGGCGTTCTCGTCTTCGAGGAAAATGGGGCGCGGCTGCGGCAGGAGCCGCTCGAGGTCGGGCACCAGGCGCCGGACCTCGTCGGGCTCCGGACGCAGGAAGTTGAACGGGCCAGGCAGCATCTGGAGAAGAGACGTGGGGTTCATGCTCGCGACGGATCCTCGTTCAACTTGAAATGGAGGGATTACGTATACCATACCGCTCCGTGACTGGCCACGGAGACGCGGCTGCTAAACTCGGATACCGAGACATCTGAGAGACGTCTTAGAAGCTGGAGGAAAGGATCTCATGGGGCATATCGCGTCGATCGACGTCGTCTCCGGGAACGATCCGGGGGCCGGCCTCCTGGCCGTGGGGTGCTTCGAGGACGAAGCTCCCGCGGGGGACGCCTTGAGCGAGGAGAGCCGGCGGGCGGTGCAGCGCCTGGCGGCGAGGGCCGGTTTCAAGGGGGCCGAGGAGCAGCGGGGACAGACCGAGGCGGGCCCCGATGGGCCGGTCGTCGCCGTCTACGGCCTGGGAGCCCGGCGCGACTTCACCTGGACCAAGCTCCTGCGCTGGCTCGGCCGCGCCGCCGAGGACGCCCGCCATGGCGGCGAGCGGCACCTCGCCGTGGCGCTGCCCGCCCACGCCGAGACCTCCGGCCCCGCCGCCGGGCGCATCCTGCGCGCCTTGGCCCTCACCACGTATCGTTTCGACCGCTTCCTGAGCGATGCCGACAAAGCCGGCCGGGTGGAGAGGCTGGCCGTGATCCCGCCGGCGGGCACGGAGGCCGCCTTCCGCGACGCCCTCGCCGTCGCCGGCGTGGTGGCCGGAGCCGTGGCCTTCGCCCGCGACCTCGCCAACGCGCCGGCCAACGAGGCCACGCCCACCTGGATGGAGGAGCGGGCTCGCGAGCTCGCGGCCGGCCGCGGCCTCGCCGTCACCGTGCTCGACGCCCGGGAGCTGGCGGCGCGCGGCATGGGCGGCCTGCTGGCGGTGGGCGCCGGCTCGGACCAACCGCCGCGGCTGTTGCGCCTGACGCTCGGCCACGAGGGCGACGGCGGCGGGGGCGGCACCGGCGGCGGCGGCGGCCCGCGGCGGCGGGGCCTGGCGCTGGTGGGCAAGGGCGTCACCTTCGATTCCGGCGGCATCTCGATCAAGCCGGCCGCCGACATGGAGCAGATGAAGTTCGACAAGTCCGGCGCCTGCGCGGTGCTGGGGGCGATGCGGGCCGCGGCGGAGCTCGAGCTGGGCCTGGACGTGCGGGCCTACCTGCCGGTGGCGGAGAACATGCTCAGCGGCGACGCCTATCGCCCCGGCGACATCGTGCGCTGCTACAACGGCAAGACTGTCGAGATCACCAACACCGACGCGGAGGGGAGGATGATCCTGGCCGACGCCATGGCGCTGGCGGTGGAAGAGGGCAGCGAGGCGCTGGTCGAGCTGTCGACCTTGACCGGGGCCTGCGTCGTTGCCCTGGGCCATCAAGCGGCCGGGCTCATCCTCCCCTCCGCGTCGGTATTGGT
>DATARR010000057.1:0-8483 GCA_036264085.1 Thermoanaerobaculia bacterium | reverse complement strand
CATACGCCCTCCCGAGACCCCTGTGCTTGGCATGTTCAAGTACTCCCGGAATCTGCCGTTCAAGATCCTGGGCGGAAAACCAAGTAACCTCCGGCTCCTTCCGAAACCAGGTCTCCTGCCGCTTGGCGAAACGCCGCGTCTCCCTCACGATGTCAGCGACCGCCGTCTCGAGAGACTCGAACCCCTCCAGATGACGGACGAGCTGACGATACCCGATCGCCTGGAAAGCGGGAAGGGCGGGGGAGAAACCGCGGCGCAGAAGCGCCGCCACCTCGTCCAGCCAGCCCGCTTCCAGCATCCGGGCCACTCTCACTGCGATTTGATCGTATAAGATGCTACGCGGGAGCGTCAATCCGACACGAATGACCGCAATGCCCTGAGTCCCAAAGGGTTGCTCGGCCGTCCAGGCGGAGAGCGGCCGGCCGGAGACGACAGCGACCTCCAGGGCGCGCAGCACCCGCTGGGTATCGCCGGCCCCGAGCCGCTCCAGCGTGACGGGATCGAGCCGGCGCAGCTCCTCCCGCAACGGCGCCAGTCCCTCGGCCTCCAGCCGCGCCCGCAGCTCCCGCCGCACCTCCGGATCACCCGTCGGCACCGGGCTGATGCCGTCGCAGAGGGCGCGCAGGTAGAGGCCGCTGCCGCCCACCACGACGGTCACCCTCCCCCGCTCCTGGATCCCGGCGATGGCTTCGCGTGCCCGGCGGGCGAACTCGCCGGCCGAATACCGCTCATGAGGCTCCAGGACGTCGATCAGGTGGTGCGGCACCCGTGCCCGCTCCTCAGGGCCGGGCTTGGCCGTACCGACGTCGAACCCCCGGTAGACCTGGAGCGCGTCGGCGCTGACGATCTCCCCGCCCAGGCTCCCGGCCACGGCCATCCCCAGCGCGCTCTTGCCGGTGGCGGTGGGGCCGACGATGGCGAGCACGGGCTCCATGGCCGCCTTAGGGTACAGCGTTTGCAGCGGCGGGGGGTGTGGAGTCCTCCACTGGTGGCTTACATCTGTGCTAGACTTGAGAGGTTATGAAACAGACTCCCAGCGACCGTGTCTTCATCGTCCGGGTCAGCCCCAAAGACCAGGCTGCTGCCTCCAGACGCCTAGCGCCGCTGGGCTGCCTGCAACCCCTGGACGGGAGCGACGCCCTCCTCCTCTCTCTCCGCGTGCCCGCGCCCTGCCGCTCGGCTTGGCACAGGGCTCAGGAGATCCTCGGGGGGACGGGCAGCGTACAACCCGTCCTCATCGACGAGACCGGCGAGCACCACTACCCGACCGGCGAGATCTCCGTCCGTTTCAGGGCGGTGCCGGATGAGAACGGGCTGCGCCGATTCGCGGCCGACCACGGGCTCCGGCTCCTCCGCCGCAACGAGTTCGTGCGCGAGCAGGCGGCGTTCCAGCCGCTCGACGGCACCGAGGGCTATCTCCCGGACCTGGTGCAGCAGATCGAGCGGGAGGGCATCGCCAAGGCGGTCTGGGCCAATACCCTCAGTCATTATCAGCGCGCCCTGGCCTCCTGACGAGCCTCACGGCCTCCTCCACGGCTCTGCCGGCGTTGACCTGGCCGGTGCCGACTTCGTCGCTGTCCTCTCCCATCGGGCCCGCTGTCGCTTGCAGAAGCTCCTTGAGCTCCTCCCGGCAGAGGTCCGGATGCACCGACAGGACGAGGGCGCCCACGCCGGCCGCAAGAGCCGTCGCCGCTGAGGTGCCACCGAAGCTGTTTGCGTAGAGATCGCACGGGTTGAAACCGCGGCCCGGAAGCGACAGGTCGGAGACGAAGAGAGAGCGGACTCCACCACTGGAAGGGGCCACGACCGCGATCTCCGGGCCGACGTTGGAGTAATCCGCACGCTCCCTCTGGTCGGTCGACGCCCCTACCGCGATCGCGTGAGGGACTCGTGCCGGAAAACCGACGGCCGCTCCGAAGTCATTGCCCGCCGCGCAGAACACGGCGGCCCCCAACCCCTGGCGTCCACCGCCGGCGTCCTCCAGCGCCTGCTCCACGTCCGGACCACCCCCGGTCCAAGAGCAGGAGAGGACGTCCGCGTGGCTCGCGGCGTAACGGATGGCATCTGCGACCCGCTCGTCCGGAGCCAGATCGTCCCCATGAAAGATCTTGACCGGAAGGAGGCGGCATCCCGGAGCGACTCCGACTGAGCCCCGCCCGATTCCGCCCGCCGCGATGAGGCCCGCGCAGGCCGTGCCATGGATGTCGTTCCCTTTCGTCCGGTCAAAGGGATACCGGAACTTCTTGGGACGAGGATTGAAGTGGTCGGGATGGGCGTCCGGCAGGAAGAAATCCCGGCCGATCTGGTCCCTGGCGCTCGGATCGGGGTTCCGCCAGAGATTGGCCCTCAGGTTTGGATGGTCCACGTCGACGCCGTCGTCGAGGACGGCGACGACGACCTTCCGGCGGCCCGTCGTGAGCTTCCAGGCAGTGAGGATGTCGAGGCTCTGGCTGCCCAGGTGCCACTCCTGCGGCAGGATGGAGGGAGGAGCCTGGCGCCGGTACTGCGAGACGAAATTCGGCGTCGCCAGAGCCACCTCGTCGAGGACGATCAGGCGATTGGAGATCTCGATCAGGTCCTCGCCGGCATACCTCCCCTCGGGGTGACGAACGACCATCTGATCGGGGATGAAGGCGTTCCGGCGGAGCACCGCGAAGCCAAACCCGCCAAGGATGGCCCGTCGGCGCCTCTCGGGAACCGCGGGCTTGAACCGGATCACCACTTCATGATGGACGACCCGGAGCAGGCCGGTCTCCCTGTCTTCGAAGACCACGAGGAGAGAGTCGTCCGCAGACCTTCCTGCCTCGGCAAGAATCCCACTGCCCAGGCGGGAGAGAGCGATCCGGCCGCCCCTTTTGTCCAGCAGGTCCATGGACGCGACAGCCCCGGACCGGACCTCGAAGCTGCGCCGCGCCCGCCTCACTTCGGAGCTCCCGGCGTCGCGATGCGGATCTTGCCGTCGGCTCCGAAGGCGAGCAGGATCTCGCCGCTGCGATCGGTGCGCAGGACCTTCGCTCCTCCCTCCTGAAGTCGCGCCACCACCTCGGGCGAGGGGTGGTGGTAGATGTTGCGCACGCCGGCCGAGATCAGCGCCAGGCGTGGCGTGGCCGCATCCAGGAAGGTGGGCGTCGAGGAGGTCCGGCTGCCGTGGTGGGCCACCTTGAGGACGTCGGTCCGCAGCTCCGGACCACAGCAGTCCGCCAGTTCGTGCTCGGACTGCCGCTCGATGTCGCCGGTGAGGAGGGCCCGCCGGCCGTGGACCGCGGCCAGGAGCACCAGCGAGCGCTCGTTGGTGGCGCGATGGCCCTCGGTCTCCGGATGGAGGACCGTCAGCCGCCAGCGCCCGAGCTTGAGGCGCTGGCCCCGCGAGAGGAAGCGGCGGCGCACGCCGGGCAGGGAGAGCAGCCGGCCGGCGCACCCCTCGGGCTCCCAGCTGGGAGCGCTCCATACCTCCCTCACGGTCAGATACGCGGCGACGTCCACCAGGCCGCCGCAGTGATCGCGGTCAGGATGAGTCATCACGAGCGCCTCCAGGCGATGGACGCCCTCGCCCAGCAGCGCCGGCAGGAGCACCCGGCCGCCGAGATCGGCGCCGTCCCACCCTCCCCCGTCCACCAGGATGGCGCGGTCGCCATCGCGGAGCAGGATCGAATCCCCCTGTCCGACGTCGAGCATCGTCAGCTCGGGGCCGCGGCGCTCGATCCCCACACCGGAGACGGCGGCCCACAACCCGGCAGCGGCGCAAGCAGCGGCCAAGAGGCGCAGAGCCCGAAGCCGCGGCGGCAGCAGGAGAGCCAGCCCGAAACCCAGGGCCAGCAGGCAGGCGGCCCAGGCGGGAACCGCCATCGGCAGGGGGCACCAGACCCCGGGCGGCGTGCGCGAGGGCCAGGAGAACGGCGCGGCCAGGAGATCGAGGACGGGAAGCAGCCGCGCCGCCAGCGACGACGAGACCAGGGCTGCCGCCGTCCAGACGAGAGAGGCCGCCAGGGCCAGCCCTGTCCACGGCACCGCCGGCAGGTTGAGCAGCGGCGCCAGCGGCGAGAGGAGATAGAAGCGCGGCAACGCAAAGGGAAGAGTCGCGAGCTGGGCGCTGGCGCTCGCCGCCAAGGACGCCATCAGCCACCTCGGGAGATGGCGTCTGTGCCAGCGTGCGGCGAGATGCGGCGCGATCAGCAGCAGCCCCGCCGTGGCGGCCACCGTGAGGTGGAAGGCGGGCGACCGCACCACGTCGGGATGGTCCAGAACCAGCAGGATCACCGCCCAGCCGAGGGCATTGGCAGCGGCCGGCGGGCGCTCGGCGAGAAGGGCGAGCACGGCGAGCCAGGCCATGACGGCGGACCGCAGCAGCGCCGGCATCGGCCCCACGAGCAGCAGGTAGAGGGAGCTGGCCGCCAGCATCAACAGCAGGCGGGGGCGCCGGGGAAGAAAGCCACCGAGAAGCCAGACCGCCCCCGCCACCAAGGCGACGTGGACGCCGGAGACGGAGAGGAGATGGTAGATCCCCGTCACCCTCAGGCCCCGCTTCCACTCCAGGGGGAGCCCGCCGGCATCGCCCAGCACGAGGGCGCGGGCGAGGGCCTTGCCCTGGCGATCGCCGTCGCTGTCTGGACCCGCGGCCTGATAGGCGTCCTCCACCCGCCGGCGGAGGGTGTCCGAGAGGCGGGCGATCCAGCCGGGCGGGGCCTCGACGGCGAGGAGCTGGCGGCTCTTCACCCGCAGCCGCCAGGGCCCCAGCGGCACGGGGATGCGGTTGGCGAAGCCCGGCGAACGGCTGAGATAGCCCCGGATGCGCAGAGTCGACCCGAAAGAGGGAGGCGGCGCCTCCGGATCGGGAAGGTGGACGACGACCTCCAGGGGCGGCGACCCGACGCGGTCCCCCTGCCGCAGCCGCAGCACGCGGGCGGGAGCGGACCAGCCGTCGTCGCCGCGGGACCAGTGGCCCGCGACGCGGACCACGGCCTCCGCCGGGCGTTCCCGGATCAGGCCCGCGGCGGGGTCCGCGGGAAGGCCGAGCCGCACCGTGGCGGCGAGCAGGCCCAGGCTCAGGAAGGCCAGGCAGGTGAAGGCCCGCCGCCGCAGGGCGAGGGCCAGCAGGGCCAGGGCCGCCAGCAGCGGCACCGGCAGGTACGGGAGCTCGAAGGCGAGCAGGGAACCGGCGGCGAAGCCCGCGGCCGGCAGGAGCATGGGAGCGGTTCGGATGTCCATGTTCCATAAAAACGGAAAAACCCGCTGCCACCGCTCAGCTTTAGTCTGGGCTAAATCATGGGGGGGGCCTCCCGGGGCTCCGCTTCGGGCGAGAACAGCGACAGCACGGGCAGCCCCAGCCGGCGGCGCAGGGCTTGGCGGAAGAGCCTTGCGCGAGAGGTCGCGAGCTCGTCGGCCGGCAGACGGCCGCCGAGCAGGGTGAGGGTCTTCTCCACCGCCGCGCCGATCTCGGCCCGGTCCTCCCCGGTCAGGCCGGCCGCGGCGGCGTCGAGCATCTCGCGGTCGAGGGCGGCGAGGCGATCCTCGACCTGCTGGGGATCGCCGGCGAGCGCGGCGACTCGGGCGGCGAGACCAGAAAGGCCGGAAGGGAGCGCGGCGGCGAGGGCGGCGAGACGGGGCCCCACCTCGAACACCGGGGCTGCGGCCCGGTGCCCCGGGGCGATGAGCTCCTTGAAGTCGGACCACGCCGCTTCGACGGCGGGAGCGCAGTAGCGCAGGCTGGAGATCTTCCCCTTGGCGCCCCGCTCCCTGCGCTTGGCGAAAACCTCCTCCAGCGTCTGCCGCACCAGATCGAGGGGGACCCCCTCCTGGTGCCAGCGGCGGGCCACCTGCCAGTCCGCGGGCGACAGCAGCAGGGGCGAGCCCCGCAACTCCACGAAGATCTCTTCGACGGCCTGGAAGTAGGCGTGGTCCGGGTCCGGCCCGTCAGCAGTGGCGCTCATGAAAGGTCAGCAGGTCCGCGAGCCCGCCACGATATCAGAAGGGGTGGCGTACAATCTCGGGATGGCCAGCACGGGAAAGACTCCGGAGATCGACCTCGCGTTCAAGACCGAACGCCACAGCCGCCTGCAGGCCGAAGAGTCGCTACGCCACAGCGAGGAGCTCTTCCGCCTGCTCGTCGAGAGCGTGACGGACTACGCCATCTTCATGCTCGACCCCGACGGGCGCGTGGCGACGTGGAATCTCGGCGCCGAGCGCATCAAAGGCTACAGCGCCCAGGAGGTGATCGGCCGCCACTTCTCCGTCTTCTACACCGAGGAGGCGGTGGCGCGAGGCTGGCCCGAGTACGAGCTCAAGGTCGCGCGCGCCGAGGGCCGGTTTGAGGACTACGGCTGGCGCGTGCGCCAGGACGGCTCGCAATTCTGGGCGAACGTGATCATTACGGCCGTGTACAACCACGGACGTCTGGTGGGCTTCTCGAAGGTCACCCGCGACCTCACCGAGAAGAAGCGCGCGGAGGAGGAGCTGCAGCAGGAGCGGGACCTGCTGGAGCAGCGGGTCGAGGCGCGCACGGCGGAGCTGACGCGGCTGGAGCAGGAGCTCCGCCAGAAGGTCGAAGAGCTGGGGGCGGCCGATCGCCGGAAGGACGAGTTCCTGGCGACGCTCGCCCACGAGCTGCGAAACCCGCTGGCTCCCCTCCGCCACGCGCTGCAGCTCCTCCACCTGGCGGACGGCGATCCGGCCCTGCACGAGAAGGCCCGCGGCGTGATGGAGCGCCAGCTCGCGCAGATGGTGCGGCTAATCGACGACCTGCTCGACGTGTCCCGGATCACCCGCAACAAGCTCCAGCTCCGCAAGGAGCGCATCGAGCTGGCGAGCGTGGTGCAGAGCGCGATGGAGGCGATCCGGCCGCTCATCGCGACCTCGGGCCACGAGCTCACGGTCGCGCTGCCGCCGGAGCCGGTCCACCTGGACGCCGACCCGACCCGGCTGACCCAGATCTTCACCAACCTGCTCAACAACGCCGTCAAGTACACGGAGCCGGGCGGCCGCATCCGCTTGGCGGCCGAAAGACAGGGCAGCGAAGTTATGGTGTCCGTCCGCGACACCGGTATCGGCATCACCGACGAGCACCTGCCTCACCTCTTCGAGATGTTCTCGCAGGCGGCGCCGGCCCTGGAGAGGTCCACCGGCGGCCTCGGGATCGGCCTGGCCCTGGTGCGGGGGCTGGTCGAGCTGCACGGCGGCAGCGTCGAGGCGCACAGCGCGGGCCTCGGCCAGGGGAGCGAGTTCATCGTTCGCCTGCCCGTGGCCGCGGCGCCGGTGCGCGCGCCGTCGCAGCCGGGAGCCCTGGAGAATTCCCCCTCCGAAGCGCGACGCCGCATCCTCATCGCCGACGACAACCAGGACTCGGTCGAGGTCCTCAGCGTAGTCCTGGAGCACTTCGGCTACGAGGTGCGGACGGCTCACGACGGTCTCCAGGCAGTGCAGGCGGCGGCGGCCTTCCGCCCCGACGTCGCGCTGCTCGACATCGGCATGCCGGGGCTCAACGGCTACCAGGCGGCGCGGCGCATCCGCGAGCAACCCGGGGGCTGGGACATGGCCCTCGTTGCCATCACCGGCTGGGGGCAGGAGGACGACAAGCGGCGGGCCCGGGAAGCGGGCTTCGATCACCACCTGACCAAGCCGGTGGACCCCGTCGATCTCCAGAAGCTGCTGGCGTCGATCGTCAAGTAGCCCAAGCCGGAGGCCTACCGGTTGCGCTCGTAGATGAGCTTCAAGCCCGCGAGCGTCAGGTCGGGATCCACCTCGCGGATGTATTTGGAGCCCGAGGCGATGAGCGGCGCCTGGCCGCCGGTGGCGACGACGCTCCTGACCCCCGGGATCTCGGCGTGGAGCCGTTCGAGGATGCCGTCCACCAAGCCGATGTAGCCATAGTAGATGCCGGCCTGCATGGCGGCGGCGGTGTTCCTGCCCACCAGCTCCGTGGGCTTGCGCACGTCCACCCGGTAGAGGCTCGAGGCGTGGGCGAAGAGGGCCTCGGCCGAGATGGTGATCCCCGGGGTGATGATGCCGCCCACGTACTCCCCCGCCGCGTTGACCACGTCGAAGGTGGTGGCGGTGCCGAAGTCGACGACGATCACCGGCGAGCCGTAGCGCTCGCGGGCCGCCACGGCGTTGACGATGCGGTCCGCCCCCACCTCGGCCGGGTTGTCGTAGCGGATCGGCATCCCCGTGCGCACCCCCGGCTCGATGAACAGCGGCTTCTTGCCGAAGTAGCGGCGCGCCAGCTGGTCGAGGGTCAGGTGGAGCGGCGGCACGACCGAGGAGATGACCACCGCCTCGGCCTTCCTCGGGTCGAGGCCGGCGCGGCCGAAGAGCGGCAGGAGGAGGGCGCCGTACTCGTCGGCGGTGCGCTCGGTGTCGGTCGACAGCCGGAAGCTCTCGACCAGCTCCTCCCCCCGGTAGACGCCGAACACCGTGTTGGTGTTGCCCACGTCCACCAGCACGAGCACCCCGCCGCCCGTCTCCCCGCCTTTGACCTTTTTCATCCCTCG
>DATARR010000035.1:0-4493 GCA_036264085.1 Thermoanaerobaculia bacterium | reverse complement strand
AAACACCCGTTCCCATTCCGAACACGGCAGTTAAGCCCCCCAGCGCCGATGGTACTGCGCGCGCAAGTGTGTGGGAGAGTAGGTCGTCGCCGGGAATTATCTTCAGAGTACGGCCCATGAGAAATCATGGGCCGTCAGTTTTTCAGCACCAATCTCGAGTTACGTCCGTTCGACAGGGCCGTGACAATTCGGCGACAGCCCGGGAAGTATCCCGTTTTTCTTCGTATCCCTCCATAGACTCTGCTCCGGGATTCCCCGGGGGAGGAGAACGATGAAGGCTCTCAACGAACGACGTGTCCTTGCCGCCGCCCCCCGTCTGCTGCTGTCCCTGGCCCTGGCGGCGATCCTGGCGTCCTGCGGCCGGAGCTCTCCGCCCTCCGGCAGCAACGCAGGCAGTACGGGCAGTGAAAATGCCGCCCCGGCGGCCGACACAGCGGGGACCCTCAATCTCCTCTTCACCTACGGGTCGGAGAAAGAGGACTGGATCAAGGAGGTGACCGCCCGGTTCAATGCCGGCGATCACCGCACGGCGGCCGGCAAGCGCATCCGGGTCCAAGCCGTGGCGCAGGGGTCGGGCGAGCTGATCGACGACCTGCTGTCCGGGGCGCGGAAGGCGCACCTGACCAGTCCGGCATCGGCGGCTTTTCTCAAGCTGGGCAACGCCCAGTCCCGGGCCCGCACCGGCAAGGACCTGATCGGCGAGAGCCGCAACCTGGTGCTCTCGCCGGCGGTGATCGCCCTGTGGCGGCCCATGGCCGAGGCCCTCGGCTGGGGGAGCAAGCCGGTGGGATGGAGCGACATCCTCGCTCTGGCCAGGGACCCGGCGGGCTGGGCCGCTCATGGCCACCCCGAGTGGGGAGCCTTCAAGCTCGGCCACACCCACCCGGAGTACAGCAACAGCGGCCTCACCTCCCTCTTGGCCGAGGCCTACGCCGGGGCGGGCAAGGTGGCGGGCCTCTCCCTGGAGGACGTCCGCCGGTCCCAGACGGCGCGCTACGTGGCGGGGATCGAGAGCGCCATCGTCCACTATGGCAGCTCCACCGGCTTCTTCGGCAAGCGGATGTTCGAAGGGGGGCCGGAGTACCTGTCGGCGGCGGTGCTCTACGAGAACATGGTCATCGAGTCCTATGGGCCGCAGTATCACCTGCCGTTCTCCGTGGTGGCGATCTACCCGAAGGAGGGGACCTTCTGGAGCGACCATCCGGTGGGAGTCGTGGAGCGGGAGTGGGTGACCCCCGAGCACCGGGAGGCGGCCAAGGTCTATGTCGACTATCTCCTCGAACGGCCGCAGCAGGAGGCCGCGCTGCGCTTCGGGTTCCGCCCCGCCGCGGTGGAGGTGCCGCTGGGGGCGCCCGTCGACGCGGCCCACGGGGTTGATCCCAGGCAGCCGCAGACGACCCTGGAGGTGCCGCCCGTCGAGGTGATCGACGCCGTCCTCAAGCTCTGGCGCGAAAACAAGAAACGTTCGGACGTCACCCTCGTCCTCGACCGCTCGGGCAGCATGCGCGAGGAGGCGAAGATGGTGAACGCCCAGGCGGGCGCAGACCAGTTCCTCAAGCTCCTCGACCCGGCGGACAGCTTCTCGTTCCTGACCTTCAACGCCACGCCGGCCTGGGTGATCCAGGGGGTGCAGCTCGGCCAGTCGCGGGACCAGGTCTCGCAGGTCTTGCGCGGGGTCTTCCCGGATGGCGGCACGGCGCTCTACGACGCCATCGCTCTGGCCTACGATCAGAAGCTCGCGGAGGTGCGCAAGGACCCCGGCAAGATCGCGGCGATCGTCGTCCTCACCGACGGCGAGGACACCGACAGCCGACTGAGCCTGCGCGAGCTGGCGCAGAAGCTCCGCGCGAGGGGCGAATCGCATGGCGTGCGGGTCTTCACCATCGGCTATGGGAGTGGGGCCCGCAAGGACGTCCTGCAGTCGATCGCGGACGCCACCCAGGCTCGTTTCTACGCGGGGACCCCGGCCAACATCCGCACCGTGTTCCGGGACATCTCCACCTTCTTCTGAGGTGAACCATGGATCCGACTCCCAAGAAGCCCGGCCTGACCTTCGCCGGCAAGCTGGTGGTCTTCCTCTTCGTGGCCGGCTGCCTCTACGGCGCCTATGCCCTGTTCCTGCGGCGGCCGGTGAACGGTCCGCGCCAGGCGCAGGCGCCCGGTTCTGCAGCTCCGGCCGCGGCCGGTGAGAGCGACCGCGTCGAGATCGGCATCGCCTATGGCACCGAGAAGGAGCGCTGGCTGCTATGGGCGGTCGCGGAGTTCGCCAAGACCGACGACGGCCGGCGCATCAAGGTGAACCTGATCCCCATGGGCTCGCTCGAGGGGGCGCAGGCGGTGCTGCGGGGAGACAACCGGATCCACGTCTGGAGCCCGGCGAGCGCGCTCTACAAGGACGTCTTCCTGCAGGAGTGGCAGGTCCAGCACGGCGGCGACAAGCCGATCGTCCGCGAGGAGAACCTGGCGCTCTCGCCTATGGTGCTGGTGATGTGGGCGGAGCGGTACGAGGCCTTCGCGAAGAAGTACGGCGAGATGTCGTTCAAGACCCTGTCTCAGGCCCTGGCCGAGACGGGGGGATGGCAGACGATCGCCGGCAAGCCCGAATGGGGGCTGTTCAAGCTGGGCCACACCCACCCCAACGAGTCGAACAGCGGGCTCGCGACCCTGTTGCTGATGGCCTACGACTACCACGGCAAAACCCGCGACCTCAGCCTCAAGGATATCCTCGACCCCGGATTCCAGTCCTGGGCCCAGGGCTTCGAGCGGGGGGTGAGCGGCCTCTCCAACAGCACCGGCAACCTGATGCGGGAGATGGTGCTGAAAGGTCCCTCCGCCTTCGACGCCGTGGTGGTCTACGAGAGCGTGGCCATCGACTACCTGAAGAACGCCGAGGGGCGCTGGGGGGAGCTGCGCGTCGTCTACCCGAAGCGGAATTTCTGGAACGAAAACCCCTACTATGTCCTGAACGCCCCCTGGAGCGCGCCGGAGCAGCGGCAGGCGGCGGGCAAGTTCCTCGACTTCCTGCTCAGTGAACCGATCCAGAAGCAGTCGCTCGTCCACGGCTTCCGGCCCGGCAACCCGGCCGTCCCCGTGCGGTTCCCTGGCAGCCCGTTCGAGGCCTACAAGCGGTTCGGCCTCAGCGTGGACCTGGGTGCGATGTGCGGTCCGCCCAAGGCGGAGGTCATCAACAACCTCCTGCAATGGTGGCAGCGGTCGGTGGGAACGTCTTAAACTGTCGCATGATCGAGTACCTCAAGCGGGCCTTCTGGGCCGGGCCGAGCCTCCCGGGCCTGGGGCGGTTGCCCGTCAACGCCTTGGCCCTGCTGGGCTTCGGCATCCTGGGCTTCGGTCATCCGAGCTTCTGGCTGCTGGGAGCCGGGCTCGAGGCCGCTTATCTGGGCACTCTGGTCTCGCACCCGCGTTTCCAGCGGCTGGTGAACGCCGAGGGCCGGAGCCAGACGACGGCCGAGGCCGAGCAGGGGCGGCAGGAGCTCATCCGCGCGCTCGACCCGCCGTCCCGGCAGCGCCTCGCAGCCCTGGAGGGAAAGCGGGAGCGGATCCTCGGCATCGCCGAGGAGTCGCGGGCCGGGGACTTCGAGCTGGAGAGCTCCCGGGACGCCCTCGACCGGCTGCTCTGGATCTACCTCAAGCTGCTGGTGGTCCGGCGTCAACTGGCGGCCACCCGGACCCAGGCGAACGAGGCCGAGCTCCAGCAGAAGGCGGCGGACCTGGAGCGGGAGCTATCCGCCGGGGCCGCCGGGGGCGCCTCCGCTGCGTTGCGCGACTCCCGGACGGCGACCCTCAAGCTCCTGCGGCAGCGGCTCGAAAACCTGGCGCGCTGCGACGAGAGCCTGAAGCAGGTGGACAGCGATCTCGCCCGCATCGAGGCCCAGGTCGACCTTGCGGTCGAGAGCGCCGCACTGCGCGGTGGCGGCGCGGTGGTGACCGCCAATCTGGAGCTGGCAAGCCAGGCCCTGGACGGCGGCTTCGACTTCGGCGATTCAGGGGCCACGGTGCACGCCCTGGATCAGGCGTACGGCGCGCCGCCCCGGCCGCGGGAGCGCGCCTGAGACCTCTTGCGGGCGGGGACTGGACACCGGGCCGGGATTCGTGTAGCTTTGAGTCCGTGGGGGAGGTGAGGCGGGGAGTCTTTGAGAGTGGGACCGACTGATCCGCGAGTGGGACGTGCGGGAATAGTCGCCCCGGACCCATGGTTACCTTCCTTCGCGCCCGGTGAGAGAGGACAAGGGCGGCGCGGGGGTTGACACCCGAATCCATCTGGCCTATGATGCACCTCCCTTGGTTGGAAGGGGAAGGCGGTGGCGCCCGCAGTTGGGGCGCCGAGACGTGTCGCCGGTTCTTTGAAAACTAGATAGAGGAAGAGTGAAGTCAGCGGCCCGACTCTTGGCTTGGTCCCCCTTCGGGGGGTCTTTGAGCTGGGAGTCGATTCCGAACAAAGAGTCGGCCAGCCGGTTAGCCCGGTTGAGTCGGCG
>DATARR010000034.1:0-19287 GCA_036264085.1 Thermoanaerobaculia bacterium | reverse complement strand
CGCCGACTCAACCGGGCTAACCGGCTGGCCGACTCTTTGTTCGGAATCGACTCCCAGCTCAAAGACCCCCCGAAGGGGGACCAAGCCAAGAGTCGGGCCGCTGACTTCACTCTTCCTCTATCTAGTTTTCAAAGAACCGGCTTCTCGTCGTCTCGTCTCATCGGCCCTGCCGGGCCGGTTTGCCGCCCCTCGATCGCTCCATCGGCCCAGGGGAGGCGAAGAGTAGGGCAGGTTGGCTCGCTTGTCAACCCCCCGTCGCGACTTCGCCTTCTCGGCGCCACGGCCGCAAGACGCTGAAACGTGCCGGCGCCACCGTTCATTCCCGGCGGAACCGCAGGTCTCGCGTTGTCGTTCGGGGATTTCAACCCGGTCGGCCCGGGCCGCCTCGCGGCGGGGCCTCCCTCTCACTCTTGGCGCACTATACAACTTCGGGTCCGGCTTGTCTATTCCCCCCTTGGCGGCCCCACCGGCGGACCGAAGAGAAGCCGTCGCCCCTCCACTCTCCAGGGCTCGGTCAGCAGCCGCCGCAGGGCCTCCGGATAGGCCTGGTGCTCCTGCTCGAGGATGCGCGCCGCCAGGGTGGCGTGCGTGTCCCCGTCGAGCACGGACACGGTCCGCTGGACGGCGATGGGCCCGCTGTCCAGCCCCTCGTCGACCAGGTGGACGGTGCAGCCGGAGACCCTGACGCCGTGGGCCAGGGCCTGGCCTTGAGCGTCCAGCCCCGGGAAGGCGGGCAGCAGGCTGGGGTGGACGTTGAGGATGCGCCGCGGGAACGCCGCCACGAGCTGCGGCGACAGCAGGCGCATGTAGCCGGCGAGGCAGATCCACTCCGCCCCCGCCTGACGCAGGGCCGCCACGACCTTCTCCTCATGCGCACGCCGCGAGAGGCCCTGGTGGGGGATGGCCACGGCCGGCAGGCCCAGCTCCCGCGCCTTCGCGAGGCCCGGGGCGTCCGCCACGTTGCTCAAGACGAGGACGATCTCCGCCGACACCTCGCCGCGCTCGACGGCGGCATGGAGGGCCAGGAAGTTGCTGCCCCGGCCGGAGAGGAGGACGGCGAGCCTGGCGATTTCGGATTTTGGATTTTGGATTTTGGATTCCTCCGCGAATCAGTCGGAGGAGACTTCGGGGGATTCGGGGCCGAGATCGTAGACGACGCCGGCGCCGCCCTTCTGGACGGTGCCGATCACCCAGCTCTTCTGCCCCGTGGAGCGCAGGAGGCCGAGGACCTCGGCGAGGCCGGCGGGGTCCACGGCCAGGATCATCCCGATCCCCAGATTGAAGACGCGGAGCATCTCCTCCAGGTCCACCTCCCCCTTCTCCTGCAGGAAGTGGAAGAGCTCGGGCACCGGCCAGCTCCCCACCCGGATGAGGGCATGGGTGTCCGCCGGGAGGATGCGCGGCAGGTTGTCCGTGATGCCGCCGCCCGTGACGTGGGCCATGCCATGGAGGGCCGCGTGGCCGAGGAGGGGGCGCAGGGGCTTGAGGTAGGAGAGGTGGGGCGCCAGCAGGACCTGGCCCACCGTCCTCTTCCCGTCCCACGGCGCCCGATCGTCGATGCCGAGGCCGGCCTGCTCGAAGACGACCTTGCGGGCGAGGGAGTAGCCGTTGGTGTGGAGCCCCGAGGAGGGGAGGCCGACGAGGACGTCCCCGGCCTTCACCTTGGAGCCGTCCAGCACCTTCGGCCGGTCCACGATCCCGACGATGAAGCCCACCAGCTCGTAGTCGCCCGGCTGGTAGAACCCGGGCATCTCGGCCGTCTCGCCGCCGAGGAGAGCGCAGCCGTTCTCGCGACAGCCGTCGGCAACGCCGGAGACGAGCTCGACCATCTTCTCCGGCTCCAGGACGCCGGCTCCGAGGTAGTCCAGGAAGAAGAGCGGCTCGGCCCCCTGCACCAGGACGTCGTTGACGCAGTGGTTGACGAGGTCGCGGCCGACCGAGGAGTAGTCCCCCGCCATCTTCGCCACCACCAGCTTGGTCCCCACGCCGTCGGCCGAGGCCACGAGGACCGGCTCCTTCATCCCCTGAAGGTCCGGCCGGAACAGGCCGCCGAAGCTGCCGATCTCGGTCAGGACCCCCGGGGTGAAGGTGGACTTGGCCAGCTTCTTGACGCGGGCGAGCCCCTTCTCCTGGGCGTCGATGTCGACGCCGGCGCGGGCGTAGGCTGACTTGGGGCTGGAGGCGCTCATCGGCCGGAAACTATAGCAGCGGCCGGAGCCGGGAGGTGGGTGACCCTCCTCCCGGCCAGCGGGCTCAAGCGCGGGCCGGCGGGACTGCGGCCGAAGGCGCCACGAGCGCGCCCTCGGCCGCTGCCGGCTCTCCCCTCAGGGGCAGGGGAAGGCGTTGGTATCGGCGAAGGTCTGGAAGAGGGTGCCCTTCGTGCTCGAGTAGTTCTTCACGGCGCCCGTCGCGGTATCCGTGACCTTGATCGAGACGCCCACGTCGGTGAGGCCGCCGGCGAAGACCCACCACTTGTTGAAGGGGGGTACGCAGGCGTTGAGGACTTTCAGGATCATCTCGATGTTGCCGGGATTGAAGAACGTGAACTTCACGCTCTGCGAGCTCTCCAGGACGACGTTCGCGGGACCGGAGCCGTTGTTCGGCGTCGCGTCATAGGTGACCTCCACCTTGAACCGGTCCGCGAGGCAGGCCGCGGTGGCGCTCGGCACACAGGCGAGTGTGGATGGCACCAGGCCCGCGGGGAAGTACTCGAACTGTCCGTCGGGGGTCGGGAACAGTGCGAAGCCCTCGGAGGTCAATCCCCCGCCGAGGTTCGCCGCGTCCGCGGAATAGAAAGCCAGGTCGGTCGAGATCCACAGCCTGCCGGCCGTGAACGACATCGCATACGGCCTGAGTCCCAAGGTCGAGGTGAAGACAGGGGTCTGGGTGAAGCTACCGGGAGTGACCTTGTCCAGGAAGAAGTGCTGCCGGGGAGTGTCGCCGTTGAGGTCCGAGTAGTAGAGGCTGGAGTCGGCCGAATTCCAGGCGATCGCCCCGAATTGAGCGTTGTCGAAGGTTCCGCCGTGAGCGTCGAGGGCCTTGACCACCGTGGGCGCGGCCGTCGTCGTATTGAGCGTGAGGAGCGAGTGCAGGTGGGCTCCTCTGAAGTTGTCCGTGAGGGCGTAGAGGGTTCCCGCGTCGTCGAACGCGATATCGACGATGATCTCGCCGGTGATCTTGCCGATCGTGGTCTCCTGGCCGGTCACGAAGTTCACCGTCCCCAGGTAGGAGCTGGCGAAGTCCGTTCCCGTGACGAAGAGCGTGCCGGTCCCCGGCTGGCGGGCGAGACCATTCACGAAGCCCACCGCAGCGAAGGTGGCGTCAGGGTTGAGGAAGGTCGCGACGGAAAGGAGTTTCTTGGGATTCGTGAGTGCGAGATCGCCGAAGAGGCCGACCGCCTGGAAAACCGGCGAAACGGTCGCCTTCTCGGTCGACGTGTCCCCAACGGGGCGCTGGGCAGGCAGCGGCAGGGGGAGGCCCGACGAGGGCAAGGCCGGGATCGCGAGCAGGGCGGCCATGGGGAGAGCCTTGAGGAGTGAGGGGCAGAGAGCGCGCTTCATCATCTTCATCCTCCTTTAAAAATGAGGCCGGGTGTCTCCTGGCTGACTTCGCCGTCGCTGTCTATCCGTATGCACACCGGCCCCGGACCCTGAGTCGAATGGCGGCATACTACTCTGCTCGGCGAAGAAAGACAAGGTGTTCCGTGCGACGATCGGCTGCGGCGTCCCCTCTTCTGGGCTGGCCCCGGCGGCTTCGGCTTCCCGCCGGTATATACAACGGCCAAAAGACGAAGGTGGAGCAGCTATCCGCGTTTTGTTCTGGGAATGCCTCTCACTCCGCAACTTTCTTCTTGCCGCCGGCGGACATGGCACGCTTGGGATCGCGGCTCATCGATTTGATGAATTCGGCGCGGCGGAATCTCAGGGCAGACCAGTCCTCGTCGATGGCGACCATCCGCACGCTTTCAAAGCCGGCTGCGCCGAGCGCGCTCCAACCGGTATCACGATTGAAGTCGCACTTGTATCGCTTCGAAGTTCCCTTGGGATAGGCAAACCAGAGGATGGCGTCGCCCTTGGCTTTGGCCGTCACCGCACTGGCGATGGCGTCCACCTCCTGCTGCCGGGTGACGAAGGCCAGTGCGAAAGAGACCTCCGCCACGGCAGCGACGTCCCGATGGATCACCACCCCGGCGAGGCTTGAGAGCTCCGGCTCGAAGCTGGCAGGCGCGTTCACCACCAGGATTTCCCGTTGATCCTTGAAATTGAGCTTTTCGAATACAGAGGCCATGGCACTCCCTCCTGTCTCCCTCCTATTTATTGCCGCCCTGCACGCCGCGCCAGAAGAGCCAACCGGGCAGCGCTCTCGGCGACGCCCGGCGCCACGTCGACGGCGGCGTAGAGATCGCGAGCTTCCCCCCAGAGACGTCTCGCCCCTTCGATATCGCCGGCATCCTCCTTGAGGACCGCGAGACTTCGAATGGCGTTCGCGAGGTCGATCGGCAGAGTGTGATCGTGGCCTCGATAAAGAGCCAGGGCCTCATGGTAGCAAGGCTCGGCCAGCTCCGCACAGCCGGCTTCACAGTAGACGTCGCCGAGATGACGAACCGTGTGCGCGAGCCGGAGCGGCTCGACCGACTCGCGGAGGATGGCGACCGCTTCTTCATAGTGCCGTCTGGCCGCCTCGCCGTCCATGCGTCTCTCGAGCTCGCCCAGGTTTCTGAGCGCCTGCGCCAACGCGGTCCGGTCCTCTCCCTCGCGCAGGAGGCTGACAGCTTCCATCAGATCGCGCCTGGCGTCCGCAAGCCGGCCCTCCCTTCGCGCCTGAAGAGCCCGTCGCTGGAGATCGCCGGCGGCATCGGACATGGTGCGCATCCTATCTCTGACAGCCGAGTCGTCATGGTGCAGGGCTCTGATTTCAGGAGACTATATCCCGGCCGATCGACCCGAGAGTTGAAGGCTAAAAACCGAGACAAAGTATACCAGGACGCCCTCGCTCACACCGGCTCGGGCGCCAACGCCGCGAGCAGGGTGGTCGCGGCCTGGAGATCCGCGGTCTCCCAGCCCTCCGTGAACCGGCTCACGACGCCGGCCACGAGCTCGGAGGCTTTTTCGCCCTGGCCCTCGTCGCACCAGAGCCGGCCGAGGGCCGTGGCGGCCCGCAGCTCCAGCCACAGGCTCCCCGCGGCGCGCGCCTCGTCGAGGGCGGTCCGCAGGCGCACCTCGGCCCGCCGCCGAGCCTTGGCCTTGGCCGGCGGCGCGCCGTCGCTCGCGGCCAACAGCAGCGCGCCTTCGAGACGGAAGAGGTCGGCGCGGCCAAGACGCTCGCCCGTGCGCTGGGAGATCTCGAACGCGTCGTCCAGGAGCCAGCGGGCCTCGGAGGTCATGCCACAGGCCAGGCAGGCTTCGACCAGCCAGCCGAGGAGCTCCGGCAGGTTGAGCTCCTGGCGATGGTCCCGGCGCAGCACGTCGAGCGCCTGGATGCCCTCGCCGATCAGGACCACGGCGTCCTCGGCCGGCGTGAGCCGGGCGCTGGCGAGGCTCGCCAGGAAGCGGCCGTGGACGGCGAAGGAGGCGAAGCCGTGCTGCATGCAGAGGTCGTACATCCGCTGGGCATGCAGGGACGCCTCCCCGTACTCCCGGCGGGCGAGGTGGATGAGGCTCAGGTACTGGCAGGCCATGACCGTGCCGTAGGGATTTTCGCGGCTCTCCGCCAAGCCCAGGCCCTCGCGGCCCGTGCGCAGAGCCTGGTCAGGAAAGCCGGCGTCGCAGAGGGTGCGGGCCGTCTGGCAGAGGAGATGGCCTTTCGCCTCCCACCCCGGGAACATGGAGATGCCGGCCTCCAGGCTGGCGGGGCACAGCTCGCGCGCCCGCCGCAGGGCACACAGGGCGCTCCGGGGGCGTCCGAGGCAGGCGTGGACCTTCGCGATCTGTTGGAGACCCAGGATCAAGCCCGGGGAATTGTGCCGGGGCCTGGCCACCTTGAGCACTTGCAGGGCCAGGCTCCGGGCCTTGCCCAGATAGCCGCGCCAGGCGTAGAAGCTCCAGAGCACCGACTGGAACTGCAGCGGCAGCTCGCCGAGCTCCCGGCCCAGGGCGAGGGCGCGGTCGAACAGGGCCTCCACCTCGGCGTCGGAATGTCCGCGCGCCACGATCATGGCCTGGGCCGAGCCGGTCTGGAGCGACAGCTCGAGGCGGTCGCGCCCGGGTCCGGGAGGGAGCGCCGCGATCAGCCGCAAGCCGTTGCGGAAGTGCTCCAGGGCCTCCAGGTTGGCGAACCGCTCCAGGGTCCGCTGGCCGGCCTGGAGCCAGTGCTCGATGGCCTCCTCCGACTGCCTCGCCTGTGTGTAGTGGTGGGCCACCAGCTCGGGCTGGCTGGCGGCGATGGAGGAGAAGCGGTTCACCAGGGCCTTGGCCACCCGGTGATGGAGGCGCTCGAGGTCGCGGGGGAGGAGCAGCTCGCACGCCGCCTCCTGGAGCAGGGCGTGCCGGAAGAGATAGGTGGCGCGCTCGCCGCTCCCCCGGCGCTGCAGGAGGTCCGCACGCACCAGCAGGTCGAGCTCCTGGTGGAGCGCGGCCCGGTCGAGGGGCGAGACCGCCGCGAGCAGCTCGAAGGAGAAGGTCCGCCCGATCACCGCCGCCAGTTGCGCCACCTCCCGGGCCCGCCCCAGGCGGTCGAGCCGCGCCGTCAGCGAGTCGCGCAGAAGGCCCGGAATGCCGCGGATCTCCGCCGACTCCCCCGCCTCGGCGCAGCTCCGGGTCAGCTCCTCCAGGAAGAGCGGAACGCCGTCGGACTTCGCCACGATCTGCTGCTTGACGGCCGGCGGCAGCCCACCGCCGCCGGGGATCTGGTCGATCAGTTGCAGCGCGTCGGTGTCGGGCAGGCGGCTCAGGTGGAGCTGCAGCCAGTTGGCGTGGTGACCCCAAGGCAGCTCGAAATCCAGGCGGAAGGTCAGGATCACCAGGAGGGAGGTGCCGCCGATCACCTCCAGCAGAGCGCCGATGAGCTCCAGGCTGGAGGGATCGAGCCAGTGCAGGTCCTCCACCACGAGGATCACGGGCTGCTCCGCCGTGGCCTGGAGGAGGAGGTTGAGCAGCGTCTCCAGGGTCCGCTGCCGCAGGGCATCCGGGCTCAGCGGCGGCGGCACGCTCCCCGCCGACAGCGGCAGCAACAGCAGCAGGGCGAGGATCGGCAGGTCGTCCGCCACCGGCAGGCCGTACTGGCGCAGCAGGCCCTCCAGCAGGGCGAGCTCGCCGGCCGGCGACCGGGCGGCAGCCAGCCAGGAGCGCCGCAGCAGGTCGATGACGGCGAAGTACGGCGAGCTGCGGGCGTGGGCCACGCCGTAGCAGAGCAGCCAGCGGGGCGCCGAGCCGCCCAGCTCCTCCCGCAAGGCGTGGACGAGACGGGACTTGCCGATGCCGCCCTCGCCGCTGACGAGGACGATCTGACTCTCGCCGGCCTCGACCAGCTCCCAGCGCTGGACGAGCACGCCGAGCTCCCCCTTCCGCGCCACGAGGGGCATGGAAGCCCGGAACGCCTGCTCGGGTGTATCCAGCGGCGCGCCGACGCGGAAGACCGGGACGCTCTCCTCCGCACCGGGGAGCCGGACCGCCGGCAGCGGCTCGGTCTCGAAGCTCCTGGCGATCAGGCGCCGGGTGACCTCGCTCACCAGCACCTCGCCGGCCGGCGCCAGGCTCTGAATGCGCGTCGCCAGGTCGAGGGTTGGTCCCAGCGACAGCGGCTCCGGCTGCTCCCGGTCCCTCGACACGATGGCCTGGCCGCTGTGGACCCCGGCACGGAGCGCCAGGGGACAGCCCTGCCAGCTCTGCCAGCCGGCCTGCTGCACGCGGGCGACCAGCTCGTGAGCCGTGCGCACCGCCCGCTGGGCGTCGTCGCCCTGGGCCTGTGGATAGCCGAAATAGAGCCAGAGCTGATGGCCGAGCGCCGTGCCCGAGCTCCCCTCGAACTGCGTCACCAGCTCGTAGAGGAGGCGCCGGAGCGCCGGCATGACCTCCGCGAGGTCCTCGAGCTCGGGAGACCGCCACGTGCCCGGACCCGAGACCTCCACCAAGCCGCAGCAGACCACCGTGACCTGGCGGCGCTCGCCCCGCTCCTCGCGGCGGGGCACCAGCGAGATCGTCCTCTCCTCGGGCCGGTCCAGCGTCCGGTCCAGCGTCTCTTCGGGCGGTGCCGTGGGCCTCGCCGCCGCCGGCCGCGGCGCCTGCCGGGCTAGGATCGCGTTGAGCACCGCGGCCACCTCCCGGGCGTCGCGCGGCCGGAGCCCCGCCTCTTTCTCCAGCAGCCAGTCGACCAGCTCCGAAAGCTCCGGCGGCACCTCGGGCGCGAGCTGGCGCACCGGCGGCTGCCGGTGGGTGCACACCCGCCCCAGGGTCGCCACCACGGTCTCTGCCGCGAACGGGGAGAGCCCGGTCAGCATCTCGTAGAGCAGCGAGCCGAAGGAGAAGAGGTCCGACCGATGGTCCAGCGGCGCGCCGAGGATCTGCTCCGGCGACATGGCGTACGGGGTGCCCACCACGCCGCCGGCGAGGGTGAGCGAGGCGCTCGAAATTTCTCCGCCGTTGGCACCGGCGGCGACGGTGAGCTTCGCGAGACCGAAATCGAGGATCTTGGCGTGGCCGGCCGGCGTCACCATCACGTTCAACGGCTTGAGATCGCGATGGACGATCCCCTGAGAATGCGCCTTCGCCAGCCCTTTCGCGATCTCCCGCCCCAGCCGGACGGCTCGCCTCAGGCCGAGGGCGCCGGCCTTCAGGATCTCCGCCAGGGTCTCGCCCTCGACCAGCTCCATGACGATCCAGTCGGCACCCCCCGCCTCCAGGATGTCGTAGACGTGGACGATGGCCGGATGGTTGAGCCGGGCGGCGGCCGCGGCCTCGTGGCGCAGGCGCTGGCGCACGCCGGGGTGATCACTCCGGTCGGGCCGCACCTGCTTGATGGCCACCGGCCGCTTGAGCCGCTCGTCCCAGGCCCGCCAGACGTCTCCCATCCCTCCCGAGCCGAGACGGCGCTCCAGGAGATAGGGGCCCACCTGCGCCGGCCTCGACGCCACCTCGGTGTCGGGGTTCACGGTTACAAGTCTATCGCAAACAACAGAACTGCCGGAGCGCGCTGAGCGTCTTCTCCCGCGCCGACTACCTCTTCACGCGGGCGGCCGGCAATCCGTCCGGCGTCTACCCGTCCGACGTGATGCAGATGCAGCGGGTCCTCTTCCTGCCGTACTGGTTCTGGGGCGTCGTCTGCGGCGTGTTCGCCGTGATGGGTCCTCGTTTACGGCGTCCGCATCTGCTGGAGCCGGTAGGCAGCCATCGCCGCGGCATCTCCTGTCTCTCCTTGGGCGGGCACGGCAGTGTGCGATAATCCGAATATGTCTCTTTGCGGAGGTCCGCCCGTGCGCAGATCCCGTTGCCGCTTCACCCTGACCGCAATTGCGGTCGCCATTATCGCTGCTGCCGCCCCCGCTGGCGCGGCGGTCCAGACCGTCTACGACAACGCGCTGCGCAACGGCTGGCAGGACTGGAGCTGGGCGGTCCACGACCTCGCCCAAACCACGATCCACCAGAGTGCGCCCACTGCCATCTCCTGGGAGCCGGACGCGGTCGGCGGCGACTGGAAGGGGATCTACTTCCACAGCGGGGCCGCGGCCCTGGCCGTCGCCGACTTCACGGCGGTGCGTTTCTGGATCAACGGCGCCGGCGGCAACCAGGCGGTGCGGCTGGTGATCTATCGGAACAACGCGGAGATCGGGAGCAAGGACCTCACGCCGCTGCCCTCCGTCTGGACCCAGAGGACCGTGACGTGGGCGGAGCTGGGAGTCACGGCTCCCGCCTTCGACGGCATCATCTTCCAGACCAACACGCCCGGGGCCGCGAACCAGGCGACCGCCTACGTCGACGACGTCGAGCTGGTGCAGTCCGCGGGCGGTCCGCCGCCCGGCGGGCCGGTCACGGTGGCCGTCGATCCCAACCTCGACCGGCGGCCGATCAATCCGCTGATCTATGGCGTGAACTGGGCAGATCAGACGCAGCTCGGGAGCGGCGCCTACACCGCCAACCGGCGCGGCGGCAACGGCACGACGCGCTACAACTGGATTTTCGATACGTCGAACCGGGCCTTCGACTACTATTTCCTCAACGTCAACGAGGGCGGCGCGAACGGCGCCGCGGCCGATAATTTCGTCGCCCCCACGCTCGCCGCCGGCGCCGCGGTGGTGATGACCCTGCCGATCGATCAGGTGGCGAAGTCGGCCGCTCGCCTCCCCGGTTTCTCGACCACCAAATACGGCCCGCAGACCGACACCGAATGCAGCTCCAACCCCAACCTCTCGGGCTGTGCGAACAACGGCAACGGCGTCTGCGATCCCAACGTGAACTTCACCAACTGCCCGGGGCCGGTGCGTTGCTGCAACCCCGCCGGGCCGCCCGTGCCCGGTGCCACGAATTTGCGCTACATCGCTGGCAACAGCCCGGCGGACACCTCGGTGCCGGTCGACCTCGAGGCGCACGTGGGCGCCTTCGCGAGCCATCTCGTCTCCCTCTTTGGCTCCGCCGCGACCACCGGCGTGCGGTATTACAATCTCGACAACGAGCCCATGCTCTGGAACAGCACGCACCGCGACGTCCATCCGGCGCCGCCCGGCTACGACGAGGTATGGACGAAAGGCCTGGCAGCGGCGACGAAGGTCAAGAGCCACGACGCGGGCGCCGAGGTCCTCGGACCCGACACCTGGGGCTGGTGCGATTTCTGGACCTCGGCCAAGGACGCCGCCACCGGCGACTGCCTCAACGGACCGGACCGCGTCGCCCACGGCAACCTGCCGTGGCCCGCCTGGTACATGCAGCAATCCTGCGCCAACCGGCTCCCCACCGGCCACCCGGCGGCCGGGCACCTGCCGATCGACTGGCTCGACATCCACTTTTATCCGCAGGGCAACGGAATCGCCGGCCTGTCCGGCAATCAATCCATGGAAGACGATGCGGCGACCGTGGCAGCCCGTCTGCGTTCCCTCAAGGAGCTCTACGATCCAAACTGGGTGTCGGAATCCTGGATCGCCGACGGCGCCATCAAGGTGGTTCAGCTCATTCCACAGATGCGCGCCTGGCGGGACACCTACTGCCCGCAGATGAAGCTCGCCGTCACCGAGTACCGGTGGGGGAAGGACAACACACTCTCCGGCGCGCTGGCGCAGGCCGAGGCGCTCGCCATCTTCGGTCGCGAGGGGCTCGACATGGCCCTGCGCTGGGTGGCGCCGCAGTCCGGCAGCCTGACGGAGGACGCCTTCCGCCTGTATCGCAATTATGACGGCGCGGGCGGGCAGGTGAGCGGCGACACCGTGCGGGCGGTATCGAACGACGTCGACGGCGTGGGCAGCTACGCTGTCCGCGCCGCGAATGGCAAGCTCTTCATGCTGCTTTTCAATAAAGATACGGTCGCCCGCGACGTCACGGTGAACGTGAACGGCGGCGTCACCGGCAACGTCGACCTCTGGCGCCTCGACGGCTCGGGCCTCACCGGCGCCGGCTCGCTCCTGAGCACCTCGACGAGCTTCGCCACCACGCTGCCCCCGCGCACCGCCACCCTGGCCCGCGTCCAGCTCGCGGCGAGCGTGAACAACCTGATCTTCGCGGACGGTTTCGAAAGTGGCAATATGTCGAAATGGACGCCGTGACGAACGCCGATCCCCCGTTTCGAGCAGACCGCGAAATCTTTTCCCGGGATCGACATTGGCAAGATGTACCCAAGTCGCAACTGCGAAAGGAGAGCATCATGCCCACACCAGCCCAGACACAACCGGCCGCCCCGCAGCTCACCGAAGCCAATCACTTCGAGCTCGGCAACGGCTCCATCAGCATCACCTACACGGCCACCGACCTTCTCGGCAGGCCGCACCTCAGCTACCAGGACGCCAAACAGACGCGAACCTACATCGGAGATCAGATCCAGCAGGAGGAGACGGCCCTCGGCCGGCTGTTGAGCGTCGCCGACGTGGCGGTCGACTTCATCACCCAACGCTTCACCCTGGTGCTGCCGACGGTCCTGGTCGAGCTGGGCAAGGCGGAAAAGCTCTCGACCTTCGTCGTCTTTGAAAACGGCGGCCAGGTCGCGCGTCCGCCCCAACCCGGTCCCGTCGAGACCTACTCCGTCAAGAGCCTCCGCGGCCAGGCGAGCCTCGTGCTCAACTGAGGCTGCGCGGCCTTCTACGGCCAAGCTCAACAAACCTGCCTTCGTCGTGTCTCTTGCAGAGAACGCGAAAGCTTCGCTCGTAGCGCGCCCCCTCCGGCAGAGGGCTGGGGGTGGCGCGCTGCTGGCAGCTTTCAAAAGGAGGGATCGATGAGACATCGCTGGTGTATTGCGGCTGTAATCACCGTAGCCGTTCTCGGGCTGGCCCTGCCCTCTCAGGCAGGAGCAAAGGATTTGTTTCATCCTACCAAGAAGCAGGAGAACAAGGAGCTGATGCTCACGTGCATCCAGCAGAAGGTCTGGCTGGCTTATTTCAAGGATGACAAGGAAAACTTCAGTCCGGTCCGCGACACCATGAACACCGATGCCGATACCGACTGGCTGGGCCTTCGCTTCACCAATTACGACGGCCCCCGAATCCGGCTGGGCGTGCTGAAGGTGATCAACAAGTCGACGGAGTCGGAAGAGAACAACGGCTCCGGGAGGATCGTCGTCAACGTGGCAGGAATTCAGGAGATGCTCACTGTTGCTCTGTTCAACACCAAGCGATTCGACGTCGTTGAAGAGAAGCGGGCGGCTGAGATCAAGAAGGAGCAGACCCGCCAGGATGTGATGGCACCGAGCCCGGGGGCCCTCATGAAAGAAGGCAAGCTGCTGGACGCACAGTACCTGGTTTACGGCACGGTCAACGAGTGGACCCCGAACCGTAGCAAGAAGAAGCTGTCGACGGGCAGTGGCGGTGGCGGCGCGCTCGGCGGCCTGAAGGGTCGCATCGCCGGCCTCACCGGCATCGGAGGAGCTGGGGCCAGCAAGCAGGAGGCCGAGGTCTCCATCACCTTCGTCCTTGCCGATGTAGCCAACGGTCAGGAGCTCTTTACGACGACCGAAAGAGCGCGAATGGGAGAGTGGGCCTTCTCGGTCAGCGGCGCGGAGAGTGGAGGAACCGAGCAGTCGACACCCATTAGCTACGCCGTCCGCGCCTGCGCCAACAAGGCCGCGCTCAAGATCGCGAGCTTCCTTCGCGACCGTAAATGGATCGGCAGCGTGGTGGACGTCAAGAAGCCTGCGATTTACATCAATGCAGGGAGTCAACAGGGGATGTCGCCGGACACCGTTCTGTCAGTCTTCCGAGTCGAAGGGATCGTCAGGGACGCTGAAGGGCGAATGATCCTCGGCGAGGACCTGAAGGGGATTGGCACGCTCAAAGTAGACTCTGTGCAGCCGGGCTTCTCGATCGCTCACGTTGAGAATACAAGGAAGGAAGTCCGGAAGGGAGATCGCGTCGAGCTCGCCACCATGCCGGTATTGCCGCCGCCGCCCCAGGGTTGCAAGGAAATGGATCAGACGCTGGCGCCCTGAAACTTCGCTTTTCGTTCCGTGCCGAGGGGCTCGTCCTGCGACGAGCCCTTTTCTTTAGAGCGTGTTTGGAAAGCCGGGTCGCGGCGGCCGCCCCCGCCCGGGCATGAATGCCCGGTCTAGGAACGGCGCCGGATAAATCCGGCTTGAAGTCCCCTTCAGGGGGCGCTGTTCCAGCCCGGCGATTCATCGCCGGGCGAAGGCGGGCGGAGCCACCGGGGACCTTTCCAAACAGCCACTTACTTTGTCAGATTCCGCCGCGAGGGTGGAGGAGCCAGGCCCAGAGGGCCGAAGGCGTAGAGCCTGGGCCTTCAGGCCCAGGAAAAGCCGCCCCAAATATCCAGAGCCCCGTAGGGGCGACGGAGGAATGCAACCGTCGCCCCTATGAGGCTCATGAGGATATTAGGGAGCCCCCTGACCTGGCGCTGAAGCGCCAGGCTTTACGCCTTCGGCCCTCTGGGCCTGGCTCGATTCAAGGTCAAGCCTGCTCTGACAAAGTAGAATTAGAGGGTGTCTGGGTGACGCGATAGCGGCACGAAGAACTCTTAGGGAAACCCGGAGACGTTGAGGTGCTGACCGTCTTGCGTGAACAGGGTGAGGCGGACGTTGTTACCACCCAAAGGAGGCTTCTGAAAATCGAAGGTATGACGGGACGAAGCATTGGGAGCCAGCTCGAGCCGGCCCGAGGGCAGACTGGAGGTGAGGATCGAATAGCGACCCTTACTGTCAGCAAGTACCGAGCTCTCCGTGTCGAGGGCCACCGTAAGCCTCTGGCTGCCGGTGTTCGTGAAGCTCAACGTCACATGGACCGACGTTTCCCGAGGCTCGTTCGCAACCAGCCGTACCGTCAGGCTCGAAAGGTCGGCGGCCTGTGCTTCCACGGGTTCGTTAGGCTTGACCGGCGTAGGAGCTGGCGTTGGAGTCACCGCGGGAGTCTGGTGCGGGACGCGATGGTTGACCGGCGGGCTCGGCTCCGGCTTTATGCCATGCAGGCGATCTTTCTTGCCAGCAGTGCTGGAGTCTCTGTCGTTTTTTGAGCCTGGGCCCGGGCTGGGCGCTGGCGTCGCCGCTGGAGCTGGAGTCGTGACAGGTCCTGAGGCGGGCTGAGGAACGGTCCCTCCAGAAAGTCCGATCACTTTCATGGAAAGGACGCCTACCAGCACGGCACCAGCCGCGCCGAGCCCGACCTTGACCGCCAATCCCCGCTTGGGAGAGATCGGGGCCGGCGCTGGCAGGACGATCGGGTCCTGTGGAGGTATCGCCGCCGGCGGCGGCATCGTCGGCGCTTCCGCCGGTCTCGCCACGAAGACGTTGCCATCGGGCATGCGGAGGAAGAGCACGGGCGTCGCCCACTCGAACCCTTCCGGTTTCGCGGAGTGGATGGCCTGCCGGCCCTCGGTGAGCGCCTCGTCGATCGAATCGCCGCGCGCCAGATGGCGGTAGAAGGCGGTGCTGAAGCCGATAGCGGCGCGGTCGGAGATCGGCCGCTGCATGGCGACCACGGCGGGGACGCCGCCGAGCACCAGCGCGGTGGCGACGCCGCGGAACGGGCTCGCGCCTCCCTGGTGACCGGCCCGCGCCGTGTTGCAGGCGTTGAGCACCACGACGCCCAGAGAGCGCAGGTCCTTGAGTTTGGTGGCGAAGGCCCTGCCGCTCACCAGGTCCGCAGAGCCGTCCTGCCCTTCGAAGGCGAGCATCCCTTCACCGCGCGCGCGGTCGAAGGTGCCGTGCCCCATGAAGTGGAGGACGTTGTAGGTGTCCCCCGCCAGGGCCTCCCGGACGGCGCCGGCCGAGGCGTGGGCGAGGAATCGCACCTCGACTCCGGAGGAGCTTTGATTCAGCTCTTCGAGGCCTCGCGACTCCTCTTCGAGATCGAGCGGCTCCAGGCCGCGCGGGCTGGCGCCGACGGCGAGGATACGCAGCGGCGGCGTGAACGGGATCGGCTGCGAGGAGCGCGGGACGTCGAGATAGCGCACCAGCGACGTGCGGCGGGAGAGGGCGAAGAAGTCCTCGGTCTCGCCGTCGCAGAGCAGCTCCCAGGGGAGATCGGCGAGCGCGCCCGTCTCCGCGTCGGTGGGGTCGATCTTGATCTTGAGGCGCAATCCCAGGTCGGGCGAGATCTCGAGCTGGCCGCGGGTCTTGTCGAGCAGCGTGCGGACCTGCCCCTGGAAGACCGAACGGTAGAGCTCGGTGCCGATGTCGAGCGGCGGTTGAGCGACGAGGACCGCGGCTCCGCCCGGCGAGTCGTCGAGCTCACGAGAGCCGCGAGAGATCCCGTGAACGTTGAGGGCCGCCGACTCGGCGCCGGCGACCGAAGCGAGGGAGAAGCCGACGCTTCCCTCCCCGAAAGGAGATTTGAGCACCCGGGCGCGGAACCCTCCCCGGGAGCTGGTGTCGAACTGGAGGACGAAGTCTTCGAATCGCACTCGTCCCTGAGACACCTGCCGGCCTATTTTGTTGAGTGGCAGGAGAAGGAGGATGTCTCACGGAAGCTCAAGACCGTCTTCACCGAGAGCGACCGGCTGGCCAACGTGGTGCGCATGGCGTTGAAGGCGCATTACGGCATCCGGTCGGAGAAGCTCGTCGAGTTCGGCGTGCAGCCGTTCCGCGGGCGCAAGGTGAAGCCGGTCGAGGCGACGCCGGCAACGTCGCAGCCGCCCGTCTCCACTCCGCAGGCGCCCGCTTCCAGCCCGGCGCATCCCACCGCCACGCCGGCGCAAGCCACTGCGCCGGCGGCCGTCACCACCACCCAGTAGTATCTCCACGCAGCGCGGGGGCGTGCCCGGCACGCCCCCGTTTTTTGCGCCTTTCCCCGGGCCGACATCGGCGGACGCCTGTGGTATTATAATTCCACGGAGGGTCTCCAATCCCATGATCGATACCGTACTCTGGGACTTGGATGACGATCCTAAGGGCAACGTGCAGCACTGTTCCGACCACGGCGTCACGAAAGAAGAGGTCGAAGAGGTGTTGGAGAACGCGACGGATTTGGACGTCAGTCGATCCTCCGGCCGTCCGGTGGCGTTCGGGGACACCAGCACGGGCCGGCACCTCATGGTTGTGTACGACGAGATCGATACCCGTACCGTGTATCCGGTAACCGCCTACGAGGTTTCCAGGAGGCATCGGCGATGACCCTTCGGCGAATCACCCGCCAGCAACGACTCTCGCCCGAAGAAGCGGCGAAGTATCGCAAGGTTCGGGAGCAGATTGCAGAGGAGTTGCCCGAGCTGGTCGCGCGGCATCACGACCGCCTGGCGGCCCTCGACCAGTTGGGAGAGCTGGTCCAGCAATTGAAGGCGGCGCGCGAAGAACGGGGGCTGAGCCTCTCCGACCTGACCCACCTGACCGGCATGGACCGCTCGGCCCTCTCAAAGCTCGAAACGGGGCAACGCCTCAACCCCACGATCGAGACGCTCGTGCGCTACGCCGAAGCCGTGGGGAAGCGTCTGGTGGTCTCCCTGGCGAACGAATGAGGACCGGGCTCACGGGCCCACGCACCGCCGCGCCTACCAGCCCCCGGTCGTGCTAGCATTCCTGCGCTCTGAACACCTCTCAGGAGACGCTAAAGGTCTATGACGAACGAACTGCTCTTCGGGTTGTACATCTTCGTGCTGGCCGGCTTCCTGGGCCACTACGTCATCGAGAAGGTGCCGCCCCTGCTGCACACGCCGCTGATGGCGGGCACCAACGCCATCTCCGGCATCTCGCTCGTGGGCTCGCTGGTGTCCGCGGGCGGCGGCTACGGCAAGCTGAGCATGGCCCTCGGCTTCGTCGCCGTCATCTGCGCCACCATCAACACCGTGGGCGGCTTCCTGATCACCGACCGCATGCTGCGGATGTTCAAGAAGAAGACGCCCGCCCGGGGGCCGAAGGCATGAGCGCCTCCCTCCCCTATCTCATCGCGTCGGTCTGTTTCATCCTGGCGCTCCAGGGGCTGTCGTCGCCCACCCATGCGCGGCGGGGCAATCTCGTCGGCGCCTTCGGCATGCTGGTCGCGGTGGTGGGCACGCTGCTCTACGCCCACATCCTGACCTTCCTGTGGATCGGGATCGGTCTGATGATCGGCTCGGCCATCGGCGCCGCGATGTCGATCTGGATCCCGATGACCAAGATGCCGGAGCGGATCGCGCTCTCGCACTGCTTCGGCGGCCTGGCCGCGGCCCTGGTGGGCGTCTCGGAGTACCACCACCGCATGGCCTTCGAGGGGATCGACAAGTTCACCATGGGCGCCCTGGGGCTGGAGGTGTTCCTCGGCTTCCTGACCTTCACGGGCTCCCTGATGGCCTTCGGCAAGCTCCAGGGACTGATCTCCGGCGCGCCGATGACCTACAAGGGGCAGAACGCGACGAACGTCACGATGTTCTTTGCCGCTCTCGTGCTGCTGGTGCTGCTGGTGCTGGACCCCAGCCGCAGCTTCCTCTTCTATCTCATGGGGGCGCTGGGTCTCGCGGTGGGCATTCTGGCCGTGCTCCCCATCGGCGGCGCCGACATGCCGGTGGTGATCTCCCTGCTCAACTCCTACGCCGGCATGGCTTCGGCCGCGACCGGCTTCGCCCTCGGCAACTACGTGCTGATCATTGCCGGCGCCCTGGATGGCACCTCGGGCTTCCTGCTCTCGATGAAGATGAGCCAGGCGATGAACCGGTCGTTCGCCAACGTGCTGTTCGGCGCCTTCGGCGCCCAGCCGGCGACCCCCGCCGGCGGCGCGGGCGGACCGGCCGCCAACTACAACCTCGCGACGGTGGAAGATGCGGTGGGCGTGCTGACCGCGGCGCAGACGGTGATCGTGGTCCCGGGCTATGGCATGGCGGTCTCCCAGGCGCAGCACGCGGTGCGCGAGCTGGCTCAGAGCCTGGAGGCCAACGGCGCGACGGTGAAATACGCCATCCACCCGGTGGCCGGCCGCATGCCCGGGCACATGAACGTGCTGCTCGCCGAGGCCAACGTCCCCTACGATCAGCTCTACGATCTGGAGGACATCAACGACGAGTTCGCCCGCACCGACGTGGCGCTCGTGGTGGGCGCCAACGACGTGGTCAACCCGGCGGCGAAGAACAATCCCGGCAGCCCGATCTATGGCATGCCGGTGTTCAACGTCGACCAGAGCCGGGCCGTCATCGTCCTCAAGCGGAGCGTGGCCACGGGCTTCGCGGGCATTGAGAACGACCTCTTCGTGCAGCCGAATACGATGATGGTCCTGGGCGATGCCAAGAAGACGTTGCGCGAGTTCATCGCCGGAGTGAAGGAGGAGGCGGCGTAGGCTCGCCCCATGACCATCCGCCCCGCCCGCCCCTCGGACGGCCCCGCGATTGCCGCCCTGGCGACTCAGCTCGGCTATCCCAGCCGTCCTGAAGAGGCCGAGGCGCGACTGCGGGACGTCCTCGCCCGGCCGGACGCCGCGGTGCTGGTGGCGGAGGACGAGGACGGCGCGGTGATCGGCTTCGGGCACGTCTTCGGCGCTCACCGGGTCGACGCCGATCCCTTCGCCGAGATCGGCGCGCTGGTCGTCGACGAGACCCGGCGCAGCCGCGGGACAGGCGCGGCCCTGGTCGCAGCCCTGGAGGCCTGGGCGGCCGAGCGGGGATATCGGGATCTGCGGGTACGGAGCAACGTCGTGCGCGACCGGGCCCATGCCTTCTATGAGCGCCTGGGGTTCGGGCGGGTGACGAGGCAGCAGGTGTGTGCGCGCAACTTGGCTTAGGGTAGGGGCTGGTCTGGCCGGACGGGAGGTGG
>DATARR010000013.1:0-61743 GCA_036264085.1 Thermoanaerobaculia bacterium | reverse complement strand
GACATCAACAAGTCGGGCACCCGCAAGGAAGAGCTGCTGATGCCGGAGAGCGAGCTGCACCGCGTCTGGGTGCTGCGCAAGGTGCTCAATCCGCTGTCGACGGTGGAGAGCATGGAGCTGCTGCTCGACAAGCTGTCGAAGGCGAAGACGAACCAGGACTTCCTGGGCGCCATGTCCAAGTAGGGGAGACCTTGCCCAAGCTGCGAGTCGGCATCGTCAACTTCCTGAACAGCAAGCCGCTGGCATGGGGTTTTCTGAAGGGCCACCACGCGGACCTGTTCGCGCCGAGCTACCACCCGCCGGCCCTGGTGGCGCGGTTGCTCGGGCAGGGGAATCTCGACATCGGGCTCATCCCCTCCATCGAGGTGCAGCGCATCCCCAACCTCCGGGTGCTCCCCGACATGTGCGTGGGCGCGAAGCGGGAGGTGCGCAGCGTGGTCCTGGTGTCGCGCGGTCCGGTCGAGGAGATCCGCCGCGTGGCGCTCGACCAGAACAGCCGGACCTCCTCCACCCTCGTCCGCATCCTGCTGCGCGAGCGCTGGGGGCTCGACCACGAGTACCTGCACGAGCGGCCCGATCCCGAGCGCATGTTGAGCGAGGCGGACGCGGCCCTGATCATCGGCGATCCCGCCCTGCGGCTCGACCGCGACCGGTATCACGTCATCGACCTCGCGGCCGAGTGGAACGCCCTGACCGGCCTGCCCTTCGTCTTCGCCGTCTGGGCGGTGCGTCCGGAGGTGGAGATCCCCGACCTCCCCTTCTACTTCAAGAGCAGCCTGCGTTACGGCCTCTCCTCCCTCGACACCCTGGTGCGGGAGTCGGCCGCCGAGCTGGGGCTCGACACCTCCGAGGTCCGCGCCTACCTCACGGAGAACCTCCACTTCTTCCTGCGCTCGGAGGAGATCGAAGGCCTGGAGGAGTTCTACCGCCGCGCCCACGCCCACGGCATGATCCTCGAGCCGCGGCCGATCGAGTTCTGGAGCTGAGCTTTCCGTCACGAAGTCAGGAAGTCCACGAAGCCGGAGCCGCGATCACCGGGCTGGTCCTGCCAACGTTTCAGAGCATGGGCGATTCGCTCCGGCCGGTCGTTCGGCAGGCTCCGAGGAACGATGAGGATGCCCTCCTGGGGCTCTCCGGTCTGAAAGAAGAAGACACCCAGCCGGATGAAGTCATCCCGGTTCCGGGTGATGAAAATCCGGCTCAGGGAGGCTGAGAACCGGAGTTGTTCCTCGTCCTGGAGGCCGAGCCGGTCGATCTCATGGATGGAGATGACGTCCATGCCGAGCCCGCGGGCGATTGCGGCAACGGCGGGATTGACATCCTCGTCGAGGAGAAAACGCATCGAGAGCTATTGGTGATTGCGGGGTTTCAAGAAGGGGAGCTCCCGCCGCACCCTCTCGGGTGTCAACTGCGCCTCGCGCTCCAGGCGAGCGTCGATCTCGGACGGGTACAGCTCGTAGTAGGCGAGGGCCGCTCGAAGTTGGGTCTCGGTCAGCCAGGGATAATTCCGTCGGAGATCTTCATAACTCCTGCCGCCTTCTCGCCAGGTGGCGATGATTTCCCAGACGTCGAGACCGCCTGCCAGAGCGGCGCGACGACCGGTTGCACCGTCCACGAACACGATCCCCGGGACCCGACGCATCCGGATCGCCTCCTCGAGCAGCTCCGCTGTAATCGCGGACCAGGACTTGCCACGCACCGCGGATTCGCGCGTGATCGCAAGGTCTAGCTCGTCTGAGATCCTGATTCCTCTTGCCTTCGTTGCCATGGTTTTCTCCGGACGGTGTGCACGTCGTGCACAGTCTGGCCCAATGGAGGAGAGACGTCAAGGGCTGCTCCCTGCTGTCCCTTCCGCAACAGAATAGGGTAAAATAGGGCAACCATGAGCCTGAGGTCTCGTCACCGTCGCCCGATACTGACTGGCTTTCTCGCCGGAATGCTCGCTCTGGTCTCGTCGTCCACGTTTGCGGACCCGCCGAACCCTGCGGCCGGCTACGGGGAGAAGCTCACGGAGGCCCGGAGCCTCCTCGCCGCGGGCAAGTACAGCGACGCGGTCAAGGCCTTCAAGGAGGTCGACAAGCTCGCGAACGGCTCTTGCGTGGAGTGCCGGCTCGGTCTGGCGAAAGCGTTCAACAAGCTGGGAGCCTACAGGGACGCCCTCAAGAACGTCGACTCGGTCGTGGGGGCAACCGGCGAGAAGATCCAGCTCATCCAGGCCTACAACGAGCGCGGGATCGCGCTCGTGGAGATGTGGAAAGACGACCCGAAGCAGCTCGAACAGGCGGAGAAGGCCTTCCGTCAGGCCTACGAGCTGAGCGAGAGGAAGGTCAACCCGATTCGTTTCAGCCTCGCCGTCACTCTGCTGCGGCTCTCCCGCGACGAAGAGGGCACCGCTCTGCTCAAGGAGTACTTGCAGCAGGATCCGAACGCGCCGAGCGCGGAGATCGCGAAGGCCTTCATCAAGAATCCCCTGCGGGCGCGCAAGCGGCTGATCCCGGAGCTCGAGCTCGTGACCCTGGCGGGGAGCTTTCTCACTTCGGACGACTTCAAAGGAAAAGTCCTTCTCCTCGATTTCTGGGGCACCTGGTGTGGACCGTGCCGGGAGGCCGTCTCCAGCCTGCGTTCCCTGAGCCACCGCATGGCGGACGAGCCGTTCGTCATGGTGAGCGTCGCCACCGACACCGACGAGGCGGCGCTGCGGGGTTTCATCGCCAAGGAGAAGATGACCTGGCCCCAGGTCTGGGACGAGAAGCACGACTTCACCCGCAAGTGCCAGGTCGATAAATTTCCCACCTACATGCTGGTCAGCCCCGAGGGAGAGATCGTCTACGTGGTCAGCGGCTGGGGGAACGGCATCGAGCGCGAGCTCTCCGCAAAGATTTCCTCGGCCGTCCGGACCGCGAAGAAGAACGCCAAGCCGGCTGACAAGGTGCAGTGAGCGCTACTCCCGCCCGTTGCGCGCTCCCACCGTGAGGCGGACCTCCCGGATCTCGCCGCCCCGCAGGACGCGGAGCGTGGCCTCGCGGCCGATCGTCTCCTCGTCCAGGAGGGGGAGCAGGTCCCCTGGATGGCGTAGCGGCGTCCCCTCGAACGCGAGGAGGACGTCGCCCAGCGCCAGCCCGGCCTGGTCCGCCGCGCTGCCGGGCTGGACCGAGGTGAGGAGCAGGGCCGTCTCCTGCCCGAGCTGCTCGCCGAGCGCCGCCGGCAGGCGGACGGGCTGGGTCACCACCCCGAGGTAGCCCCGCCGCACCTGGCCGTGGGCGAGCAGCGAGCCCACCACCCGCCGCACCGTGGCAGTGGGCACCACGCTCGCGACTCCGCGGTAGAAGCCGGCCGTGTTGAGGCCGATCACCCGCCCCTTGAGGTCCGCGAGGGCGCCGCCGGAAAAGCCGGTGTGGATGCCGAGGTCGGTCTGGACATAGGCGTCGATCCGTCCTCCCAGGGGCGTGCGCCAGGCCTCGCCCACGGCGCCGACCATCCCCAGGCTGGCCCGGATGCCGTGGCCCGGCCGGCTCAAGCCCAGCACCAGGTGTCCGGTCTTGACCTCCCCGTCGTCCCAGGGGGCCGGAGCCGGGGACGTCCCGGCGAGGCGCAGGACCGCCAGGTCGGTCGCCGGGTCCCGCCCCGCCAGGGACGCCGTGGTCGTGCCCCCGTCCGGCAGCCCGATCTCGATGTCCTCCTCCCATTCGAGGACGTGATGGGTGGTCACCGCCACGCCCTCGGACCAGACGACGCCGGTCGACGGCCCACGCCGTCTCCGGCCATGAATGCGCACCACGCCGGCCGCGATCTTTTCAACGACCTCGGCGAGACTCTCGGAAAACTGCCACGCAAAATCGCTCATCGGTTGCTCTCCTTCTTTCATGACAGCAGAGTAGAGAGGAGAGAGGCCCGCGCGCATCGCCCGGAAGGTTGGGGCCAGGCTGTACCTTTGGGGAGGTAGCGTGTCCGAGGAGTGGGAGGCGCGAGGCCTCTGCCGCAACTTTTTTTCCGCCGCCGCAACCCATCCCTCGCCACCGCGGCGCCATCCGATCTACCGCGATGGAATCTTTGCCGTCGCAAAGAACCTTGAGTTGCGGCAGGGATCGAGCGCCACGGCAGCTTGAATTACTCCACCGCAGCGGAATCCATGTTGCGGTGGAGAGTTTTCTCTCCCGCAGCCCCTTCCTTCCCGCCGCAGCCTAACCTTCTCTGCCGCAGCTCCCCCACTCCGCCGCAACCGTGAATCCGCTGCCGCGCCGCCATCGTTTCCACCGCAACTTCGTCTTCTCCACCGCAAGCTTAAGCTCTCTGTCGCGTCTCAGATCCTCTGCCGCAACCCTGGGCACTCCGCTGCAACCCTTCCTTTTCCACGGCAACTGCAACCTGTCTGGCGCAAAACCAGAAACTCTGCCGCAATCGCGTCTTCTCCACCGCAACCTAAGGAGAGGTCGCCCGTCTTCATGAGCGTTGAACGGACGCCGGCGTTCCGCCGCTACTTCACAACCTCCAGCGTGCCAGAGACCGGATGCCACTCCTTGTCGTTCGACGCGAAGCCATACAATCGTCCGGTATCGAAGTTCAGGGCGACCGTCAGAGTGTATCCGGACTCCGCCAGGTAAGACACGAGTTGGACATTCGGTGCGACCTCGAACGAGGCATACTTTTTCTCGCGTGTCCCCTTGCCACTTGCAGTGCCGCCTTCCACCTTGCGGAACACGACGCTGCCGTCCGCTTCAAAAGTATGCTCGTACATCCCTCCCGCTGTGGGACCCTCTTCGAACTTCCATCTGAACGTTCGGTCGGCGAGCGAGGTTGATGCTTCAGGCATGATGGCTCCCTTCAGCGAGTTGGTGGGAAACGCGGCGAGAGAGGTGAGGACTTCCAAGTCACGGATGTCCTCTCCCTCTCGCCGGTTTCCGATGCAACGTTTTTCCTGCGGCTCTGCTCAGTACCGGTAGTGATCCGACTTGTAGGGCCCATCCTTGGCCACGCCGATGTACCTGGCCTGGTCGTCGCGCAACTCGGTGAGCTTGGCGTTGAGGGTGGTGAGCTGGAGGCGCGCCACTTTCTCGTCCAGGTGCTTGGGCAGGGTGTAGACGCCCACCTCGTACTTACCCTTCTTCGTCCACAGCTCGATCTGGGCGAGGATCTGGTTGGCGAAGGAGGAGCTCATCACGTAGCTCGGGTGTCCGGTGCCGCAGCCGAGGTTCACGAGGCGGCCCTTGGCGAGGAGGAGGATGCGCTTGTCGTCGGGGAAGATCACGTGGTCCACCTGGGGCTTGATCTCCTCCCACGGGTACTGCTCCAGGCTGGCGACGTCGATCTCGCTGTCGAAGTGGCCGATGTTGCAGACGATGGCGTTGTGCTTCATCCGCCGCATGTGATCGTGAGTGATCACGTGGTAGTTGCCCGTGGCGGTGACGAAGATGTCCCCCTTGTCGCAGGCATCGTCCATGGTGACGACGCGGTAGCCTTCCATGGCTGCCTGGAGGGCGCAGATGGGATCGACTTCCGTGATCCATACCTGGGCGCTCAGGGCACGCAGGGCCTGGGCGCTGCCCTTGCCCACGTCGCCGTAACCGTTGACGACGGCGATCTTGCCGGCCACCATCACGTCCGTGGCCCGCTTGATGGCGTCCACCAGGGATTCGCGGCAGCCGTAAAGGTTGTCGAACTTGCTCTTGGTGACGCTGTCGTTGACGTTGATGGCAGGGAATTTCAGCTCGCCCTTCTTGGCCATCTCGTAGAGGCGGTGGACGCCCGTGGTGGTCTCTTCGGTGACGCCCTGGATCGCGGCGAGCTGCTTCTTGTACCAGCCGGGCTGGGCGGCGTTGCGCTTCCTGATCGCGGAGAAGAGCACGCGCTCCTCCTCGCTGGTGGGATTGTCCAGCACGGCGGGATTATCCTCGGCCTTGGCGCCCAGGTGGACGAGCAGGGTGGCGTCGCCGCCGTCGTCCAGGATCATGTTGGGCGCGCCTTCGGGGAACTCGAAGATGCGGTGCGTGAAGTCCCAGTAGTCCGTCAGGCTCTCCCCCTTGAAGGCGAAGACGGAGACGCCTTCGGCGGCGATGGCCGCGGCGGCGTGGTCCTGGGTGGAGAAGATGTTGCAACTGGCCCAGCGCACCTCGGCGCCGAGAGCCTTCAGGGTCTCGATGAGCACCGCCGTCTGGATGGTCATGTGCAGGGAGCCGGCGATGCGCGCGCCCTTCAGGGGCTGGCTCGCGATGAGCTCCTTGCGGATGGCCATGAGGGCGGGCATCTCGTCCTCGGCGATCTTGATCTCCTTGCGGCCCCAATCGGCAAGGGAGATGTCGGCGACGTGATAATTGGTCTGCGTGGCGGTCTGGGTAGCGACGGTCATGATTAACCTCCTCAGAGGACCCGGGCGACTGGAAAGCTCACCATCGACCCGGAAGGGTTAAGGTGAGCGCCGTTTCCTGTGCTCCGGTCATGCCGGCGTCCGAGCCTGGGAGGGGGGACCTCCTGCAACGCTCCTCGGATCGAGCCCCATTATACTGCGTCAGGCCTGAATTCCCAAGAGAGGGATGGTGGAGGGCCCGACGCCGCTCACCTTGGCTTGACAGGAACCCGGGAATACGGTAAGACTGGGCTTCTCTGTCCTTGTGGTCCTTGATGTCCTTGCTTCGGTCTTTCTGCCGCGCAGGCTCCTGCTAGGCGGGATGGAGATAGGCGCGGCGGGAATGGTCATGGGCCTCCTCTCTTCCAGGCCTCGGAATCGATCAGGCTCCGAGGCCCAGATTATCACGCTAGACTTCGGCTGATGATCGATCGCGCCTCGGCCATCATGTCCGCGACGATCCGGGCCGTGGGCTTGATATCGCGGATGTGCTGAACGCCATCCCCGGCCGGCAGCCCCATGGCGTCGAAGTTTCCCGTGGTATCCGGCGTCGGCGGCAGGGCGCTGAAGGTGGGCATGGGCACTCCCGGAGTCGCGAACGAGGTCCCGGGGAACAGCAGCGTGGAGCCGATCGGAGCGCCGGTGGGAGGCAGGCCGCAGAGCTCGTCCTGCCGGCCGATCGCGGCGTCCACCGCCGGGTTGCGCAGCACGTGGTAGGGCTGGCAGGGCAGCTCGGGCCCGAAGAGGGTGGTGATGACCGTGTCCTGGCGCCGGGCCCGGGTGAGACGGCGTTTCCACTCCGGATGGGCGTAGGCCTCGGTGGAGGCGACGAGCCGCGTCCCCACCCAGACGCCATCCGCTCCGTGGGCCAGCGCGGAGACCACGTCGGCCCCGGTCGCGATGCCCCGGCGGCCAGCATCAGCACATCGTCCCCCACCTCGTCCCGGACGTCCCGGAGCAGGTGATGGAGCGGCGTCGTGCTGTGGTTGTGACCGCCCGCCTCCTTGCCCTGCACCACCAGCCCGTCGGCGCCGGCGGCGAGCGCGGCCCGCGCCTGCTCGGGAGTGGGAACCTGCACCCAGATGGAGCAGCCCGCAGACTTGAGGGATGCCACCCAGACGGCGGAAGGGATCCCGAAGTGGAAGACGACCAGGTCGACCCTTTCCGCGGCCGCGATCTGGATGTGACCGTCGACCGTCGTCGGCCCCAGCGTCGGCGACACCGCGAGGAAGAAGTCGACTCCGAACGGCCGGCTGGTGAGGGCGCGGATCTGCGCGATGCGCTCGGCGAACACGGGCGGCGGCTCCGGCGCCACCCCGAGCACGCCCAGTCCGCCGGCCTCCGAGACCGCGGCCACCAGCTCCGGCAGGGCCACGAACCCCATGCCGGCGCCCACGAACGGGTGCTCGAGGCCAAACCGCTTCGTCAGCCGCGTCCGCATCTCCGGCTGCGCGGGCCGGCCGTCCTCGTGCGCCACACCCGGCCGTGCCCCCAGAGCCAGGGCCACCCCTCCAGCCCCCACGGCCTGAAGCAGGCGGCGACGCGTCACCGTTTCCGAGCCCTGCGCTGTCTTCCGGGTCTTCATCCGAGACTCTCCTTTCCTGTAGACGGACCGAAGGGATGGTCCAGAGGATAGGAACGGTCCGGCCGAGGAGAAACCCTCATTCCTCAGCGCCGCCTCGACGACTTCGGCGACTCGCATCCGGGACTACTTCCACCGTTACTGGTTGGAGCCTGCCGCATTCGAGTCGCGAGGCACCGGACTCGCGAATGAGGTCATCGGCAGCGTGGGGCAGGTCGCTCGCCCCGCGAATGAGGTCCTCTGCAACTCGGATGAGATGACCTCCAACTTGGATGAGGTCACTCCATCCGCGAATGAGATGACCTGCAACTCGAATGAGGTCACTCACTCCGCGGATGAGGTGATCTGCAACTCGAATGAGAGGGTCTGAAAGTCGGATGAGGTCATCTGAAACCCGGATGAGGTCATCTCCAACTCGAATGAGGTGATCTGCAACTCGGATGAGGTCACCTGCAACTCGGATGGGGGCCCGCTCAGGTGCCAGCCGCTTTTCCGGGCAGTCCCTGATCGAAGTTCGGCAGGCACCTATTCCTTGAGACGGCCCGGTCTCCTGCCGGTCCGTCAACAAGGAGATGAAGCGCATGAAGAAGCCCGTTCTCGTCCTTCTGGCCCTCCTCGCCCTCCTGCCGTTCGCGCAGCTCCTGGCCCAGACGCCGCCGGTGGCTGTGCCTGCCGCGAATTCCGCGGCGGCCCCGGCACCCGACACGGCGCAGTTCCTGGCGACCTTGTCGCCCGGTCAGACCCAGGCTCCGACGGACCTGGTGCCCGCGCCTTCGTTCATGACCGGCTGCACCAGCAGCAGCCAGTGCGCGACGGGCCAGCTCTGCTGCAACGTCTGTGGCAACCCGCCCGTGGATGGCGGCACTTGCAGGGCCTGCGTGACTCCGGTCCGGGGCCGCTGCCCGCTGGTCGTCTAGGGACCTCCTCGCTCTCGCAGGTGCCAGCCGATTCTTCTCCAGGCACCTGTTCGGTCCCTGATCGAAGTCTGGCTGGCACCTATTCCTTTGGAGGCGGTCCGGCCTCCTGCCGGTCCGTCAACAAGGAGATGAAGCATGAAGAAACCCGTTCTCGTCCTCCTGGCCCTCCTTGCTCTTCTTCCGTTCGCGCAGCTCTGGGCCCAGGCGCCGGCGGCGGCTGTGCCTCCTGCGAAATCCGCGACGGCCCCGGCCCCCGGCCTGGCGCAGTTCCTGGCGACCTTGTCGAGCGGGCAGGCCCAGGCTCCGACTGACCTGGCACCCGCTCCTTCGTTCATGACTGGCTGCGGCAACGGCCCCGCATGCCCGACGGGCCAGATCTGCTGCTTCCTCTGTGGCAACCCGCCCGATGGCGATACCAGTGGTTGCTATGGCTGCGTGACGCCGGTCAAGCCCAAAGGCTGCCCGCTGGTCGTCTAGGAAACCTCCGGAGAGCGAGGCCTTACGCTCGCTGAGCAATCGACGCACCGGGGAGGGCGGTCTGGCGAGCCGTCGTCCCCGGGCTTTCAGTCTGGCCTCCCGTGAGGCTCCCGCGATCTCGCCGGTAGGCGGCGCGACGGGCATGGCGCTACGTCTTGCGCATCCAGACCTTGGCCTCAAGCCCGCCTTCCGGAAGCATACGGAGCAGGTTGAGCAAGATAGCGTTGTTCCGGTCCCAGGATTCCAGCAGGATCTCCAGCAGCCGTTGATCCGATGTGTCGAGCATGGCGCGCTACTTCTTGCGTTTGAAGAACGGATGAATGGTAGAAATTCATAGTCGCGGAATTGGGAGCAGTGCTCGAACCTGCTGACGGTAGTCGGCGTAAGGCTGGCCGAGAGCGCCAACGAGCATCCTGTCCTCGACGCGGATCCGGTAGGTGTAGGCAAGAAGGGTAACACTGAGCGAGGAGACAAGCACTACCCAATTGCCCGAAGCCAAGGCAATTCCGTTGAGGACAAGAAGTGAGCCCAAGTAACCCGGGTGCCGAACCCAACGGTAAGGCCCACAGCGCTCGACGGCATGATCCGCGTGGACGAGAAGCGTTTTCGTGTATCGCTCGCGAAGGGTCAGAACCGCCCATAGGCGAGTGGCCAAGCCGAGAAAGCCGAAGGCAACGCCGGCCCAGGCGATCGCCGGTAGCCCTGGCATAACGGCGGCTTTGAACCACGCAGGAAGAGACGACGTCGACTTGATCGCCAGGCAGAAGCCGAAAACGGGGACTGTCGCTGAGATCGAGACGACAAGAGTGCTGTTGCGATCAGAAGCCTCGGTTCGGATGCTACGGGCGCGCTTTCCGAAGCGGATTTCCGATTGCACCGCGTAGAGCAGCAGGACGAAGACGGCCGCGATGCCGTAGGCAGGCAGGCTGGTGAATTTTGCTATCAAATCAGACATTGGGTGAATCCTGATCGGTCTCCCAGACGCCTACGATATGGAGTTCAGCGGCTCGCGGAGGAGGGAGCCCGCAGGGCGACCGACGTAGCGAGTCCGCTGCAACGACGGGTTAGGCGACCGCGAAGGCCGTTCCGAGCGCTTTGCGACCGGACACCGAACCGGCTCGCCGCGGAGGAGCCGGAGCGCACCCAGCCGAGCACGGCGAGAGGAAGAACCTGACTCGCGAAGCCGCAGTTTCACGAAGCGGCCCGCCGAGGGAGCAACGCCCGGATCGCGAGGATAGCCGAGAAAGTGCCGTTCACTCCGAGGAGGTAGAGAGTCCAGATGAAGACTAGAGCGCCGCTCTTTTGGAGGAACTCCGGACGCAATCCATTCCGCATGTGCAGAGGCAGCATCCCGGCCGCCATGACGCCGCCAAGGAGCATGATTACCTTGCCCACTACCCGTTCTCGCAGCAGCACGGCGCCACACACAACGACGAGCAAAATTGCGACGCCGACAAGATGATTAAGCCCGGCGCGGTCGAACCCGAAAATGATGTCCTGCGAGATATGTAGCGCAAGGAGAAGTACGGACAGTATTGAGGTCACACTCAAGAGATTGTTCTGGTTCACGGCGTACACTCCGTCGAAGTCAAGTGGTAGACCGATACACGGCCTATGCGGCCCGGCGCCTGCTGCGGCGCGCTCGAACGGTTGCGGGGTTGTCCTTTCTGGCTGGTACGCGACTCGGCGCCGCCCCGTCGCCTACCTCGACGTGAGCTTATCCGCACCATCCAAGAATGCTTAGCGTCAGACTCCAATCCGCCGTAAGTCCCGAAGGTGTGAGCCTCCAACCTATTAAGCCCATTCGACTTGGATCTTACGCCGATTCCTTAGGCTCGTCAATGCGGCGGACGATCTGTCGTATAAGCGCCTGGAAGCGTGGAGCTACAGTGCTCCCTCAAGAACAGGCCTAAGTTGTTGAAACACGGTCCAACTCGCCTTCCAGCGCTCGTGGCAGAAAGTCGCTTCCGACAGCTCGCGAGACGATCCAGTCCGCAGCCTGAACCTCGACCGCTCCGGGTCGCTCCAGACCGGTTGCTGTGATTTCCTGGAGGACGGCAAGAGGGATCGAGACCTCATCGAAGAGCTGGCGGAGCAACTCGATTTGGCCAACCGCGCCGAGGCTGATGAGAGGCGAGGCGTCGCTGACGACGATCAAGAGCGTCCGAGATCCCGCAAGGTGGCCAAATCCTGATCGAGCTCTTCGAGGTCGTAGTGCACTGAGACACCACGGCTGGCCACGAGATGCTGGAACCGTAGGAGATCGGGCCGCTTGAAGGATCTCGTCTGGAATCGTCACGCTCATGGTCATCTCCCTCGCCCAATGTAACACGGCAGCACCCCGCTTCTCGCCGGGCAGAGATCGACCCGGTTTCGAGATGCCTCGTCGGTTATCAGAAGGCATCCCTTCAAAGCACCACCAACCCCATCCTCACCGCGTGCACGATCGCCTCGCTGCGGCTCTGGACTTCCAGCTTGCCGAGGATGGCGTTGACGTGGAACTTCACGGTGTGCTCGCTGATGGCGAGGCGCTGGGCGATGCGCTTGTTGGGGAGGCCCTGGGAGAGGAGTTGGAGCACTTCGAGCTCGCGGGGGGTCAGGGGCTCGGCCAGCTCTTCGGGCGGGGCGGGGGCGTCGCGGAGGAGGAGCGTCGCGAAGGACTCATCGAGGATCACCAGTCCCTGGGCCACGGCCCGCACGGCGGCGGCGAGACGCTCGCCGTCCGCGGTGCGGGGGAGGACGCCCCGCGCGCCGGCGGCCAGGGCCTCTTGGGCGTCCGTCTCGTCGGCCACGATGGCGAGGATGGAGGGGCCGGCCGGATCGGCGGCTTCGCGGAGGAAGGGGAGCCCGGTCCGCGGCCCCAGGCCGAGGTCCCAGAGCAGGACGTGGGGCGCGCCGGGTTGGTCCGGCCCGGGCCAGTCATCGTCGGCTCCGGCTTGGCCGGACACGGTGAGGCCGTCGCGGTCGGCCAGCAGCAGGGCCAGGCCGGTCCGGGCCAGCGGGTCGTCGCTCACCACGAGCACGCGCAGGTTCTCCATTCCGCGATCAGGATATGGTATAGAGGGGCGGGAGTCTTCGTGACCAGGCTACCTACGACTGCTCGAACGCGCGAAGGAAATCCTCGCGAGGGATCTGCGCCTGCGTGAGGATGGTACGAAGCGTTGAAGCCTTCAGGGTAAAGTGGTTCGGCATGGTAAGAGGAGTGCGGGTGCCGTCAGGGTTCTGCCGAACCATGGAGATGTGGTTGCCCTCTCGGACGACCGAGAAGCCGAGGATTCCGAGAGCTCGCTTGACCCGCGCGATAGGCGCGTCGACAGGGAACCGAGGCATCAGAGGATGATGCCGGCCTCCGCTACGAACGCCTCGAGAACAGGCGTTTCGGGTTCAAGCGCCTCGGCTCCGAAGGATTCGAGGTGGAAGGCGATGGCGGAGCGGATGTCGGCCAAGGCTTCCTCGTAGGTCTGACCTTCCCCGACGACGACACCCTTGGTCCCGAGAGGGTAGGCGACATAGGCATCGGGGTGCTTTTCGACGACGATCTTGAAATTCTTGACCATGGGCTTTCTCCGCTGTCCAGCGTACCACGCCGATGCACTCCCCTGTCGGAGCTTGCGCACGACATCGGCCCGGCCTGCACGGGCGATCTGTCGGAGGTCTTCGGCGAACTGGTCGGTCTCGAAGATCCGGTATTCACTCAACGAACCGCCCCTGGCGCGCACGAGCTTGTCCGGAGCCTATACGCAGCCGCGCGACCAGTTTCTCATTGGCAAGGATTTCGGCCATCTCGGCATCGTCGACGAACTGCTGCTCGTGGAGGCGATTCAGGGCAGCGGTCTCGATGAGGTTCGAGATGGGGCGGTTTTCAGCTTCCGCCGCCTGCCGAAACTCCTCGTAGACACGGTCTTCCAAGCGGAGGGTCACGGTCTTGGGCATGATGTCATCTTCCTTCATCTGTATTCATTTGTATTCTACCACGCCGGCCTCACCACGAGCTCAACAACAGGCGTTCGCTGCTCAGGCTACCACGCCGATGCACTCCCCTGTCCAATTGAGAGGACAGCCGCTCCCGTGCGATTCCATCGCGCAGGTCCTCCATCCCCCGACCAGGATACGGTAGAGTAGGGCTACTATGGACCTGCAACCCTCAGGACGACCCGTCCAACAGATTCTCGACGACGCCGTCGCCGGCCGCCGCATCTCGGCCGGCGATGCCCATACGCTGATCCTCGAAGGCGACCTGCTCGACCTGGGACTGGCCGCCAACGAGGTGCGCAATCGCTTCAACGACCCCGCGGTCGCGACGTACAACGTCGACCGCAACATCAACTATACGAACGTCTGCGTCTACAAGTGCCGGTTCTGCGCCTTCTACCGCGAGCCGGGGGACCCGGAGGGCTACCTGCTGCCCTTCGAGGAGATCGGCCGCAAGGTGGAGGAGACCCTGGCGCTCAACGGCACGGGCATCCTCATGCAGGGTGGCGTCCATCCGGACCTGCCCATCAGCTTCTACGAGGACCTCCTGCGCTACCTGCGGTCGAGCTACCCGGCCTGCCACGTCCACGCGTTCTCGCCGCCCGAGATCAAGTTCATCGCCAGGAAGGAGCGGATGAGCTTCTACGACGTCATCGCCCGCCTGAAGGCCGCGGGGCTGATGTCCATCCCCGGCGGCGGCGCCGAGATCCTCTCCGACGAGATCCGCAAGGACGTGCTGGCCTATCCCAAGTGCTCGGCCGAGGAGTGGATCGACGTCATGCGCCAGGCGCACCGCAATGGCCTGCGCACTTCGGCCACCATGATGTACGGCATGGGCGAGGAGATCGCGGCCCGGGTGGAGCACTTCCAGCGGGTGCGCGACCTCCAGGACGAGACCGGAGGCTTCACGGCTTTCATCTCCTGGACCTTCCAGCACGAGCACACCGAGATGCCGGACGTGCCCGAGACCTATGCCGAGGAGTACCTGCGGACGCTGGCCGTGTCGCGGCTGTTCCTCGACAACGTCGTCCACTTCCAGACGAGCTGGGTCACCCAGGGCAAGAAGATCGGCCAGGTGGCTCTCTCCTTCGGAGCGGACGACATGGGCTCGATCATGATCGAGGAGAACGTGGTCGCCTCGGCCGGCACTCACTACCGGATGAGCCAGGACGAGATGGAGCACCTGATCTCCTCCGCCGGCTACACTCCGAAGCAGCGGACGAACCTCTACGAGCGCCTGGTCACCCGCGCGGACACGGCCGAGATGGCCCGCAAGTACCGCGGCTCGCTGACGCCGCAGAACCGCGACCTGGTGTCGTCGGCGCTGCTGCCGGTCCTGGGTTGAGGCGACCCGGCGACGGGGTGGAACCGCAAGATTCTGCAAAACTTCCCGCTCATTGGCGCGTATTCTTCACCTATGAGCGTGGAGTCAGTCGAGCCAACCCACGAGGCGGTTTTCGACGATTCGGCATGGGTCATCCCCGGCATCGAGATCGACTGCTTGTACAAGAGCCCGTCGCTGGCCGTTACGACCTGGAACTGTCGCTGCGGCCGGTCCGGCCTGTCGGAAGAGAAGGTCGAAGCCGAGTATGTGATCAGCTTTGTCCATGAGGGAGTTTTCGTCCTGCACTCGGAGGGCCGCTCCGAGGTCGCCGACCGCACCACGGTCGTCACTTTCAATCCCGATGCACCTTTCCGCTCGTCGCATCCCTTCGGCTGCTCCGACCACGGCAGCACGCTGGTGGTCCACCGGGATGTGCTTCTCGATGTGATGTCTTATTACGATCCGGCGGCACAGGAGCGGCCTGCCGCCCTTTTTCCTGAACCTATCGGCCCCGACGTCTCGCGGGCCTATGTTCGCCATCGGCTGATCGTCCGCGATCTGCTGCAGGGTGTGCCCCAGGACCCTCTCGCCCTGGAGACGTCCCTCCTGGAGATCCTGGGGAGCGTGGCGAAGTCCTGCAGCCCGCCGGGAGCGAAGCGGCGCGGCCCGGCCTTCGAAACCTCACGGGCGCGCCGGCGCTACGTGCACGATGCCCAGTTGCTCTTCCAGGAGCGGTTCCGGGAGCCCTACCGCCTGGAGGAGATCGCCCGCAAGCTCTACGTCTCGCCGTTTCACCTGTGCCGGCTGTTCAAGCAGGAGACGGGGATACCCATGCACCGCTACGTCAACCGGCTGCGGTTGCGGGAGGCCATGGAGCGGTTGACGGAGGGGGCCGATCTCACCGATCTCGCGCTGAGCCTCGGCTTCGCCGGCCACAGCCACTTCTCCACCGCCTTCCGCAAGGAGTTCGGCGTCCCCCCCTCCGAGGTCCGGCGCCGGGCGAGCGCGTCCCGCATCGCCGAGATGAAGAAGTCGTTGTCTTAACGGGTCCCCTTCGCCAGGGCTTTGCGGGCCGGGGCGTCGGCGGGCAGCTTGAGGCAGTCGAGGACCTGACCCCAGCGGGGATCGGAGTGCAGGTCGTCGAAAATCGGGTCGACCGCTGCGAAGGGCAGCTCCATCCCTTGGGGCTCGCACTGGTGAGTCAGCAGGTCCAGCGCCCGCTCGGGCTCGCCGAGAAACATGGCGTTCTGTGCCCGGGACAAGAGATCCACAGGCCCTGATCGCAGAGCGTCTTGAATCCTGCGCTCTCGCCCTCTCCAATAGTCGTCGAGGCTCCGGAGCTGCTCGGCTTCCTGGCGGTGTCCGGGAACCTTGCTCAGCAAGGCTTTGGCGGCTGCGAGCCCGCTCTCGCCGTCACCGAGCTTCCAGGCGCTGAACAGGATTATGAACTGGCATTCGCGCCACCCCTCCCTGACGGTCCCGGGAGTGATATCCGCACTGGGCGGATACAGTTGCAGGATGAGCTGCCCTTGACGGATGGCCTCTTCGTACTGATGGTCCAGGTAGAAGAACCAGTTATAGTCGGTGGCCACCAGCATCGAGGCCGGATCGAGCTCCCGGGCCCGCTTCACGGACGCCATGGCCTCGGTTTGCCGGCCCAGGGACGCCAGGTAGTGCGAGTATTCGTGGTGCGCGCCAGCGCTCCTCGGGTCGAGAGCCAGGGCAGCCCGGAGCTCCCGGCCGGCTCCCGCCCAGTCGCGGTAATGATAGAGGAGGACCTTGCCGAGAGCGAGGTGGGCATCGGCCAGATCGGGATCGAGCGCGAGGGCGCGGCGAGCGGCGGCTTCGGTGGCTTCCAGGTCGGGCGCGGTCGACATGGTGTGCAATCGGTTGAGGGCCAGCGCGGCATACGCGGGGGCGAAACCAGGATCGCGGAAGATCGCTTCCTGCAGGGGCGCCGCTGCCTGTTCGTACTGCTCGTGCCGCTGGAAGTAGATGCCCCGCAGATAGGCTTCATAGGCGGGCTGCGAGGGTTTCGGTCTCTTTACCGGCCGCTCCGGGGGAGGGAGATTCGCGAGCCTCGGATGGGACGGAGCCGGCCGCAGGCTACCGCTGATCAAGAGCGCCAGGAGGAGCAGGAGAGCGAGGGTCACACCGACCCGCGACCAATGCCGTGGGGGCAGCGATGGCGGCGAAGGGAGAGAAGGACTGACGTCTTCGATCGGCGGCTCGCCGGCTTCCGGCCCGGCCTTGACGGTTTTCAGGAAGCGATAGCCGCGGCGAGGAACGGTTTCGACGAAGGTCGGCGAGGTCGCGGAGTCGCCGAGCGCGCGGCGGATCTCCTTGACGGAGAAGTTGAGGCTGGCGTCGAAGTCGACGAACGCATCCCCCCAGACGAGCTGGCGGATCTCTTCGCGGCTCACCACCTCGCCGGAGCGGCTGGCGAGGATCTCCAGGACCTTCGCCGGCTGCGGCTGGAGCTTCACGGGCGAGCCCGCCCGCAGCAGCTCGCCGCTGTCGAGCCGGAGCTCGAAGTCGTCGAAGAGGAGGCGCGGCGGTCCGCTGCCTCCGCTCCCTTCTGGGTGAAATGGATTCATCGCCTCACTTCATTGTACGTAGAGAGAATCAAGAGGTTCTGAGAGACGGCCCTCATCACCCTGGCCCTCTTCTCCCAGCCTCCCCCCTTCCGCCGGGAGAAGAGGGAGACCACGCCGCCTCACGACGCCTCATCTCCCTCTCATCTCCCGCTCATGGCCGTTGCGCCGGGCGGAACCTACAGTGGAGGTCATGAGCGAACCTCAGGAGCTGACCCTCGACGGCGCCGCCTTGACCTTCTCCGGAGAGCACGTCTGCCTCCACCAGGGAGCCGGGGTGGGCATCGTGCGCTGGAGCTGCGCGGGCGGCCGGCGGGAGCTGTCGGATGAGACGCGGCAGCCCTGGCACGTCATCTCCTTCATCCACTCCGGGGCCTTCGTGCTCCGCGCGGCGGGCCGGGCCGAGGTGATCGATGCCACGTCGGTCCTGCTCCACAATCCGGGCGACCCATACCGGTCCGAGCACCCCTTCGGCTGCTGCGACCGCGGCAGCGCCATCGCGGTCAGCCGCGACCGGCTGCTCGACGTCATGGCGTTCCACGATCCAACGGCGGCGCAGCGGCCGCACGCCCTGTTCCGCCGCACCCACGCCCACGGCTTCTCGCGGGCTCATCTCCTGCAGCGCAGGCTGATCCGCGGCCTGCAGGGCGGGCTGGCGAGGAGCGAGCCGCTGGCGATCGAAGCCGCCGTGCTCGAGCTGTTGGGAGAAGTGGCGGCGGAGTGCTCGCGGCGCAGCGGGCGCTCCCTCCCTCACCATGACTCGTCGCGGGTGCGCCGCGACTACGTGCAGGACGCCAAGGCCTTCCTCCAGCAGCGGTTCCGCGAGCCACTGGGACTGGAGGACGTCGCCCGCGCCCTCTACGTCTCGACCTACCACCTGTGCCGGCTCTTCAAGGAGGAGACCGGCCTGCCGATCCACCGGTATCTCAACCGGTTGCGGCTGCGGGAGGCGCTGGAGCAGATCGCCGGAGGAGAGGACGACCTCACGGAGATCGCGCTGAGCGCCGGCTTCTCGTGTCACAGTCACCTCACGAGGGCGTTCCACCGGGAGTTCGGCGTGCCGCCCTCGGAGGTACGGCGCCCGGCCGCGTGAGGGTCCTTCACTCCCAGGGGATGTCCGGCATGCGCAGCCGCTCGACCTCGCGGCCATCCTCCAGCACGGTTCGCTGGAGAATCTCCTCCACGTCCTCCACCTGTACCCCGCGGTACCAGAGGTTGAACGGCCAGACGGCGACGGTGATCCCCTGGCTGCAGTGCTTGAGGCAGCCGGTGCGGGTGACCATGACGCGGTCGCGGATCCCGAGCTCCTTCACCCGGTCCTTGAAGCGGTGATAGACGGCGAGGGAGCCGCGGATGGCGCAGCTCGGCTTCGGGCTCTCCGCGGGACGCTCGTTGAGGCAGACGAGGATCTGGATCTGGGGTGCGGGCATGGGGGGATGATAGCCGAGCCGGAGAATCCGCTGCCGGGATAGAATGCCCGGGTTTCTAAGGAGCCCGATTCCCCTTGGCCCACCGCCTCGCTCTGGTCCTGCTGGCGCTCGCCGCGCCTGCCGCCCTGCTCGCCTTCTGCGTGGGCTTGGCGGTGGGGCCGTGGATCGGTGCGTTCGCCGGCGGCGTGGTGCTGCCCATCGCTCTGATGGCGCTGGGCGCGTCGCGCCGCGGATCTCCGGGGGGGCTGCGGGGTCTGGGACGCCTGTGGCTGCCGCTGCTCGCCGTGGCTCTGGTCCTCGGAGCGGGCTGGACGGCGATCCTGGCGCTGCCTCACGGCGGGCCGGACGTGGGCGGCCTGCCGCTGGCCACGGCGCTGATGATCTTCGTCCTGATCCCCCTGCCGCTGGCCGTTCTGGGCCTCGCCTATGCTCTAACCTTCGACCGGCTCGGCCTCTCTCCCGAAGACCTGGAGCGGGTTCGCGCGGCCAGGCGTCCAGGCACCGGGACGGGGGCTTGAGCGTGCCGATCCTCGACCGCCCGCTGATCGTCGCCGCGGCGCTGGTCTATTTCCTCGCCTGCGGCGCTCTCGGGGTCTGGTCGCTGCGCCGCACCCGCAACGCCCGGGACTTCTGGGTGGCGGGCCAGGGGTTGGGCGTGCTGTTCACCGGTCTCGCGACGATGGCGGCGGCGTTCTCCGGCTTCGTCTTCCTCGGCGGTCCGGGGCTGACCTACCGCATCGGCCTCACCTCGCTGTTCATCAACCTGTCGGTGGGCTTCACGCCCGCGCTGCTGGGCTGGACGGTGGCCAAGCGTCTGCGCCTGCTGGCCGAGGTGCGCGAGGTCTATACGATCCCGGACGCCATCCTCTGCCGCTACCGCAGCCGGGCGGCTTCGGGCGCGGCGGCGGTCGCCGTGCTGGTGGGGTCGGTGGGCTATCTCGGGGCCCAGCTCCTGGCCCTGGGGACGCTGACCGAGGCCGTCCTCGGCCTGCGGGCGTCCCTGGGCGCCTGGGGCTTTCCGGTCGCGGTCTCCATCGGCCTCGGCGTCCTGCTCTTCTACGGCGTGGCCGGCGGCATGATGGCGGGCGTCTACACGGACGTCTTCCAGGGCGCTCTGATGCTGCTGGCGGCAGTGGCGGTCTTCGTCTACGCGATGAGCGCGGGCGGCGGGTTCGGGCAGGTCGTCCACAGCATTGCCGCCTCGCCCCGCTTCGGCCGCCAGTTCCTGGAGCCGCTGGGCAGGACGCCGGCCCTGACGGCGCTGGGGTTCTTCTTCGTCTTCGGCGTCGGCGTGCTCGGCCAGCCGCACATGCTCCACAAGTTCTACATGATCCGCGATCCGCGGCGGCTGAAGTGGCTGCCGCTGGTGCTGGGAGGCTCGCAGGTGCTCTGCCTGCTGATCTGGCTCGGTCTGGGGCTCGCGGTGCCGGCGCTCGTGGCGCAGGGGAAGCTCGCGCCGCTGCAGAAGCCGGACGATGCCACGCCGGCCTTCCTGCTCGGCTTCGCTCCGGAGCCGCTGGCCGGCCTCGCCGTCGCGGGTATCCTTTCCGCGATCATGTCGACGGCCGACTCCTTCACCAACCTCGGCGCGGCGGTGCTGGTCCGCGACCTCCCCATCGCCCTGGGCCGGCGGCTGCGTCACGAGCTCCTCTGGGGACGGATCGCGACGGTGGGCGTGACGCTCGCCGCGGCTCTCCTCGCCGTGTTCTACAACGACCTGATCGCACTGCTGGGGACGTTCGCCTTCGGCACCTTCGGCGCCGCCCTGGCGCCCTCGCTGGCGGTGGGGCTCAACTGGCAGCGGGTCACGGCCGCGGCGGCCACGGCTTCGATCGTCACCGGCACGGTGCTCTGCCTCGGTCTGGAGCTCCTGGGCCGGCAGCACGTCCTGCCCCGGCTCGCCGGACCGCTGCCGGCCGCCATCGCCCTGGCCGCCTCGTTCACCGTGCTGCTCGCGGTGACGGCGATGACGAAGCGGCCGGTCCTCGACGACGACGTCCTCGCGGTGATGGAGGTCTGAGATGGCGGCACCGGGCGCCGTCCGTTTCCTGGTCAATCCCGCCGCGGGCCGCGGCACGGGCAGGGCCCACCTCGACCGCATCCGGGTGCTGGCTTCGCGCCACGGCGCGGGGCTGGTGGTGACGCGCAAGGTGTCCGACCTCTGGGAGCAGGCGCGGCGGGCCGCCGAGGACGGCGTCGAGCGCCTGCTGGTGGCGGGCGGCGATGGCACGATGCACCATGTCATTCAGGGCCTGGCCGGCACCCCCTGTGCTCTCGGGGTGGTGCCGCTGGGCACGGGCAACGACCTGGCTGGGACGCTGGGTGTTCCCCCCGAGCTGGAGCCTGCCGTGGAGCGGGCCCTGGTGGGAGAGGTCCGCAGCATCGACCTCGTCCGGGTGGGGGAGACGTACTGCGTGAGCTACGCGGGCGTGGGCTTCGACTCCGAGGTCACCCGCTATGCGAACGAGGGAGTGAAAATCCTGAAGGGGCCGCTGGTCTACTTCTACGCCGTGATCCACACCCTCATCACCTTCGAGCCGCCGTGGATGCGGGTGGTCCACGACGGCGGCACCTTCGAGGGAAGGGTGATGTTCACGGTGGTGAACAACCTCCCGCGCTTCGGTGGCGGCATGCGCATCGCTCCCGACGCGAAGATCGACGACGGCCTGCTGGACCTCGTGATCGTGAAAGAGATCTCCAAGCGGACGCTGCTCTCGGTCTTCCCCAAAGTCTACAGCGGCAAGCACGTGGGACACCCGGACGTGCTGATGCTCCGCACCCGCCGGGCGGAGATCACGATCGACCGGGCGATGACGATGTACGGGGGAGGGGAGCCGCTGCGGCCCGTGGCGGCTGGCGAGCCGGTGGCGATGGAGGTGGTGCCGGGTGGGTTGCGGGTGGTGGGGTCGACAAACTCAAATTGATCGCAGGAGGAGGAAAACGTCATGCTCCGACGCTTCGTGCTGGTAGTGCTGGTCCTCGCTGTTGCCGTCCGGCTGCCCGCCCTCGCCGCCGCTCCCGTGGAGACGGGGAAGACCTTTCAGGCGGGCGGCGTCACCCTGTACTACGAAGTCCTCGGCGCCGCCGCGCCGTCCAAGGTGCCGCTCGTGGTCGCCAACGGCGGGCCCGGGTTCGATCACTCCTACCTGCACGTCTCGAACGCCTGGGGAGAGCTGGCGAAGGACCGGCCGGTCGTCCTCTACGACCAGCGGGGGACGGGCCGCTCCACCGCCGCCGCGGGGGGCGACGGAACGGCGGGTCTCGCCGAGCAGATCGCCGACCTGGAAGCGCTGCGCCAGCATCTGGGCGCCGAGAAGATCGACCTCCTGGGACACTCCTGGGGCGGCTATCTCGTCATGGCCTATTCCGCCCGCCATCCGGAGCACATCCGGCGGCTGCTGATCGTCGACTCGGCGGCTCCCAAGTGGAGCGACACGCTGTTCCTGTTCAAAGAGGTCTTCCCCGAGGGAGTGGCGCGCCAGAACGCCTTGGCCTTCGCCGACGAGTTGGGGGATCAGACGGCGAAGACCCAGGGGCTGCGGGAGTACTTCGCCATGCTCTTCTACGCTCCGGAGAATCGCGACGCCTTCCTCGCCTTTGCCGGCACCAGCGTTCAGGTCAACGAGAAGGTCAACAAGGCCCTGAACGCCGACCTGGCGAGGTTCGACCTCGGCCCGGAGCTGCCGAAGTACAGCTTTCCCACACTGGTAGTCACCGGCCGCTACGACATGAACGTGGCCCCGGCGACCGCCTGGCGCATCCACCAGGCGATTCCCGGCTCCCGTTTCGTGGTCTTCGAGAAGAGCGGCCACCTGCCGTTCTTCGAGGAGCCGGCGAAGTTCGTGCAGGTGGTCGGCGAGTTTCTGGGGGCGGGGGCGCCATAAGGAGGTATAACAGGAGCGGCAAGCTCGTACACTCGTCCAGCCCTGTTCCGCGGTTGACCGAACCGGCGAGGTGTAACACTGTATGACAATGAACCGAGCAGAGAAGACGACCGCCGTGCTCACCATTCGTATCGGCACCGACCTCAACCGCTCGCTCGCGCGTGAGGCCCGGCGGCGGCGCAAGACCAAGAGCGAAGTGGCGCGCGAGATCCTCGCCGCCGGCCTGGGTGCTGAGGAAGGGAATCTCCTCGCGCAAGAGGCTCGACGTCAGTCGCTTCTGGTCAGCCGCCGCCGCTCGGAGAGAGAAACTCTCGAGCTCATCGAGCAGACCGCCGACACTCGGGGCTGGAGGTGAAACGGGGCGCCATCGTCGTCGTGGCGGCGAAAGACGCTTACACCGGCAAGCCCCGTCCGGCGCTCGTCGTGCAGTCGGATCTGTTCAACCCCACGCACCAGAGCGTCACGATCTATCCGATCACATCAGACTTCCTCGACGCGCCACTCTTCCGTATCCCGTTACCGCCCGGCGAACGCACGGGGCTACGGACCGTCTCCCAGATCATGGTCGACAAGATCGTCAGCGTTCCCCATTCCGCTATCACCGCCGAGATCGGCAGGTGCGACACTGCCGAGTTGGAGGCTGCCGAAGACGGCCTGCGACGCTGGCTGGGATTTGACTGAGCTTCATTCTGCGGCCGAGAGGACCTACTGGATGAGTTTCGATTCCCTCCCCTCCAACAGGTTTACCAGCTCCTGATGCTCCAGGCCGCCGTGTTCGAGATATTTTTCAACGAGCTCGCGGATGAGATTCTCGCGAGCACCTTCTTCGATCATGCGCTTGATCGAGGCTCGAAGTTGCGACAGTTCCCAGGGCTCGATCTTTTCACAGCGCTTGAGCAACGATAGTAGGAGGCGAGCGAGAAGGTTGGGGTCGCTGCCTGCCAGCTCACCTTCCTGAAACTTCCAGAGTAGGGTATCCACGGCCGCACCGCCGCCTGGCAGAGCCTCCAGGCGTTCCACCAGGTCCGCGAGCTGCCCAGGCAGGTTAAAAGACCAATCCATGAGAGCGGTAAGCTCTTTGCCCTCTGGAGGGGGCGGGAGCTGGGCGCGACGTTCAAGGTAGCGGTTGAGCCAGTCTCGCCAGATCTCCGCCTTCTGCTCCGGACTGAGCGATGCAAGTAGCTCATCGAGCCCCCAGGCGAAGTGCGCGCGGTCGTCATCATTTCCTTTGGTGAGAAAGGCCTGAAACCATTTCTTCGTGAGAGGATCATCGGGCAAAGAGAAGGCGGCTCGGGCTACGAACTTCCCATAGTGCTCCCTCTCGCCTCCGAGCTCCTCAAGATGAGAGGCGAGCTGGACCGCGGCCGTCGTGAGAGCCTCAAGAAGGGCGGCGCCGGGGCGGCCCCAAGCCAGGAAGCCATGCCATGCCTGGACCGCCTGAAGCGCGTCTCGGTTCCAGTCGAAGAGAGGCAGCAGCCTGTCTCGAGTCCAGTCGGGGTCGATCCAGAGGAAGTAGTGGACGTGGATGGCCAGCACGACCCGCGCCATCGCGGACGCCCTACCCGTGCCATTCGCCATGGCGTTGAGCAAGCGCCTGCAAGGCTGGGGGACCCCGCAACCCCTTTGCGGATTCGGGCCAAGCAGCTCACCGATGGACGGGATTAGGAATTCGGCGAGTTGCCCGCCGGGGTGGTTGATAGCTTGCGACAGCCAGTCCACGTTCTCGCTGAGGAGCGAGAAAGAGATCGATTCGGCGAGCGGGAGGAGCTTTTCAGCCAGTCGAAGACTGCTGCGGAGCATTGCCTCAGTGGCTTTGGGGTCTTTTTGCTTTGCGCGTCCCCTCACCACATTTGTTACACCCCAGGTCTGGGCAGCAAGGAGCTGCGGATGGTCAAGGACGCTGAGCACCCGTTTCCACTCACCTGGCTTGAAGGCGCGGTCTCCCCAGGCGTTCAAAAGCTCCTCCCATACCTGGTGATCGACCTGACCGTTCTCCAGCAGGCCGCGAGCGAACGTCAAGCCCCATTCGAGGTCCTCGCGCGCCGCGCGGGCGGTCTCCTCCAAAAATCCTTTCACATGGTCTTTAAAGCCCTCCTGTCGCTTGGAGGCGGCCGCCATCTCCACGAGCCATTCCGGCAGCGAAAGACGTGCGATTTCCTGGCTCGTGAGAGCGCTTACCGGACGGACCCATCCCACCTCACCGTGCACGATATCTAGCTCCGGATGGTCTCGGGGTTGAAACTCTGGGTAGCTCTGATGGATGGTCGCAATCGCACAATCGAGGAGAGGATCGCCGGGGGCTACCCGCTCTAGCCAGACAAGAAAGTTGAACCACTCATAGACAGCGTTTCGGCGGCGATCCGGTTCCTCCTGGCGTTCATCAATTTCCTGACGGTACAGCCGCTCTGCACGCTTGAGAAACCGCTCGCGCTGGCGTGGACTTAACTGGGGGTAGGACTCTCGGAGGACTCGGAAGGCCTCGACTTTGAAAGGCATCTTCGCGGGCAGATGCTGGGCCACAAGTCTCTCGAGTTTCTTGACAGGCTTCCATTGCGAGGACATCGCCAAGCCGTATAGACCGAGCTGGACAAGTTGCGGGGCGCTCGCAGCGAGCCAAAGCTCAATCAATGCGGTGCCCTTGTCGGGGTCACGGGCCAAGAGCTGGTCAAGTATATCCTTGGCGATCTCAAGCAACGGCCCGGCACTTCGGTCATGGATTGCCTTGTGCAAGCTGCCTTCACCAGGAGGCCGCTCCACCCAGGGTCGATCCCAGCCCCAGGGGTCGCTGCGGGGCGTAGAAGCTTCCAGGGTTACCTGCCATCGCCACCTCGATTCGAAGACCTCAGTGAGCACTGGAACCAGCGGCCAAGCCAGCACGCCGATATGTTCGCGTAGCTTGCTCCAGCGGTAGCTGAAGTCGGTCAAGCTTGGCGTCTCGAGCGAAAGGCCAAGCTCACGTTCTCGGTCCCAGAGTGTGCCCTCACGAAACAATGGCTGGCAGCGCACCAGGTGGGCCAGGATCTGGATTGCGAGCTGCGAGTGATCTTGCGGGGATAGGTAATTTAGCCAATCACCCAGGTTGCCGGGCGAGGTGTTGGGAGCTCTGCGCTCGATCAAGAGGGTAGCCCAAGCAGCGGCCCTCTGAGCGTGAGGCGTTTCGACGACTCTTAGCTCCGCAAGAGCGCTATAGACCTGCTGGGAGGCCAGAGTTGCGAGGGCTCTTCCTACGGGCAGAATCCGTTTCAGGGCGATCTGCAACGCCACCTTGCCGCGAAGGCCGAGGGGATCCTCAGTGAACCAAAGGGCGAGGTCCCGCAGCGACTCTTGATTTCCCTCGTAAGAGAAGAGTGGCTGAAGCCGACCGCAGGCCTCCGCCCACTCGAGCCAGCTTGGGTCTGTCGCATGTTGGTAGAAGAGCCTCGCCCTCTTCTCGTTCTTGAGGCAAAATTCCAGCTCCCCCTGCTCGTCGGGCGCAAGTGCCCTGGGCTCTCGATCAACGAGTGCGGGCAACCTCTGGCCCCAGTCGAGAAAGCCGCGGCGTTCAAAGCTCACCCATTGGCTCAGCCCCTCTGCTAAGGCACGATGGCCGTCCGCCGGATCGTAGTCGATGGGTTGGATGCCCAGAAGCTTCCACTTCTCCCGCTGGCCAATCTCGGTCAGTGCGAAACGTTTGCGGCCGAACGTGGGGGCAAGGCCACGGGTGAGATAGCTCATCACCGTATCGCTATAGCTGTAGCCCACGAAGAGAACCGTGTACTCCCGGAAGAGGTCTACTACGAAGCGGCCAGCCCAGCCTTCTGTGAGATAGGCGCGGCCGAAGTCTGCATCCGTGAGCACCAACTCCTCGGAACGCCGCCCCAAGGCACCGTGGAGGTGGACCAGGCCGGTGAACGAGGAGCCCACTGGCAGGGCAGGGGCGGTGTAGACCTCCACACCGGTAAGATCAGGTCGAGCCTCGATCGCACCTTCGAAGTGAAGGTCGAAGTTGGTGGTGACGATCCGTACCGCAGCAGCGGAGCCAAACAGCGCCACCAGGTTCTCATGAAGGGCGTTGAAGTGAGAGGCCTGGCGTGAGAGGGCTTCCGCAGCGAGCCGATGCACCGGAATTCCCTCCTCCTTCGCCCGCCCCAACACGCGGTCCATCTGACCCAGTTCGTCCGGCGAGAGCTCCCGCTTCACCAAGCCTTCTATCATGGACTGAAAGCTTGGCAAGCTCGCAGGAGGAGGGATCGAAACCCCGGCTCCTGCGAAGATCACGAGCCGCTTCTCCTCGAGTGCCGTCAGCACTTCGTCCGGAAGATCCAGTGAGCCGATCTGCATGCTCCCCTTCTCTTTCGTTTCCGTGACGTTGACAAACTACGGAGGTGCGCTTCATACGTCTCGATGGAGGGGACTGTGAGAGCTGTGATCGCCCTCACTCCTCCCGGAAGGGATTCAAGACCGAGATTCCGCAGTCTACGAAATGGCGCGCGTTCCGGGTCACGAGCGTCAACTGATGGAGTTGAGCTGTGGCCGCAATCATCATGTCGGCTGGCGATCGTGTGATGCCGCGAGCCTGAAAAACGCCTCTCAACTCGCCGGCCCGCTTCGCGATTTCGGCCGTGACGGGCAGCACCTGGCAGTAGTTTTCCAGCAGCCCTTCAAACCAGCTTCGGACCCGCGGATTCGGTTTCCAGGCCAGCCCGAAGAAGATCTCCTCAACCGTGATGGAGCTGATCGCGACCCGTTTCATCGACCGGGCCCATTGGTCGACCCCCGGGTCCGGCCTCTTCCTCACCAACTCGCTGAGGGGGTTCGTGTCACACAGAAAGCTCGTCGAGAGCATCGGGGAAAGGATTCGGCCGCTCCTGGCTCGGCGGGTTCTCGAACGTGTACTCTTCTTCCTCACAAATGCGGCGGAGCTCGGCGAAGGCCTCCCCGAGCGACGGCCGCTCCCGTTCGTTCCGCCAGGCCAGGAATTCCTCTAAGGTGACCCCCGGAATCACGGCAGCCACCAGCTTGTCCCGGTTGTAGATCCACTGGGGCTCGTCCTCGGCCGCCCGGATGAGCTCGGAGAACTTTTGCTTGGCGTCGGCGATGTTCCAGTTCATAGCGCTCCTTGAACATAGACAGCTTAGCAGGGCAACATGTCCATGTCCAGAGGGAGGTACGTAGCGCCTCTACGCCCCCACCTTGAACTCCACCCCCTGCGCCAGCGGCAATTCGGTGCCCCAGTTGATGGTGCAGGTCTGGCGGCGCATGTAGGCTTTCCAGGAATCGGAGCCGGCTTCGCGGCCCCCTCCCGTCTCCTTCTCGCCGCCGAAGGCGCCGCCGATCTCGGCTCCCGAGGTGCCGATGTTGACGTTGGCGATGCCGCAGTCGCTGCCGGCTGCGGAGAGGAACCGCTCGGCCGAGCGCATGTTCAAGGTGAAGATGGCCGAGGAGAGCCCCTGCGGCACGTCGTTGTGGATGCGGATCGCCTCGTCCAGGTCGCCGAACTCGAAGACGTAGAGGATGGGCGCGAAGGTCTCCTCGCAGGTGATGGGCAGCGGCTTCTGCACTTCGACCAGCGTCGGCTCGACGAAGCAGCCCGGCCGGTCGAGCCTCCGGCCGCCGTAGAGGATGCGGCCGCCCTCGGCCTTCACCCGCTCGAGGGCCGCCATCATGTTGTCCACGGCTGTCCGATCGATGAGAGGGCCCATCAGCGTGCCCGGCTCCAGGGGATCGCCGATCGCGACCGAACCGTAGGCCTCGACCAGCCGGCGCTTCATCTCGGCGGCGATGCCGCGCTGCAGCAGCAGCCGGCGGGTGGTGGTGCAGCGCTGGCCGGCGGTGCCCACGGCGGCGAAGAGGACGGCGCGCAGGGCGAGGTCGAGGTCGGCGTCGTCCATCACCAGGATGCCGTTGTTGCCGCCCAGCTCGAGGAGCGAGCGGCCGAAGCGGTCGGCCACCACCTTGCCCACCTCGCGGCCCATGCGGCCGGAGCCGGTGGCCGAGATGAGCGGCACCCGAGGGTCCGCCACCAGCCGCTCGCCGACGCCGGTGCGGCCGCCCATGACCAGGTTGAAGATCGGCGGCGCGCCGCTCTCGGCCAGCACCCGCTGGGCGAGGCGGGTGACGGCGATGGCGGTCAGCGGCGCCTGGTGGGAGGGCTTCCAGATCGTCGAGTCGCCGCAGACCGCCGCCACCATGGCGTTCCAGGCCCACACGGCGACGGGGAAGTTGAAGGCCGTGATCACTCCCACCGGTCCCAGCGGATGCCACTGCTCGTACATCCTGTGGCTCGGCCGCTCGGAGTGCATGGCGAGGCCGTAGAGCTGGCGCGACAGGCCCACGGCGAGGTCGGCCATGTCGATCATCTCCTGCACTTCGCCGCGGCCTTCGGAGACGACCTTGCCGACCTCCAGGCTCACCAGCCGGCCGAGGTCCTCCTTGTGGCGGCGCAGCTCGTCACCGAGCCGGCGCACGACCTCGCCCCGCTGGGGCGCCGGCCAGGTGCGCCACTCATGGAAGGCACGCACACTGGCGGCGGCCACCCGCTCGTAATCGGCGGCGGTGGCCAGGCGCACGGCGGCGAGCGGCTCAGCCGTGGCGGGGTTGAGCGACTCGACGCGCTCGCCGTGGGTGTGGATCCAGTCGCCGTCGAAGGCGCCGGGATTCTCAGCCTCGACGCCGAGGGCGTCGAGGAGGGTTGAAAGGGGGCTCAAGGTATCGGCCGTCATCGGCGAAGGATATCAAAGCAAAGGACTAAAAGGACAGCAGGAACGGCGAGCACCGGCAAGGCTCCAAGGGGCGATGGGCGTCCTTTGGGAGGGGGCCCGCGCCCCGAGTCGCTACAATGCCCCACCATGGCCGGCCTCGTTCCCGCCCTGCTGCTCGCTCTCTTCGGCGCCTGGATCGGTACCTTCGCCTGGGGGGCTGCCGCGCCCGCGGGGGCCGCGGCGGCGGTCTCGCTGCTGGCGACGCTGTTCTGGATCGGCGCGCCGTGGCGCGATCCGTTGCGGCTGGGCAGCGCGGGGCGGCTCCTGCCGGCGGCCTTGTGGCTCGCCGTCGCGGCCTCCGCCTGGGCCTCGCCGGTGCCCCGGGCCGGGCGGGTCGCCGTCCTGCTGCTGCCGGCCTTCCTCGGTCTGCCGGCCGCCGTGGCGCGCTGCTGGCGGCGGGAGGCGGACCGGCGCCGGGGTCTGCGGGCGCTGGCCCTGGTGGTGGCCGGGGTGGCGCTCTGGGCCCTGCTCGACTGGTGGCTGCTGGGCTCGCCCCGGCCGGCGATGCCGCTGGGCCACCACAACCTGCTCGCCGCCTGGCTGGTGATCCTGCTGCCGCTGGCCGTGCTGGCGGCGCGCGAGCCGGGGCCCTGGCGCCTCTCGGGGCTGGCGGCCGGCGGCCTCGCCCTGCTGGCGATCCTGGCCAGCCGCTCGCTGGCCGGCTTCGCGGCCCTGGCCTTGGAGGCGGTCGTGGGTTTCGGTAGCCGCGGGGGGGGCGGCGGCGAGCGGCAGCGGCGCTGGTGGGCGATCCTCCTCGCCCTGGCGCTCCTCGTGTCCTTCGTCCAGCTCCCGCGCGTGCTGCGGATCGCCTCCGGCCAGGACCCCTCCACCCGGGCGCGGTCCGCCTATTGGCAGGCGGGTTGGCAGGGCTTCATGGCGCGCCCCCTCCTGGGCTGGGGTCCCGGCGCCGCGGCCTGGACCGCCGCCGCGTTCCTCGATCCGATCCCTGGCGTGAACCCCTGGGGCGAGGCGGTGGGGGAGCTCCACTCGCTGCCGGTGCAGCTCGCCTATGAGCTGGGGCTCACCGGCCTGCTGCTCGCCCTCGCCGTCCCGGTCCTGTTCTTCGCCCGGCGCACGGCCGAGCGGCAGGAGGGGCGGGACCCCGGCCTGCTCGCCGCCGGGCTGCTGGGGCTCGGCGGCGGCGCCGTCGCCGCCCTCGGCAGCGGCGCTCTCGCCGTGACCGCCCTCCCCGTGGCCGCCGCGGTGGCGGCCGGCGCGGCCCTGGCGGGGAGCGGGCGGGGGCGGGCGCGGCCCGAGTCGCCGTGGCCGGTGCGCATCTACGCCGTGACGGTGCTCCTCGCCCTCGCCCCCCTGGAGATCGCCCACTGGCGCTACGACCGGGCCGTGGCCGCGGACTTCGCGGGCCATGCCGCACGGGCCGAGTCCGAGCTCGCCGAGGCCCTGCGGCTCGATCCCAGCTTCCCGCTCTATCCCGTGCGCCTCGCCCTGCTGCGCAACCGCCGGCCCGGAGAGGATGCGGCCGCCACCGCAGAGCTCGCCCGGCGCGGCGCCGTGGCCGGACGCGGCGTGCCTCCCCTCTGGCTGGTGGCCGGCGTCCTGGGCTACTCGGCCCAGCGCCCATGGGCCGGCGTGGCCCTGGACAGGGCGTGCAGGCTGGATCCGCTCAACCCGTTCCCTCCCTTCTATCAGGTGCTGGTGGAGCCCGGCGCAGCGCCGGCCGCGGAGCGCGGAGCCCACGCCCTGCTCGCCGAGCCCCGGCTGGCCGCGGCCGTCTTCTGGCAGCGCCATCCCGAGCTGCTCGGCCGTACGCTGGAGGCGGTGCGGGGCTGGCCCGGGGTGGACGCCGGCTGGAAGCAGGCCCTGGCTGCGGCCATTCCCCCTTTGGAGCAGCGCCAGGGGTCGACCGTCCGCCTGTCCCTGGGGATCGACACGGGACAGGGCGTGCCGGTCTCGCTCGCCCTGTTTCGCCGCCGCCCGTGGAAAGCGGAGTGGGACCTGGTCCAGCTCCACGCGGCGCTGCTCGGCCGCCTCAGCCTCCCGCCCGCGGCGGCGGCGCCGGGGACCTCGGCGCTGGCTTTCGCCGCGGTTCCGTGTCGCCGCCGATCACTTGGTGCGCAGGCTCTGCTCACTCCGTGAGCGCCTCCCAGGGAAGGCCACGGATCTCCACAACTCCTGTGGAGAACCCTGTGGAAAACGTCTGCCGCAGAGGCCGGAACGCTCGGCGCCACAGCGGTTTGCCGCTCTTTGAACAGATTTTTGTGCAATCGAGATAAGTGCCTTGTAGTCAGTGACTTGTAAGATTTCTCCCGGCTTTCGCAAGGAGAATCATGCACAGCTCTCTCTGAGGGAGAGGGAGATTTTCCACAGCGGAAAGGCGTGTCCGGAACGGGAGGGACGCCAGCCCCTCTTTCAGCGGTGGTAGATCGCGGAGACGAAGGGGCCGGCCATGAAGGGGGCCGGGTCGATCTGGCTCTGCAGACAGACGCCGCGGACGTCCTCGGTGAGCAGGAAGCGGGCCGACTCCGCGAGGCCGGCGGCGGTGGTCCCCTGGATGGCCTTGAGCGTGCGGGCGCCCACGCGGCAGGGGCGGATCAGGCGCGAGCTCTCCAGCCGGCGGAGCAGGCCGTGATCGTCGTGCCCCTCGACCGCGGCGTAGATCACCACCAGGTCGTCGTCCATGAAGGGGACGGCCGCCTCCATCTTCCGCAGCAGGTAGTCCGTGCGATCGACGCCGGCGGGGGCGCTCTCCAGCAGCTCTTCGACCCAGGCGTAGTGGCCGGGGTAGCGCAGGGTCTTGTAGTCGAGGTTGCGCACCTTCCCCTCCAGGGCGACGGGGAGGTCGGCGGCGCCGCCGGAGGTGAGCGCCTCTTCGTAGACGACGCCGTTGAGGACCACCGTCACCCGGTCCGCCAGCGACGGCCGGGTGGTGCGCCGGTGGTCGCGCAGGACGGTGGCGGGCTCGACGTACTCGGTGGCGACGCCGACCGAGCTCCAGGTGAAGCCGTAGAAGTGGGGAGGGCGCACGGTGGTGGTGAGGGCGCCGACGCGCATCTCCAGGAGGTCGACGGAGCCCACGCCGTGCTCGCGGCAGAACCGCTGGAAGAGCTGATGGCCGAGAACGTCGACGTAGCCCGGCGCGAGCCCCGTCTGCAGGAGGTAGCCCTGGTCCGCGCCGCCGGCGATCTCCAGGATCTCCTCCGTCTCCCGCACGTGCTCGGTGAGGTTGGCGTAGTGGAGGCCGGAATTGCGGGCGAGCCGCGCCATCCGCGGCGCCTCCTTGCCCGGCAGGCAGTCGAGGAGGATTTCCCCCTGGGCGAGGACGCCGTCGAATTCGGCGCTCGTGCCCGCGGCCGGCAGGTGGAAGGCGTGGACCTCGCCCGGCTTGGCCGAGCCCTCCCGGATCCAGGCCGCCGCGGCGTTCGCCCGCTCGAGGCTGGCATCGCCGAGGAAGAGGTCGACCTCGAAATCCCCGAGCTCCCGCAGCAGCAGCCCGGTGGCGCTGCCCATGCCGCCGGCTCCGGCGATCACGACCTGGTGTTTGGTGCTCATGGTTGTCGGTTGGCGCGCGCTCGTCGCGGGCGGCGCATCCTAACATCCGGCCGCGACGGGGGTCAACGCGCGGGCTCGGGCGCGCCGCCGGGGCGCCGGCGCACGGGCTGGCCTGCCAGGGCGGTCTTGTTGCGGCCCGTCTCCTTGGCCACGTACATCGCGGCGTCGGACAGGCGCAGCAGGGTGCTCTTGCTCGCCTCCAGCGACAGGCCGGTCTCCAGGTGCAGCCGCAGGGTGGCGATGCCGATCGAGCAGGTGATCCCCTTGAGGTACAGCGGCTCCGGCTGGATGTCCCCCGGGCCGGCGCAGAAGGTCGAGCTCACGACCTCGGCCCGCAGGTCCTCGGCGGCGTCGATGGCCCCCTCGACCTCGTAGCCGGGGAGGAGGAGCACGAACTCGTCGCCGCCATAGCGGGCGGCGAGGCCCCCGAGCCGGCTCACCTTGCGGCGGAGCAGGTGGCCGACCTCGCGCAGCACCTGACTGCCGGCCAGGTGGCCGTGGGTGTCGTTGACGTGCTTGAAATAGTCGAGGTCGAGGAACAGCAGCGACAGGTCGAGGTCCTCGGCCCGGCAGCGGCGGATGGTATCCGAGAGGACGATGTGGAGGTAGCGGTCGTTGTAGAGCCCGGTGAGGTTGTCGCGCTTGGCGATCTCCTGCGCCTGGCGGCCGTCGAGCACGTTCTGGATGGAGATGGAGATGTAGCCGGCGAAGATCTCCAGGAGGTTGCGGTCCTCCTGGCTGTAGCCCGGGGCGTCGCGGCGGTTGATCAGCTCGAGGACGCCGCACACCTCGTGCTCGATGCGGATGGGGATGGCCACCAGCGACTGCGTCTGGTAGCGGGTCTGCTCGTCCATCGCCCGGTAGAAGAAGCGGTCGCTGGGAGCGTAGGGGGTGGAGTAGGTCTCCCCCGTCATGTAGACCCGGCCGGCGATCCCCTGGTCGGCGGGAATGGCCTGGCCCACCAGGCAGGACGACTTCTCGCCGAAGGCGGCGATGAAGGTGAGGGTGTTCTGGTGCCGGTCGTCCTTCTTGTCCGACGGATCGTCGAGGAGGATCGAGCCCGCGGCCGACGGCACGAAGCTGTTGGCCCGGCGCAGCACCTCGACCAGGTTCTCGGCGAGGCTCAGCTCCAGCGGGAAGCTGGGATTGGCCCGGCGCCGCTCCAGGAAGCGCTCGAGCTGCACGGGCTCCAGGGAGTGAAAAGCGTCCGGCGTGCGGAATCCCTCATCTTCCACCATGCTGGCCCGAGCCAATGCGTCACCCATGGACGGCGCCCCGAAAGTTCATCGCTGACCTCTGCGTTCCTCGAATTGTGAGGGCCGACACCCGGAACGATAGCAGAAGTTGCGGTGCAACGAAACGGTTTCCTCACTGCAGCCGGCGCAGGAGGCGGTGACTGCGGGCCAGGGCCTCGGTCCGCAGCGCGTCCGTGGTGGAGAGCTGCGGCGCCTGGCGCAGGTAGTCGAGGTCGTCGAGGAGCCGCCCCAGCTCGACGAGGCTGGCGGCCTCCGCCTTCAGGCCGGCCCGCTCGGCGAGCAGCTCGCTCCATTTCGCGGCCGGCGCGGAGCGCGGGACGCCCCAGCGCTCCGCCAGGAAATCGCGCCACGCCTCCTCCAGGCGCGCCGCCACCTGCCGGGGGCGTTCCGTGCCGGCCTCGGCGAGCGCCCGCTCCAGCCGCGCCGCCGGGGACGAGGCGCCGGCGGCCCCCGTGGACACCGTACGCCGGCGGACGAGGGTGAGGACCAGGGCGAGCCCCAGCGGCAGGCCGACGAGCCACGGCAGCAGCCGGGTCCACGGCCGGCCGGTGAGGGCCATTTCGCGGACGCTGTGGATGCCGCGGATGCCCGGGGTCGCGGCGCCGCCGATGGCGGCGGCGGTGCCCGGCGGCCGTGGCAGGGCCGTCAGCTCCAGGGCGGGCGCCGTGGCCGTTCGGTACTGCCGGGAGGCGGGATCGAAGAAGGTCACGCGGGGCGCCGCGACCTGGTAGCGGCCCGGGCGGCCGGGCACCACCACGTAGCTCCAAGAGCGGCGGCTGCGCACGGTGGTGCCGGCGAGCTCGTCCCGTCCCTCCTGCTGCGGCGGATAGAGGGTCAGGCCGGAGGGCGCGGCCACCTTCGGCTCCGGCAGGCTCTGGAGGTTGCCGGCGCCCGCGAGCTGCACGGTGAGGGTCGCGGCCTCTCCGAGCCGGAGCTGCTGCGGCTCCAGCCGGGCGGTGAGCGCGAGCTGCCCCACGGCGCCGGCGAACCCTGGCGGCGCGGGCGGCAGAGGCTGGACGTCCAGGCTCTGCCCCTCGGCCCGCAGCCGCACCGTCTCGGGGCGGGAGATGGCGGGGCCGAAGAAGAAGCTGCGGTCGTAGTGCTCCACCGTCAGGTCGACCGTCGCCGGCTCCACCGCGTAGTGCCCGGGGCGCAGCGGGAACAGCGCCTTCTGGATCAGCGGCACGCGGCCGTAGCGCCGGCCGTCGACGTCCACCATCTCCATGGGCGGCTGCTGGGGGATGGGGATGTCGTGCACCCAGAAGCCCTTGAACGCCGGCACGCCGCTCGGCGAGATGGCGGCGATGTCCTCGCGCGTGAAGAGGTAGATCGAGTAGAGGACCTGCTGCCCGACCACCGGCTGCTGCGGCTGGATCTCGGCGCGCAGGAAGACGGCCGGCTGCTCCGGCGCCGAGCGCCAGCGGGGGATCCCCAGGCGTCCGAAGAACTGCTTGAAGGGATCGTCCTCGTCGTCGAGGCCGCGCCTCCTGGACGGCTGGGCCTGTTGCGCGGGTTCCCGCTGGACGCGGATCTCCTGGTCCGGGAGCTGGAGCTGCCGGTCCTTGATCAGCACCGAGACGTTGTGGATGCCCGCCTTGCCGAGTCCCTGGGGGCGGAGCTGCCAGGAGAGGCGGAAGGTGCGCGTCAGATGGCCGTTGGCCCAGCGCATGTCCTCGTACTGGGAGGGATCGCCCGCGGACTCCAGGTTCTCGAGCTGCAGGCTGGGCCGGAAGTGCAGGCTGGAGACGCCCTCGCCGCGCACCTCGATGGTGAAGGTGGCGGTCTCGTCGATGCCGATGACGCCGGGCTCCAGCGTGGCCTTCACCTCCACCTCGCCGGCGCGGGCGGGGAGGGCGACGCAGAGCAGGAGGAGGACTGCGGCCAGGGCGGGGTGAAACCTGCTCATCACCAATCCTTCCCCTTCGCCGCCTGCCGGGCGCGGCGGGCCGCCTGGTCGCGGCGCTGCTGGCGCTCCAGGTTCTCCACCGCCGAGAGCACCGAGGCAGCCTCCTGGGCGCTCATCTCCGGCTGGTCGCGGAACTGCGGGAGCTGTCCGCCGCGTCCCTGTTGCTGCGGCTGGCCGCCCTGCTGCTGCGGCTGCTGGCCCTGCGACTGGGGCGGCGAGGGGGGCGGCTGGCCGTTCTGCGGCTTCTGGTTCGGATCGGGCCGCCCCTTGCCCTGCTGATCCGAGGGGTCCTGGTTCGGCGAGCGGTTGCCGCGCGAGCCCCTGGGGCTCCCCTGGCCGCCCATCTTCTTTTTCTGCTCCTCGCGCAGCGCCAGCTCCAGGTTGTACTTGGCGTCCTGGTCGTCCGGCCGCAGGCGCAGCGCCTGCTTGAAGGCCTCGGCCGCGCCCGCGGCGTCCCCGGCGGCGAGCCGCGCGTTGCCCAGGTTGTAGTGGGCCGCGGGGGCCAGCTCGCGGTCCGCGCCCTTCGCCGCGTTCTCCAGCGGCCCCACCGCCTGGCGCCCGCGACCGGCCCCCAGGCGTGCCGTGCCGGCGTCATATTGCACCAGCGGATCGTCCGGCGCCAGGCGCAGCGCCGTGTTCGCCGGCGGCACCGCCTCCCGCGGCCTGCCCTGCTGCTGCGCCGCGAGCGACCGCTCCACCCGCTCCCGGGGGTTGTACAGCCAGCGCTCCACCCAGCCGGGCAGGTGCGGCTCCAGCCCGAAGGGGAGAGAGGGGAGGGCGATCAGCAGCAAGGCCGGCAGCGCCGTCGAGCGGGCAAAGACCGCCGTTCGATCGGTCCGATCCGTCCGATGAGTCTTGATCCTTCTCCCCCCGAACGGCCTCACCGCCAGGTGCAGCAGCAGCGCCAGCACGGCGAGGGCCAGGGGCCACTGGAAGCGCTCCTCCAGCGTGCTCAGGCTCTGGCTCTCGATCGTCCGTTTCTCCATGCGGTCGATCTGCTTGAGCAGTGGCGCGGGGTCGGCGGCGGCGCTGGTGACCCCCAGGTAGGAGCCGCCGGTCGCGCGGGCGAGCTTCTCCATCACCTCCGGATGGAGACGGGTGACGACGATGCTGCCGTCGGCGTCGCGCTTGGTCTCGCCCGGGGAGCCGGGGATGGGCACCGGCGCGCCGTCGAGCGTGCCGAGGCCGAGGGCGTAGACCACCACGCCCGCCTCCCGCAGCTTGGCGACCTCGTCGTCGAGGCCGCCGCCCCAGTCCTCGCCGTCGGAGAGGACGACGAGCACGCGGTGCTTCTCGCTCCCCTGGCCGAAGGTGCGCAGCGCCGTCTCCAGGCCGGTCGCGAGCTCCGTGCCCGGCGTCGGCAGCGAGCCCGGATCGATGGTGTCGAGGAGCAGGTCGAGCACGGCGCCGTCCAGGGTGAGGGGGGAGAGCATGACGCCGTCCCCCTCGGTCTGCACCAGCCCCACCCGATTGCCGGGCATGGCCCGCGCCATGCGGCGGACGAGCGACTTGGCCACGTAGAGCCGCGACGGCGGCACGTCCCGGGCACCCATGGAGAGCGACGAGTCGACGAGGAAGACCACGTCCACGCCCTTGCGCTCCACCGTCTGCTCGCCGGCCCCCCAGCGCGGCCGGGAGAGCGCCAGCGCGGCGCCCAGCACGGCCAGGGCCAGCGCCAGCGCCGAGAGCGTGATGCGCCGCGGCGCGAAGCCGGGCAGCAGGCGGTCCCACAGCCCGCGCGCCGCCCAGGCGGCGTCCGCCTTCAGGCGCCGGCGCCAGAGCCAGAAGCTCAGGGCCGCCGCCGCCGGAGCGAGCAGCGCGAGCCAGAGGAGGAGGGGGGCGCCGAAGGTCATGGCTCGGCCGTGACCTCCAGGCCGGCGGTGGCGAGGGGGAAGAGGAGCAGGGCGAGACCGGCCCACACCAGCGACGGGAACGCCTCCTCATAGCGCACGTAGCGCTTGACCTGGAGCGGCGTCTTCTCCAGCCGGTCGACCTCGTGGAAGATCCGCTGCAGCCCCTGCGTGTCGGTGGCGCGGTAGAACTGGCCGCCGGTGCGCGCGGCGATCTGGCGCAGCAGCGGCTCGTCCACAGGTACGTCCATCATGACCCGCCGCGTCACCGTCGCGCCGGTCGCGGGGTCCTGCGTCTGCACCGGCACCGGCACCCGGCCGGCCGCGCCCACGCCGATGGTGTAGACCTTGATCCCCAGCCCCTTGCACAGGGTGGCGGCCGACTCCGGATCGATGGCGCCGGCATTGTTCGCGCCGTCGGTGACCAGCACGATGACCTTGGTCTTGGCGGCGCTGTCCCGCAGCCGCGCCGCGGCGCTGGCGAGGGCCACGCCGATGGCTGTGCCGTCCGGCAGGGTGTTGAGCTGCACCGAGTCGACGAGCAGCTCGAGCATCTCGCGGTCCGTGGTCAGCGGCGCCCGGGTGAGGGCGGCGCCCGAGAAGACGACGACGCCGATGCGGTCGCCCGGCCGGCCGGAGATGAACTCCTTGACCACCTGCTTGGCGACGCTCAGGCGGTCCTTGGGCTGGAAGTCCTCGGCCCCCATGCTGCCCGAGATGTCGAGCACGATCTGGATGTCGATGCCCTCGGTGAGGCTCTCCTCCCAGGCATAGCCGAGCTGCGGCCGGGCCAGCGCCAGCACCAGACAGGCGAAGGCCGCGAGACGGGCGTAGAACGGCAGGTGGAGCCGCCAGGCCCCGCGTGTCAGGCCGCGGCCGGCGCCGGCGGGAAGCCGGCTGTAGGTGAGGGCCCCGAAGCCGCCGCGCCGCGTCCGCTGGTGATGCAGCCACGCGAGCAGCGGCAGCGCCGGCAGCAGCAGCAGCCACAGGGGGCTCGCGAGGTGGGGGAAGACGTGGGTCATCCCGTGGCCTCCAGCCTCTCCACCAGCGCCTCGGGCTCGCGGGGCGCGAGATGGACCTCGAGATCTCCGGCCAGCCGGCGGGCCGCGGCCACCCGCTCCCGCGCCCGCGTCTCCTCGACCTCCTGGCGGGCGAACTTCACCAGGTCGCAGGCCCGCAGCAGCTCCACCAGCGGGCGGGCGACGGGGCCGGGCATGCGGCGGGAGAGGAGCTGGCGCTGGATCTCGGCGGTGGTGCTCTCGACGGCCGGGAACGGCAGGCGCCGCCCGAGGTAGCGCCGCAGCGCCAGGCTGAGGCGGGTGTGGAGCGCCAGCATCGACGGCTCGGCCGCCAGCCGGTCGAGCTCGCCCGCCAGCTCCTCGAACGGCGGCAGGACGGGGATCTCGGCCACGCCCGCGCCGGCCGTCCGGCGGCGGCGCCGCAGGAGCCAGAGGCCGGCGAGACAGAGGGCGCTGAGGATCCCCAGCGTCCACCAGAAGCGGGAGCCGATCTCCAGGGGACGCATCGCCGCCGGCGGCTTCGGGATGGGGCTCTTCTCCTCCGGCGGGATCACCGAGCGCACGGCCAGAGCCAGGCCGGCGGGGGTCTGGGCGAGCAACGTCCTCGGATTGCCCCCCTTGAGCGGGACCTCCACCGTCATGGGCGGCAGGGGCACGCTGCCGGGCCGGAACGCGCGCAGAGTGAGCGTCTGCTGCCAGGTGGCGATCCCGTCCTTCTCGCCGGTCTTCTGCGGCGCATCCTTTTCGATGATCTCGGCCTCGCCCCAGGTTGGCCCCCACACGGGGAACCGCGGCTCGCCCGCCAGCTCCGCCGCCCGCACCCTGACCGTGACGACGGCCTGCGCGGGGTCGCCCACCGTGAGACCGTTGGGCGCCAGCGAGACGGTGACGGGGGAGGGCTGGGCGAGGGCGGGGACGGCCGCCAGTACAGCCAACAGGAGCGCACCGGCCCTCATCGCCGCAGCCTCTTCTTCCGCTGCTCGAAGAACGCCAGCAGGGTATTGATGTACGGCCGGTCCGTGCGCAGCTCCAGGCGGTCGACGCCGAGCTTGCGGGTGAGCTTGAGGAATTCCGCCCGCTCCCGCCGCCGCTGCTCGGCGTGCCGCTTGGCGAAGCGCCGGCCGTTGACCAGGGCCGTCCTCCCCGTCTCCGCGTCGCGCAGCACCACGGGACCCACGGCGGGGATCTCCTGGTCGCGGGGATCGACGATCTCCACCACGATCAGGTCGTGCCGGGCGGCGGCGGCCTTCAGAGCGCGGACCGGGGGCGGACCCAGGAAATCGGAGATGAAGAAGAGGACGCTGCGGCGCTTGAGCGTCGAGAGCACGGCGTCGAGGCCGCGGTCGAGGTCCGTGCCGCCGTGCGCCGGGCGGTCGAGGATCTCCCGCACCAGCCGCAGCACGTGGGTGCGCCGCCGCCGCGGCTCCAGGAACAGCTCCAGCCGGTCGGACACCAGCGCGGCGCCCACCCGGTCCTGGTTGCGCAGCGCCGCGAAGGCGAGCAGGGCGGCGATCTCCGCCGACAGCTCGCGCTTCAAGATCGCCCGCGAGCCGAAGGAGAGGCTGCCCGAGACGTCCACCACGAGGAAGACCGTGAGGTCCCGCTCCTCGACGTATTTCTTGATGAACGGCGTGCCCATGCGCGCCGTGACGTTCCAGTCGATCGTGCGCACGTCGTCGCCCGGCTGATAGGGCCGGACCTCGGCGAACTCCATGCCGAGCCCCTTGAACACCGAGTGATAGTCGCCGGCCACCCCCTGGTCCACCAGGCGGTTGGTGGCGATCTCGATGCGCCGCACCTTGCGCATGAGGTCCGCCGGCAGGGCGGCGCTGCGCCGCCGTGTCAGCACCGAGTCCTCGGCGGCCTTCGGAGTGTCCTGCCGGCGCGAGAAGAGACCGAACATCGGGCGGGACCTCGACAGCTAGGGAACCGGGATGCGGTCGAGCAGACGGCCGATCAGCGCGTCGGTGGTGATCTCCTCGGCCTCGGCCTCGTAGGTGGGGACGATGCGGTGGCGCAGCACGTCCGGCGCCAGCTCCTTGACGTCCTCGGGGATGACGTAGCCACGTCCGCGCACCAGGGCCAGGGCCTTGGCGGCGCGGGCGAGGAAGATCGTGGCCCGGGGCGAGGCGCCGAACGAGATCAGGTCCGCGAGGTCGGGCAGGCCCGCGGCGCGCGGCTCGCGGGTGGCGAGCACCAGGTCGAGGACGTAGCCGCGGATCTTGGCGTCGAGGTAGACGGCGTCGACCACCTCGCGCAGGGCGAGGAGGCGCTCCCGCTCCAGCACCGGCGAGGCCTTGAGGTCGCCGGCCACCAGCATGCGGTCGAGGATCTCGCTCTCCTCCGCGCGCGACGGATAATCGATCTTCAGCTTCATCATGAAGCGGTCGATCTGCGCCTCGGCCAGCGGGTAGGTCCCCTCCTGCTCGATGGGGTTCTGAGTGGCCAGCACCATGAACGGCTCGGGCAGGTGGTAGCTGCGGTCGCCGAGCGTGATCTGCCGCTCCTCCATCGATTCGAGCAGGGCCGACTGCACCTTGGCGGGTGCGCGGTTGATCTCGTCCGCCAGCAACAGGTGGGTGAACACCGGCCCGCGGCGGGCGAGGAACTCGCCGCTCCTCTGGTCGTAGATCAGCGTGCCGATGAGGTCGGCGGGCAGCAGGTCCGGAGTGAACTGGATGCGCTGGAAATCGATCGCCAGCGTCTGGGCCAGCGTCTTGACGGCCAGGGTCTTGGCGAGGCCGGGGACCCCTTCGATGAGCACGTGGCCGCGGGCGAGCAGGCCCACCAGCAGGCGGTCGAGCAGGTAGTCCTGCCCGACGATCACCCTGCGCAGCTCGGATTCGATCCGCTTCAGGGTCAGGGTTTCGCGTTCGACGTCTCGGTTCAGTGTGGCGACATCCATTACCATGATCACTCCAGGCGCAGGGGCCAGGCTGCAAGGGGGGTGCCATGGAGCGCAGCGCGGGGTTTCCCTGGGGTTTCCCTCGAATTAAGAGAGACTTGCAGCGTTTGAGCTGCCGCGATCCATCCCTCCACGGCGCCCCGGCCAGCCAAATTGGCACACGGCGAGAAGGGTCTGATACCGTCCTCGCGTGCGCATGCCCCCCCTCAAGAAGGCCCTGGGCCAGCACCACTTGGTGAGCGGCGCCCTGACCCGGCCCCTGATCGACTTCCTCGTCCCCTCTTCGGCGGACCTGGGGAGAGTGCTGGAGATCGGTCCGGGAGGGGGCGTCCTCACGGCCGAGCTGCTCGCCGCCGGCGCCCGCGTCCTCGGCTGGGAGCTCGACCCCGGCTGGGCGATCCACCTGCGGCGCGCCCTGCCGGACCCGCGTCTCTCCCTCGTCGTGGGGGACGCGCTGCAGATCGCCTGGGACCGCTTTCGCCCGCCCACCCTGGTGGCCGGCAACCTCCCCTACAACGTCGCGACCGCCATCATAGAAGACCTCCTGCCGCATCACGCAAGCGTCCCCCGGGCCGCCTTCCTGGTGCAGAGGGAGGTGGCGGAGCGCATCGTGGCGACACCGGGCACGGAGGCCTACGGCTCCTTCAGCGTGCTGGTGACGGCCTGGTCCCGGCCGCGCCTCCTGGGCCGGGTGAAGCCGGGGAGCTTCCGTCCGCCGCCCAAGGTGGACAGCGCCTTCGTGGGCCTCGAGCTGCACCCGCCGCCCCTGCCCGCAGCCGGGATGCCAGCCTTCACGGCCTTCGTCCGCCAAGCCTTTGCGCAGCGCCGGAAGACCCTGCGCAACGGGCTGGCCGCCGCCTGGGGAAGAGATCGCGCCGAAGCGGCCTTAGCCGCCGCCGGTATCCCGGAAAAAGCGCGGGCCGAGGAGCTCGGGCTGGAGGAGCTCCTGGCAATCTATGAGAGGGGTTCCGTTTGACCCCCCTCCTGGGACCGCCGGCGTCCCGCCGGCTCTTTCTTGGAGACATCCCACCACGGGCCAGGACTCTGAAATGAGGTAGAATCAGCCTATGCGAGTAACTACCGGAAGGGTCGTCAACGGCAGGATCGAGGTTCCCGGAGAGGACTTTACTGAGGGTATGGTCGTGACGATCCTGACACCTGAGGATCGAGAGACCTTTACGCTGGGTCCTGAGGCGGAGGCTTCCCTCTTGGCAGCCATCGAGGAAGCGGATCGGGGAGAGCTTCTCTCCGAGGAGGAGTTCTGGCGGGAGTTGCGTAGAGATTGAGCACGCGGCTCCCTTTGCAGTTCACCCGCCGAGCCCTCCGGGAGATCCGAGAGGTCTCGGAATGGTGGGACCTGAATCGGCCGGCTGCCCCGGAGGCGTTCCGTGAAGCCCTTGAGAAGGCACTTCAGCTCATCTCCACTCAGCCGAACATCGGAGCGGTTGCTACAAACGTAAGAGTCCCGGGCACACGTCGCATCCTCTTGAGTCGAGTTCGGTATTACCTCTACTACCGCGTAAAGAGCAAACCCAAGGTTGTCGAAGTGTTGACGCTCTGGCATACAAGCAGGTATCCCGACCCGGGCCTGTAGTGCGACCACGACTTTCCATGACCCGGACCACCATCTCAGAGCAGGCCGTCCTGCTCGACGCCTTCGAACAGGTATGGTGACAACGATTCATGCTTGTTGAGATGGCAAGGTGGAAGATTTAAGTGCGTTGCATCGAGATGCATACCAGGAGGATTGCTTGTTGAAGCTTGAGCTTTAGGATGGCTTCCTCAGGACGAAGCCGTCTTTACTTCGCTTGAATTGGAGAAGTGCTATTCTTGCTATCGCATGCCTCCGTTATGCATATTGCAAGGACCACCATCAGGCCAATAATTGCATCAGCCAGGTGGCGGGCGTAGAGCTTGATTTGTCCTCTCATGGCGCGCCTCATCGAGGACCACGACTGCAAATAGAACCTCTCCGGTTAAGTTGCCTAGACTCACCCTCGTTCATAGAGAACTCTACCTTCCCGCAGCGCTCGGCCCAGGAAGTGCCCGGGAGAGTCCTTCCAGGCAGCGGCTTCCTTCTGGCTATAGACCAGAATGTCCTTGGGCACTGGGAAATGGGCGAGGGCACGCCACAACGAGGCAGCCTCGCGGCGCCGACTGCGCTGCTTGCCGAAGCCCTCCCGCTCGATGACCAACAGGTCGACATCCGAGCCGGGACGGGCCTCTCCGCGGGCATGAGAGCCAAAGAGGATGATGCGCTCCGGCTCGACTTCCTGCACGATCACCTGTGCCATCTGCGACAGCAGGTCGTCTGAGACCTCATCTGTGGCTGCCATGACGCCCCCTCCTGCGCGACCTCATTCACAGATCGCACAGGGGGAGGATAACAGAGCCTCTGCCGCTCGCCGCCACCAGATCTCTGCCGGCCCTTCAGGGCTGGAGGGTGGGGTTGGTCTCCGGTCACTGGGGTTGACACCCCAGGCTGGTCAAATTCCGCCCCCTCCGGGGGCGACGAGATGTCGCGGACACGCCTGCCTTGCCGCCGTTCCCACCCACCTGACGATCCCCGCCCAGATTCGTCGCATCTACAGGTAGCAGCATACGGCTAACCGGCGAAGGGGGAGACGGGGAGGGAAGCGCCAGGTCTTCGTCGGGCCGCCCATGCTCACAGGGTGGTTCAACCGCCCCGTGGAGCCCAGGTATCCGGCCTGTCGTTTTCGCGGGGCTCTTCTGGATAGGAGCCAGCTCATCATGTCGAAATCTCCAGCACGCCCAACTCGTCGCCTCTTCCTCGTCTTCCTGCTGGTGCTCGCCAGCGCGGCGCTGCTCGCCCAGGGCGCCATGGCGCTCTCGGTGTCCCTCTATCGATACTACAACTCAGGCAACGGCGACCATTTCTATACGACCAACTTCAACGAGCTGGGCAACTACGGCCAGGGCTACCAATTCGAGTGGGTGCAGTGCCACATCGACAGCCGCGCCGGAGCCGGGAACACCCCGTTCTACCGGTACTACAACCCGACCACCGGCGCCCATTTCTACTCCACGGATTACTATGAAGCCTCCGCCGGATTCAACTTCGAATGGGTCCAGGGCTACGTCTACACCTACAACTACACCGGCTCCCTCGTCCCGCTCTATCGCTACTACAACTCCGGCACAGCCAAGTATTTCTATACCACCAACTACTACGAGCTGGGTGCCGGGGGACAAGGGTTCGCTTACGAGAAGATCGCGGCCTGGGTGAATCCGTAGACATGTCGTCTGTGAGGTGAGCGCCCGGGGGCGCCGGGTGACCGGCGCCCCCGGGTCTTTGTTGCGGAATCAATCGCAGGACCGCAGCGGCTGCGCGGAATCATGCCTGCTCCCGGGGGTCGAGCACCCGTGCCAAACGAAGCGCACTGTGCCATTCGACCGAATCTTCAAAGTCCCACAAGGCCGAGAGGACTGCGTGGCAGAATGCCCACCCGGCAAGACGCTCTCTTTGAATCTGCAACTCGTCGGAAAACCTTGCGAGCCTGTGAGTGAGAATCGCGCTCGTTACCGGGTCCGAGGCTCCAGGCGGCAATCGATTCAGCAGGAAGGGGCCGACCTCGTAGCCCGGGTCCCCGACAACCCCCTTGGGATCGATCGCTACCCATCCACGTCTGGTCGAGAAAAGGATATTGTCGTGATGCAAGTCCCCATGAAGGATCACGTGACCCTCGGAGGAGGCGTTGAGCTCGGCGAGCGTGCTCTCGGCTTGCGCCAGGAGATCTGAAGGAAAGGGGCCGCTGCCGCCGTCAAATCGGTTGCGAAGCCGGTCGAAGGCACGGAACCAGACCGCGAGAGACGGGAAGGAGTGGTCTGCGGGCGGGGTGCGCCACAGCCGGCGCATCAAAGCCGCGGCGGTGCTCGTGGCCTCCGGGTCGCCTTGCAGCTTGTGGAGCGGCGTACCAGGCTCTACACGCTCCATCAGCAGTATGCCGCGAGCTGCGTCATGGTTCAGCAGGCGCGCCGCTCCCGCTCCTTGAAACAGGCTGAGAGCCGACGCTTCGGTGAGCAGCTCACGGCATGGAACACCGATTTTCAGCACGATCTCCGTGCCGCCGGATGTTCGTCCAGGAAAGACGAGATTGAAGGAGAGGTTCTCAAAGGGCGGATCCAATTCCAGGGACCAGCGGGCGCGGCACTCGCTCACTAAAGACGGCAACGTCGCGAGCCATTGCCGGCCCGTCTCGCCATGGACCCGCTCGACCGTCTCTCTCCAAGCCTTTGGAATCTGCACCGGTTCAAGTCTCTGTAGCTTCGATCTTGACGGCCTCTGCCACCGCGCATTCCGCCGCGTTCTCCGCCGGGGAAGATTGCCGGCTGTATCGCAGTGTCAGGCATCCTTGGCGTGTTCAGGAGTGGCGAAGTCATAGAAGACACGGAAGAGATTGCCATCCAGATCTGCCGCCGTGAACTCGTGCAAGCCCCAAGGCTTGGACTCCGGTGCGGACATCAGTTTCGCGTTACTGGCGCTCCAAGCTCGATAGAGCTCATCCACCTCCTCCTTGCTTCCCAGATTCAGCCAAGTCAACGCTGGTCCAACGTTGCCGTACTGCCTCCGGTACTGCTGGTTCGCCAGGAACAGCCGGCAGTTGCCTTTCGAGATGCCTGCCAGCCCGAGCTCCTCACTACCCCAGTCAAGAGTAAAGCCAAGATGGTTTTCGTAGTATGCCGCCGCCGCAGCGATATCCTTCACCGGTATCTCTGGAACGGGGCCGGGGAGCTCCGATTTCATTTGCGACTCCTCACTGGCTTCAGGCGTTTGCCCACGGCGAGCCAGGGCATGCCGTGGTAGGAATCCGCCACCACCCAGGCGCCGGCCGTCACCGCCGAAGAGATGACGAGCTCGCTCCATTGGAAGGCGTTGGGGCCTGCCGCCACGATAGGTACCCACACCAGCAGCGTGAACAGGCCCACCTGCAACGCCGAGAGCACGGCTGCCAGCCGTGCACACACACCGATGAGCACCGCCACGCCCGCCGCGATGAAGGCACAGCCGGTGAAATACGCCCAGGCCACGTGCGATGGCAGCCAGCCAGGCACCAGCGCGGCGGTCTCTTTGAGATAGTTGAAATGGGCCACGCCGAAAGGGATCAAGGCCAGGCCATAGAGCATCCTCGCGATGCGCAGACCCTTGTCGCCGGTGGCGAAACCGAGGCGCCGCCTGTCCCAGTCAACGGCGAACCAAGCGTACAGTACCCAGGCGCCGGCCACGACCACCGCGGTCTCAGCCAAGCCTGACCAAGTATCTTGCGCAGTAGGAGCGAGGAAGATGTAAGGCACTCTGAACAGCAGCAGCCAGACCAGAAGATAGGCGAGCAGCACGCGGGAAGCGACGGCGGCTGCGCGCTCCCAGAGCAGGCCTATGCCACATACCAGAGAGATGAAGGCGCAGAGGTAGGCCAGTACCTCGCGCGCGGGCACACCTTTGGGTACCGGCTGCCATACCGGAGCGAAATCGCCTTTGATCAGGCCCAGGATTCCGAGGGTGATCAGGGTCGCGGCAAAGGCCGCATGACCCACGCTTGCGATGTGTATCCGCTGCACGCGCATGTTAGCCGGCTTCGGAGAAACAGAGGATATAGCCATCCGGATCCTCGACGTAGAAATCGCGTGTGCCCCAGGGCCTCTGCTCGAGCGGTTTTGTGATGGGGGCTCCACGGCCGACGAGCTCCGCGTGCAATTCCCCGACTCCGGACACGGCCAGGTACGCGTCGAGATGCTCTCCCGACCTGCGGTGGGCGCGCTCCGCCTCAAGCTTCGGCGCGCACTTCAGGTGGATGACTGCGCGATCACGGGACACGCTGGCGTAGAAGCCTTCGTACACGAAGTCGCGTGAGAAGCCGAGGCGCTGCTCGTAGAAGGCCAGTGAGTCGTCCAGCTTCTCGACAAGGAATTGGGGGGCCGCAGCGGTTATCGAAGCCATCGAGGCACCTCCTGTCGAAGCCGTCTATCTGTATGCGCCTTCTCCTCTTCCGCGACTGCTCCAATCCTACTCCGAATGCCTCCGTAGGGCCAGAGGCTCTCGCTCAAAAGGGCGAGCCGGCCTGACTGCCGTGCTCTATCAGCTCGATGGACACTGCCTGCGCGCCGCCCATACGTGGGATCTTCTGGCCGTTCCACTGAACGTACCTGGCAGACGCAATGACCACTCTGCCGGGCCCGAGGCGCAGGTCCCGGGGCTGAGCGATCTTGAGATGTATGGAGGCAACGCCCTCCGCCGAGAAGAAGGCATGGGCCCCTGCACCGAGAGCGTTTACGGCCGTAAGAATCGGGGCGCCGGACAAACCTGGAGGTAGAGCGCCCCACAGATGGATGACGACAGGACGGCCTTCGAACTGCTGGAGGGCTCGCGTGAACGGCCAGCGACTGGTGAGGACGCTGGTAGCGAGTAGAGCGACAGCGCCCAGCGCCAGCACGAAGAAGATGGCCTTCGGATAGAGGGCACCAGCGGTAAAGGCGCCGATGGCGATCGCAGACAGCAAGACGCGGGACGGAAAAGGGCGCATATCGGCTCGAAGAAGCGATTCGGGCGTGGCCGCCGAGTAGGCCAGGGGCCCTTACGGGCCCCCAGCCCCTCTAAGAACCGTACGTGCGAGTTTCCCCGCATACGGCTCAAGCCTTTCTTTAGGCCGATTTCTCGACCCGACTGTTGGGTTGTCCGGGTTGACTCGTTCCATGGCCGCAAGTGGTCTCTTACGAGTTCGGAGCCAGAGCCTGCACTGACGCTTCCGCAGCCAGCGCTGGTAGAAGTACTCGTCATAGGCAGGATCGAACTCCCTGGCTGCGGCTCGTATCTTAACATGCCTGCGAATCGGCACGCTACTTGCCCGAAACAGGTCCAGAGACCCCCAGGTCCCGTCCCGGTTCCGGATAGGCGCCGTGAAGGTCCACCGCCGAGGGGGCTCGATGCGGAAGTATTTCTGTCGCACCCAGCCTTTCCCCTTGGTGGGGTGCCTTCTCTTCGCCCACTGCCATAGAGCTTCGAAGATGCGCTTATCTACATGTCGAAAGGACCGACTGGAGACCAGGTGTCTCTGGCTGTTCGCCCAGCCCCGCAATCGGCGGTTGAGCTGGAGAATCAGGTCGAGCGCCGTGGCCGCCTTCTGGGTTCGGATCACTCCCCGGAAATCCCGCAGCAGGCCAAGGACGTTGTCTTTGGACGGCCTGATCAGGAGCGACCCGCCACCTGAAGTCAAAGAAGACTCGCGATGACGAGGTAGATCGTGGCGTCGGCGGCCAAATGAGCGATAACGGCCGCCTCGAGGCCCCGGTACCAGTAGAGCGCGCCGAGGACGAGGCCAGCGAAGCCGTTGAGAACAATCGCGCGAAGGTAGGGGTGCGGGATGTTCGGGAGGTTCCCGACATGAGAAAGCCCGAACAGTAGAGCGGCCGTCAGGATGCCGAGCCAGATGCTCACGATGGCAGCGTGCGACCCTGATCTGCGAAGCAGGATGAAGAGGACTGCGGCGACCGCCGTCGCGATGAATAGGCGGTAGATCAATTCTTCGGCGACAGCTGAGAAGGCGACGATCAAGAGGCGCTGCGCGAATGGAAGGCTGCCGAGAAGCCTTATGCGTTCGACGCTGGCGCCGGCGAAGAAGAAATGATCGACCGCCGCCATCACGAAGACCGTGAGAACTCCAGCGACAACCGCAGTGAGGGCGGTACGTAAGAACACCTCACGTCGCGGTGGTGAGAGTAGAGCGAGATTGGCGGGCGTGCCGATCCCCAACCCGCTGGGAGGCCAGCGAAGCTTCTGAAGCACTGTCCCTAGGCTAGCCATTTGTGGATTCCGGGTCGCCGAACGCCTCAGAAGGTGAGCGCGCGGGAACCGCGTTGTTTGCGGTTTCCGTCCGCTCGACCGCCGGGGTTGGCCGCTCACTCTGATATTTTGCGATATCTGTACGCAGCTTCTCGTAGCAGAGACACCAAGCAGCGTATGCCTCTACCTTTCGACGGGAACTGCTGCGCTCCTCCACCAGTTATGCAATTCCCCTTCAGGTTGCGATGATCCTGGATCTGGCCGCAGACCAGATGCCAATTAGTCCGACGAAGCCACCTACGCTCATACCTGCAGAGCCGCATGCGGCCACGCAGAGAATGTAGATCTGCCACGTTGGAAGCTGCCGATACGGGGGACAGCAAGGGTAACAACTGCGAAGCAATATAGATACCGAAGAGCCACCGGCCACAGTAGACGTTCGGATTGAGGTGAGCATTAAATCTGCCATAGATGGCCGGTAGTCGACGAATTCGCTTGCTCCGCGGCGCTGGCCAGCGAGCGCAGCCGCTATAGATCCGAGCAGAAAGAGCGCAGCACTAAAGGTGTAGCCCGAGGCGAGAATACCTATACCCAAATCCAGAATGGCCGCTTTCGGTGCGCCCGCCTTCCAGGCTAGTCCGAACCCTGCGGCTGAATAGAATGCCCCAATGTAGAAGAGACGGCGGAGAAAGCCTCGCCTGAGTTGCGCCTTCGCAAACTGGATATCCTCCTGAAGCTCTTTAGGGGTAGTACTCATTGTAAACTCTCGGCCGGCCAACGCCTTTGCTGCTCAGCGGCCAGGAAGCGGAGCTTTCTGGTCCGCTGGAGCAGCCGGGTTGGGCGCCCTTCGCGCTGCTCGCCGAGCAGCCGATTTCCGGTAAGCTGGAGAAGCGTGTTGAATCCGTCGCATCGCCTTAGGAGGATAGACCTTTTCGTTACAATTTGGGCAGGCGTAATACTCTAGCGCCTTCACGGTATAGGTCTCGCCCTTATAGTTTCCCGACCAGCTCCCAGAAACCTTCCGAATAGCCGAGCTACCGCACGTCGGGCACACGGAAACAGAAAATCCTTCGTTACTCATCGGTGTTCTCATAGAGCCCTCTTCGAGGAAATTAGGAAGTAGAAATGATCTTCGCCACGCTCGCGAACGAGCTTACCTTTCGAGTATATCATCATGCCTTCGAGGTTTGTTGACTAGATCACGTAGAGGTACTCCAATTGGCCGCGATGAAGGGGGCTTCGCGACCGAAGGCGTTTGTAGATGGCGACTGCGTTGACGATGGATTCAGCGACATCGAGGTCAGTGAGGCCATCGACCTCCATCTCGATTCGCGCCTTCTCGCTGAAGGCATAATGCCCTGAGAGGACCGCACGCTTGATTCGGACGAGAACCTCGACCATAGCCAGAGTCTACCACAGTTCCAGGTAGAGGACCTCCGCAGCAGGGCAGCTTGACCTTGAGAGGATAGCGGAGCAGACAAGTTGTAGGTCGAATTGGTCGAACGACGGGTGCCGGCGGCCGGTCGTGGGCCCGCCGGTACTACACCTCGCGGCAAGGACCTTGACGTTCCGATCAAGATACCTCCAACCAAGTGCTGTCGCCCAACGCCCTCAGAAGGTGAGCGAGCGGGAACCGCGCTGTTTGCGGCTTCCGTCCGCTCGACCGCCCGGGTTGGCCGCCTACACCGATGCGTTGCGATATTTATATGCAGCTTCTCCTCTGTAGCGGGCCGCTCGTGGTTGTTCACAGTTAGGAATCATGCTCAGCATCGCGCTTCCGCAGCACGATTCTCTCAATCTCCGCACCGAGCTGTAGTGGAGAGACGAGTCTGCCCACAAGTTTCTCTTGCTGAGTGAGGCATTCGTCAATTTCAAAGCGCGCTCCCAGGTATCCGTTCACCCATTCACCCGGCGGACACTCGTCAACGAAGCGGCGGAAGGCAAGGAGAGTTGTTTCGCCTTCGTACGCGGGCTCGAAGTATTGGTCTCGACAAGATGCTGCTACCTTCCTACGTTCTGGTGGCACCTCCTGCATGACAGCGTCGATCTCATGCCTAACCGCCGGCTTGTCTATGCAGGCCCGAAGGGAGTACCAATGCCACTCTGGCGTGATGACGTACTCAGGCCGCTCATGATGATCGATTCCGCGCTCGATGTAGTAGCCCGCGTAAAGAGCCCCAATATCGGCTACGACGGCGGGCTTGCCGAACCAATGAGTTGGTCCGGAGTAACCCGAGGGCTCGATCTGAACCCACTGTGTCCAGGTGTACCGGTACAGGCGTGCCTTGGGTTTTCTTCCGGGGAGGACATACTTCCCTCGAAGCCGCGTTGCCAGCGCCCCGGCCCAGTCGCCCTTCTCAAAACCTGCCTGATTGAATAGCGCCACTATCGGTTCCTAAGTGTTTTCGACGAGCGGCCAACGCCTTGGAAGCTCACCGAGCGGCAATCGCGCCACAGAGCGCGGTTGCCGTCCGGTGTAGCGCTGGGTTATACCGCGATTCACGGTGTGGTTGCGGGAAAGAGCTCAAGATTAACCAGCTCAGAAAGCTTGGTCGCGACGTTTACCATCGAGTCCTCTGCAGTGCTCAGGCCGCTTCGCGAGGCCAGCAGAGGGCTGACTTCGCGGAGAGCTTCATACGTCGTCCCGTGCACGACTGGGACGAGCCTTTCACGCGCGAGGAGTGCCGAAAGTTCTTTGTCGGCGATGCCCTCTGCTGGGAGGCGGCGCAGCAGCGCTGGGGTCACCAGCACGATCCCGACTCGCGAGTTCGCCAAGCCCTTGTCGATGGCGCGGAGCAACGGCACGCCGAGGCCAACGTCCTTCTCGCTGAACCAGACCCGCACACCCCGTGACTCCAACAGATCGTGAAGCTCCTTGGCCACCCCCTGCCGGTCGTCCCACGCGTGGCATAGGAAGACATCCCGAAGGGCAGGCAGCTTCGCTAGGTTCTCGACGCTGTTGCGGACCGGCGTAAGTGCCAGCACCTCGGTAGGCGTGTAGACCACTGACGACCCGGCTGGCGACCAGCGAGGCCTTGCGCTGCTGCCGGACCCTCCGCTGCTGCTCCGGCCGCCCCCACTACTCCCCGAAGAGGAGTAGGACGGGGACGAGTACGAGTCGTACCTGCTGTAGCCGCTAGAGCGTCCATAGCGGCTACCGCATGCAGGGCAGTTCGCGGCCGCGCTCGCTGAGCGATGGCCCAGGACAGGCGCTGTGCATCTAGACATTTCGCAGTCCTCCCATTGGGAACACTCTCTCAGGCAGCGGGATAACGCGCTTGCCGATGAGCGGCGGCGCCGTTTGCCGCCCGTTCGATCGGCGGGTTATGCAACCTACTGGTAGCTCTATAAAAGAATTGCCTTCACAGCAGCGGCAACCGCGGCCCTCATAGCTGATTCAGCAACACCCTTTATCGTTGAACTCAAAACTCCTTTAACCTCTTCACCTTGGGTTTCAATGTGCTGTTCCAAGACAAATGTATGAAACAAGGTTCCCATAGATGTGAATTGACTATCACCTTCGTCTAGCAATCCTCTTTTGATCAAATATGAATAACTACCCGGATCATTTGTTGGCTCTCCTTTCAGGGCGCTTACTAAGGCCATTAGTTGCTGAGCAGAAAGGTGCTTCAGAGTATGCCCCCACTGCTCCTGCATAGTCCAGGCGAACTGATTGGCTGCATCTTCCAGAAATATAGGCCGATAATCGTTGGCAGACTCTGAGGAAAACCCTGACTCAAACAACCCGTAACCTAGCTCCTGTAGGTGATAAGGCTTCCGGCCCGCAATCTCCATTATAAAATGGCATTCTTGCTCAGTGAGCTTTTTGCCACTCCTTTCCGAGTTTGTAGTCAAGAGATGCCAAGCATCTTGCTCATTAAACGTCCGAAGCGTCATTGGATAGAATACGTTGAAAAGCGGAGCATGCATTGCGGTAGGTGGTTCCATCACGATTGCCTGAAACGCAACCGCACAAACAACGATGTGGCCATTCTCTACAATAGATCGCAGGAAGGATACTATGTGCCTGCCGTCCTCAATTTCCGGACTTCTAATTAGAAGATCATCAAGGTCGTTGATGAACAAGGTTAGTTGCCGGTCGCGACTGGTAGCCCGACTCAACGCAGCAATGAGAGCGTCAGAATTAACGTGATGATGAGATTGATTTACCCGACTGTCTGGCCACTCTTTATCTTTCAAATATTCTGCCAGGGAAGCTAAGAGGCGCCCCCCTGTACTGAATGACTGAGCGTCGAGGTGCAAATGATACTCTTGGCTGGAGCGCGCAAGCCTTCGGTACCCCTCAGCCAATAAAGACGTCTTTCCAATACGACGTTCACCTACAACAAGTACACTCTGCCCACTGCGTAGCCTCTCCTTCAGATGGTAAAGCTCGTTGTCGCGGCCAAAAAAATGATCGCCACGCACCGTCACTCTCGGCATAAACCAGTTGCGTCGTGGGTCGGGTGAGGTCATATGTTTATCAGAGAGTGGTACAAGATGATGTGGGATGCATAACCGCTAGGTCACCTGTATCCGGCCCACCCTTAAACGCCTTCCCGACAGTCTCCGCACCGAGTCATGCTCCTTTGGGCCAAGATGTATATCATTCATTCTATAGATCGCAGCTATTGTACGCTGTTTCTGAATCCTCGTCAACACAGGTGGTCTTGTCGGGTTGTGAGCTGGATGCCCGAAATCGGTCCCAACTTAGCCAGACAGTCCTCCGGCGGGCTATCATCCTGCTGATGCAAAGCCAGTTAAAGCTGTAGATCATCGTCGTAGGTGCTCCACGAGATCCGCCTTGAGCGACGCTGGCAGCATGGTCATGCGGTCCTTCGCTCCCTTGCCGTCCCGCACGGTGATCTGGTCGTAGGCGAAGTCGACGTCCTTCACCCGGAGACGCAGGCACTCCGTGAGACGCATCCCGGTACCATAGAGAAGCGAAGGAAGAGCCGGAGCCGGAGGACTCCCTCACGTCCGGTTCAAGTCTCTGGAGCGTCGATCTCGAGGGCCTCTGCCACGGCGCGGCGGAAGGCCGCCGGGTCGATCGCGGGGAAGCGGTAGAGATGGGGCTCGATCTCCTCGAATCGGCGGCGGAGCTCTTGCCGGTCGATCAGTCCGCGGTCGATCATCTGACGCACGTCGTCGCGGTCCTGGGCATGACCGCGCTGGATTTTCGACAGGGCCTGGGAGTGGAAATCGTAGTGATAGAAGGCGAGCCGCCCCTCTTGCGCGATGAAGGCGCTGCGGTCTCGCCAGCCGGGGAGCTCGGGGATGAACTGGTCGGGGGAGGCCAGCTCGATGTTGATCTCGAGCTTTTCCTTGAGGCGGGGAAAGGCGCGAAAGAGCCGGTCGGTCTCGGGCTCCAGCTTGACGTCGACGTCGATCGTGCCCGTTCGCCAGCCGAGGAGGACGGCCGTGGCACCGCCCGTGAAGTAGAGGCGGACGTCCCGTTCCGCCTCGCCGCCGAGCTCGCGCATGAAGCGGCGGATCCGCTCCGCGTCTACAGGCCGCCGCATTCCGCCGCGTTCTCGAAGCTGACGAGCCGCCGTACCAGGGCGTTGTACCGGGAGTGGGCGGAGTCCGGATCGGTTTCCGCAAGTTTTTCGTAGAGGCGATGCTCCGGGGAAGGGATCACGGCCGCGGGGACGGGGAGGCCGATGCGGCGCAGGCGGGGAGCGCCGATCGAGACCAGGAGGGCAGGGATCGACTCGGTGCCCCGCACCAGGTCGGCGATCCCTTCCTGAACCAGATCGCCGCCGGGGAGGGCCGTCAGGTCCATGGTCGTGAGTATAGCCGGGAGCCATCCGGCTCACCAGCAACCGGCCTACTACACCCAGGCCCGCCTCCTCCCCCGCGGGGAGACGCAGTCTCTCTCCAGGAGGCGGGCCTCCTTCAGGCGGGACGGCGGCGGCCTTGGGCTCGGCGGCCGACGTCCCTTTCAAATTGTCAATGAGCCTACGGTCCCGGCCGGCGAGATAGAGTCGCCGGACATTGACTACGGGACACGGATTCATACGACGCCGGCAGCAAAAACGTCCAAGCCGGCTGTGGCGAACGTCTCGCCGGCTCCGGTGGAGATCTTGCCGGCAACGGCGGGAGGATTGCCCCTGCCGGCGGAGGCTCTGCGGTTCCTGGCGAAAGGCTCGCCCACGCTGGCGAGGGGCTCGCCGGCTCTCACGGCGACGCTGCGACGACCGGCGAAGCGCTCGCCGGTGCTGGCGGGAGGCTGGCCCCTGCTGGCGGAGGCTCTGCTGCTCCTGGCGAAAGGCTCGCCCACGCTGGCGAGGGGCTCGCCGGCTCTCGCGGCGACACTGCGACGACCGGCGAAGCGTTCGCCGTTGCTGGCAAGAGGCTCGTCGCGGGAGGCGGCAGCCGTCGTTGCCGAGGGTGACGCAGTTTCTGTGACAAAGCGAGACGAGATCCGTATACATTGCAAGAGGGACCCGGCGGCCCCTCTTCGCGAGGAGGGGTGCCGGGTCTCGGGTTCATTGACAATTTGAGAAGGGATGGCGGCCGCCGAGCCCAAGGCCGCCGCCGTCCCGCCTGAAGGAGGCCCGCCTCCTGAGGAGAGATTGCGTCTCCTCTCGGGGAAGGAGGCGGGCCTGTGGCAGAGCCGGCAGGGATGCCGGCGGTCCCAGGGGGAGATTGTGCTAAACTTTATCGCTACTTGAGAGTCGATCCCTCAACCAACTTCTAGACCGCGCCCTATGTCAGTCGCCGTCATTCGCAAGAAGAGCCAGAGCCCGGAGCGGCCGACCCTCTCGCCGGAGAAGGGGAGCGAGCTCCTCGGGCTGGTGCTGATGGCCGCCGGCATCTTCCTGGTGCTGAGCCTGGGGAGCCACCATCCGCAGGACCCGAGCCTGCTGCACCGGGTGGCGGAGGACGGGGCTCGCGCTCACAACTGGATCGGCGCCGTGGGCGCTCACATCTCCGCCCTGGCGTTCGGCTTCTTCGGCCTCACCTGTCTGCTCATCCCCCTTTTCCTCCTGGCGGCCGGCTGGCGCCGGCTGCGGCGGCGGGGTGCGCCGCGGGTGGTGGGGCGTGGCTTCGGCGCCCTGCTGCTGCTGGCCTCGGTGCCGGCGCTGCTGCACCTCGGCCTCGGCCGCATCAACTGGCTCGACGGCTCGGTGGCGGCGGGGGGCGCCTTCGGAGTGCTGCTGACGGAGCTGCTGGAGTCGCGCCTCGACCTCGCCGGCACGCTGGTGGTGCTGGGGCTGGCGGTGGCGTGCGGCCTGGCGCTGGTGGTGCAGTCGACGCTGGGCGACCTGCTCGCCGCGTGGCGCGACCGCCTGCGGCAGGTCTGGCAGAAGGCGGTCCTGGCCCGCGAGCGCCGGCGGGAGCGCCGGGAGAAGGAGAGCAACCGCCGCCGGGTCATCACCAAGCATCTGCAGCGGGTGGCCGAGGAGAAGCAGAAGAACGCGCCGCCGCCGCCGGAGTCCCACCGGCCGTCGATGGCCGCCGCCGGCGTCTCGGTGGGGGTGCCGCCGCCGGGCCGCCTCGACCTCCCCCTGCGCCCGCGGGTGACGGAGAAGAAGGGCGAGGCCGATTTCGGCATCCGCCGCGTGGACGCGCCGGAGCTGGACGAGGACTTCCCGGCCGTTCCCGCGCCGGTGACCTCGGGAGCGGGAGCCGTGGGCTCGCCTTCCCTCGGCTCGGCTTATGTGATGCCGCCCTCGCGGCCGCGGCCGGCGGCCTCCGCGGGGGCGGCGGTGCCGCAGAAGGAGCTGCCGTTCGTGGGCGAGATCGCTCCCGGCACCCTGCCGCCGGTCAACCTGCTGCAGATGAGCGACGGCAAGAGCGCCATGGACCAGACGGCGCTGGTGCGGCTGGGGGAGGCGATCCGCAGCCGCTGCGCCGAGTTCGGCGTCGAGGGGACGATCGAGGCCATCAGCCCCGGCCCGGTGATCACCGTCTACGAGCTCCAGCCGGCGCCGGGGGTCAAGGTGAGCCAGGTGGTCAACCTCCAGGACGACCTCGCGCTCGCCCTGCGCGCCGAGTCGGTGCGCATCGACCGCATGTCCGGCCGCTCGACGCTGGGGATCGAGGTGCCCAACAAGGAGCGCAGCATCATCCGCCTGGGGACGCTCTTGGCCGACGAGCGGTTCCGCAAGTCCCCCTCGGTGCTCACCATGGCGCTGGGGACGGACATCTACGGCGAGCCCTATTACGCCGACCTCGCCACCATGCCCCACCTGCTGGTGGCCGGGGCCACGGGCGCGGGCAAGAGCGTCGGCCTGCAGAGCATGATCACCTCGATCCTCTACAAGGCGACGCGCGACGAGGTGCAGTTCATCTTCATCGATCCCAAGCGCATCGAGCTCGGCGTCTACGCCGACATCCCGCACCTCAAGTGCGAGGTGGTGGTGGATCCGAAGAAGGCGGCCAATGCCCTGCGCTGGGCGGTGGCCGAGATGGAGCGCCGCTACCGGCTGCTGGCCGAGGTGCACGTGCGCTCGATCGCCTACTACAACCGCGCCATCTCGGACCCGGAGACACAGAAGCGCCTGTCGTTGTCCGAGGGTGGCGAGGGGCTGTTCACGGCGGCGGACCTCAAGCCGCTGCCCTACTACGTGGTGGTGATCGACGAGCTGGCGGACCTGATGATGGTGGCCTCGGCGGACGTCGAGACCTCGATCGCGCGCCTGGCGCAGATGGCCCGCGCCGTGGGCATCCACCTCATCGTGGCCACCCAGCGGCCCTCGGTGGACGTGCTGACCGGCACGATCAAGGCCAACTTCCCGTGCCGCATCTCTTTCGCCACGGCGAGCCGCCACGACTCCCGCACCATCCTCGACCAGGTGGGCTCGGAGAAGCTCCTGGGCAAGGGGGACATGCTGATGATGCCCCCCGGCTCGTCGCGCATCATGCGCCTGCACGGCGCCTACATCTCGGAGCAGGAGACGGCGGGCCTCATCCGCTGGCTCAAGAAGCTGGGCAAGCCGGAGCTCGATCCCGAGGTGCTCAAGGCGCACGAAGGGGAGGGCGGCGCGGGCGGCGGCGACGGCGACAACGACGACGACCTCTACGACGAGGCCGCCCGCCTGGTGGTGGCCGAGCGCCAGGCCTCCGCCAGCTTCCTCCAGCGCCGCATGCGCGTCGGCTTCTCCCGCGCCGCCCGCCTCATCGACATGATGGAGCGCGACGGCCTTCTGGGTCCCGCCCAGGGCAGCAAGCCGCGCGAGGTGCTGGTGCCGTCGACGTACTTCGAAGAGGTCGACGTGGCGCGGGCGGAGGAGTAGGGAGGATGACGGATTGCTCTGTCGGACCTCGCATCAACGGGTAGACAGTCGCCGAGGCCATCAAGGAAAGGAGAAAGCGATGAAGAAGCGTAGGGTCAGGAAGCTCAGGCTCGCCAGCGAAACCCTGCACCGCCTGGACGGCGCCGAGGTCCGGAAGGCTCAGGGCCGCCAGGATTACCAGTGCGGCGCTCTGCAGGATTCCACCGCAGGCTTTTCCGGCACTCCCGAGACCTACTGCGTAGACACCGGCACCACGATGAACTCGTGCCAGTCCATTTGCCCGTAGGCCGGGAAGTGAGATGACCGGCGAAAAAGGCCGGCGTCCCCGCCGGCCTTTTCCTTGCCTGGATCCTGAGCTGGTCCCCCTATAGCTTGCCCTTCGTCTGCATCCCCTGTCGAGGACCGCTTGGAAGGTGGCGACGGCCACCGGTGAGCCGCGCGCTGTATAATAAGCTCGCTTTTTCAAAACGAAGCCGCAGGAGCCGACATGCTCTTCTGGAGGTTCATCGCCCCCAACGCCCACTTGGGCCAGGAGCTTTCTGCGGCCTACACTCCGTTCCTGGTGGCGCTGTCCTTCTTCGTGGCCGTGCTGGGCGGCTATGCCGCCCTCGAGGTCGTCGAGCGGATGGCGAGCGCGCCATCGCCGCAAATCCGTCGCCGGTGGCTGGCCGCCGGCGCCGCCGCCATGGGCTCGGGTATCTGGTCCATGCACTTCATCGGCATGCTCGCCTTCTCGTTGCCGATTCCGGTCAGCTACGACCTCACCATCACTCTCCTCTCGATGGTTCCCGCCGTGTTCGCGAGCGCCATGGCGCTCCATTTCATGGACCGCGCCAGGATCTCGTGGTGGCGGCTCAACGTCGGCGGCCTGCTCATGGCGTTGGGGATCGGGGGCATGCACTACACAGGCATGGAAGCGATGCGCATGGACGCCATGATGGGGTACGCGCCCCTCCTGTTCGCCCTGTCGATCTTCGTCGCTCACGTGCTCGCCACCCTCGCCCTCTACATCAAGTTCTTCCGCGGCGGCGCCACTCTCCCCTTCCTCCGCCAGGTGGCCGGCGCCGGCGCCATGGGCTGCGCCGTGGCCTGCATGCACTACACCGCCATGCACGCCGCCCGCTTCTACCCCGGCAGCATGGGGTCCCCGAGGGTCCTGTTCGAGCCGCGATGGATGGCCGTCGTGATCGCCGTCGTCACCTCGGTGATCATCACGGTTGCCATCGCCGCCACGCTCGTCGACCGCCGTACCGCCGAGCTGGTGACGAAGCGCGACGAGGCGGTGCGGGCGAACCGGGCCAAGTCCGAGTTCCTGGCCGCCATGAGCCACGAGATCCGCACCCCCTTGAACGGGGTGATCGGCATGGCCGACCTCCTGGCCTCGGGTCCCTTGGCGCCCGAGCAGCGCGACCAGGCCGAGACCATCCGGCGCTCCGGCGAGACGCTGCTCGCGATCCTCAACGACATCCTGGACTGGGCCAAGATCGAGGCCGGCCGCCTGGAGGTGGAGCGGCTGCCGGTCGACGCCCGGGCCGCCGCGGCCGACACCCTGGCCCTGTACCGCTTCCAGGTCCGTGAGCAGGGAGGGGCGCTGGTCCTGGACTGGCCCGAGACGGTGCCGCGCCGGGTGCTGGCCGATCCCATACGGGTGCGCCAGGTGCTCTTGAACCTGGTCTCCAACGCGCTGAAGTTCGCGCCCGGCGGCACCGTCACGGTCGCCGCCAGCGCCGGCGGCGAGGGGCGCCTCGCCATCGAGGTCCGCGATACCGGGATCGGCATGGATGAGGCCCAGCGCGCCCGCCTGTTCCAGCCCTTCACCCAGGGCGATGCCTCGACGACCCGGCGCTTCGGCGGCACGGGTCTGGGCCTGGCGATCACCGCCCGCCTGCTGGCGGCCATGGACGGGACGATCGCGGTGGCGAGCGCCCCGGGCTGCGGCAGCACCTTCACGGTCCGACTGCCGCTCGTCTCCGAGGCCGCGGCCGAGGACGCTGCGGCGGCCCTGGCCGCGCCGGTCCCGCCCGTCTCGTCCGTCTCGCCGGGCCCGCCGGGATCGCAGCCCGGAGCCGTCCCGAGCCGCCGGCGGGTCCTGGTGGCCGAGGACAGCCCGGTGAACCGGAAGGTGGTCCAGGCCATGCTGCAGCACCTGGGGACCGCCGTGGAGTGCGTGGAGGACGGGGTGGAGGCGGTCGAGGCCACCGCCCGCGCGGCCTACGACCTGGTGCTGCTCGACATCTACATGCCGGTGCTGGACGGGCTGGCCGCGGCCCGCGCCATCCGTGCCCGGGAGGCGGCCGGCGGCGGCCGGCGCCTGCGCCTGGTGGCCCTGACCGCCAACGCTTTCGCCGCCGACCGGGAGGCCTGCGAGGCGGCGGGCATGGACGGCTTCCTGGCCAAGCCCATCACCTTGGACACCCTGCGGGCGGTGCTCAAGACCCTGCCGGAGGGCGGCGGGTAGCCGGCGACGACCGGCGGCTGTACTGAAGAGGGCCCCGCCGGCGTCGCGCTCCTTGAGGAGCTGCCGCAACCGGCGGGATCGGAGTCGTGGGCGGCGCCTACAGCTTGCCCTTCGTCTGTGTCCCCTGATTCACCTTCGGTCCCCGCTCGCGGCGCTGGGCCAGCATGGTGGAGGCGCGGTCGAAGAGGCCGAGGGCCTGCTGGAGCTGCTTGTCGCCGCTGGCGACGACCCGGTGGCGGGCCTCCTGGCCGGACGTGGCATTGGCCACCTCGGCGCGGATCTGGAGCATGGAGTAGTCGCGGATGTCCTTCTGGCTGAGGTTCTTGTCGACCTCTTCCTGCGTCGCCAGCTTCTCCTTCACCAGAAGGAGATCCGCGACTACGCCATGCTCCAGATCCGCGCCGAGGTGGCCAATGCGACGTCCGGCCAGGAAGCGCGGCACCGGGTGCTCGCGAGCGGCGACAAGCAGCTCCAGCAGGCCCTCGGCCTCTTCGACCGCGCCAGCACCATGCTGGCCCAGCGCCGCGAGTTGGGGCCGA
>DATARR010000002.1:0-15313 GCA_036264085.1 Thermoanaerobaculia bacterium | reverse complement strand
GCGCTTGAAGTCCGCCGTGAATGTTCTTCTTGCCTTTCTCATGCAACACCTCGAACCCCATTATGGAGCTTTTTGGGGTGTCCACGAAACCGGGGGAAGCCCAATCACCTCTTCCATCTCCTGGAAGGTCTCCAGATCGATCTGCACGGCGATGGTCCGGTTCTCTTCGTCGACCACGTACTGCTTCTTGATTTCTCGCAATGCGATGACCTCCTCGGTATATTTTACCCCATTCGCGGCCGTGGCAAGATGCCCTACCCCCCCTGCGCCAGCCCCTTGAGCTCCCGGCTCCCCGGAAACTTGTTCATCGCGTAGCGCAGCAGGCTCGAAGCCGTTCGCGGGTCGTTCAGGATGCGCAGGGTCTTCACCCCTTCGGCGTAGGCCTGGGGCGTGGGATTGACCTCGGTCATGCGCTGCAGCGTCGCGGTCACCTCGGGGATGCGGCCGAGCAGGGCGTAGAGGATGGCCAGGCTGGAGTAGCCGCGGACGTTGTCCGGGAAGAGCTCGATCTCCTTCTTGAACGCCGCTTCGGCCCCCACGGCGTCGCCCTGGTCCGCCAGGATCTTGCCGTGGATCAGGTTGAGGCCGCGGATGAGGTCCGGGTCCTTGGCCTCGCGCTGGTCGTAGGTCTCCTGGGCCTTGCGCACCATCTCCAGGGCGCCCACGTCGTCCTTCTTGTCGTGCAGCACTTCGGCCAGGGTGATCATGGGGCCCACCCGCAGGCTCTGGTCGGTCATCGCCGCTCGGGCCTCGCGCTCGGCCACGTCGAGCTGCTTGCGCTCCAGCGCTATGCTGGCCAGCAGGCCGTGGGCGAAGGAAGGATGGGCCGCCATCGCCATTTTGGCGTGGACCTCCGCGTCGTCCAGCCGGCCCATGTCGAAGTAGAGGGAGGCCGCGGCCACCGCGATCTCCGGCGAGCCATTGGAGATCTTCAGCCCCTGCTTGAACGCCTCCAGCGCCTCGTCCGGCTTGCCCATCCGCTGCAGCGACCGGCCCAGGAACTCCCAGGCGTCCACCATCTTGGGATTGTCGGCGATCACCCGGCGGAAGGCGGCCACGGCGGCCGGATAATTTTTCTGCGCCGTGAGCTGGAAGCCCGTCCGCAGGTCCCTGAGCGAGCCGATCTTCGATCGCGGCGGAGGGAGCGGCCCCTCCGTGGGAGCGCCGCCCGAGATGTAGCCGAGGGCCGCCATCGACTGGCGGGTCGCCTCGTCCACCGCCGAGGGTGGCGCGAGGTTGCGGTCGAATCCCTCCAGGTCCTTCTTCATCGAGGCGTAGATACGCCGCTCGTCGCGCAGGACGTTGACCGTCTCCTTCGGGTCCTTGCTCCGGTCGTAGAGCTCGGGATCGGGGCTGTCGATGTAGTGGTCCTTCTCGTCGATCAGCGAGAACAGCTCGCTCCAGCCGAAGTGCAGGCGGGGGTAGAAGGTCTCAGAGTAGATCCGCCGCGCCGGCACGCTGGCGGCCAGCAGCGAGACGCCGGGCATCGGCTTCGGCACCCCGAGCCCCAGCAGGCCGAGCACGGTGGGAGCCACGTCCAGGAGCTGCACGGGCCGCCCGGTGGTGCCCCCGGACTGCTGCGCCCTGGGCAGCTTGAGCATCAGAGGGACGTGGATGGCCTCGTTGTAGAGGAGCACGCCGTGTTCGTCCTCGCCGTGGTCGCCCAGCCCTTCGCCGTGGTCGGAGAGGAGGACGACGAGCGCCCGGTCGTAGACGCCCAGCCGCTTGAGGTCGTCGATCAGCTCGCCCACGATGTGGTCCGCCGTGGCGATCTCGCCGTCGTACTTCGAGGGGTAGCGCGAGGCGTAGGGCTCGGGTGGCGCGTACGGCGTGTGGGGCTCGTAGATGTGGAAGAAGAAGAAGAACGGCTTGTCCTTCACCGACTCCAGCCAGGGACGGGAGAGCTTCAGCGTCTCGCTCCCCGGCCGCTGGAGGCCGCCCAGACCCGTGCCGGAGCGGAACTCGATGCCGTCCTCGTAGAAGTCGAAGCCGGTGGAGATCCCCGACTTGCCCTGGAGGACATAGGCCGAGACGGCGCCGCCCGTGGCATAGCCCGCCTTCTTGAGGATCTCGGGCAGGAACGGCAGGGCACCGCTCTGGATCTTCGCCGCGTCGAGCTTGTAGCCCACGTTGTCCCGCACGCCGTGAATGGCGGGCAGGACGCCGGTCAGCAGCGTCGAATGGGACGGCAGGGTCAGCGGCGTCGTCGAGTAGGCCCGCTCGAAGAGGATGCCATCCCGCCGGAAGGCGTCGAGCCCCGGGGTCTCCACCCCCTTGTAGCCGTAGGCCGGCACGTGGTCCGCCCGCAGGGTGTCGATGGAGATGAGGACGACCGGCGTGCCCTTGGGGACGTCGGCAGAGCCGGTGTGGTTGGCGCCACGGCAGGCGGTGAAGAGGAGGACGAGGAGGACGGCAGGGACACAAAGGACGGAAAAACGAAGAGACGATCTCATGGCTTCACCTGGGCTAGATACGCCTTGGCCTTCTCGATGTCCGCCCGGTAGCGGTCGGGCGGCGCGCCGGCGGCGAACTTGGCGAGGGCCTTGCGGGCCTGCTCGACCTTCCCCTGTTCGGCGGCCTTGGTGCCGAGGTTCCAGACGGCGTCCCAGAGGTCGGGCTTCAGGTCGACCGCCTTTTGCCAGGAGTCCAGGGCCTCGACCTTCTGGCCGAGCTGGTATTGGGCCACGCCGAGGTTGTTCCAGGCCAGGGGGAGCCTGCGGTTGAGCTCCAGGGCGCGACGCGAGCGGTCCCGGGCCTGGGCCCAGTGGCCGAGGCGGAGCTCCACCAGCCCGAGCTGCTCCCAGGCCTTGGGATCGTCCGGCTCCGCTTTCAGCAGTCGCTGCAAGACGTCCGCGGCATCCTTCTGCCTGCCGGCTTCCGAGAGCGCGAGGGCATAGGCGTTGAGGGACTGGGGATCGCCGCTCGCGATCAGCGGCCGGAGGATCTCGAGCGCCTCGTTAGCCCTCCCCACCTCGGAGAGGGTGAGGCCGAGCTGGCGCAGCAGGGCGTCCGAGGTGGCTCCCAGCTTGCGCGCGTTGAGCATGGCGTCCAGCGCCTCCCGGGTCCTCCCCGCCTGGAGGAGCGCCTGGGCCAGCAGCGAGTGCCCCAGGGCCATCGACGGCCGAGCCGCCACCAGCTCCCGCGCCAGCTTGACGGCGTCGTCCGTGCGGCCGCGCATGTAGAAGTCGATCACGTCGTGGACCTTGGCGTCGAGCTGGATCAGCCGCTTTGGATCGTCCTCGGGCCCGTAGCTCTCTTTGAGGGCGGCCGTGCCCACGAGGTAGCCGAGGCTCTGCAGGCGGGCCTCGTCCTCCGGCCGGGTGGCGTCCCGCCGCGGCGGCCAGGCCGACTCCTTCGGCAGCGCGGCGAAGACGCCGCGCGCCGCCGCGCGCTGCTGGTCGATCAGGTTGGTCCGCTCGCCGGGGTCCTTCGGCAGCTCATAGACCTCCGCCAGAGGGAGGGCGATGAACTTGGTGCCGTTGCGCAGCAGGCCGCGCAGGGGGGCCCAGCCGCGGTTGAGGGCCGCCGAGAGGGCCTCGAAGTAGGAATCCGCGCCGTCCGCGGCCGGCGGCGCCAGCAGCGACCGGCCGGGCCGGCGCAGCCCCGGAGAAGCCGGCGCCTTGACCTCGGGGATCCCGGCAGCCTGGAGGATCGTGGGGAAGACGTCCACGTGGCGCGCCGCCCGGGCATCCCGGCCCGGCGCCACGCCCTGGCCCCAGACCACGAGCGGCACCTTGAGGGTGGGCTCGTAGGCGAACAGGCCGTGCGACTGCTCCCCGTGCTCGCCCAGGGCCTCGCCGTGATCGCCGGTGACCACCACCAGCGCCGGCTTCTCCCTGCCGTCGAGGAACGGTCCCAGCAGGGGCGCCAGGAAGGAGTCGGCGGCGGCCACCTCGCCCAGGTAGGGGTTGTCCTTGAAGCGGGAGGCGAAGGGCTCCGGTGGCGCATAGGGGGCATGGGGATCGTAGAGGTGGACCCAGAGGAAGCGGGGTTTCCCCTTCTGCTGCCGCCACCAAGCCAGGGCCAGGCGAACCACCTCGTCCCCCCGTCGCTCGGCCATCACGAAATCGGTTTCGTTGGCGCCCTTGGGGTAGTGGTCGTCGTAGACGTCGAAGCCGTGGTTGAGCCCGAACTGCGAATCGAGGGGGAAGGCGCCCACGAAGGCGCCCGTGGCATAGCCCGCGCCCTTGAGCACGGTGGCCAGGGTGGGGACGTTCGCCGGCAGCCGGAAGCCGCTGTTGTCCCGCACGCCGTGCTGGAACGGATAGAGGCCGGTGAGGATGTTGGTGTGCGAGGGGAGGGTCACCACGTTGTGGGCGTGCGTGTTGGTGAACACCCGCCCCTGCCTCGCCAGCCGGTCGAGCACCGGCGTTTGCGACCGGCGGTTGCCGGCGAACCCCGGAGCGTCCGCCCGCAGGGTGTCGATGGTGATGAGGACGACGTCGCCCCGAGCGGCAGGCCGCGCCGGAGCCTTCGCGGCCGGCAGGGCCGCGGCGGCGAGGGCGAGGAGCGACAGGGCGGCGAGGGCCGCGAAAAGCTGCTTCGACATGGCGGGGATTGTAGCAGCGCCCCCGAGGCACTACCCTCGCAGCCGGTGCACGAGCGGCTGGAGCTGCTCCACCAGCGCCGACAGGTCGAGCAGCTCCAACCCCATGCCGGACAGCAGGTTGAGCCCGCCGGCGTCGCCGGAGTGGGGCTCGAAGCGCTGGACCACCCGGGCCCGCAGCAGGATGGGCTCTGCGTGCTCGAGGGGCGGATGGAGCTCCACCATCACCGCCTCCTGCATCCGCGCCGGATGCCGCGTCGAGACGAAGAGGCCGCCCTGGAGGATGTCGCGCCGGTAGACCTCCAGGAACTCCTCCGGCGAGGTGAAGCGGACGCTGAAGGCGCCCTCTCCCACCGGTCGCGGCACCGGCCGGTGCGGATATTGCGAATAGGGAGTCGGTGCGGGAGCCGGCGGCGGCGCCTCCACCCGAGGCGGCGGCGCGGGCGCTGGGAACGGCTCGGGCGGCGGTGCCGGCGGGGGTGGCGCCGGGAGTTCGGGCATCTCCAGCTCGGTCAGCGCCACCGTGTCCGGCGGCGACGATGGGGGTGGGATCGGCTCCGTCTGACCCAGGGCCGCGGGGATCAGCTCGCGGACGAGCTCCTCCACCGTCAGGAAGCGCACGCCCATGCCGGACTGGTTGATCCGCGCCAGGTCGCCGCGGATCTTCCGGGCATGCGCCACCACCCCCTCCACCATGAAGCCGCGGTCGCGGTCCACCACCTCGATGCGGATGCGTGTGCCGCCGGCCATGGGACTGTTGGTGGCGATGAACATCCCCGTCATCGAGATGTTGGTCGAGTAGCCGACGTAGGGGGTCGGCTCCCCGCGCCGCCAGAAGTTCACCTGGACGCGGCGGGGGCGGCGAACGGCTCGGCGTCGGGACATCAGGATGATGGTACCGCGAAAGGAGACTCCGCCCCTGCACGTCCTTGCGGGGCTCCCCCCTTGCCCATACGATGTGCCCCGGATGGAGACGACCGCCATGACCGTGGCCGCCTGTGCCGAGGACGGCGCCGTGCGCCTCGAGACCCGCCCCCGCCCCGATCCCGGGCCGGGCGAGATGCTGCTGCGCCTGCGCACCGCCGGCCTGTGCGGCACCGACCTTTTCAAGCTGCGCCATGCCACGGCCGCCGCAGGCACCGTGCTGGGCCACGAGGTGGTGGGCTCTGTCGCGGCCTTGGGCGAGGGGGTGGTGGGCTTCGCTCCGGGGGACCGGGTGGTGGTGCCGCACCACGTGGCCTGCGGCGAGTGCGACCTCTGCCGGCGGGGGAACGAGCCGTCGTGCCCGGCCTTCCAGGAAAACCTGCTGGCTCCCGGCGGCTTCAGCGACTGGGTGATGGTGCGAGAGCGCGCCGTGCGCCGCGCCGCCTTCGGCCTGCCGCCTCATCTGAAGGACGAGGCCGCCGTCTTCCTGGAGCCGGCCGCCTGCGTGCTGCGCGGCATCGTCCACGCCCGGCTGCCCGAGACCGCCCTGACCGGCCCCTCGCCGGCCTGCGTCGCCGTCCTCGGCGGCGGCAGCATGGGTCTCCTCCACCTCCTCGTCCTGAAGGCGGTCCACCCCACGCTGCGGGTGGTGGTCTCCGATCCCCTGGAGGAGCGCCGGGAGCTGGCCCGCCGGCTGGGCGCCGACGCCACGGCGTCGCCAAGCGCGGCCGGCCGCGAAGTCGCGGCGCTCTCGGGAGACCGCGGCGCCGACGCTGTCTTCGATACCGTGGGCGGCGCCGCGCCCCTCGCTGCCGCCCTGGACCTCAGCCGGGCCGGCGGCACCGTGGTCCTCTTCGCCCACGCCGATGCAGGCGAGCGCGCGGCCTTCGACCTCAACGCCTTCTTCAAGAGAGAGCGCCGGCTCCTCGCCACCTATTCGAGTGCCCTGGCCGAGCAGCGGGAGGTCTTTCGCCTGCTGGTCAGCGGCCGTCTGGATCCGTCACCTCTCGCCACCCACCGCCTCCCCCTCTCCCGCTTCGCGGAGGCGGTCGAGCTGGCGCGGGAGCGCCGGGCGGTGAAGGTGCTGTTGACCCCGGACGAGGAGCACCCCTGACGGTCTCCGCGGTCGCCGCGCGCCAGACCACGGCCATCCTGCTCGGTCCGGAGCGGCTGGAGCTGCGGGACGTGCCCGTGCCAGTCCCCGGTCCGGGCGAGTTGCTGCTGCGCGTCGGCGCCGCCACCACCTGCGGCACCGATCTCAAGGTCTTCCAGCGCGGCGGCCACCCCCGCATGCTCAAGGCTCCCACCCCCTTCGGCCACGAGATGGCCGGCACCGTGGCCGCCATTAGCGAGGGCGTCGAGGCGGCCGGGCGCTGGCGGCCAGGCGACCGCGTGGTGGTGGCCAACTCCGCGCCGTGCGGCGTCTGTGAGTGGTGCGCCCGCGGCCGGGAGAACCTCTGCTCGGACCTCCACTACCTCAACGGCGCCTTCTCCGAGTACCTCCTCGTCCCCCGCCGTTTCGCCGCGCGGAGCACCTACCCGCTGCCGGCCGGGATGCCCTTCGAGATCGCGGCCCTGGCCGAGCCCTTGGCTTGCGTGCTCCACGGCCTGGAGATCTCATCGCTGGAGCGCACCTCAGGGGTCGTAGTCTACGGCGGCGGCCCCATCGGTCTGCTGTTCGTGGACGTCCTCGCCAATTCTCCGGCCGATTTCCCGGCCGACTTTCCTGCTGGAGGAGAGCACCACATCGTGCTGGCGGACCCGAATCCGGCACGCCTCGAAGCCGGCAGGGCCCTGGGTGCGGACGTGACCGTCCAAGTGGATCGCGACGGCGGCGAGGCCTCGCGACTCTGCAAGACCTCCCGCACCGGCGACGGCTTCGACGTGGCCATCGAGGCCACGGGCTCGCCCGCCGCCTGGCAGGACGCCCTGGCCTCGGTGCGCCCCGGCGGGCTGGTCCAGCTCTTCGGCGGCTGTCCCCCGGGCACCACCGTGCCGCTGGACACCCACCGCCTCCACTACTCGGAGATCACGGTGAAGAGCGCCTACCATCACCGGCCGGCGACGTTCCAGCGCGCCCTGGACCTGCTGGCGAGCGGAATGCTCCACCCCGGTGTCCTCCTCTCCGCCGAGCGTCCCCTCACAGAGCTCGAGGATGCCCTGCGAAGCATGCGGCGGCGGGAGGCGCTGAAGGTGGTGATCCGTCCGTGATTGTCCTGCCTGTCCGTGCTAAATCAGCGGCCTCACAACTGCCAGCTCAGCATGTAGCACAGCCGGTCGACGCTGCGGTGCCAGAACGTGCACCGCTTCGTCCACACCGGCTGAGTCAGCTCGACGCAGGCTTTCATGTCCTCCTCGAAGGCGTCCTTGAGCTGAGCCGCCACCGACTCGTCGATGATCCCCGCTCCAGCCTCCTCGTTGATGTCGAAAGAGCGGGAGTCGAAGTTGGTCGAGCCGACGTGCGACCAGAGGCCGTCGACCACCATGATCTTCTGGTGGATCAGCGTCCGCTGGTGCTCGAAGATCCTGACTCCGTCGCGCAGCATCTCGTCGAAGTGACGGTGCCCGGCGTGACGGACGACGGCGCTGTCGGTCACCGAGCCCGGGATCATCAGCTTGACCTCCACGCCACGCTTCACAGACCGCCGCAGGAGCTTCACCGTCTGCTCGTCGGGGATGAAGTAGGGGTTCTGGATCAGGATCTCCTTCTTGGCCGTGGCGAGGCCCAGCTTGAACATCAGCTCCAGGTCCGACACGCCGCCGAGCGGCGCTCCGGCGAGGATGTGCACCCGGCTCTCCCCCGCTTTTCTCAGATGGGGAAAATACTGCTCCCCCACCAGCACCTCCTGCGTCTCCTCCACCCAGTGCTGGGCGAACACCCCCTGCACGCCGTTGACCGCCGGACCCTGGAGCCGCACGCCGGTGTCGCGCCAGTGCTCCTTGTCCTGGCCGTGCCCGGTCCACTGCCGGGCGACGCCGTGGCCGAAGACGTAGGCCACCCGGCCGTCGAAGATGGCGAGCTTGCGGTGCGTCCGCTTGTTGAGCTGCCCGATGTCGACGAGCCGGATGGGGTGATAGCGGGCCACCTTGACGCCGGCCTCCTCCATCCGCTGGCGCAGCCGCCGGTCCATCTTCATCGAGCCCAGGGCATCGATCATCACCCGCACCTCGACTCCCTCCCGCGCTCGCCGGGCGAAGGCCTCGGCCACCTCGCCGCAGATGTCCCCGGTCCACCAGACATAGGTCTCGAAGTGGATCGTCTTCTCCGCCCTGGCGATCGACTCGAAGAGGGCCGGGTAGAGCTCGTCGCCGTTCTGCAGCACGTCGACCTTGTTGTCGGGCAGGATGATCGCCCTGGTCATGCCGGCGATCGAGGGGAGAGCCTCCTCCAACTCGTCGATGTCCGGCACGGTAATACGAAAGGTCCGCTCCCGCAGGTTGGTCCACAGCATCGTTGCCAGGACGACGATCGCGAGAGCCATGCCCACGACAGCCCAGATGGGGAGGGTCATCATCGCCGGTCGCCTCAGAGCTGGTCGTTGAGCAGGTAGGACAGCCGGTCCCCCAGCTTGTGCCAGAGCGAGCGGTGGTTCCAACTCGCCGCGTCGAGCTGGCGGCAATCGCGCAGGTCGCGGGCGAACGCCGCCTCGAGCTCGGCGGCCACGCCGCGGTCGATCAGCCCCACGCTGGCCTCCTCGTTGATGTTGAGCGACCGGTCATCGAAGTTGGTCGAGCCCACCAGCGACCAGAGGTCGTCGACGATCATCACCTTCTGATGGGAGAGCGTGCGCTGGAACTCGTAGATCTTCACCCCGGCGTCCAGCAGGGTCCCGAGCTGACGATGGCCGGCATGGCGGACGATGGCGCTGTCGGTGACCGGGCCGGGGATCATCAGGCTGACGTCCACCCCCCGCTTCACGGTCTGGGCGAGGAGGTCCACCATGTCCGGGTCGGGGATGAAGTAGGGGTTCTGGATGACCAGCCGGCGGCGCGCCGAGGCGATGGCCATCTTGTTGATCATCTCCAGCCGGGAGACGCCGCCGTGGGGCGAGCCCGCCGTCACGTGCGCCCGCGCCGTCCCCACGGCCGGCTGGAGGGGGAAGTAGCGGTCCCCGATCAGCACCTCGGTCGTCGTCTCCGCCCAGTGCTGGGCAAAGAGCGCCTGGACGGAGTTGACGACCGGCCCCTCCAGGCGCACGCCGGTGTCGCGCCAGTGCTTCGCGTCCTGGCCGCTGCCCACCCACTCCTCGGCGATGCCGTGGCCGAAGACGTAGGCCACCCGGGCGTCGACGACCACGAGCTTGCGGTGCGTGCGGTTGTTGATCAGCCCCAGGTCGGCGAGGCGCACGGGGTGGTAGCGGGCGATCTTGACGCCGGCCTCTTCCATGTGCCGGAACAGGTGGTCGTCCGCGTTGTGCGCGCCTGCGGCGTCGATCGTCAGCCGCACCTCCACTCCCTGCCGCGCCTTATCCTGCAGGGCCTTCGCCAGCCGCTGGCAGATCTCCCCCTTCCACCAGACGTAGGTCTCGAGATGGATGCTCCGCCGCGCGCCGGCGACGTCGGCGAAGAGGGGGGGAAAGAACCCGTCGCCGTTCTGCAACACCTGGACGCGGTTGCCCGATACGATCAGCGAGCCCGTGACGTCGGCGATGGCGGGCAGGGCCTCCTCGAGCTTCGCGATGTCGGGCACCCGGACGTGGACGTCGTGCTGCCGCTGGGTGGACCACAGCAGGAGCACCAGGAAGAGGATGAGGAACAGGTAGAGGGTGGCGGTGACGAAGGAGACCTCCACCTTGCGCCCGCGCACCATTGGGAGCCGGGCCGGGAGCTTGGGCAGGAGCCCCTTCTCGGGCCGCTTGGGCTTGCCGGACTTCCTGGGCTTCTCGGCCTTGTGCCGGAGGGGGACGCTCACTCGGTACCTCCCCGCCGGCGTCGAGCCGGCGTCAATCGTGAGACTTGCGGTGCAGCTCCACGAAGACGGGCCAGTGATCGGACGGCCCCGACCGGATCACCTGGTAGGTGTCGGTCGTCCAGCCAGGATCGGCAAACACGTAGTCGATACGCTGGCGCATGTACCGATGTGTGAAGGCGATGTCGTCTCCGCACATCCGGAACAGCTCGGCGGCCATCAGGGTACCGATCTCGGGCGCGCCTGGAGGGGCATTCAGGTCCCCGACCAGGACGAAGGGCCGGTCCTGCTGCCTGAGCCGCTCGACGAGACCCTGGATTTGCACACTTCGTGCCGAGCGTCCCCAGCGGCTCCAGGCGGCGAGGTGGGTGACGAAGAAGTCGATCTCCCCCGTGGCGAGGGCGACGCAGGTGTGGAGGAGGGTCCGGGGCTCGCCCGGCCCTGGCAGGGGATGGATCTGGGTGGACCGCACCTCGCCGGTGGTGAGCACGGCGTTGCCGAACTCGCCGGCGCCCATCTCGAAGCTCTTGCCGAACCGCACGGTCATGCCGGTGAGCCGGCCCAAGGCCGCGGCCTGGTCCTCCAGCCGCGAGTGCTTCGTGCCACGGTGGACCTCCTGCAATCCCACCACGTCCGCGCCGGCCTCGGCGATGGCGCGGGCGATGCGGTCGAGATAGCTGCGGCTCCACCGCGCGCCATGCCCGCCGACGTTGTAGGAGAGGACCTTGACGCGCAGCTCAGGCATACTGCACCGAGACCCGTGCGAGAGCCGTGCCCACCACCCTCCTGGGACCGCTGGCGTCCCGCCGGCCTTCTAACTTCTTCTTTTTCTTCTCCTAAGCGTTCGCCTGAAGCTGCTCCAGAGCCTGCCGTACCCGGTCGAGCCGCTCGCCACGGCTGTTCTCCCGCATGAAGGCGACGTAGTCGCGGGCGGTGCGCAGGGTGGCCAGGCGCTGGCGGTAGACCTCCAGCCGGCGGTTGGCCTCGGACAGCCGCTCCTTGAGCTCCGGCCGGCCCAGACGCTCCACGATCTCGGGCAGCGCGGACAGGGTGTGGCAGACGAGCAGCACGTCACAGCCGGCGGCGAAGGCCAGCTCGCAGCGCTCGGGGAGGTCGCCCCACTCGTCCAGCGCCTTCATCTCCATGTCGTCGCTGATGGCCAGGCCGTCGAAGCCCAGCCGGCCGCGCAGCAGGCCCCCCAGGATCTCCGGCGACAGGGTGGCCGGACGGTGCGAGTCCCACGCCGGGTAGACGGCGTGGGAGACCATGATCGCTCCGGCCAGCCGGCCCAGGGTCTCGAAGGGCGCGAGGTCGGTCTCCATCGCCTCGGCGGGGAGGTAGACGACGGAGGTCTTGTAGTGGGTGTCCTCGCCGGCGCCGCCCAGGCCCGGGAAGTGCTTGAGGCACCCCGCGGCGCCGCCGCCGTGCAGGCCGCGCAGGAAGGCCTGGGCCCGGGGGACGACGTCGCTCACCGTGGCGCCGAGGTAGCGGTCGTCGAGGGCGTTGTCGCTGGCGCCGCGGTCGAGGTCCACCACCGGCGCGAAATCGACGTCGATGTCGAACAGCCGCAGGGCTTGGCCGATCCAGTAGCCGGCCTGGTGGGAGTAGCTGGTGGCGTGACGGGCGAGGAGCGACGCCGGCGGCGTCGGCCCCACCACGTCCTTCAGCCGGTCCACCCGGCCGCCCTCGGCGTCGATGGCGAGCACGGCCTCCGGGAGCAACCGCCGCAGGCCGGTCACCAGCGCGTTCAACTGCTCCTCGTCCTTGACGTTGCGCTTGAACAGCACCACCCCCCCGGGCTGGAATCGGGACAGCACTCCGACGGTCGCTGAATCCAGCTCGGGACCGGGGATGCCTACGAAGACCTGCTCGGCGGGCCGCATACAGGGCCATCTTATCGCGCCCCGGCGCTCCTCAGCGCCTACCCTGCTCTCGCCTCAGCAGAAGCGCCAGCCAGTTCCAGGGTTGTATGCGAAGGGAGTCACCCTTTGGCCATTGGGGCACTGGAAGCTGGCGGAACAGCAGTCCGAGCTACTTCCAGTGAAGATGGTGGAACCGCAGAAATAGCGGCAGGTACCGCCGGTGGAGCTGCTCGCCATGGGCAGGCAGGCGAAACTCACAACGGCGGTCAAGGCGAGAACCCTGAGCAAGAGCTTCATGACGACCCCTTTCAAGGCAGACTCGGAGTCATTTCCGAGCAACCATCTCTTGGTATGCTACAGTAATCATCCCACCCGAATCGACAGCGCATGCCGGAACACGTCTCGCGGGTCCCACCGCGCCTTGATCCGCTGCAGGCGCGGGTAGCTCCCTTTGTAATACAACGTGTACCAGGGCACGCCTGAGGTATTCAGACCTGAGTCCGCGAGGTCGGTGTCGGGATGATTGATGAACGCCCCATCGTACGCCTCGCCCGGGACCGGGACGCCCCCGCTCTCCGCGAACAGATCCCGATAGAACGAACGCACCCAGGCCAGGTTCTTCGCCTCTTCCCGCGGCTCCAGCCAGCCTGTGGTGCAGGCGATGTCGAGAATCGAATCGCGTTGGGCGGCGGCGGTCGCATCGCGGGCGATGGTATTGATCCGCCCGCCATAGGTCGCGAGCCCGAGCATCCCGCCCATGACGTCGTAGTCGGCGCGGGTCAGGTAATCGTAGGCGACGCCGATCTGGCGATCGGTGAACCGTTTCTTGAGCAGCGCGTCCTTCACCTTGGTGCTCACCCCGCTTGGCGGCATGGCGAACAGATCGGGAAACGGATTGAGCGCGAACTCGAGCCAGGACATTCGTGCCAGCTCTTGGGGCTGCGGTGCGCCGACCCCTTCGCTAAGCACCGCCAAATGGTCATCCACCTGCCGCTCGGCGGCGGCGCCGGCCGTGCTCACGCCGCGGACGATGATCTTCCCAAACTGCTGGCGATGGATCTCGAGGAGGGTCCAGAGAGAGGTGTTGGGGGAATCGGCGTCACTGTTTCGCTCGCACCAGGTCCCGTGGTTCTTCAGGAGTCGCAGGAAGGACTGCTGGTCGATGTCGCTCCAATTCCACTCCGCCTTGAAAGTAGTGATCGACTCCGGCGCGTGGGGCAGCAGACCCGCAGGCTCCTCGCCGGATGCGCCGGGCGATCGGAACCAGTACCGGGTGACGACGCCGAAGTTGCCACCGCCCCCGCCAGTGTGCGCCCACCAGAGGTCGCGATGCGGGTCGGACGTCTCCCGGGTCGCCACCACGCGGCTCGCCCGTCCTGCCGCGTCCACGGTGACCACCTCGACGGCATACAGATAGTCCGCTGCGAGGCCGAGTTGGCGACAGAGGAAGCCAAACGCGCCACCGACCACATGCCCTCCCATACCGATCTCCGGATACTCGCCGAGCGGTATCACGGTTCCCCACGCCTCGAACAGCGCCCGGAACGTCTCGCCCACCGTGGCGCCGGCCTCGACGGCCACGGCGCCCCTTTCCGCGTCATAGTACACGCGCTTCATGGGCGAGACATCGAGGATGACCCGCACCTCGGGGGAGGATACGAATCCCTCGAGACAATGCCCGCCACTGGTCACGGCGAGACGCCGTCCCTCCCTCACTGCATCCTCTACGGCAGAGACCACCTGATCGGTCGAGCTGACCAGCCGGACGTATTCAGGGTTCGCACTGAACCGTTTATTGAAGCGCTTGTCGACCACCGCGCGATATCGCGGATCGTCAGGGCCGATTCTGCTGGATTCGATCTGCGTGTCGTCGGTCGCTTGTCGTGTCACGTCGTCTCCTCCGGATGCGGCCAGCCACACTATGCCGGTTCCTTAATTCTACTTTGTCAGATTACCTGACCGAGCCGTTGGCCCTCATCACCCCGGCCCTCTTCTCCCAGCCTCCCCCCGGTCTGCCGGGAGAAGAGGGAGTGGTTAGTCTTGAGAATTAACCCCGTCAATACCTGGATGTCAGGGCGCCGCGAGCTCACCTCCCTTCACTTCCCCTGGATGAACTCCCCGATGTCTCTCGACAACTGCTCGAGCGAACCCTGGTTGAGGTACATCATGTGCCCCGCCGGGTAGGTCCGGATCGTCACCCGCGCCGGGTCGATGCCGCTGTGGTGCAGCATGTAGGCGTTGGCGAAGTAGGCCGTCGCCAGGTCGTAGTAGCCGTTGGCGACGAACACGCGCAGCGCCTCGTTGTCCTTGGTGCCCTGCGCCAGGTCGCCGGTGACGTCGACGAAGCCGGCGAAGGCGCCGGCCGCATTCTTCCGCCGCTTCCAGCTCTGGTTGGCCTCGCCGTTCTGGGGCAGGTAGGGCTCCTGGACGTCGGCGCCGAGCTCATTGCGCAGGTACTGGTGGAAGAGCGAGACGTAGATCGGCCCCGTCTTGGCATCGAACGGGTCGCTGTTGGGGAATGCCGCTGCGTTGTCGAGCTCCTTCTGCGCGTAACGACTGTCGAGGAAGCCCGTGGCCATCCCCTCGTCGCGCAGCAGCTCCTTGGCGAAGCGGGGCGCGTAGAGGCGCAGGTTGCTGTTGAGGATGTACGGCTTGGTAATGCCCGTGTAGCGGTGCAGCTTGTCGGCGATCTGCCCCTTCTCCGCCGACGAGAGCGAATCGCCGCGGAAGAGGGCCTGCAGGTACTCGCCGGAGGCGAACTGCTCGACCTCGGTGAGCAGCGCCTGCAGGCTCGGCCAGGAATCCGGGAGCTTCTTGTGGTACCACGCCGTCGCGGCGAGCGTCGGCAGGTGCGTGACGTAGGTGAGGTCGTTGCCGTTGGTGTCGAAGGGCAGGGCGCCCATGTTGATCGCCGGCGAGATGAGGATCACGCCGTTGAGGCCGATGTTCATCTGCCCCTGGAGCCGCGGTACGAGCATCGAGCCGCGGATGCCGCCGTAGCTCTCGCCGAGGACGTACTTGGGCGAGTTCCAGCGGTCGTGCACGGTGAGGAAGGCGCGGATGAAGTCGGCG
>DATARR010000153.1:0-89115 GCA_036264085.1 Thermoanaerobaculia bacterium | reverse complement strand
GGCCGAGACGCTGGAACGGGATTGGGAGCGTCTGATGGCCTTCTACGGGTTCCCGAAGGAGCACTGGAAACACTTGCGCACGACCAACCCGGTGGAATCGCCGTTCGCGGCGGTGCGGCTGCGCACAGCGGCTGGCAAGCGTTACAAAAAGGTGGCCAACGCGACGGCGCTGATCTGGCGGGTGCTGATGGTGGCCGAGCGCTCGTTCCGCCGTCTTGACCACCCGGAGCTTCTTCCCGAGGTTGCAGAGGGAGCCGTTTACGAAGACGGAGTACGAGTTCTACGAGAAGTCAACTCTGCGGCCGACGAGGAGGCCGCCGCCTGACGCGTTTTACACACCTATTGACGGGACCTCCTCCGCAGGAAGCAGGCGCATTCAGGAGCCCAGTCTCTAGGGATAGGATGGCAAATAACGCCCGTGATCCCTGAGGAGGCGCTTCATCCGGTCGTGATCGTGCTTGATCGTGGCGACGACCAGGAGAATCGTCTCCCGGTCGTCGAAATAGCACGCGATCATCCGCATGGTGCCGGTAAGGCGGTATTCGGCGAGATGACCGCCCTTGATGGCGACTACGCCCCTATAGCTTGTGGGACGCCATTTCTGAAGACCGGGATCTTGGATTGGATGTCTGCATGACTTGAGGGCGTCGATGAGCTCGGCCAACAGGCGGATGCACTTATCCCTCTCGCCGGTGTTGAGCGCGTTGAGCTCTTTTTGGAATGGCTTGTCGAGCCAGGTTGGCTCGTAAGGAACGACGGGCCTACCCACCCAACTTGCGCCTCAAGTATTCATGCGGGTCCTCGATGGGCTCGCCCCATTCCTCCTCATTGGTGAAATCGAGGTAGGGAAGCCGGCCAAAAAATGCCTGATAACCATCGGCCAATCTGGAATAGGCGTCCTCATCCACGGCGGCCTGGCGGTTCTTGCCCCAGACGCCAGAATCGAAGTGAGTGTTTAACGCCTTGGTCAATCTTCCCAGACTTCCTGCGTCCATCCGTCCATACTTTTCGGCGACCAGGTCCACGATGGCCAGCTCTTCCTCGGTGAGGTCATCGTCGGGTTCGCCCGCCCGAGAGATCTGCTTGCCTCCTTCTGAGAAGGAGTGCGGCGAGATGTCAAAAGGTCCGTGGACGTCGCCGCCATTCTGGATGTAGGACCAAACCTCGCTCGTGACGACGCCATGGTCCCAAGTCTCGTGCGTGCCATCGGTTATCCGGTGACCGAGATAGTGGGTCGCTTCAACGTCGACCAGGTAAGGAAGCTTCACGGCTCGAGTCGTGGTCATCGGACCCAGCTTTTCGCAGAGCCGTGCCACGACCGCCTCAAGCCTTGGGCTCAGGCTCTCGCCTTTTTTCAGTTTCGGCATATTGGGAGCTCCGCCCAGACCCCACAGGCTGGGGGGCCATTTGAGTCTTAGTCTACCACCATCAGGCTGGCTGCACAAAATCTACGGTGCCTGGTAGATACTGGCACTACATCTGGTGGCGCAAGAAAGGCGTGGGGTCTCAGTCTGGAGCTTGCTCCTGGGGCCGGGCTCAGGCTGGCGGGGGCGGGGCACGCCCGGACCAGGGCTGGCCAACCCTGTGTAGAAACTCGGGAGCCCTGTGTAAGGGCCCGCCATCCCGGGACGGGGGTTCGCCATCCCTGGGACGGGATTCCCGAGATCTCGTGAAAGGCTCGCGAGCCCGTTACGAGAATTCGCGAGCCCTTACACAAAATTCGCGGCCCCATACACCGGGTGCACGGGGGTGCAACGGAGATTGCTGGGCCTGTGCAGAGGATCGGCGAGCTACCGGAGTCGAATCTTGTAGGTCTCGCTGGGCTCCGGATCGCGCTTGCCACCCGTCATGCCATAAACCTGGAGGATGTAGATCCCCGGTCGAAGCTCGTCATGGGCCAGGGCGAGGGGGTAGTAGCCGTTGGGGTCTCGCTGGATGGGCCTCGTCTTCAAGGGTCTGCCGCTTTCGGAGAGGATCACGACTTCGTGGTTCTCATGGGCCCCGGTCTCTGGATGGGTGGCGCGGAGGGGGAGGACGGCGAGGCTGGCCTTCGCCGGGACGGTCACGATTTCCGCGTTGCCCTCCTCGCCTCGCACCACGTCGGTCGGAGAAACGTAGGGGCTGAGCCAGGGGGAGGCCGTGAGATCGCGCGGCTCCGCCCGTTGAGCGACCTGCTCCTGGGCCTTGCGCACCTGACCCTGCAAGCCCTCGGCGTAGTCGCTGAGCTCTTTCACCTTCTGGCGAAGAGCGGCAAGCTCGCCGCCGGCTTCATCGTGGCCGGCAGGGGCCTGCGGCTGTACAGCGGGGGACGGGCTGGCAATAGGCGGCGCGACAGGCGCCACGAGTGCCTGCTGGGGCTGCCGGGCGGACTGGAGCCAGCCGCCCACGGCGATCAGGCCCGCGAGGCTCGCCGCGATGGCGGCGGCACGCCAGCCCCGGTAGGCTCGGCTGGGAGCCATCTGCGGCTTGGCCACCGGGAAGACGGCGACGTTGCTCTCCTCCTCCAGTCGCCGGCTCATCCGCGCCAGTTCCAACTCCGCGGTGCACTCGGCGCACGCGGCCAGATGCTGCTCGGCGGCGGCGGGATCGATCCCGGAGGGGCGTTCCCCCCAGGCGAGGGCCACCATGTCCTGGGCAGGGATGTGCTGGGCGAAGACCGACCAGGCCTGTCCGGTCTCGGCCAGGGCCTCGCGGCAGCGTTCGCAGGTCTCCAGGTGCTGCCGGACCTCGGCGAGCTCCCCGGATTCGAGGGTGCCATTCAGGTACCAGGGGAGGAGCTCGATGGCTTGGTCACAGGTCATTAGGTTTCGCCATTTCACTCTGGTTAGGCGAACTTTTGACCGCGGCGTTACGCCCATTCCCCGGCCCGCCGTCCAGGAGGTCCCGCCTCAAGGCGGTCGCCTTCTCCCGGCAACGCAGGACGCGCACCCGCAGCGTCCCCGCCGCGACGTTCAGCCGCAGGCTCATCTCCTTGTAGGAGAGACCGGCCAGGATCATGCCCCACATCTCCCGGCAGTCCTGGGGGACCCGTTGCAGCACCCGGAACAGCAGGTCCCGGTCCTCCCGATTGGGGGTGGGGACGTGGAAGGCGACGACGGGGTCCTTCCCCTGATCCAGGGTATCCAGGTCGACCAACTTCCACTTGCCCTGCGTCCGGAGCTGGTCCAGGCAGGTGTGGCTGACCACCCGCCAGAGGTAAGTGCGCAGGCTCGACTCGCCGCGGAACTTCCCCTGGCCGAGGAGACGCGTCACCTCCAGCCGGACGTCCTGGAGGACGTCGTCCCAGCGGTCGGCCAGCCGGCGCTGATACGGCCACGCGGCGCGCGCGATCCAGCCGTCCACGGTCCCTACCGCCTCAGTCTCGCCCCGGAGAAAGCGGGCGACCATGTCCCGGTCGTCGGTCGCCATAGATGACATCCTATAGTCTCCGGGCCCCATCGCGAGTCCTCCCCTATGAAGTTCTTCGCCGCGAGTGCGATAAACTGGACAAAAGGTCAGCGTCCCGTTGTGACCAAGAGACTTGTCTTATTCCGCCCCCTCTCCCGCCGCCTCACCGGCTGTGGAGGTGTCCTCGAGGCCATCCTGGTGGGACTCGTCGCGGCTGCCTGCTCCTCCTCTGTGCCCGCGGCGAGGACTGCGGCTCCTGAGCCCGCGCGAGCTCCCGTTCTCGTCCAGGGCGTCCCGTTGGAGCGCGAGGTCGCCGCCGGCGCGACGGACGTTTGCGAGCTGCGGCTCGCGGCGGGGACGTACCTTGAGCTGACGGTGGATCAGTCCGAGCTGGACGTGGCCGTCACCCTCGCCGGTCCCGACGGAGCGACGCTCGTCGCCGTGAACGATCCGGGCCATAGAGATAGGGCGGAACGGATCGCCGTCATCGCATCGTCCGCCGGGACCTACCGGCTGACCGTCTCTCCGGCCAGCTCCCAGGCCTCAGGGGGGCGCTACCGGGTGACGCTGAAGCAGTTGCGGCCGGCGGGACCCGGGGATGAGGACAGGGTCATTGCGGAGCGGCTTTTCGCGGCAGGCCGCCGCCTGAGCACTGGCGGCTTGGAGAGCTGGAATCGGGCCCTGGATCTCTATCGTCAAGCCCTGGCGCGGTGGCAGGCGGCCGGGGATCAGCCGGGCCAGGTCCGAGCCCTGGTCGAGCTCGGCGCTACGGAGCCTTTCGAGGAGAGCTCCTCTGCGGCCATCGAGTGGCTGAAACAGGCTCTTGCCCTGGCCAGACAGATTGGCGACGAGGAGGGGCAGGCGCGAGCTCTCTTGACCCTGGGCAACGTCCAGCAAGGAAACGCCGCCCTGGAGGATTTCCGCCAAGCCCTCGACCTCTGGACCCGACTCGGGAATGCCAGTGGAGAGGGCAAGACTTTGCTCGGAATGGCCCTGGTCCAGCAAAACCTTAATCAGGCCGAAGCAGCCCAGGACTCGCTCAAGCGTGCAATCCCCCTGTTGCATCAGGCCGAAGAGGGAGGTCGGGAAGCCACCGCCCTGACTACGTTGCAGGGAATCTACTTTGAGCGTGGCGAGATCGGAGAGGCCCTGCGTTACCTCGACGACGCCCTGACGCTGAGTCGGAGAGTCGGGGATTCCAGCGCGGAGGCGTCCGTTCTCTTCAATCTGGCCAAGATTCAGAAGCTGCGGGGCGAGCTGCAGCAGGCCCTCGGAGGCTTCGAGCATGCGCTGGAGATCAACCGTCGCTTGGGCGAACAAGCGGGGCAATTCCATGCGCTTTACGCTCTGGGCTCGGTTTACTTCGACCTCGGAGATCTGGACAAAGCCCTGGAAGAATATGAGGCGGCGCTGAAGCTGGAGCAGACCCTCGAGGGCTTGGACTCCTGGCGAGCCCGACTTCTGAACAACACTGGCCTGGTTCGCTACCGGCAGAACCAGCGCGAGGTGGCCGTTGGTTTTTTCCAGCGTGCTCTGGCCCTCAGCCAGAAGCTGAAAGATACTCCCGGTATCGCAGCCGCTTTCCACAACCTTGGCGTGGCCGAGGCCGCCCTCGGCCGTCCTGAGGGGTTGGAAGCGCTGCACCAAGCACTGGCGCTGCGGCAGGGAGGAAACCCCTATCCCTGGGCGCAAACATTGCGCGAGCTCGGCACGGCCTACGACCACTTGGGAGACCCGAAGGAGGCGGGCCGCTACTTTCAGGAATCGCTGGAGATTGGGAAGCGCGTTGGCAGCCCTGGACAGGTGGCGGAAATTCTCTTCCGGTGGGCCCTCCTCGACAGGGAGCAAGGACGCCTAGAAGAGGCGCTGTCCAAGGTCAAAGAGGCCATCCAGTTGGTGGAGTCCGTGCGCAGCCGGGTGGAGACCGATGCCCTTCGGACTTCTTTTTTTGCGTCGAAGCGGGATTACTACGCGCTGTATGTCGACCTGCTGATGCGCCTGTATCAGCTCCATCCCGAGGGTCTGTATCAGGTTGAGGCGCTTGCCGCCAGCGAGAGAGCCCGGTCGCGCGGGTTGCTGGACTTGCTCGCCGAGGGCCGGATCGACCTCCGCCAGGGTATTACGCCGGATTTCAGACAGAGGGAAAAGGATGTCTCCTCCCGGCTTTCCTGGTTTCTGGACCGGTTGCCTCTGGTAGCACAGGATGCTTCCGCCGGGATGTCGGAGCAGCTCAGCCAGGTGGAAGCGGAGATGGGAAGGCTGGAGTTAGAGGTCCGGGAGCGCTATCCCCAGTATGCGGGTTTGCGCTATCCCAAGCCCCTGGAGCTTGGGAGCATCCGCCGGCTTCTCGATCCGGACACGGCGTTGCTCGAGTACTTCGTGGGCAAGGATGGGTCGGTTCTCTTCGTGGTCACCCAGGAGGGCCTGACCAGCTATAGCCTTCCGCCGGCCAACGAGCTCTCGGAGCTCGTCGAAAAGGTGAGATCTCTGATCGAGCATCCGTCCGAGCTCGAGATCGGCGACTTCAGGAGACAAGCCTCCAAGCTCTATCGCTACCTGGTCGGTCCCGCCGAGAAAGTGCTGGCGGGCAAGCGTTCGTTGCTCATCGCGCCGGATGGTCCCCTGTACGTCTTTCCCTTCGAGGTCCTGCTGACCGATGAAAAGGCGAGCCAGGGCCTGTCCTATCCCGACCTGCCCTACCTGCTGCTGCAGCACGCCGTCAGCTACGTCCCGTCGGCCAGCGTTCTCGGGGGGCTGCGGGAGTCGGAGGCCAGTGAGCCACGGCAGGAGTTGCCTGGCAAGGCATTCGTAGCCTTCGCCCTTGCCGGCGGCGCGCAGGCCGCTCTGCAAGGAGGTGGGGTCCGCGGGCCGTCAGAGCCCGAGCGCCGCTCATTCCCGCCTCTGCCCTACTCCGAGGAGGAGGTCAAGGGAATCGCCAAGCTCTTCGCCGAAGAGCAGGTGGAACTCTACATTGGCGACAGCGCTACCAAGGAGAACGTCCTGGGCAATCCGCTGGTCGAAAGGGCTCGCAGGGTCCACTTCGCCACGCACGGTTTCGTCGACGAGGCCCGGCCCGAGCGTTCAGCGCTCGTCCTGACTCCCAGCGCCGGGGAAGATGGCTACCTCACCGTCGCCGAGATCTTCAACATGAAGCTCCGGGCCGACCTTCTCGTGCTCTCGGCCTGCGAGACGGGGCGGGGCAAAGAGGTGGGAGGCGAGGGGATCGTGGGACTGACGCGAGCTTTCCTCTATGCTGGAGCCAAGAGCCTCATCGTGAGCCTGTGGCCGGTGGTGGACCGGCCCACGGCGGATCTCATGCAGGGCTTCTACCGGTCTCTGGAAACGGCGGGCAGCAAGGCGGAGGCACTGCGCAAGGCCAAGCTCGACATGATCCGCGCCGGACAGGCGAATCCCTACCTTTGGGCTCCTTTCATCCTCTCCGGTGATCTCCGCTGACGCGGGGCCCTGTAACGTTCCTCGCCGCCGAGCGCCTGTGCAGGAAGACACGGAAATCCGCTGCCCCCTTACAGGAGAGCGGCTGCTGCATTTCCTTGAAGGATAAGGGAGCCGATCCAAGTTAAACGCAACAGAGAAATAATTCAGTAATTTCTCCCGGAAAGGAAGAAGACATGGGAAACGGTGGAACTGGAAAGCAATACTACCCGCCGGTCGATCCGGGCGGTCTGCAGACGGCGAGCACGGGTGCGACCGCTCTCGGTTTCGTGGCCCTCGTAGGCTCGGGGACCGGCACCACCGTGGCGAAAGCCCTGGGTCTGGGTGCTCACGTCCCGCAAGTCCTGAGCGCCGGGATCTCGATGGCCAGCCTGGGGAGCTTGAGCCTCTTCTCTGCCGGCCTGATGCTGGTCGGCCTGGGGATCGTCCTCAACATCGCCAGTCTGGTTTTGCGCCGGCAGTATTCTTATGAAGGTTCGGCGTACAGTCAGAGAGACTCCGGCCATACGAACACGGAGAAGCCCGACACGACGGAGAGACCCCCGACGGATCCGACCGGCCGGCGCTACTGATTCCCGGCTCCGGTCTCCCCCACCCCCGCCGGCCCCCAGCGCCGGCGGGGGCGTCCCTCCATCCTGTCTATACTGGGGGCGGCAAAGGAGAGAGACCTCATGCGCAAACCACTGACGATCGCCGCCGTCCTGATCCTGCTGGCGCTGCCCCTGGCGGCTCAGGCTCCCAGGCCGCCGGCGGCAGGAGGGCCGCCGATGGACGCCGCCGTTCCCACCCTCATCGTGTCCGGCTCGGGCCAGGCCCGGGTGGCTCCCGACGAGGCCAACGTCCGCCTGGGGGTGGTGGCCCAGGCGCCCACCGCCCGCGCCGTTCAGGACCAGGTGAACCGCACCGCCAACGCCGTGCTCGACGCCATCCGCAAGGTGGGCATCCCGGCGGAGGAGATCCAGACCTCCGGCCTCTCGCTCTCCCCCCTGTACTCCCAGAGCCGGACGGGCGCCGAGAGCCAGACCCCTCGCATCACCGGCTATCAGGCCAACAACACGGTCTCCGTGCGGGTGACCGACCTCGCCAAGGTGGGCCCGGTCATCGACGCCGGCCTCGGCGCCGGGGCCAACACCCTGGAGGGGGTCGACTTCGGCCTGCACAATGACGAGGCGGCCCGCGCCCAGGCCCTGGCCGATGCCGCGCGGGCAGCCCGCGCCAAGGCCGAGACCCTGGCCAAAGCCCTCGGTCTGCATCTGGGCGAGATCCTGGAGGTCGCGGAAGGGGGCGTCTCGGTCCAGCCGCCGATCTATCCGAAGTTTGGCGCGGTCCGCAGCATGGCGATGGCGGAGTCCATGGCTCCGACCCCGGTCTCGGCCGGCCAGGTGGGGGTCGAGGCGAGCGTCACGATCCGGTACCGGATCGCCCCATGATGACTGGGATGATGGCCGGGATGACGGCCGAGGAGGTCGTCCGGCTCCTCGGCCTCGCTCCCCACCCCGAAGGGGGCTTCTACCGCGAGACCTTCCGCGCTCCGGCGCCCGCGGGGGAGCGCGGCGCCTCGACGGCCATCTATTACCTGTTGCCGGAAGGGGCGGTCTCGGCCTGGCACCGGGTGGTGGACGCCGACGAGGTCTGGCACCACTACGCCGGCGCTCCCCTGGAGCTGACCCTCTGGGACGGCCGCGAGCGCTTGGGCCTGCTCCTGGGCTCGGACCTCGCGGCCGGGCAGCGGCCCCAGGGAGTGGTGCCGGCCGGGGTCTGGCAGACGGCCCGCACCCTCGGCGGCTGGACCCTCGTGGGGTGCACCGTGGCGCCGGGATTCGTGTTCGCGAGCTTCGAGATGGCGCCCCAGGGGTGGGCGCCTACTCCCCCTCGATCGCCGCAAGCTGGCTGATGTCGCCGTCCTTCTCGGCGGCGAGCGTCCAATCCTTGACCTCCTCGGGGCTCATGGTCCCTTCGGGTCGCAGGCGGGCGTCCTCGTAGCCCCATTGGAGGACGTCCACCAGGTACTGGGAGCGGGAGAGGATCGGACCGCGGCAGATCCGCTCGTCGTCCTCACCAGGGCCGCCGGCGGGCTCGCGCAGGCGGCCGGCGAGGGTCTCCAGGACGCGGCCGGGGATGAGGCCGGTCCTTCCCGGGTAGACATAGCCGAAGAGGACGAGGTGAGCGAGGAGCACCCGCCAGCCGCCGTGGGGCTCGAAGCGGCGCAGGAGACGGTCCCAGTCGAGGTCCGCGGCGCGGGCATGGAGCACGTGAGCCACGTCGGCGCCGTCGAAGCGCTCGCGCTCCATGATGAAGGACTTCGACCAGATCATCTCCTCGGCCGGCACGAGCTTCGCGGGGCGATCGAGGACCGTCTCCGCCACCGCGTGCTCGAACCACAGGTCGTCGACCCGGGCGACGCCGTTGCCGGAGCTGAAGATCACGTCCACGAAGTCGTCCCCCTGGTATCCCTTGCCCAGCCAGTGGGCGAAAGTGCGCTCGGTCTTCCAGCCCTTGCGGGCGAAGACGTCGAGGGCGCGGTCGAAATCCCGGGGACGGACGAAGACGTCGAAGTCCTTGGTGTGGCGCACGATGCCGGTGTAGCGGGCATAGGCGTAGGCGCCCCCCACCAGGAAGGGGACTCCTCCCTCTTCGAAGGCCGCCATGGCCTCGCGATAGAAGTCCACGGTCTCGGGAGCCAGGGCGGGGGTTTTGGTCTCGATCATCGTGACGGGAGAGAGCAAGAGGCGTACCAGAGACATCCGGCGACGCTCTGGCACGGCTCTTGAAGCCCACCGGGCGGCGGGAGAGAAAGCGAGATGAGCCAACGGAACGGAACTTTGCGCATCGCGGCGCTGGCGGACCTGCACTATGCGCGCTCGCCCGAGCCCGCGGTGCGGGAGGTGCTGACCCAGGCGGGGCGGGAGTGCGACGTCGTTCTGCTGTGCGGCGACCTGACGGACCACGGCCTGCCCGAGGAGGCGGTGGACCTGGCGCGGGAGATCCACGCCTCGGTCAGCGTGCCGGTGATCGCGGTGCTCGGCAACCACGATTTCGAGGGCGGCAGGCAGGAGGAGATCAAGCGGCTGCTCTGCGACAGCGGCATCCGGGTGCTGGACGGCGACGCCACGGAGGTGCAGGGGGTGGGGTTCGCGGGGGTGAAGGGGTTCGCGGGCGGCTTCGGCAAGCGCGCCCTGGGACCCTGGGGGGAGAACGTCATCAAGCAGTTCGTCCGCGAGGCGGTGGACGAGGCCCTGAAGCTGGAGTCGGCCCTCGCCCGGTTGCGGGGGCGGCCGCGCATCGCCGTGCTCCACTACTCGCCCATCCAGGAGACGGTGGAGGGGGAGCCGGTGGAGATCTTCCCGTTCCTCGGCTCCAGCCGGCTGGAGGAGCCGCTGACCCGCTATCCCGTGCAGGCCGTCTTCCACGGCCACGCCCACCGCGGCCGGCCGGAGGGCAGGACCGCCCAGGGCGTGCCGGTGTTCAACGTCAGCCTCTCGCTCCTGCGCCACGCCTATCCGGACCGTCCCCCCTTCCGCGTCTTCGAGGTCGCGGTTGGAGAGGGCTCCTGAATCCCGGTGCCGAGGTCGAGGTGTGCATGGACGGTGAGTCGAGCCTCCCATGGCGCCTTTCAGGCTTGGAGCCCCCGGATTGACGGCGCCCCTCCGTTCCTCCTACTGTAATGCGGCCGGAAACGCCAACCGAACGGACCCACAGAGTGGGGGAGGAAGGTTCCAATGTCGTACATCATCACGGAGAAGTGCCTGGGAGAGCGCTACGCGACCTGCGTCTCGGTCTGCCCGGTGGACTGCATCAAGCCGGGCGATTACCGGGGCGAGGAGTTCATGATCATCGATCCCGAGGCCTGCATCGACTGCGGTCTCTGTCTGCCTGAGTGCCCCATCGGTGCCATCCTGGAGACCGAGGACGAGGACCCGGAATGGGCGGCCATCAACGCCGAGCTGGCGCCCGAGTTCAACCAGAACCCCGCGGTGGCCGAGCGGCCCCGCAACGATCCGCCCCGCAAGCCGGGCAACGTGATCGTGAACCCTTGAGGGTCGCGCTGGCGCCGCCCCGGGGCTGAGGCCGCCGGGTTGCCGACGGAACGTCCCGCGCCGGGACCCACGCAGGACGCGGTGTTCCTGCGGGGCCCCGGCGACGGGCTTTCAGGAGGAGCCGATGAACGTCGCCTTCCTCAAGCCGCCCATCGGCGGCATCCTCGGGCTGGAGATGCTGACCTTCGTCGAGCCTCTCGGCCCCATCTCCATCGCCGGGGCCCTCGAAGCCGCAGGCCACTCCTGCCGGGTCTTCGACCTGCGCATCGACGGCAAGGAGGAGGGCCTGGCCCGCTGCCGGAGCTTCGGCCCCGGGATCATCGGCCTGCAGTGCAACTTCACCACCGAGCGTTTCCGCACCCTGCGGCTGGTCGCTCGCCTGCGGCGGGAGACGCCGGAGACGTTCGTGGTGATCGGCGGCCATGACGCTTCACGGGAGCCCGAGTGGTTCCTCCAGCCCGGGGTGGGCGCCGTGGCCATCGGCGACGGCGAGGAGGTGATGCCGGCCCTGGTCGACGCGCTCGAGCGGGGTGCTGACCTGCGGACGGTGCCGGGCCTGCTGCTCCTCCGTGACGGCCAGCCCGTCTCCACGGGGGAGGCCGTGGCGCGTCAGGACCTCGACTCGCTGCCCATGCCCGCCCGCCACCTCATTGCCCACTACGCGCCCCAGTACTACATCAATTTCCGCAAGCCTCTGGCTCTGATGGAGACCGCCCGAGGCTGCCCCTTCAAGTGCAACTTCTGCTCGGTGTGGAAGTTCCACGCCAGCACCTTCCGCCAGAAGTCGCCGGAGCGGGTGGTGGCCGAGCTCAAGGCCATCGAGGCCCCGAACGTCTTCATCACCGACGACATCTTCTGGATGGACGTGCGCCGCGGCGAGGAGATGGCGCGCCAGATCAAGGCGGCGGGCATCAAAAAATACTTCACCGTGCAGACCCGCACGGACATCATCTGCAAGTTCCCCCACCTGGTCGAGATGTGGAAGGACTGCGGCAACCTCGCCATCTTCCTCGGGCTGGAGGCGGTGACGGATGCGGGGCTCGACGCCGTCAACAAGAGCAACACCATGGTCAACAACGCGCGGGCGCTGGCCATCCTCAAGGAGCTCGGCGTCGGCTACACCCCCAATTTCATCGTCGACCCGGCCTGGGACCACGAGGACTTCGCCCGCCTGCGCGCCTGGATCGAGGAGACGGGGGCCTACAACAGCGGCTTCTCCGTGCTGACGCCGCTGCCCGGCACCGATCTCTGGGAGACCGCGAAGCGCCAGGTCACGACGCAGAACTGGGAGATGTTCGACATCATTCATGCCGTGCTGCCGACGAAGCTGCCGCTGGCGGATTTCTACGAGGAGTATTCGCGGCTCTGGCGGCACGTGCTCGACGTCCGCTACCGGCACCGGGGGAAGGCCCGCACCTACGTGACGCTCGGGCTGGCCCTCGCGACCGGCAAGGTGTCGCTCGGCGCGCTGCGCAAGGGGATGAACATCGCCCGGGTGTTCAGCAGGCCGGAGACCTTCCTGGAGGCGCACCGGAGCCCGGAGCCGGCCGCCGCGCAGTGAGCCGCGAAACCGGCCCGGCGAGCAGGGCGGCGGCGATTCCCAATCCGCACAGGACGAGCCCCAGGGTCCAGCTCGCCGGCCGGTAGACGAGCCGCACGGCGTGCCTCCCCGGGGGAACCCGGAAACCGAGGAAGGCGGCATCGACCTCGACGGCCTCCGGTCTCCGCCGGCCGTCCATCGCCACCCGCCAGCCCGGCGCCCAGGAGACGCTGGAGACGACCGTGCCGCCGGCAACGGACTCGACCTCCAGATCGAACCCGTTGCCGCCGGCACGGACCATCCTCACCGTCCCCGCCTGGCCGTTCGGCAGGAAGAACAGGGGCCGGGCCTGCGGGTTCTCCCATACCCGGCCACCCGGGCCGGGGAAGACCGGCCGCCAGGGCGGCGGCAGGCCGCGCCGCTTCGGGAGCAGCCGGAAGCGGACGGCCAGACGGCTCTCGGCGGCGAGCCGTGCCGGGCCGTCGCCGGAGCGCAGCCGTTCGTTCACGAAGCGGGCGGTGCCCCGGGGCTGCATGGGATCGGCGCTCCGCGAGTCCCAGAGGCCGTAGAGGGCCGCGAGGCTCGGCTGCAGGTCGTAGCCGTCGGCCAGCACCCGGAAGGGCTCCGGAGAGCTCCGCGCCCGATCCATCAGGAACGCCAGGGGCGGCGGCGGCGAGAGGTCGAGCCCTGCGGGGACCATGGGATTGAAGCGCACCCCGAGCAGGATGAGATCGAGCAGCAGGCCGGCCAGGACCACCGGGACGAACCGGCGACGGGCACCCGGCAGGAGCAGCGCCGCCAGCGCCGCCGCCACGCCGGCGAGGACGGCGAGCCACCACGCCCGCTGCCACGGCGCATCGGCCGGAGGAGGCAGGGTCGCGAGCGCGGCTCCGGCGACGATCAGCGCGGCCCCCGCTGCGATGCGGCCACGGCGGTCCGCAGCCAGCCGCTCGACGCTCAAGGCCCCGGCGACCGCCACGGCCAGCACCCAGAAAATCCGCAGCCGTCCGGAGGCGGCGTCGCCGATGAGAGGAACGGCGTGGATCAGGTCGTGGAACGGGGAGATCCGCAGCGCGGCGAGCAGCGCGGCGAGGCCACCGAGGAGGATGGCGGCGATGCGGCCCCGGAAGGCCGCGGCGCCGGCGACCGCCACGGCCAGGGCCAGGAGGCCGGCGTAGTCGCTGCACAGCTCGTTGAAGTTCCAGGGGCCGCGCCAGTTGCCGTCCCGCGGACTGCCGAAGGCGAGGGGATCGAGCACGGGCAGGACGAAGCGGGCCTCGAAGGCAGGCGGCTGCATGGCGTCCGGCGAGCGGCGGACGAGCTCCATCCGCGCGCTGTGCGGGAGCTGCTCCAGCACCGGCAGGAGGAGGGGCGCGGCAAGGCAGGAGGTGAGGGCGCCCGCCGCCAGCAGCCGGAGGAGGAACCGTCCGCGGCCGGGGGAAGGGCCGAGCGCCAGGGCGACCGCCACGGCCGCGGCCACGAGGGCCGTGAAGCCCAGCACCTCCGGCTGGCCGCTCGCCGCGAGCCCCAGGCCGCAGGCGACCAGCCCCGCAAAGCCCCCCTGCTCGCCGTGGCGCAGCAGGAGGAGCCCGAGGAGGAGGCCGGGGATCCACGCCGCCGTCATGGCCAGCGGGTAGAACGCCCAGGCGACCAGGAACGTCGAGAGCCCGGCGGCGACGGCGCCGAAGGCGGCCCCCACCCCTGCCGCTCCCAGCCGCAGCAGCAGGGCATGCATCAGCAGCAGCGCGAGGAGGATCTCCCAGGCGACGCTGACGGCGAAGGCCCGCGACGGCGGCAGGGGCAGGGCCAGCAGGTGAAGGGGCGCGAAGGGCGTGGACTGGCCGTTGGCGAGGAGCGGCTGGCCGGCGCCCATCTCGTTCGCCCACAGCGGCGCCTCCAGGGCGAGCAGGCGCGCCCGCACCAGCGAGCGGTACGGCAGCTCCTGGAGGACGACGTCCGACAGCAGCGGATTGAGGGGCACGGGGCGCCTCTCGACCGCCGCCCGCCAGGGGAGCCAGTCGTAGACGATGTCGGTGGGGACCTGGAGCGCGCCGGTGAAGAGCGGCGCCGCGAAGAACGCCGCCACCAGGGCCACGTAGGCCAGCGCCGCCCGGAGCGAGACCTCCGGCCGCCACCAGCGCACGGCGGCGACCAGCAGCCAGGCCCCGAGAAGGAAGACGACGGGGACCGTGATCACGCCGGCCCTTCCCGGAGCAGGCGAAACGCCGGGAGCAGCAGGGCGAGCAGGGTGCCCACGATCCCCACGCCGAACAGGATGAGCCCCACCGTCCACTCCACCGGCCGGTATTGAAGATGGACGGCGTGCCTTCCCGGCGGCACCTGGAAACCGAGGAAGCCCGAGTTCACTTCGCAGGCCGGGCTCCGGCGGCCGTCCATCTCCACCCGCCAGCCCGGGACCCAGGAGACGCTGGAGACGACGACGCCGCCCGTCGTCGACTCGGTCTCCAGGTCGAAGCGGTTGCTGCCGGCACGGATCGACGTCACCGCCCCCTGCTGGGGTACCGGCGCGCCGCGGCCGCCCGCGGCCACTCCGAGCTGGCGGAAATCCTGGGAGGCCTGCCAGCTCTGCACCAGGTTCCAGACCTGGTCCTCGTCCGGCAGCCGCTGAAAGCTCCGCGGCATGAAGAACAGGGGCAGGGCGCCGGGGTTCTCCCAGATCCTCCCGCCCACGTCGTTGAACGCCGGCTGCCAGGGGGGAGGCAGATGCTGGCGATGATGCGTGAGGCAGTACCGGATGCCGAGGTAGTCCTCGGTGCCCCGCCGCCGTTCCCTGTCCTCCGGCAACAGCCCGTCGACGAAGCGGGAGGATGCCGCGGGATGCATGGGGTCGTAGCTCCGGGGGTCCCAGAGCCCGTAATAGGACGCGAGGTTCGGGATCAGGTCGCCGTAGGAGACGACCCGGAACGGCTCCGGCGAGCTGCGCATCCGCTCGATCACGAAGGCCAGGGCCGCCGGCGGCGAGAGGTCCTGGGTGGCGGGCACCACGGGCTCGTAGCGCACCTCCAGCAGGAAGAGGTCGAGCGTCAGGGCGGCGAGGGCCGCCGCGGCGAACCACCGCCGGGTGCGGGGCACGAGCAGAGCCGTCAGGACGACGGCCGCGCCGGCGAGGGTGGCGAGCCACCACGCCCGCCCCCAGGGAAATCCCGAGGGGGGCGGCGCGGGAGGAATGGCGGCGAGCCCGGCGAGCGCCAGCGCCAGGGCGACCGCTCCCGCGATGCGGCCCCGGCGGTCCGCCGCCAGCCGGCCGACGCTCAAGGCCCCGGCCACCGCCACCGCCAGGGCCCAGAAAAGCCGCAGCCGGCCGGTGGCGGCGTCGCCCAAGGCGGGAAGGGCGCGGATGAGCTCGAAGAAGGGGGAGATCCGCAACGCCGCCAGGATCGCCGCGAGGCCGCCGAGCAGAATGGCGGCGATGCGACCGCGGAAGACCACCGCCCCCGCCAGCGCCGCGGCCAGGGCGATGAGCCCGGCATAGTCGCTGCAGGTCTCGTTGAAATTCGAAGGGCCGCTCCAGTTGCGGTCCCGCGGGCTGCCGAACGCCAGGGGATCGAGCAACGGGCGGAGGAAACCCGCGGTGAACGGGGGCGGCTGCATGCGGTCCTCGGAGTGTTGCACCTGCGCCATCCGCTCGCTGCGCGGCAGCTCCGCCAGGGCCGGGAGGATCACCGGCGCGGCGAGGCAGCCGGCCAGGGCGCCGGCGGCGAGCAGTCTGGCGGCGAACCGCCAGCGGCCGGGAGCGGGGCCGGTCATCAGGGCTACCGCCACCACGCCGGCGGCGAGGGCGGCGTAGGCCATGGTCTCGGGATGGCCGCTGGCCGCCATGCCCAGGGCGCAGGCCACGAGCCCCGCGCCCCCTCCCCGCTCGCCGCGTCGCAGCAGGACCAGACCGAGGAGCAGGCCGGGGATCCACGCCGCGGTCATCCCCAGCGTGTCGTAGGACCAGACGATCGAGTAGGTCGAAAGCCCGGCGGCGACGGCGCCGAAAGCCGCGCCCGTCTCGCCGGCCCCGAGCGCCAGCAGCAGGGCGTGGGTCAGCAGCAGGAGGAGGAGGATCTCCCAGGCGGCGCTGACCGAGAGCGCCCGTACCGTGGGCAGCGGCAGCGCCATGAGATGGAGCGGCGCGAAGGGGGCGGACTGGGCATTGCCCAGGAGCGGCTGCCCGGCGCCCATCTCGTGGCTCCACAGGGGGGCCTCCAGGGCCAGCAGTCGCCGGCGGGTCTGGGCGTGGAAGGGGATCTGCTCCAGCAGCGTGTCCGACAGCAACGAGTTGACGGGTGGCACGCGCGGCGCCCCCTCCCGCCAGGGGAACCACCAGCGATAGGCGAGGTCGGTGGGGACCTGCAGCGCGCCGGTGAAGAGCGGCGCGGCGAAGAACGCCGCCACCAGGGCCACGTAGGCCAGCGCCGCCCGGAGCGAGACCTCCGGCCGCCACCAGCGCGCGGCGGCTACCAGCAGGAGGGCCCCGAGGAAGAAGAGGACGGGCTCCAGGACGAGGATCGACGGTGTCGTGGTCAAGCGCGGGTACTTTACCCCAAGGCGCCCGCGAGGCCGTCCGCCTCTCTACTTCCTCGTGATGGTGAACTTCCCGAAGCTCACGCCCAGGTTGAAGCCGGTGCCCTTGCCGGCCAGGGCCAGGGAGACCTCCCCCTTGGTCATCGCTCCCGCCGAGCTGGACTTGACGGCTCCCGCCTCGGCGGCCGATGCGACGTAGGTGCCGAAGAGCTCCGAGATGTTCGTCACCTCGGAGAACTTGCCGGTTCCGTCAGTGATCTTGTATTTGCCCGCCGTCAGCCCGCCGCCCTTGGCCTCCAGGGTCACGTGCGCCTTCTGGCCGTTGTCGCAGGTGATCGTCCCCTGGCCGTGGGCGACCTTGTAGAACGCCGACCAGCCGGAGAGGGTGTACTTCATCTCGCACTTCGTCGTCCTGGCGGCCTGGGTGGGCGCGGTCAGGGCCACCGCCAGGAGCAGCATGAGGGACAGAGCGCTGCGCTTCATCGAATCCTCCTCCGCTGGAGGGCCTGCCCGTCCTCCATGGCCGGGCGTGGGCGCATTCTATGCCGGGATCTCACCGCCCAAGACCGGGAATCTCCTCCAGATGGGGAAGCGGGGCGTCGAGGACGTCCGAGAACAGGGTGAGGACGCGGAAGGTGAGCCCCCAGATGGAGTGGCCGCGGAAGCGGATCGCGGGGTAGAGCAGGCGGGCGCCGCTGCGCTCCCACTCCATGTGATCCGCGTGGCGCGGGTCCCAGAGGTGGGAGAGGGGGATCCAGTACGCCTCGGCCACCTCGTCGCTGGCGGTGAACGGCGCCAGCTCCTCGCCCAGGTAGTAGACGAAGGGGGAGAGGATCATCTGGCGGTCGCCGCCGCCCAGGCGCACCAGGACGTCGGAGAGGGGGCCGATCCAGTGCGCCTCGCCGAGGGCGATCCCCACCTCCTCGAAGGTCTCCCGCTCGGCCACCGCCCGCCGGCTGGGGTCCGCCGGCGACGAGCGCCCGCCCGGCAGGGCCATGTGGCCGGACCACGGGTCCAGCGGGTGCTCGGCGCGGCGGATGGCGCAGAGCGAGAGGTCGTCGCCCGTGCCGGCCAGCACCAGCGCCACGGCCGCCTCGGAGTGGGACGGCTGCGGCTCCAGGAGCTGGGGGCTGTGACCGGCGAGGGCGGCACGGATCTGGTCGATGGTGAAGGGCATGGCGAGGATCATAGGGGATGCGAGCCAAAGCAAGGACAGCAGGGACGAGGAGAGCTCCAGTCTCGGCGATCGTCCCCTGTCCTTGATGTCCTTGCCGTCCTTAGCTGCGACGCAGTCTCCTACCGCCCCAGCCCCATCACCCACGGCTCCACGCCGGCCACCCCGTCGTCGGCCGCGAAGAAGAGGTTGGAGCCGGAGACCACGAAGCCGGCCGGCATCGACGAGAAGGGCCCCGGGTTGAGATCCTGGACCATGCGGGTCCCGGCGGCGGTGCCGTCGGTCTCCCATGGCTCCCAGCCGTGCTCGCCGTCGTGAGCGGCGAAGAAGACCTTGCCGCCCGCGGCGGTCAGGCCCGTGGGCATCGAGGAGCCCCCGCCCGGCAGGACGTCGCTCACCAGCGCCGTCCCCTGGGGCGTGCCGTCCGTCCCCCACAGCTCGACGCCGTTCGCGTCCCCCTCGGCCACGAAGAGGAGGCGGTCGCCCAGCGGCGTGTACGAGGGATCGGGACCGTACCTCAGCGTGTGCAGCAGGACCGGCGTCTGGCTGTCCAGGGGCAGGCGCCAGAGGGCGAGCTGTCCCCTGGCATCCCCCGGCACGCCGGCGGTGAGGTAGAGCGAGCCCTGGAAGCCGAAGAGCCGGCTGGGTTGCCGCAGCGCGAGGGCCTGGCGGGTCCCCTGGAGCGTGCCGTCGGTGCGCCAGACCTCCGCATCCATCCCCCCGCGGCTGACGATCAGGAAGAAGGCCGTGCCGCCGGCGCGGGCGAAGCCGGGGGCGATCTCGTCGCGGCTGCCTTGAACGCGCGAGATCTGCCGGGTGCCGGTGGGCGTGCCGTCGGACACGAAGAGCTGGGGCACGAGCTTGCGGCCCGCGCCGGTGCGGGCGACGAACAGGAACTGCGAGCCGAAGGGCTGGACCCCCGTCGCGCAACGGACGTCGCGGGGAAAGGGGAGGATCTCCCGGGTGCCGGCGGCGGTGCCGTCGCTGGTCCACCAGGCGCACTGGTTCGCGGCCGGTCCCTCCATCTGGAACAGGAGCCGTCCGTTCCACTCCGCGGCGAGCCGCAGGGTGCGCAGAGGGGGGAACGCCAGCGCCGGGCGCGTCCCCGCCGGCGTGCCGTCGCTGCGCCAGAGCTCCTCCTGCCAGCCGTTCCCCGCGATGATCCTGATCACCTCGTAGAACTGCAGGCCGCCCGCCGCGAAGAAGCCGGCGGCGAAGGCGGCCTCATCGCTGCCGAGATCGACGTCGGAGAGCCGGCGCGTGCCTGCGGCCGTGGCATCACTTCCCCAGATGAATCGATGGCTCCCCTCGCGGGCCAGCATCACCACGCCCTGGCTCAAGGATGCGAGGAGCGGATCGGAGCCCGGCGCCGTGTGCTCCAGGGCGGCCACCTGCCGGGTCCCGGCCGCCGTGCCGTCGGTCGCCCAGACCTCGCCTCGGGCCGGCGATCCGGCGATGGAGCCGAAGAAGGCGAGGGCGCCCCAGACGGCCAGGTCGGACATGGGGCCGGCGATCCTCCGCGTCCCCTCGGGGGTGCCATCGGTGGCCCAGAGCTCGCGCTCGTCGTCCGGGTCCGGCGTGGCCACGACGTAGGTGCCCGCGGCGAACGAGCCGGGCGACGGCTCGCCGCCGTCCGCGAACCCCGAGCACGCTCCGGGGCAGGCGTCGGTGAGGCGCCGCGTGCCCGCTCCCGTGCCGTCGGTGATCCACAGCTCCTGGCCATAGGTGGAATCCGCGCCCACGAACAGCAGGCCGCCGCTATGGACCTCGGTCGCCACGAAGGAGACCGCCGTGGGGCAACCCCCGTCGCAGCCGGTCAGGACGCTCGCGCTGCCGAGGCCGGCACCGCTCGTCCAGAGCCTCTGGGCGCCTGCCGCCGGAGCCATCAGGACCCATCGCGTGCCGACCCGCCGCAGGGTGCCGTCCACCCGCAGGCCGTTGCCGGCATCGCCCCGGCCGGGGAATCCCAGCCAGCGGCGGGTGCCCGCCTCCGTGCCGTCGCTGCTCCAGTACTGGTCCTCTTGCCGCTGCTGGTCCCGGGCGGTGAAGACGATCTCGTCGCCGAAGGCTCCCAGGGATTGGATGACCGGGCAGCCGGAGGCGCTCCGGCAGCGGCGCACCTTGTCGAACGCCTTCGCCCGGCGGGTACCCGCCGCCGTGCCGTCGCTGGCCCAGAGGGCTTCCCGGTTGGCGCCCACCGTGAAGAACAGGCGCGAGGGGGTGGCGGCGAGGAGCTCCGCCAGCCCGCTGCCTTCCTGCACCGGGGTCAGGAGAGCGGTGCCGCCGGCGGTGCCGTCGGTCGACCAGAGCCCCGTCCCCCGCCCGTCGTCGGCGAGGAAGTAGAGTCGGCCGCGCCAGGCCGTGAGCGCGTGAGGGTTGCTGCCGCCGGGCCCGGGCCGCAGGTCGCCGACGATCGCCGTCCCCGCCGCCGTGCCGTCGCTCGCCCAGAGCTCGCACCCCTCGGCGGCCCGGCAGCCCACGAAGTACAGGGCCGCGGCGCCCGGGAGGGAGCCGTCCGCCAGGGCTCCCTGGACGTCCGCGAGCGGCTCGGTGAGGGGGACTGTCCCCGCCAGCGTGCCGTCCGTACGCCAGAGGCGGACCGTCCTGTCGGTGAGCTCGGTCCCCGACTCGGCCCGCAACAGGGCGAAGCCGTGGGTCGTGGCGAGCGGAGTGATGGACTGGCAGGGCGAAGGGCAGATGGGGATCGGGAGCGCTGCCGTGCCCTGCGGCGTGCCGTCGGTGGCCCAGAGGCTGCCGTCGTCAGAGGTGCCGAAGATCGAGAAGACGAGCCGGTCCCCCGCCGGCACGAAGGCGCGGGCCTCCGAGGGCAGGGGATCCGCCGTCTCCCAAGGCTGTTGATTGACATCCGCCAGCAGGCGGGGCGGCTGCTGGGCCGTGGCGAGACCGGTGTTCAGGAGCAGGATGAACAAAGCTGTCGCTACAGGGTTCTTGCCGTCCATTGGAGCACTCCCTGAGAAGCCGGCAAGGACCCGCGGTGGTGCGGATTCTCCGGGACAGTGGCCTTTGCAAGAGGCGTGACAAGGGATCGGAGAGCCCTCGGTTGCAGTAGAATGGCGCTCCTTACTGAAGGAGGAGCCGATGCGCATTGCCGTCCGTGATCTAGTCGCCGGTGGGCTGCTGCTCGCCGGGCTGGCCGCCGTCCCCGCGTTCTCCGTTCCGCAGTCGAAACCCGAGAGCCCGGCGCCGGCTCCAGCCGCGCATGCCGGGGAGCACGAGCACGCCGCCGGGAGCGCCGAGGTGCAGAAGGCCGTGGCCGAGTTGCACAAGTCCATCGCCGGGCGGGAGAACGAGCCGTCCGAGAAGGTGTTCAAGAACATCAAGAACTTCACCGGCGTGCCCGCGGGCCGGCTGCTGGGGGCCATGGAAAAGGGCTTCAGCCCGGCCCTCGGGGTCTCCTGCACGCACTGCCACGACATCGACCACTGGGAGAGCGACGCCAAGGACGAGAAGCAGGCCGCCCGCGGCATGATGAAGATGGTGGGGGACATCAACGAGAAATACCTCAAGGACATGCCCGGCCTGATGAGCGACAAGCCGACGGTGAACTGCACGACCTGCCATCGCGGCCAGGTCAAGCCGGCCCTCAGCCTGGACGAGAAGGGGAAGGCCGGCGGCCACTGATCCGCGGCGCGTGACCCAGGCCGGGCCGGGGTCACCCCGCAGCCCGGGTGTCCCTTTCAGGACCGCCCCCGTGCACCGTTCCCATGCTCTCAGCCCAGGGGAACCCAGGGGATTTGCCGATGCCGAAAAACATCCTGTTCTACCTCGCCGTCCTCCTCCTCTTCGGCACGGGGATCTACTTCATCCTGGACTTCGGCTCGCGACTGCAGCCGGACGCGCCGGTCTCGCCGGCCGCGGCGGCCCACTCCGCGGCGGCCCACCCGGGCGCCGGGCCGGACGTGAAGAAGGCGCCGGGGGGCGGCGGGATCGCCCGGACCCTGATCGACAACGTGCAGAGCCCGTTGAGCATCCTCCTGCTCCAGGTCGTCGTCATCGTCCTGGCCGCCAGGCTGCTCGGCACTCTTTTCCACAGGATCGGCCAGCCGCCGGTGATCGGCGAGATGGTCGCCGGGATCCTCCTCGGCCCCTCGCTGCTCGGGCTGACGGCCCCCGGAGCCCAGACGTTCCTCTTCCCGGCGGCGTCGATGGGAGCACTGCGGATGCTCAGCCAGATCGGGGTCATCCTCTTCATGTTCGTGGTGGGCATCGAGCTGGACGTGCAGCATCTTCGCAAGAAACTGGACGCGGCGGTGATGGTCAGCCACGCGAGCATCATCGTGCCGTTCTTCCTGGGTTGCGCCTCGGCGCTGCTGGTCTATCGCTCCCTGGCTCCGGCGGGCATCCCGTTCAGCGCCTTCGCGCTGTTCATCGGGGTCGCCATGAGCATCACGGCCTTCCCGGTGCTGGCACGCATCCTCGAAGAGCGCCGGATGACCCGCTCCCACCTCGGGAGCACCGCCATCGCCTGCGCGGCCGTGGACGACGTCACGGCCTGGTGCCTGCTGGCCGTGGTGGTGGCCATCGTCAAGACCGACGGCATGGCCGGCTCGCTGCTGACCATCGGCCTCACCCTGCTGTTCATCGCGGTGATGCTCTTCGGGGTCCGGCCGCTGGTGAGCCGGATCGGACGCCAGCGCTCCGGGGGTCCCGAGGGTCCCGAGGGGCAGGCCGCGAGCGTGGGGCTCCTGGCCGTCCTCTTCTCGTTCGTCTTCGTCTCGGCGCTGTGCACGGAGATGATCGGCATCCACGCGCTGTTCGGCGCCTTCCTGGCCGGCGTCTGCATGCCGCCGGACTCAGGCCTGCGCCAGTTCCTGCGCGAGCGTCTGGAGACCTTCAGCTCGGTCCTCCTGCTGCCGCTCTTCTTCGCCTTCACCGGCCTGCGCACCCAGGTCGGCCTGCTCGACGACTGGCGGAGCTGGTTGACGTGCCTCGGGATCGTCGTGGTGGCGATCACCGGCAAGCTGGTCGGGACCCTGGGGGCGGCGCGCTGGACGGGGATGAGCTGGGGGGACTCCTTCTCGCTCGGCGCCCTGATGAACACCCGCGGCCTGGTCGAGCTGATCGTGCTGAACCTGGGCTACGACCTGGGGATCCTGTCGCCGCGGATCTTCACCATGCTGGTGCTGATGGCGCTGATCACAACCTTCATGACCGGACCGCTGCTGCAACTGCGCAGCCTGCTGGGGCGCCGCGAGGCCCTGGTGCCGGTGGCCGGAAGCCGCAGCGGCACCAGGGTGTAGACGGGCGATCGGGCTTCAGCAGCAGATGCCGCACTTCTGGTTCGGCCACCAGCAGCAGGCGCCGCCGGTGCCGCACTGGGCGTTCGTGGAGCAGCGGCACACCGGCTTGCCCACCGGCAGCTTGACGATCGAGAGCCAGTCGGGCGCGTTGGCGCCGCCGGCGGGCGAGACGGCCGCCGCCGGCTCGACCGGGGACTGGACCGGCGAGGGCACCGGCGCCTGAACCGTCTGAGCCGCCTGCAGAGCGGCTACGGCCGAGGGCGGGGCGACCGGCGAGGAGACCAGGGCGAAGGCGAACAGGGCGAGCGCGGCGAGCACGAATCCACTCTTCTTCTGCACGTCGTTCTCCTTTCTTTCTCCGATTCAGCTCGGGGAAAAGGAATGCAGAGAGTAGAATTCTAAAACGCGGAAGGCAACCCCGCTTTCCGACGCCTCTCTAGCCCTTCTCCTTCCTCGTGGTCACCGAGATCGAGCCGTTGTTCTCGAGGATGGCGGTATGCACCTCCTCGACGCACGTGCACCCCGACTGCCGCAGGGCCGAGTTGAGCTCGTGACGGGTGAGCTGGGAGCTGGCCAGGACGTCCTCGAACAGCTTGCCGTTGTGGATCAGGACCTGCGGCCGGCCCTCGATGAGGGCCTCCAGCCGCTTGCTGCGGAAGGTGGCGATGCCCACCGTGTAGTTGAGCACGATGAGCGTCGCCGCCGAGATGAGCCCGCCGGTGAGCGAGTTGTCGCCGCCGTTCATCGAGTTCTGCACCGCGTTCGAGAGCACGAGCAGCAGGACGAGGTCGAACGGGGCGAGCTGGCCCACCTGGCGCTTGCCGGTGATCCGCAGCACGATGATGAGGAAGAGGTAGACCAGGACCGAGCGAAAAATGAGCTCCCACCACTGAATGGACGGGACCCAGAGCTCTTTCATGAGTTGAAAATCCTCCCTTGAGTTGCGCTGGTGAACAGTATAGGCCCGGCCGGGAGCGCTCCGGGATAGGCTTGCCGCCGTGAAGCCGACCGAGACGCTGGCGCGGGAGCGGACGTCCGACGGCGGGGAGCTCGTGCTCTCCCGGCATGACGGCGCCTACACCCTGAGCATCGACGGCCTGGAGCTGATGACGAGCCGCGTCCACGGCTCCGAGGAGACGCTGGCCCGCCGGGCCTGCGAGGGGATCCTGGAGAAGAAGACGCCGCGCGTGCTCGTCGGCGGGCTCGGCTTCGGCTACACGCTGCGCGCGGCGCTCGATCACCTGCCCAAGGGGGCCGCGGTGGTGGTCTGCGAGGTCTTCGCCTCGCTGCTGGACTGGAATCGCGGCCTCCTCGCCGACCTCGCCGGCCGGCCGCTCGAAGACCGGCGCGTCACCGCCATCCGCGCCGACGTGCAGTCCCTCCTCGACGGCCGCGAGCGCTTCGACGCCATCCTCCTCGACGTCGACAACGGCCCCGAGGCGTTCACGCTGCGCTCGAACGACCGGCTCTACAGCCCCGAGGGGCTCGCCCGCCTGTGGCAAAGCCTGGCGAAGAACGGGGTGCTCGCGGTCTGGTCCGCCGCGACCAGCCCGGAGTTCGAGCGCCGGCTGCGCAAAGCCGGCTTCGCGGCGCGGACCGAGCGCGTCTCCGCCTTCGGCCACGGCAAACGGCGCCACGCGCTGTTCCTCGCCCGGCGGCGGTGAGGCCCCGGGTCCTCACCCCCTACCCGCAAAACCTTGCCAACGCCGCGCCCGTCTCCGCGGCCAGCGCCGCGACGAGATCGCCAGCCAGCCGGGGAGAGGCCAGGGACGCCCCCTGGCCGCCATAGAGCCCCAGGAGATCGTCTCGCCCAGCGCGGGCCGCCGCCAGACGGATCTCCCGGGTGATCGCGTTCTGCAACGGATACGGAAGGAGCTCCGAAGGCGGCTGGGCCATCTCCTCCGTGAAGCGGTTGGCGAGCACCCGCGCCAGCCGGCCGGTGAAGGCGCGGGTCAGAGCCGTGCGCCGGGCGCGCTCCCGGTCGGCGAGGGCCGCGCGATGAAGGGCGTTCGCTCCGGACTCCCGGCACATCAGGAAAGCCGTGCCGATCTGCGCCGCGTCGGCGCCGAGGACCAGCGCCGCCGCGACGCCGCGGCCGTCGGCGATACCCCCCGCGGCGAGCACCGGCACCCGCACGGCGCTCACGACCTGGGGAATGAGCGGCAGGGTGCCGGTGAGCGACTCCTCCGCCGGCCGGAGGAAGCTGCCGCGGTGACCGCCGGCCTCGAATCCGGAGGCGCACACCATGTCGACGCCGCTCGCCTCCAGGGCTTCCGTCTCCTCGACGGTGGTCGCGGTGCCGATCATCAGGATTCCCTGCTTGCGCGCCGCCGCCGCCATGGGCGCGGGCAGCAGGCCGAAAATGAAGCTGAACGCGGCCGGCCGCACCTGGAGCACGGCCTCGAACTGCCGCTCGAAATCCTGGACGCCGGGCGCCGGCGGCGCCGCGAGAGGCGGCAATCCCAGCTCGTCCCGGTACGGTTGCAGGCGCGCCAGGGCGCGGGCGGCGTCGCCCTCCTGGTGGCCAGAGTCCTCCTGGGACCGGGGGATCCAAAGGTTGAGAGCGAAGGGCTTGTCGGTCAGGCGCCGGATCTCCGCCGCGGCGCGCAGGATCTCGGCCGGCTCCAGGTGATAGGCGCCGAGCGATCCGAATCCGCCCGCGTTGGCGACCGCCGCCACCAGCTCCGGAGTCGACGCACCGCCGCCCATCGGTCCCTGAACGATCGGATAGCGGCAGCCGATCCGCTCGGTGAATCGGGTTGACGTCCACATCGAGAGACTCCTTTCAACGCCCGGACGGTCCGCCCAGGTCCCGGGCTCCTCGAACCTTATAACCGTTTGCGGCCCCCAGCGAACCTCCTCTTGACAGACAGTAACGTGCCTAGTTACACTCCTCGCCGTGATACGGAGCTTCCGACACAAGGGGCTCGAGGAGCTGTTCGTGACGGGCTCCGGTCGGAAGGTACGGAAGGATTTGCAAGATCGGGCACTCCGCAGGCTGGACGTCTTGGATCAGGCCGAGGATCTCCAAGAGCTGAACGTCCCAGGTTTCGACTTTCATCCCTTGCGGGGAAAACCACAGCGGTACAGCTTGCACGTCAACGGTCCTTGGTGCATCACCTTTGAGTGGGAACAGGGCAAGGCCCTGCGGGTGGACCTGGAGCAGTACCACTAGCGAGAACGAAAATGAATCACAGCCTGCCACTCCGTGCCAAACGCCACCGGCCGCCGACTCACCCCGGAGCGATCCTGCGGGAAGACGTGCTGCCCGCCTTGAGCCTCTCGGTCAGCGAGGCCGCGCGACAGCTTCGCGTGACACGCCAGACTCTTCACCGGGTCTTGGCGGGGAAATCCGGCGTCAGCCCGGAGATGGCGGTGCGTCTGGGCAAGTTCTGCGGCAATGGCCCTGGGATCTGGCTCCGTATGCAGCAGACCTTCGACCTGTGGCACGCCGAGCGGCGCCTGCGCGATGATCTGGAGAAAATCCCGGCCCACAAGATGGGATAGCACCCCCGAGGTGAAATCATGAAAAACCTGCTCGCGCTCTGCCTGCTCCTCCTCCCGTCCTCGTTCGCGTCGGCCGCGGACCACCACCCCATCTACCAGCCGCCCACGGTCTCCACCTTCTCCATCGTGGCGATCGATCCGGCGAACGGGGACCTCGGCGTCGCCGTGGCCTCGCGCTACTTCTCCGTCGGCTCGGTGGTCCCCTGGGCTCTCGCCGGCGTGGGCGCCGTCGCCACCCAGGCCAACGTCAACGTCGGCTACGGACCCCAGGCGATCGACCTCCTGCGCCAGGGCCTGACCGCCCAGCAGGTGCTCGCCAAGCTCCTCGCCGACGACACCTTCCCCGGCAAGGACGGCCGCCAGGTGGCGATCGTCGACGCCCACGGGAACGTTGCGACCTACACCGGCCCCAAGGCGCCGCACTGGGCCGGGGACCGGCAGGGGAAGACCTGGTCGGCGCAGGGCAACATCCTCGTCGGGCCGCAGGTGCCGGAAGCCATGGGCAGGGCTTTCGAATCCACTCAGGGCGAGCTGGCCGAGAAGCTCTATGCCGCCCTCAAGGCCGGGGACGACGCCGGCGGCGACGCGCGCGGGCGCCAGTCGGCCTCCATCCTCGTCGTCCGCAAACAGGGCGGGAGGAACACCAACAACGACCGCTACGTCTACATCAACGTCGACGACAACCCCCAGCCCTTCCCGGAGCTGCGGCGGCTGCTCGACCTGAACCTCTCCTACCTGCACGAGGAGGCCGCGGGCCACTTGCTGGAGAAGGGTAACCCGAAGGCGGCGCTGGCCGAGGCTCAGAAGGCCGCGCGCTACGCGCCGGGCCATCCCTCCACTCACTTCACTCTCGGCCTCGTGGAATACCTGAACGGCGACAAGGACGCCGCCCTGAAGGAGCTCCAGGAAGCCCGCAAGGCGGACCCCGGCTTCGACAAGGATTTCGACGAGACCCTGCGCGACAGCCCGGAGCTCAAGAGCCTGAGGGAGGACGCGAAGTTCCTGCAAGCCCTGCGCGGGGAGCAGAAACCCCCGGCGCACTGATGCCACAGGGCTGCGAGCCCGTTCGAGCCCTTGCGAGACACCGTCTCTTGTAGACGGGCGCGCATGGTGCGCCGCCTCGGCTCGAACAGGAGGAAACATGGTCTCGAATCCTCGGTGCTACAGGCTTTTCCTGATCCTCGCCGGCCTCTCCCTGCTGCTCATCGCTCCGGCGTGGGCGCAAGTGGCCGCGCCGAAGTGCGACGCAGCGCCGGTCTGCAGTGCGGCGAGCCCCGCTCCGACGCAGCAGATCTCTTCCACTGAGCTGGAAGCCCTCCTCGCCGACCTTCGCAGCCCGGCTCCCGTCCTGAAGTCCATCATCGGACCCTGCTGCACCGGCGGTTCCGCGAAGTGCCCGAAGGTCACCGGCTTTCGGGTGGTCGGCTGCGGCGCCAACTGCGGCACGGGCAATTCCGCCTGCCTCTACCTGCACAACTGAAGAACACGTCCTGAGGCCACCCCTCACCGACAGGCTCTCGTATCCGTACGACGGCCTGTCGGAAGCCCCGGTGGTCGGTGGTATCCGAAGGACAGCCCGTCGTATCCGAACGACGTCTCGTCGTATCGGCACAACGCGCCGTCGTACGGATACAACGGCCCGTTGCATCCTTACAACGGCCGGTTGTATCGATACGATGTCGCGTTGTAAGCATCCGGCGGGCCGCCGTATCCATACAACGGCCGTTGGATCGGTACGACGCTCCGTCGTAAGCATCCGACGGTCTGTCGTACCCATACAAAGGCCGTCGTAACGATACGATAGCCCGTTGTAAGCATCCGACGGGCCGTCGTATCAGTACGACGGCCGTTGGATCGGTACGACGCCTCGTCGTAAGCATCGGCAAGGCGTCGTATCGATACGACGGCGCGTTGTAAGCATCCAACGACTCGTCGTATCCGGACGACGGCCGTTGTAAGGATACGTCGGCGCGTCGTAAGCATCCGGCGGCCCGTTGGATCGGTACGACGGCCATCGTCTCGATACGACGCGCCGTCGTACGGATATGATGGGCCGTCGTAAGCATCGGCAAGGCGTTGTATCGGTGTGACGGCGCGTTGTAAGCGTCCGACCGCTCGTTGTACCAATACGACGGACCGCCGGATGCTTCGGGCCAGCCGATGTTGCTCTGTGGGGACTGCGCGGATGACTCAAAGGGCCGCTTGGCCTCTACGGCGAGCCCAACGTCCGGTCCCGCCAGCGGCGCACGCTCATCACGTCGAAGCGCTCGCCCTCGAAGAGGATCTGTTTCACGGGTTTCTTGCCGTTCTCGCTGGCCCGCTTCAGCCAGTCCCGCACCTTTTGTCCTTCGCGCTGTGGCTGAGGAAGACGTCGTATTGGAAGTTGTCGGCCACGGGTCACCTCGGGTGCCGGGCTTCTCCGGGTCCAGTGAGATAGCGTCGCAAGCTCAAAGTATGGTATCCTCCTTGGGAGATGGGGGCTCCGAACTAGGGGAAATGCTATGGCAATCTTGCGGCAGGACGATACCAGGGAAGAGTTGAGGCGACGGATCCTCGAGGAGGCGGAGGAGCATCGGCGAAGGCATCCGGTGCCGCCCATGGAGGAGGTGCTGAAGGAGAGCCGGCGCTTGCGGGAGTCCCTGCCGCGGAATCTCGACCTGCCGGACAGCACGACCCTCCTACGCGAGGATCGCGAGCGTTGAGCCGGGGGTGGGTCGTCGATGCCAGTGTCGCCGTCAAGCTCTACCTCCCCGAAGATCTGAGCAACGCAGCCGAGAACCTCTTCAGCGAGCCCTTGATCGTCGGTCGGAGACGATTCTTCGTCCCGGACCTCTTCTACGTAGAGTGTGCCAACATCTTCTGGAAGTATGTCCGTCGCTTCAATATCCCGCAAGGCCATGCACGAAAGAGCCTGAAAAACCTGGCATCCTTGACACTACTTTCCGTTTCCAGCAACGATCTTCTGCACTCCGCTCTCGATCTGGCTCTCGAGTACGGCATCAGCGCCTACGACGCTTCGTATGTCGCGCTGGCCCATCAAATGGACCTCCCATTCGTCACGGCCGATGAGAAGCTGATCGGCAAACTAAAGGGCAGCGATACCGAAGCCGTCTGGCTGGGCGATTTCGGCTCCTGATTAGTTCGCCACCACCCTCCCCGGCACGCGCCTCCGCCTGGAGCGTCAAGGCGGCGCGGACCGGCAGAAGAGACCCGGCGCGACGAGCCCTCCTGTACAATCCCCCTCCGGACCGTTTTCCCTTCTCCCTATGAGGTGCCCCATGCCGCGCATACCCTTCGTCCCCTGCTTGACGCTCCTCGCCCTCGCCGCACTGCCGGTGATCGCCGCCCCGCCGTCCGGCGACCGGCTGGATCAGGAGATCGACCGCCTGGCGGCCCAGGTCGAGCCGGACGTCATCGCCTGCCGGCGCCAGATCCATGAGCACCCGGAGCTTTCGAACCGCGAGGTGGAGACGGGGAAGCTGGTGGCCGAGCGCCTCGGCAAGCTTGGCATCGCGGTGAAGACCGGCGTGGCTCACACCGGCGTCGTCGGCGTGCTCAAGGGCGGCAGGCCGGGTCCCGTCGTGGCCCTGCGGGCGGACATGGATGCACTGCCCGTCACCGAGGAGGTCGACGTCCCCTTCGCCTCGAAGGTGCGCACCACCTATGACGGCAAGGAGGTGGGGGTGATGCACGCCTGCGGGCACGATGCCCATACCGCGGTCCTGCTGGGCGTGGCCGAGGTGCTGTCGCGGCTCAAGGCCGACCTCCCCGGCACGGTCGAATTCCTCTTCCAGCCCGCCGAGGAGGGTGCGCCCGCGGGCGAGGAGGGGGGCGCGCGGCTGATGCTCAAGGAGGGCGTCTTCCATGAGCCGAAACCGGCGGCCATCTTCGGCCTGCACGTGACCCCCATGTTCGACGTCGGCCAGATCGGCTGGCGCACCGGCGGCATGCTGGCCGGCGCCGATGGCCTGCGCATCGTGGTCCATGGCCGGCAGACGCACGCCGCCTATCCCTGGAAAGGGCTGGACCCCATCGTCGTCGCGTCGCAGATCGTCCTCGGGCTGCAGACCATCGCCAGCCGCCAGATCGACATCACGGACGCGCCGGCCCTCATCACCATCGGCAAGATCGAAGGCGGTGTGCGCGAGAACATCATCCCCGACGACGTGGTCATGCTGGGGACCATCCGCTACCTCGGCCAGGGGATGGAGAAGGACATCCAGGACCGCATCCGGCGCACGGCGACCAGCATCGCCGAGAGCGCCGGCGCCAAGGCCGACGTGACCATCGAAGAGCGGGTGGCCCTCACGTTCAACGATCCGGCGCTGACCGCCAAGATGCTGCCCAGCCTGCGGCGCACGGCGGGCGAGGCCAACGTCCGCGAGGCTCAGCCGTCGCTGGGCGGCGAGGACTTCTCGTATTACCAGAAGGAGGTCCCCGGCCTGTTCATCTGGCTGGGGATCAAGACGCCGGGGGCCGATCCGGCGCTCTTCGCCACCAACCACTCGCCGCGCTTCCGCGTCGACGAGTCGGGCCTGAAGCTCGGGGTACGCGCCCTGAGCCGGCTGGCGGTGGACTACATGCAGGCCCCAACGCCGGGAGCGAAGACGGCGGCGCGGTAAGCTGCACGGCATGGCCGCTCCCACGGACCCCCGGGAGCGGAAGGCCCTGCTGGCGGGTGTCCCGGCGCGCCAGGCGCTGCTGGCGCTCACCTCGACCGCTTTCGCCTTCCGCTTCGCCCTCCTGCTGCTGCCGCGAGTGATCCGTTGGGACGAGCCGGTCTACCTCCTGCTGGGCCGGAACCTGTGGAGCGGCCTGGGCTTCACTTTCAGCGGCCACCCCGAGCTCCACCATTCGCCGCTGTTCCCCCTGCTCGCCGGCGCCACGCTGAAGCTGACCGGCCGGCCCGAAGCGGCGAGCGACGTCTGGTACGTCCTCTTCGGAACGCTCCTCACGCTGCCCGTCCACGGCCTCGCGCGCCGTCTCACCTCGCCCGGCGGCGCGCTGCTGGCGGCGGCGCTGGTGGCCTTCTTCCCCGCCCTCACCACCGCCGTCCTCTACTGGGGGACGATGACCGAGCCCCTGTTCCTGCTCCTGATCTACTCGGCGGCCTGGCTCGTCGCGCGAGGGCTGGACGGCAATCTCTCCCTTGGAGCCTTCGCCGCCGCCGGCGCGCTGACCGGCCTCGCCTTCCTGGCGCGGCCGGAGGGGATCCTGTGGATGGCCTCGCTCGCGGGCGCCGCGCTGTTGATCCTCGCCTTGCGCCGGGATCGCGGACGGCTGACGTCTCTGGCCGCGATCCCCCTCGTCTTCCTGGCCGTGGCCTTGCCCCAGCTCCTCTTCCTGCACCGCCACACGGGCCAGTGGATGATCTCCGGCAAGCTCGGCATCACCTACGAGATCGGCCGGGCGGTCGAGACCGGGGACCCGGTGCTCTACGACGAGATCATCAATACTCTCGATGCCGACGGCGAGATCCGCGCCGCCTCGGAGGCCCGCTACCGGCGCGGCGAAGCGGGCACTGCGGCGGTGAAGCCCGCCGAGGCCTCCGGCCGCTTCCTGCGCAACCTTGGGCACGTGCTGAAGAGCAGCCTCAGCTCGGAGATCTTCTCGGCGCTGCTCCTGGTGCCTGCGGTCTGGTGGCTGCTGCGGGGACCGTGGAATCGGCGCCGGCTCGCAGGGGCGATCCTGGTGGCGGCCCTGGTGGCGCCGGTCGCTTCGTTCCTCGCCTTCCACGTTCAGCAGCGGTTCTTCGCTCCCGCCTTCCCGGGTCTGCTGATCTGGACGGCGGCGGGGCTGCGGGATCTCTATCAGCGGCTGCCCGCCGGGCGTTCCCGGACGGTGTCCGCGGCCGTCCTGGCCCTGGCGCTCGCCGGTTACGTCGTCTGGGCTGATGGGGAGATCGCGCGGCACGGCATCGCCACCTCGGACTTCGGGCACCAGGCGGCGGGGCTGTGGCTCGCGGCTCACAGCGCGCCGGACGCCGCGATCATGACCCAGGACACGGCCATCTCCGTCTACGCCGGTCGCGGCTACGTCTTCTCGCCGCGGGCGCCGCTCGATCAGCTCCTGGCCTATGGCCGCCGCCACGGCGCCACCCACGTGGTGGTGGACGAAGCGGAGGTCACGATCGTGCGGCCCTTTCTGAAGCCGCTCCTGACGCAGCCGCCGCCCGGGCTCACGCCGCTGTGGACGGGCCGCGACGGCCACGTGGGCCGCACCCTGGTCTTCGGAGCCCGCTCCGGGGCGATGTAAAAAGATGGATTTAAAAGAGGGTTGCAATATTCCCGGAGTCGTGTAGACTCGTGGAAACGTTCGCCTGCTTCAGGGGTAAAAAGAATGAGAAAGGCTGTGTTGATCTTCAGCGTCCTGGCTCTCGGAGTAGTGACCGCGGCCGGCGCGGGCACGTTCTACGTGCCTGTCGTCCAACCCTCTGCGTCGGACGGCCACCGTCTCCCCACCCATCTGTGGATCTCGAACCTTGGCACCGGAGAGACTTCGTACCGTACCTCCTTCCTGCCGGTGGGCGTGGACGGCGCGGCGTTCAAGAGCATCGCCGAGTCCGCGCCGCAGACCGTGAAGGTGGGTCGCATCCAGGTGGTCGGCGACGCGGCCGAGAGCGGCCGGACCGGGCTCCTCGCCGTCGAGGCGGAGTCCGAGCTCCAGGTGGACGCCTGGATCGAGACCCGCCACGGCCGCCAGACCTACATGGGCGGCCTGCCGATCATCTCCGAGGCGAACCGCTTCGAAGCCGGCGGCGAGGCCTTCCTCAACGGCGTCTCCCCGGTGCGCACGGCCCAGCTCGCCCTGGTGAACCTCGGCGCCGAGTCGACCGCCTGCACCGTCGACTTCGTCCGTGCCGACGGCACCCTGGCCGGCGGCAATGCCCAGGTGAGCCTGCCGGCGGTGTCGCTCAAGCTGTTCGACGACGCGCTCGGCCTGCGTGCGATGACGGAGGACGTCAGCGTCCGCGCCTCCTGCGACCAGCCGTTCTACGCCTTCTCCGTCGAGAAGAACCCCCGCAACTCCCGCGTCTCCTTCATCTCGCCGTCGGCCAACGCCGGGCTGGCGCCCGTCACCGCGGAGGCCACGGCTCCCATCGTCTTCGAGCGCCCGGGACAGATCCATTTCGCCACCAAGGACAATCCGAAGCTCAAGCTGGCGGTGCCCGTCAGCGGCAAGCTCAACCTGGACCGGCTGGTGTGGGACCTGGACATCACGGCGGGTCCCTGGAACGCCGCGTTCCCCGCCTGCGCCCACAACATCGCCTTCTTCCATCGCGGCCGGTTCCGCAGCAACTGCTTCAGCAACGTCAACGCCTTCGGGCCCAACAAGTACTGGCTGAAGAACAATCAGAACATCGATCAGCCGGCCGGCGCCAACACCAATAACCGGATCAACTTCCGGTTCCAGCAGGGCACCACCTATCACGTCAACTACGTGTTCGACGCCGTCAACAAGCAGGTTCACATCGTCCTCCAGGAAGGCGGCCACGACGTGGCCCACCTCGACATGCCTGCCACGGCGCAGAACCACATCCTCACCGTGCCAGCCACCGGCCTGGTGCTGGAGATGGGCAACCTCACCAACCAGGTGGGTTGCGAGGTCGCCAGCATCGGCTGGACGTGGACCAACCTCCGTCTGACCATGTTCCCGCACTGAGCCTCGAGGCCGAGCGCTTGGACCGACGGGCCGGCGGCAAACGCCGGCCCGTTTTCATTTCAGGCCGGTCCTCTTCAGGGATACAGCTCGACGCCCTCCACCTGCGGCGTCACCAGGGTGCCGGCTTCGCCCCGGGTAATGCGCACGATGTCGGCGAGGGCGCCGATGGCGGCGGTCCTGCCGGTGCGGACGGCGAACTCGACGGCCGCCTCCACCTTCGGCCCCATGGAGCCCGCGGCGAAGCCGTAGCCGGCCAGCGCCTCGGGCGACACGCGGCGGATGGCCTTCCGGGTGGGCTTTCCCCAATCGAGGTAGACGGCGTCCGCGTCCGTCGCCATGATGAAGAGGTCCGCCTCCAGCTCCCGGGCCAGCAGAGCGCTCGCGCGGTCCTTGTCCACCACGCACTCGGCGCCATGGAGGGTGCGGTTCGGACCGCGATCTTTCCCATACATGGTGGGGATGCCGCCGCCGCCGGCGCAGATGACGATGCACCCCTTCTCCAGCAGCCACTTGACGGGCCGGATCTCGAAGATCCGCTGCGGCTTTGGCGAGGCCACCACGCGGCGGAAGCCCGGGCCGTCCGGCGCCATCGCCCACCCCTTCTCCGCCGCGAGGCGCCGGGCGTCCTCCTCGCCGTAGACCGGACCGATGGGCTTGGTGGGATGCTGGAACGCCGGGTCGTCGGGATCGACCTCCACCATCGAGAGGATGGTGGCGAAGGGCTGTTCGAACGGCAGGATGTTGCCCATCTCCTGCTCGATCATGTAGCCGATCATCCCCTCCGTCTGCGCGCCCAGGACGTCCAGCGGATAGGCCCCGACCTTCTCGTACGCCTCCCCCTGGAGGGCGAGGAGGCCCACCTGCGGACCATTGCCGTGGGAGATGACGAGTTGGTGCTCGCGGGCGAGGGGCGCCAGGGCCTCGGCGGCGACGCGGACGTTGCGCCGCTGGTTCTCGGCCGTCATCTCCTCACCACGCCGCAACAAGGCGTTGCCCCCCAGGGCCACCACGATTCGCATAGAGGCCGGGAAGTCTACTCCCGGACTCTCCGAAATGGATAGGCAAGCTGAGCCAGGAACCCCTCCGGCACCGGCTCGCCGGCGACGCCGAAGACCTCCGGCTGGCGGCCCGGGGGCATGTAGAAGGTGCCGAACAGGAGGTCGAAGACGGGGAGGAGGCCGGCGAAGTTCTTGTCCAGCCCCTCCTCCTGCGAGGTGTGGTGCCAGCGGTGGAAGACGGGGCTCGCGACCACGTAGCGCAGCGGCCCGAAGGACCAGCCCACGTTGGCGTGAAGGAACAGGGCGTACAGCGTGAGGAACGGCACGTAGGCGGCGAGCGCCTTGAGCGGGAACCCCAGGCAGAGCAGGACCACCGCCTGCGATGCCCGCGAGACTCCGTCGTTGACCGGATGGAGCCGCACGGACGACAGCCAGTCCACCTCCGTCGAGCCGTGGTGGATGGCGTGGAACTTCCACAGCCGGCGGCCGTGAAAGGCGCGGTGCGTCCAGTAGCCCACCAGGTCGCCGAGGACCACCATCTCCAGCGCGATGGCCCATCCGGGCTGGCGCGCCAGCGGGCCGAAGCCCGCTGCGAGCCCGGGCCCCACCTGCCGGCCCAGCGCCAGAGCCGCGAGCACCACGGCCACCAGGGTCAGGCCGCGCGACAGGCCTTGAGTCACCAGCGGCGTGAAAAACCAGTAGATCAGATCGGTGCCGCTCCCTCGCCGCCACACCCGCTGGCGGGGGATTGCGGGGAAGAGCCGCTCGATCAGGTAGAAGGCGGCTCCCAGGACGAGAAATCCGATCGAAAGACGGATCAAAGTCGGCGGCATGGCATCTCCAGTCTATTCGTAACGAATCGCCTCCAGCGGCTCGATCGAGGCGGCCCGCTCGGCGGGGAGCCAGCTCGCCATCAGCGCCACGGCGGCCAGCAGCACGGGCACGGCGGCGAAGACGCCGGGATCGAGCGGGCTGGTGTCGAAGAGCAGAGCGATCAGCAGCCGGGTCGCCGCGAAGGCGCCGAGGAGGCCGAGGGTGATCCCCACGAGACTGATCACCAGCCCCTCGCGCAAGACCATGCGGGCGATGTCCCCGCGGGCGGCGCCGAGCGCCATGCGCACTCCGATCTCGCGCGTCCGCTGGCTGACCACGTAGGAGATGACGCCGTAGATCCCCACCGTCCCCAGCACCACGGCCACGACGGCCGCGATCACCAGCAGCAGCATGGTGAAGGAGGTGCGCGCCATCGAACGGGCCACCACCTCCGCCATCGGCCGCACGTCTTCGACCGCCAGGTTGGGATCGAGCGACCAGACGGCGTTGCGGATGGGGGCCACCAGCGACGCCGGCTCGCCCCGGCCACGCACCACCAGGGACACGTCCCGCGACACGAAGTCCGTATCCGTCCCCTTCGTCGCCGTCTCGAGGACGCGCAGCAACGGCAGGTAGACCATCTCCTGGGGCTTCTTGTCCAGGCCGAGATCGTGCACGTTGCCGACCACGCCGACGATCGTGTACCAGGGGTGCTTCTCGCGGCTGACCCCGTTCATCAGCCGCTTGCCGAGGGCGCTCCTGCCGGGCCAGAAGCGCTCGGCCAGGGCCTGGCTCACCACCACGTCGCCGGAGCGCTGGCCGGGATCGAGGCGGTCGAACGTGCGTCCGGCCAGGAGCGGAATGCGCATCGCCTCGAAGTAGCCGGGGCTCGTGTAGCGGGTACCCAGGAGCGGCGGCACCGTGTCCTTCGGCAGCGGGAAATCCTCCAGCGTGTAGCCGCTGTTCGAGTTGCCCCCGGAGAGCGGGAGGATCGACACGGTACCCGCGCTGACGACACCCGGCACGGCCCGCACTTTCTCCAGGAGCTGCTGGACGAAGCGGGCCGTGGCCGCAGAGTCCGCATAGCGGGCCGGCGGCAGGTACAGGCGCAGGGTGAGGACGCCCTGGGGATCGAACCCCGGGCTCACGCCGCGCAGCCGCCAGAAGCTCTTGGCCATCAGGCCCGAGGCCACCAGCAGCACCAGCGCCAGGGCCATCTGCACCACCACCAGGACGGCCCGGGTCCAGAGCCGCGCCCGGCCCGCCGAGCCGCCGCGCCCGCCCTCCTTGAGAGCGGGCACCATCTCCGGCCGGCCGAAGCGCAGCAGGGCAAGGCCGCCGCAGACGAGACCCGCGGCGATGGAGATGGCGACGGTAAAAGCCAATACGGAGCCGTCGATGCCGATCTCCTCCAGCCGCGGAATCCCTTCGGGCCGCAGGCTCACCAGCACGCGGACTCCCACCGCCGCCAGGCCCAGTCCCAGAATGCCGCCGAGCAGGGCCAGAGCGACGCTCTCGCGGAGGAAAAGGCGGGCGACGTCGCGGCGCGAAGCGCCCAGGGCGCTGCGCACGGCCACCTCCCGCTGGCGCCCCTCGGCCCGCACCAGGAAGAGGTTGGCCACGTTGGCGCAGGCGATCACGAGGATGATGCCGACGCTGCCGAGGAGCAGCCACAGCACCCGCTGCACATCGCCCACCGTATCGTCGCGCAGGGAGTGGACGAGCACCGAGAGCCTGACGCTGGCGATCATGCCGCGGCTGACGTCCCGTTCGCCATAGTCCTCGGCGAGCCGCCAGACGAGGCTCGACAGCTCATGGGCGGCCTGCTGCCGCGTGACCCCCGGCTTGAGCCGGCCGACGGCGGTGAAGTTGAAGTTCCCCACCACGGGCTTGGCGGGATCGATGGTCAGCGGCTGCCACAACTCGGTCCGCACCGAGGGGAAACAGAAGTCCGCGGGCATGACTCCCACCACCCGGGTGGCCACACCGTCGATCTGCAGCACCTGATCGAGGACGTCGCGCCGGCCGCCGTACCGCCGCTGCCAGAGCTCGTGCGAGAGCACGGTCACCTTTTCGGCGCCCGGCAGGTCGTCGGCCTCCTGAAAGGTGCGGCCCAGGAAGGCCGGGACCTTCAGTACAGAGAAGAGGCTGGCCGTCATCCCGGCGGCTCCCACCCGCTCCGGCCGGTCGCCGCCGGTCAGGGTGACCGAGCCTTCGCCGTAGATCCCCAGGTCCTCCAGCACGTGGTTGTGCCGGCGATAGACGAGATAGCTCCCCTCCGAGTGCTCGAATTGATCGAGGTTCATCCCCGGAGCGCGGTTCCACACCGCCACCAGCCGCTCCGGCTGCGGGTACGGCAGGGGGCGGATGAGCACCGCGTTGACCACCGTGAAGATCGCCGCGTTGGCGCCGATGCCCACCGCCAGCGTGAAGATCACGATCGCCAGGAATCCCGGGTTGGAGCGGAAGCCCCGGAAGAGGGCGCGGATGGAAGACAGGATGGTGCGCATGGCGAAGCCCCTCCCGGAGGAGCTTACAAGAGTACGAGGAGGAGACCGGGAAGGTTACAGGGTCGGGAGGATGTGGAAAGCCGCAGGGCCGGGATTCGTGACGCCGGAGGTCCGAGTCGATCGGACCGGCATCGCCGCTGCGGAGACGCCCCGCCGTCCCCGTGGCCTCCGAAGCGACGTCGTAACGGGTCCGGGTCGTCTCTACGGAGCCTCGGAGACGCGGCCAGAGGCAGGGGTTCCGGAGGGGTTGAAAGATTCCGCTTCATGCCCTCCGGAATCGCCATCCTCTGCCATCGCGAGACGGGTCCGTAGAGACGCCCCAGACCCGATACGATACCGTCGGCAGGCCACGGGGACGGCGGGGCGTCTCCGGCGGGCGCCGGGTCATCCCGGGTCCCTCAGGTTGAACGACACGCTCAGCACATAGTAGACGGCCACGACCTTGCCGTCCCGCGTGACCGGCTGGAAAGTCCAGCTCTGAACAGCGGCGAGCGCAGCATCGTTCAGGATGGGCACTCCCTTCAGGACCCGGCGATGGCGGACGCAGCCTTCCGGATCGATGATGACCTCGACGATCACCGTGCCCTGAACCCCCGCCTTGCGGGCCTCGGGCGGATACCGCCGGACCGGCTTGCCGATGAGCTCGGGGCGTTGGGTGGTCGCTCCCACCCGCAGCGCCGTCTCCTCGAGCCCCGGCGGATCCTCCGCGAAATACGCGCGCGACAGACAGAGGACCTGACGGGCCGCGTTCCAATCCGCGGGCGGATGGTCTTCGTTCAGGAATCGCCGCGTGGCCGCGATGGCCCCGCGCAGCACCTTCTCCTCGGCCGGAGCGGGCTTCTTCAGGGCCGGTCCCGACACGAGCACGATCTGCTGGAGCTCCTTCGCGGCCTCCACGAACCGGCCCTGGGACAGCGACGGTTGAACCTGCCCCAAACCTCCCTGTGCGTAGAGAGATGGGCCGACCTGGAACAGTAACAACAGGAAAACACTCGCACGTCGCATCTGCCGAATCTTCGTACATCGGCGCCACCCTGTTTGGCGGTCTCCAGCGAGCCCTGAAGGGGCGTGATCCGGCTTTTATCTCGCCCCTACAGGGCTTTTAGACTGGTGGACTCCATTTCCTGGGGCTGCGCCCCAGGCTGAGGGAGGACGACCCTTCGGGCCTGAAACTTTCCTGCATGATGAGGTCTCGGCTACACAGAATTACGCCTGGAGGGTGTATTCCAGCGGTTGAGGGCTACTGTCTGGCTGTCTCGCTCCGCCGGACGAGGTCGATCGGGTCCTTGTGAACGAAGACCGACGGCCGGGGGTGACGGGACAGGAACTGGCGCGCAGGTAAATTCGCTCGAAGAACATCCCCGCCTCCCCGAGAACATCCCCGCCGCCCCGATAGGCTCAGAAGACTTCCACCCGCGCGGAGTGCCCCGGGGCTCGGTGAATCCGGGAATCGCGGGTGAGGAGCGTGGCTCCAAGGATCTCGGCCAAGGCCACGTAAGCGGCATCGTAGGCCGTGAGGTTTTGGCGCAAGGCCCAGATCCGGGGCAGCAGTATCTCGTGGGAGTAGCGCTCGACGGGAAGATCTGCGAGAGCCGCGAGAGCTTGGCCTGCACGCCCTTCCTTCACCTGTCCTCGCGCGACGAAACGGCGCAAGACTTGAGCGACCTCAACGTCCAGGAGATGGGGCGCATGAAGCGATGAGTCCGACGTGACGAGTCGTTCAGCAACCGGCGCGCCGGCCGCTGTCTGCAAGAGGATTTCCAGGACGGCCGAGGCATCGAGGACGATCACCGGCCTTCGCGCTCCGCCGCGACCGCCTCCGCCACAGGCTCGGCCAGATCCACTCTGCCGTGGCTCCGAAGCCGCTCCAGAAGTTCCCCGGCGGTGGGCTTGGCGAGCGACCGTTCGAGCTCTCGCAGGAGGTATTCCGAGATCGACATCCCCGCCAAGGCCGCACGCGCCTTGAGCTTCCGGTGGACATCGTCGGGGACGTTGCGGATCTGAACCATCACAGCCATGTTCTCAGGCTACTTGCATGTGCGGCGCATGTCAAGGGATCCCTACTCCACCCCCATCTCCTGCAGCGACCGCACGCTCAAACCCTCCTCGCGCATCGCCGCGATCCCTTCCGCCGCCGCCATGGCGCCGGAGAGGGTGGTGATGCAGGGGATGTCGTACTTCAGGGCGGTCCGGCGGATGGCGCCGTCGTCTTCGTGGGAGGCGCGGCCCAGGGGGGTGTTCACCACCAGGGCGATCTCGCGGTTGATCAGGTGGTCCACCACGTGGGGCCGGGCCTCATGCACCTTCAGCATGGTGCGGACCTGGAGGCCGTGCTCGCGCAGGTAGTCCGCCGTGCCCGCCGTGGCCGTCAGCTCGAAGCCCAGCTCCGCGAGGCGATGAGCGACCGGCAAAACACCCGGCTTGTCGCGGTCGTGCACCGAGAGGAAGGCCGTGCCTGCGAGGGGCAGGACGTGCCCGGCCCCCAGCCAGGCCTTGGCGAAGGCGAGGCCGAAGGTGAGGCTCTCCCCCATCACCTCACCCGTGGACTTCATCTCCGGACCCAGCACCGGGTCCACGCCCGGGAAGCGGCGGAAGGGGAAGACCGGCGCCTTGACGAACACGCCCGGCACCTTCGGCTCCTCGGTGAAGCCCAGCTCTTCCAGGCTCTTCCCCGCCATGGCCGCGACGGCGATCTTGACGAGCGGAATCCCCACGGCCTTCGCAATGAAGGGCACGGTGCGCGAAGCGCGCGGGTTCACCTCCAGGACGTAGATCCTGCCGTCCTTCAAAGCGAATTGCACGTTCATCAATCCCACCACTCCGAGCCGCAGGGCGAGACGCCTGGCGATGTCGCGCATGCGGTCCTGATCCTCGTGCGAGACCTTGTAGGGCGGCAGCACGGCCACCGAGTCGCCGGAGTGGATGCCCGCCTCTTCGATGTGCTGAAGGATGCCGGCCACCACCGCCGTCTTGCCGTCGGACAGGAGGTCGAGGTCCACCTCGAAGGCGTCCTCCAGGAAGCGGTCGACAAGCACCGGCTGCCCTTCGGAGATGGCCGCGGCCTCGTGCATGTAGCGGTCGAGGGTGGACTCGTCGTAGACGATGGCCATGGCCCGGCCGCCCAGCACGTAACTGGGGCGCACCACGACCGGGAAACCGATCCGCCGCGCCACTCCCAGGGCCTCGTCGAGCGAGGTGGCGCTGCCGTTCTCCGGCTGGAGGATGCCCTCCTCGGCGAGGAGGTCGCCGAAGCGGCGGCGGTCCTCGGCGAGGTCGATGGCATCCGGCGAGGTGCCCCAGATGGGCACGCCGGCCGCCGCGAGGCCGCGGGCGAGCTTCAAGGGCGTCTGGCCGCCGAGTTGGACGATCACCCCCTCCGGCTTCTCCTTGGCCAGGACCGCCAGCACGTGCTCCAGGGTGAGGGGCTCGAAGTAGAGGCGGTCCGAGGTGTCGTAGTCGGTCGACACCGTCTCGGGATTGCAGTTGACCATCACCGTCTCGAAGCCCAGCTCACGCAGAGAGAAGGCGGCGTGGACGCAGCAATAATCGAACTCGATGCCCTGGCCGATGCGGTTCGGACCGGAGCCGAGGATGACCACCTTGCGGCGCTCGTCCGGCTCGCTCTCGTCCTCGTCCCCCCAGGTCGAATAGAGGTAGGGGGTGGTGGCCGGGAACTCGGCGGCGCAGGTGTCCACCCGTTTGTAGACCCGCTCGAGGCCCATGCGCGCCCGGGCGGCGGCGAGGTCCTTCTCGGCGCAGGCGAGGAGGCCGGCGATGCGCGCGTCGGTCAAGCCAAAGGACTTGGCCTGGCGCAGGAGCGTCCGGGGGGCCGAGGCGAGGTCCCAGCAGGCCAGCTCCGCCTCCAGCTCTACGACCTCGGCGATCTCGCGCAGGAACCACGGATCGATGTGCGAGACCTCGGAGACCTCCTCGGGGGTCCACCCCTGACGCAGAGCGGCGAAGACGGCGAAGAGGCGCTCCCAGTTCGGCGTCGCCAGCCGCCGGCGCAGGCGCACGGGATCGGACATCCGCCGCTCGCGGGTGGCGGCACTGCCGTCGAGCTCCAGGGCGGAGAGCCCCTTCATCAGCGCCTCTTTGAAGGTCGCGCCCATGGCCATCACCTCGCCCACGGACTTCATGGAGGTGCCGAGCGTCGTCGGCGTGTCCGGGAACTTCTCGAAGGCCCAGCGGGGGATCTTCACCACCGTGTAGTCCAGGGTGGGCTCGAAGGCGGCGAAGGTCTTGCCCGTGATTTCGTTGGGGATCTCGTCGAGCGTGTAGCCGACGGCGAGGAGGGCCGCGATCTTGGCGATGGGAAAGCCGGTCGCCTTGGAGGCCAGGGCCGAGCTCCTGGAGACCCGGGGGTTCATCTCGATCACCACCCGCTCGCCCGTCCTGGGGTCGACGGCGAACTGGATGTTCGAGCCGCCGGTGGCGACGCCGACGCGGCGGATCACCTTGAAGGCGTCGTCCCGCATGTCCTGGTACTCGCGGTCCGACAGGGTCTGCTGGGGGGCCACGGTGATCGAGTCGCCGGTGTGGACGCCCATGGCGTCGAAGTTCTCGACCGAGCAGACGATGATCGCGTTGTCCGCCACGTCGCGCATCACCTCCAACTCGAACTCCTTCCAGCCGAGGACGGACTGCTCGATGAGCACGCGGTGGGCGGGGCTCGCCTGGAGGGCGGCGGCGACCACCTCTTCCAGCTCGTCGCGGTTGTAGGCCACGCCACCTCCCTCGCCGCCGAGGGTGAAGCTGGGACGGATGATCACCGGATAACCGACGTCGCCGGTGATCTCCCACGCCTCTTCGAGGCTGCCGGCGTAGCCGCTCTTCGGGACCTTGAGCCCTACCTCCTCCATGGCCTGCTTGAAGAGGAGGCGGTCCTCTCCCAGGCGCAGGGCGTCGATGCTCGCACCCAGCACCTCGACGCCGTGGCGCGCGAGCGCCCCCCGCTCGTCGAGAGCGATGGCGAGGTTGATCCCCGTCTGGCCGCCGACGGTGGGGAGCAGGGCATCCGGCCGCTCCTTTTCCAAAATTTTCTCTACCACCTCGGGCACCAGAGGCTCGACGTAGGTGGCGTCGGAGAGCTCCGGGTCGGTCATGATCGTCGCCGGGTTCGAATTGACGAGGACGACGCGGTAACCCTGGCGCTTGAGGACGCGGCAGGCCTGGGTGCCGGAGTAGTCGAACTCGCAGGCCTGACCGATGACGATCGGACCCGAGCCGAGGACGAGGATGGAATGGAGATCGGACCGTCTGGGCATGGCGGGGCGGAAGTGTACACCCCTGGCACTTGGCACGCTATTCGCAATCTTTCTCTACAAAGAGCTGCTGTACACCGGCACAGAGAAAGGACAACCGCCCATGGACAAGGCCAACCTCGAACGGCTTCGCATCCTGCTGCAGGGTCATGAAGACCTCTTGGAGGAGAAGCGCGCCCGGCCGGAGGGGGTCCTCCGGCAGAACGATCTCTTCCGGGAGCAGTTCAACCGCGTCGCGCGTTCGGTGATCGTGCCCCTCCTGGAGGAGATCAAGGACGTGATGGTGGGCAAGGTGGAGTCGGCCTCCATCTTCCACCGCTCCACCGCGGCCGGCTTGACGGTGAAGCTGGACCGCTGGGAGGACTACGACCGTTCCCTGCTGTTCTTCGGCGACGACTCCACCCAAATGGTAAAAGTGACCCACGAGGGGATCGGCTTCGGCCTCCTCTCGGACAAGCTACCCGTGGCGCAGCTCACCAAGGAGCGCGTGGAAGAGGAGGCGATGAAGTTCCTGAAGCGCCTCTTCGGCCAGGAGCAGCTCCGCCGGCCGACCGGCAACCTCAACCCCGCCGGCAACGGCGCGGCCAACGGCTCAGCCCTGCGCCGGCCGCCGGTGAGCGTCAGCGAATTCGTACGGGTGTGAGAGGGCGAGGGGGAGAGGGACAGCAGGGACTGCAAGGACGAAGAAAACTTGGCGGGGTCACTCCTGCGCCGCCTCCAGGTACAGCTCGTCCGTGTCGTCGTCGAAGGCGAAGAGCTCGGCGTAGCGGCCCCACTTGATGGCGAGGTCGAGCTGGGAGGGAGCCTCGTCGCCGAAGTCGGCGCGGAGCTTGTCGAGGAAGAAGGACTGGGCGACCCGCTGGTTGTCGTCCTTCTCCAGGATCTCGAAAATCCACAGAATGGTGGGCTGGCGCAGGATGCGGCCGGCCACGATCTGCTTGCGGGTGAGGATGCTCGCCTCGGCGAAGGCCTTGCCCAGCGGGGTGAGGACGGCGTCGCCCTCCGTCACGTGGGCGAAGCCCAGGATCTGCGCCGCCTCGAGCACCGGCAGCAGGTCATCGAGCTCGAGCTGGAGGTCGGCGCCCAGCCGGTAGAGGTCGCTGCGCCCCCCCTCTTCGTTGAGCCTCTCCATGAGGCCGCTCAGGGCGTTGACGCGGGCCGGGGGAAGCCGGCGCGTGAGACCGGGCTGGCCGGGCGCGGTGCCCAGGGCCTCGGCCTCCGAGGGGGTGTGGCCGGCGACGGCCGCGTAGACCCGGTCGACCAGGGCCTGGAACGCCGTGTCCTTGCGCGCCCGGGGGTGGCGCAGGCCCACCGGGATCTCCGTCACCACGTGCCCCGGGTTCTTGCCCATCACCACGATGCGATCGGCCATCAGCACCGCCTCCTCGATGTTGTGGGTGACCATGAGGATGGCGCGGGTGGGGAGCTTCTTGCCCAGCCAGAGCTCCATCAGCTCGCCGCGGAGGGCCTCGGCAGAGAGCACGTCGAGGGCGGAGAACGGCTCGTCCAGGCAGAGCAGCTCGGGCTCCACGGCCATGGCGCGGGCGAAGCCCACCTTCTGGCGCATGCCGCCGGAGAGCTCCCGGGGATAGGCCTTCTCGAAACCGTCGAGCCCCACGGTGTCGATCAGCCGCAGGGCCGTGGCGTGCCGGGTGGGCGGATCGACGCCGCGGGCCTTCAGCGCCACGGTCACGTTCTGCTCCACCGTCAGCCAGGGGAAGAGAGCGAAGGTCTGAAAGACGATGGTGGCGTAGGGGTTGACCCCCGCGATGTGCCGGCCGCAGTAGAGCACCTCGCCGGACGTCGCCGGCATCAGCCCGGCGATGATGCGCAGCAGGGTGGACTTGCCGCAGCCCGAGGGACCGAGCAGACAGACGAACTCTCCCTCCGCGATCCGCAGGTCGACGTTCTGGACGGCGGTGAAGCTCTTCCCCTCGGCGCCATAGGCCTTGGTGACGCCGTGCACGGTCAGCAGCTCGGAGGTCGTCATCATCTACTCCAGTTTGAACCGGACCTCGGCCTGATGATAGAGCCAGCGCCACCAGGTGCGATTGAGCCCCACCACCGCCAGGATCATCGCCAGCGTGGCCGCCAGGAGCAGCCGGTAGTCGGACGCGGCCGTGGCCCGGGCGATCAGCGAGCCGATACCCACCGTGCTGTGGGTCTCGCCGCCGAAGGTCACGTACTCGGCCACGATGCTGGCGTTCCAGGCGCCGCCGCCGGCGGTGATGGCGCCGGTGACGAGGAAGGGGAAGAGGGCCGGCAGCGTCAGGATCCGCCAGCGCTGCCAGCGGGAGAGGCGCAGCAGGTCCGCCGAATCCCGCAGGTCCTGGGGGATGGCCGCCGTGCCGGCAATGACGTTGAACAGCAGGTACCACTGGGTGCCAGCCAGCATCAGGATCACCGCCGCGAGGTTGAGGCCCCCGGGCACTCGCAGCAGGGCCAGGACCAGCACCGGGAAGAGGGCGGTGGCCGGGATCGAGGCCACCACCTGCACCACCGGCTGCAGCAAGCCCGCGAGGCGCCGGTTGGTGCCGATGGCCACCCCCACGGGGACCGTCCACAGCAGCGCCAGGACCAGCGAGGCGGCGACGCGGCCGAAGGTCGCCAGCACACCCGTCCCGATCGCCGGCCAGCCGGCGGCCGGCATCTCCATCAACGTCACGACCGCGCGATAGACGCCGAACAGCAGTCCCGCGGCCGCGATCACGCCGAGGACGGCCGCGAGCCCGAGGCCCAGGCGCCGCCAGCCACCCCTGCCCTTCTCCCCGGCGCTCCCGGCGGGGAGGTTCGCCCGGCGATCCAGCCTCTCGGTCAAGGGCGACCAGAAGCGGTGCCGGAGCCAGCCGATCAGGTGCGAGCGATTCAGGAGATCGAGGAACCACGACCGCGGCGGCGGCGCGTCGCTCGACACCATCTCCACCTTGAACTTGTCCGCCCAGGCGAGGACCGGCCGCCAGAGGAGCTGGTCGAGCAGCACGATGGTGAGGATCAGCGTCAGCACGCCGGCGGCGACGGCCTTCAGATCGTTGGCGTCGGCCGCCGTCTGGAGGTAGGCGCCGAGGCCCGGCAGCCGGAAATCGCGACTCCCCACCTTGAAGATCTCGGCGGCCATGAGGAAGAACCAGCCACCGGCCCAGCTCATCATGCTGTTCCAGATCAGGCCCAGGGCCGCGAAGGGGAGGTCCAGCACCCGGAACCGCAGCCAGGGGGAGAGGCGGAAGATGGCCGCCGCCTCCCGCATCTCCTGCGGCACGGTGGTGACCGACTGGTAGAAGCTGTAGGTCATGTTCCAGGCCTGGGAGGTGAAGATCAGGATGATCGCCGCCAGCTCGGTGGCGAGGCCCTGCGGCAGCACGGCGCTCAAGCCCAGGAGCACGACGGGGAGGAAGGAGAGGATGGGGACGCTCTGGAGGATGTCCAGCAGCGGCATCAGCACCTTGCGCGCCCCCGGGCTGCGCGCCGCGAAGTAGCCGTAGGCCAGGCTGAACAGGAGCGAGAGCCCGTATGCCGCCGCCATGCGCGAGGTCGAGAGCAGGGCGTACCAGGGCAGGGCGGACCCGGAGAGACTGATCCGCGGGCCGGCCACCACCGCCGGCGCCCGCCATGCCAGCCGGATCGCCAGCGCCAGCACCGCCCCCAGGCCGGCGACGATGACGAGGTCCGCCGCCGACACGGAGGGGCGGGAGATCGCGGCGGGACCGAAACGGAAGGGGCGGGCCACGCCGCGAGTATATGGGCGGATCTCCCAGGCCTCAGAACAAATACGTCAACCCGATGTTCGCCACCGGCCTCTCCTTCTGGTCGCCGTTCAAGCCGTCGGCCACGGGGATCTGGATGGACAGCCGGCCCACCATCCCCTTGTTGAAGTCGACGATCAGCCGCGGCGAGATGTACAGCAGGGAGCCGCCGGTGTTCGGGTCGCGGAAGCCGCTGGCGTCCGTCCGGTCCCGGCCGGCGTCGCGGAAGTTGAGCTCCAGCACGCCGTCGAAGCGCTTGCCCAGCTTGTGCTCGTAGCCGGCGTTGGCCATCGCGATGTTGCCGTATTTGTAGCCGAAGCTGTTGGTGCCCGTGCTCCGGTACTGTGTGGAGGCGAAGAACGACGACCGGGAAGTGAAGAGGTAGACGCCGGAAAGGCCGGTGAACCAGTCGGTCGAGCCGGTGCCGGGCTGCAGGTGCTCGTCGAGCCGCGCCCCTCCCGTGGCGGCGTCGTTCTGCCCCCAGGCGGTCTTGACGCCGCCCAGGACCGAGATCCAGGTCCGGCGGCCGAGGCCCGGCGCGAACTCCGAGGACCACAGGCGCACCAGGGCATAGAGCTCAGGATCGGACAGGCCGTCGTGCGCCGTCCGGCTTTCCGGAGCCATGATCTCGCGCGAGGTGAACGGGATGCGGGCGACGGCGACGACGCGGTCGCGGAAGGTGTAGGAAAGGGCCGTGGTGAAACGGTTCTCCACCTGGGACTCGTGGCCCAGGCCGGCGGCGGCTTCCTTGACGACGGCCGCCCCCTCTTCGGCCAGGATTCCCTGCTGTTTGTCGAACCGCTCCCAGTCCAGGGCGATGCGGAAGGCCCCGTCCTTGTAGACGTCGGTGCCCAGGGCGTTGAAGGTGGCATCGCCGCAACGGCACATGGAACAGGCGCGAGCGGGCGTGACAGGGATCAGAAGCAGGCACGCGAAGACTGCCGCTCCTGTGAGGGCACACGTGCGGTGACGGAAAATCATGGTCGGGGCTCCTCGTTTCGGTCCAGCGTGAATCTACAGACCGGCCGCACAGGGCGGCGGTCCGTCGTGGCGACGCTCAGGCGAAACGGAGGGACCGGGGAGGAGGGACCGGAGGCTCGAACAGAGGGGGTGGCGGAGCGGTCGACCTCGCCTCGGCGACCCGGCCGGCGGAAGCGAGGACCATCTCACCCGTCGGGAAGTGCCGGACCCCCAGGCGATCCGCTTTCTCCTGCTGGCTCTGGAACGAGGCGGGAAGACCGTTGGACCTGCCGACGGCACAGTGCGGCACGGCAGCCCGCCGGAGCTGGCAGGCATCCCCGTGCTTCATGGCTCCCCCGTGCCTCATGGCTCCCTGCACCCGGCAGCAGGCCATGACGCACCGGGGCTGCGAGACCGGCAGGGCGTCGGTGGCGACGAGCGTGGCCAAGAGGAGCGCCGCGGCCAGGCCGCGTAGGATTGGGGAGAGCATGGGGTCGGGCCTTGACAGGGACTATCCTACCATCTTCAGTGCTCCCCAGACTGACTTTGGAGACAGCTTATTCCCTGCTGTGTGCGCCTTCCTCGTCGGCGCCCCAACGGCCGCAGCTAGGCGCCTGGATTCTGGCGTGGTTTTGCGCCGGTTCCGGGAGCCGGCGTTTTTTCTTTCTTCACGGAGTCCAAAATCGAGCTTCCAGTGATACTCTTTCGTGCCATGGAACCACTCTACGACTCGTGCACCGAGATCCTGAGCCGGCTGTTGCCCGTCCTACCGGCCGTATTCAGCGCCTTCGGGATCTCCGAAGCGGAGGCGAAGGCGATCCTGGAGAACGCCTGCCGCACGCTCGTCAGCAAGCGGCGTCTGAGGCTCCAGGAGCCACAAGGGTGGCTGCTGCGAACCGTCATCGAAGCGTGCCGGCGATCGGCCGAGGAGGAGAGGGTTGAAGATCCATCCGCATGACGACGTCCTGGAGGAGCTCCTGCTGTCCCAGGAACGTGGCCACTTGGCCGTGCTCCGGCATCTGCCTCCTCCTACAACGTCGGCGGGAATGTCGCCGCGAGACCCAGGCGCTGCTGAGCCGGGTTGTGATAGGAGTACACGAGCTGCCCGGAGCCGTTGCGGATGCTCAGCACGAACTCCACGTCGGTGGCGGCGCCGGCATAGATCCAGAACATGCCGTTGATCGCCCGTCCGTCGATCAGCTTCACCATCAGCTCCGGGGTGTTGGGACCGAAGAACCAGAAGATCCCCGCATCCGGGGTGTGAAAATCCGGATAGACGGTGGCGGGCCGCTTGCTGCCCCCTGATTGCGGATCGGTGAATTCGACGGTGATCCTGAAGCCGTGGAGCTCCAGGGTCTGGGGGTCTGCCGGCGGCACGGGAGGCGTCGACGGACTCGGCACCGGTGGCGCGGACGGTGCGGGAGAGGGAGGAGCCGGTTTCGGCGACGGCTCGGGAGCTGGTGGTGGCGCTACGGTGATGACCGCGCCGACCGCCAGGCCGCGGTTCAGCGGCTTGACGACCCGCTCGGTGAAGTTCGAGCATGCCTTGAGGTCCGTCTGGTCGGTCGGAGAGAGAGGACCACCACTCCATCCCAGGGTCCCCAGCGTGGCCTCGTTGGGTGGCTCCCAGTTCTCCTCCTGCCGCCAGCCATAGTTGTTGAACTCCGCGTCGGGCAGCAGCGAGATGGCCGGCAGCACGCTGGTGTCCTGCCGCCAGGGGGTGCCCAGCCCTCGCCCGTACCGCGCCACCATCGATCGGCTCAGGGCCTCGCTACCCTGGTCGAAGACCAGCTCGGCGAGAGGGTTGAGCTTGCCGAAGAGAGGCGTCCGGGCGGTAGTGACGCCCGGAACCTCGTAGCTCAGGCACTCGGTCGTGTCCAGGTTGAGGCCCGGGTACTGGCCGGCGAATTTCGCGATGATGGTTCCCATGTTTCCCATCGGTTCTCCTTTCGGGGCCGGCGGAGCCGGCGTCTGTATGTCGGGCGAGCTCAGCGTCTGCGCCGCCGCCTTGGTTCGGTAGACGGTCCCCGGGCCACCCGGACAGGGCGGCGGTGGGATCTCGCCGACTCTGGGGGAGTAGTCCTTGGGCCAGTCCGGGTTCCAGCCGTAGCTCTCCTCCCCGGTCTGGAAATCCACGCTCGCCCAGAGCGATGGCTGGAGCTGGCCGGTGACGCCGGTCTGCCGGACGACGAGCCCGCCCGCGCTGCGCTCGATCTCGAGCGCCTCGTAGGTCGCCGGCAGATCGGCGGGGCCTGCCGCGGCGATTTCCTGTCGCAGGCGCGGCCACGGCTCGGCCCAGGCCTCGCCGCGAGCGTGGGCGGCGTCGATCAGGGTTAAGCTGTACAGCCCCAGCAGGTCCTCGGCGGTCTCGAAGCCCTGGGGTGTATGGACGGGATCGCCATGCAGGTACGACCGCCACCCCGCCATGTAGCTCCGCTGGTCCACCCCGTCGCTGACGTGGCAGCGGGCACCCGCCACCACGACGTGCCCCTGGGGCGTGGCGCACAGGTTCAGGACGGACATCTCTCCCTTCTGCCAGACCAGGACGGCCGCCAGCATTTCGGCGTCCGCCTCCCGCAGAGCGAAGAGGAGGGCGGGCCCGATCGCCGCGTAGTCATGCGCGGCATGGCTGGTGGAAAAGCTCTCGACCCGTAAGCCGACATGCCCCACCACGGGCAGGTCACCGCCCGCCGCGCAGTGGCCCACGGTCTTCTCCATGCCCAGGAAAGCGAGCAGGACGTCCCGCCCCTGCCCTCGGGGATCGAGGCCGTAGCCGCCTACGGCGAGGCCGAGGGCGTGGTTGTAGGTCGTACCGCGAAGATCCGCCGGGATCGCTGGCGCCAGGCTTTTCTCGCCGGCGAGAGCCCGCCTCACTCCTGCAAGGTACGGATCGGGTCGACCCTGCGGCAATTTCGAGACTCCTTTTCCCGAAGATTATGGCACACCGGGGCGCAAGGGCTCAGGCGTGGACGGCTGAGCCCTCAGAACCTCCACTGCGCCACCAGCCGGGCCGAGCGCTTCTCCGCGGGATGGAAGTGGACGTCCGCCACCGGTCCCGGCTCGCCCGGCAGGCGCGACTGGTAGAAGTAGTCGATGTCGCTCACCTGCTCGCCGAGCAGATTGAAGACCTCCAGCGCCAGGGAGAGGCCGGCGGCGAAGTCGTAGCCGAGGCGGGTGTTGACCAGGGTCGAGGAATGGGAGCGGACGCTCGCGTCCTCGATCAGGGGGCGGGGACCGAAGTAGCGCAGCCGCACGCTGCCGAACGTGTGCCCGAGTTTCTCATAGGAGATGCCCGCCGAGATCGCCCGCTCGATGGCGCCCGGGATGTGGTCCCCCACCGGTGCGAAGTCGGTGAAGCGGGCCCGCGAAAGGGCGAGGTCGGCGTCGATCGAGAGCCAGGAGAGCGGACGGTAGAAATTCTGGAACTCGATGCCCGTGCGCCGGCTGGGACGGCCCGCCTGGGTGTTCCCGGCGTCGCCCGCAAAAACCAGCTCGGAGTCGAGGTCGAGGAGGAAGACGGTGGCGGCCGTCTGGAGGTTGGGGATGGCGCTGGTGCGCGCCCCCACGTCCAGGCTCTTGGCCCGCACCAGGGGGGTGACCTGCCGGGCGGGCTCACCGGTCGCCGGATCGACCCGGAGGGTGGCGCCGCGGGCGTCGTTGCTGTGGAAGCCATAGCCGCCGTTGAGATAGAGCTCGGTGTCGTTCCACGGCCCCAGGAGGATGGAGAGCTTGGGCGACAGCAGGGAGGCGGTGCGCTGGCCGGAGTTGACGTCGAGGTTGCTGTGGACGTCCGCGTACCAGACGTCGGCCCGCAGGCCCGTCTCGGTGCGCAACCAGGAATTCCAGCGGACGAGGGCCTGGGCGTAGGGACCGGCGATCAGCTCGCGGATGTCGTCCTCGCGGGTGGTGGAGAGAAGCACGCGGTCCTTGGTGTGGAAGAGGCCGTTGGCGATGTCGTCCCCCCGCGCCTGGAGACCCGCGGAGGTCTGGACCTCCCGGTCCAGCCAGGTCGACGCCCACTGGTGCTCGACTTGGAAGCCGGCCACGGTGCGGTGGTCGGCCTGGTGGAACTGGTCGCCGTTGACCGGGTCGTTCAGGAAGTAGGTGAAGTTCGAGAACAGGTCGAGCCCGTAGCGCAGGGCATAGACGCTCGCCCGCGTCAGCGAGTCCCCGCTCCCCCGGCGCCAGTCAGCGGCGAGGCTGTAGCGGCTGGAGCTGCCGCCGTCCGTGGGATCGATGGCGCCGAAGCGGCTGATGAGCCCTTCTGTCACCGCCCGCTCGGGAATCTGATCGGTGGCATCCCAGCGGCCGTCATACCCCATGGCGGTGACGGTGAGGCCGTTGGCGGCGTCACCCCGGTTCCAGCGCAGGACGCCGTTGAGCTTGCGATAGTCGTCCGGCCGCACCCAGGGGCCGTTGTTCCGGCCCACCTCCAGAGCCCCCAGGAGATCGCCGTCACCCACCCGCCGCGAGTCGGCGGCGAGCAGGCGGCCATAGCCCTCGGTGCCCGGAGTGAGCTGAGCGATCCCCTTGGTGAGGCTGTTGACGTAGGTGAAGTCGGCGGCGCCGGCAGCCGAGAAATCCCCCTTCTCAGCGTCGTAGGCCCCCTTCTGATAGCGGACGGTGTCCACCAGCTCGGGGATGAGGAAGTTGAGGTCGCTGTAACCCTGGCCGTGGCCGTGGGAGGGCATGTTGACAGGGACGTCGTCGACGGTGATCCGGAAGTCCGTGCCGTGATCGAGGTTGAAGCCACGGAGGAAATACTGGTTCGCCTTGCCGCTGCCGCTGTGCTGGGTGATGATGACGCCCGGCACGGTCTCCAGCAGCTCGCCGGGCCGGGCGATGGGCCGGCGCTCCAGGTCCGCCTGGCCGGTGACCCCTTCGCCGGCGGAGCCGGCCACGCCCAGCATGTCCGAGGCGCGATCGGTGACCTGGATTTCGTCGTAGACCTTGAGCCGGTCCTCGTCCTTCTCTTTGTCTTTCTTCGGCGGCTCCGCTTTCTTCGCCTCCTGCGGCGCTGCGGCCGGTGCCGGGTCCTGAGACCAGACTGCGGAGGTCGTGACCAGCAGAGCCACTACCAGGGGCCAGATCCTCGCTGTCATCATCTGAGTCGTTCCTCTCCCGCGGACGTGGCGCCACGCATTCGCTAACACTACGCGGCAGGTGTGACGGCCGGATGAGCTCGGAGTATCCTCCAGGAATGGCCGTCAACTCCGCCCAAGGAGACAATGAATGAAATTCAAAACGTTCGTCCTGACTCTCACCCTCGCGCTCCTGACGGCGCTGTCTCTCAGCGCCCAAGAGGCTGCCGATCCTGCCTGGAAGGCCGTCGACGCCGTCTTCGGCACCACGGGCAAAGACCTCGCCGGCGGCGTCCATCGCTTCGGCTGGCCGCGGCGGGACCTGCACGTCCAGGTCGGCGGCGTCCCGGTGCAGCCGGCCCTGGCGCTCGGCTCCTGGGGCGCCTTCCTCAAAGAGGGGAACCAGACGATGACCATGGGAGACCTCGTCCTCCTCGAGTCGGAGCTGACCCCGGTCGTCGCCGCGCTGGAGGCGGGAGGGATCGAGATCTCCGCCATTCACAACCACCTCGTCAACGAATCGCCCCACGTCATCTACGTGCACTTCTCGGGGCACGGCGAGCCCACCGCCCTGGCCAGGACGCTGAAGGGCGCCCTCGGCCACACCCAGACGCCGATGAGCTCGCCCGCGGCGCCGGCCCAGCCCACTGCCGCCGACGAGCAGGCTTTCAAGACCGTGCAGGCGGTGCTCGGCAAGACCGGAACCCTGGCCGGCACCGTCCTGCAGGTCGGGGTGCCGCGGGCGGAGCGGATCGCGGAGAAGGGCATGGAGGTGCCGCCCTCCATGGGCATGGCGAACGCGCTCAACTTCCAGCGCGCCGGCGACCGCGTCGCGACCACCGGCGACTTCGTGCTCCTCGCCTCCGAGGTCAACCCCGTCATTCGCGAGCTGCAGGCCCACGGCATCGCGGTGACCGCCCTCCACTCGCACATGCTGGAAGAGACGCCGCGCCTCTTCTTCATGCACTTCTGGGGGGTCGACACGCCCGAGAAGATCGCCGGCGCTCTCAAGGCGGCGCTGGCCAGGGTCAACACGAAATAGGCGTGGGGCGCTCCGCTTGAGCGCCACCGCCGACGAGCTCACTTTGAAGCTGCGCTGGACGGCGACGTGGTGAGCTGACCGCGCAGCTTCTCTCGACTCCTGGCCCGCCGGGCCGCCGTAACAATTCCCTCGCAGCGTTCGCCAAAGGAAAGAGAAGGTCTCCTATCTCTTAGGAGCCGTGTCAATGCGATCAGAAGATTGTTTTAGTTCAGGGCTCGTTATCGTAGATATCAGCTCGTCGTTCGCTTTTCGGCATTTTCATTGTCCAAGGGCAAGAGAGGTTTCCCCATGATCACCAGCGGCAATCCGCAGACCACCCATTTCACTCAGGACGTCCTGGGGCGTTTCATCTGCAATGGCCTGGACGAGGCGTTGCGCAGCACGGACAAGAATGTCTCCCGCCCGAACGGCAGCCCGCAGAGCGACGCGCGGCCGTTCGACGTGATCGTCATCGGCGGCGGCAGCTTCGGCGGCGCGCTGGCCCAGCACCTCCAGAAGGCGGACCGGACGCACAGCCATCGCATCCTGGTCCTGGAAGCGGGCTCGCTCGTGCTGCCGGAGCACGTGCAGAACCTCCCCGTCCTGGGGCTCAACGTGCCGGGGCCGGTCGAGAACGATCCTCACGCCCTGCGCGAGCAGGTCTGGGGCCTGCCCTGGCGCTCCGACGTGCGCGGCGGCTTCACCGGCCTCGCCTATTGCCTCGGCGGGCGCTCGGCCTTCTTCGGCGGCTGGTCGCCGCGGCTGCTCGACGCGGAGATGCCCGCCGCGCGCTGGCCGGCGGCGGTCGTCAACGATCTGAAAAACCGTTATTTCGACGAGGCGGCGCGCCAGATCGGCACCGACTCGGCGAACGATTTCATCAACGGCCCCATGCACCAGGCGTTACGGGAGGAGCTTTTCCAGGCAATCACCGGCGGCAAGGTGACGGAGGCGGTGCCGTTCAACGAGCTGCCGCTGCATCTCGGCGAGGCCGCCGGCACCGCCGCCGCCAGGAACCGGCAGAAGCTGGAGGCGCCGCTCGCGGTGCAGAGCAATCAGGTTTCCGGCCTCTTCCCGTTGAACAAGTTCAGCGCCATCCCGCTATTGATCACCGCCGCGCGCACGGCGGCCTTCGACGCGGCGCAGGGCATGCCGTTCGTGGACGACGTCAAGAAGCGGTTCATGATCGTTCCCCACTGCCACGTCATCCGGCTGGCGACCGACGTCCAGGGTGGGCAGGGGCGGGTCACCGGCGTCGAGGCGGAGGTCCACCAGCCGATCTGCGGCGATGCCGCGAACGTGGAGAAGCAGCGGCTGACCATCCCGGTGGGCGACGGCGCCCAAGTGGTGATCGCCCTGGGCACGATCGAGAGCGCGCGGTTGGCGCTGCTGTCCTTCGCGGGGACCGCGCACTACGGCCTGATCGGCACCAACCTGATGGCGCACCTGCGCTCCAACCTGACGATCCGCATCCCGCGCACCAGCCTCGCCGGCCTCGATCCGGCCGTCAAGGCGCTGCAGGCGTCCGCTCTCTTCGTCAAGGGGCGGCACACTCAAGGCGACGGCACCAAGAGCTACTACCACCAGCAGATCACGGCCGCCGGGCTCGACCGGCCGAGCACCGATTCCGAGGCCGAGCTGTTCAAGAAGATTCCGGACGTCGACACCTTCGACGCCATGCGGCGGGTCAACGATCAGCAGATCGTGCTCACCATCCGCGGCATCGGCGAGATCGAATCGGGCAATGCCGCCAACCGCGTCACGCTCGGCGCCGAGACCGACGAGGTCGGCGTGCAGCGGGCATTCGTCCACCTCGCTCCCAACGCCCACGACCAGTCGCTCTGGGACGCCATGGACGCGATGGCGGACGAGATCGCCCACGTCTTCGCCGGCGGTCAGCCGTTCGAGGTGCTGAACGCCCAGGGGAATTGGGTCGCGGTGCCGGCGAACGGCGACCTCAAGGCGATCGTCCCCTACTCCGATCGCGCCGACGGCGGGCGCCGCGACGGCCTGGGCACCACCCACCACGAGGCCGGCCCCCTGTTCATGGGCGACGATCCCGCGTCGTCGGTGACCGACGCGAACGGGCGCTTCCACGACGTCGTCAATGCCTACGCCATCGGCCCCGCCCTGCTCCCCACCGTCGGCTCGCCCAACCCGATGCTGACCGGCGTCGCCCTGGCCCGGCGCCTGGCCGACCACCTGACGGTGCCGCCGTTCGTCCCGGACCCCGGCTTCACGCTCCTGTTCGACGGCGCCTCGACCGACCTGTGGCGGATGTCGAAGATCACCCACCAGCCGGGGCGGGACAATCCCGGGACTTTCCTGGTGGTCGACCGCTCGCTGGAGTCGCTGCCGGGCAACGACCTCGGCCTCTTCTGGTGCACCCAGGCGACGCCGCCGGACTTCGTCCTCAAGCTGGAGTGGCTCCGCTTCCGCGACGACGACAACTCCGGGGTGTTCCTGCGCTTCCCCGATCCCAACAGCAAGGGTTACGACAACACGGCCTACGTGGCGATCAACTTCGGCTTCGAGGTGCAGATCGATCAGCTCGCCCGCGACGACGGCGCCGCCATCCACAAGACCGGCGCCATCTACGGCTTCGCCGGTCCCGCCGATCCTGACCATTTGCCGGTGCACCCGCCGGGTGAGTGGAATGAATTCGAGATCCACGTCCAGGGGCAGAAATACACGGTCTTCCTGAATGGCACGAAGATCACGGAGTACGTGAACCCCGACCCCAGCCGTGGCACGGGCAGCTTCATCGGGCTGCAGACGCATACGGGCCGGGTGGCGTTCCGCAAGATCCAGATCCGGGCGCTGGCATGAGCGCGGGCTCGCCATGCGAGTCCTGCATTTGACCGCCGAGTTCCCGCCGTTGATCTGGGGTGGGCTGGGGACCGCGGTAGGCGGCCTGGCCCTGGCTTCCGCCCGCGCCGGCCTGGAGGTGAAGGTCCTGATCGTCGGCGGCGCCTGGTTCTGGAGCTACGGGCACCGGATCAGTTCCCAGGAGGGGACGAGAGCGACGGCGGCCGGTTTGGAGGTCGTGCCGGTGGCGGAGGCCGAGGCGGTGGCCGCGGGCCTGCGCCTGGCCCGGCGGTGGCGGCCCGACGTCCTCCACGTCCATCCCGTGGAGCTGTGGCCGATCGCCCGCGAGATCCGGCGGCGCACGGGCATCCCCATCGTCTACACCGTCCATTCCCTGAACTCCGCCGAATACGAGATCGGCTGCGAGCCGCCCGAGATCCTGGGCCTCTGGGACGCGCAGCGGGAGCTGATCGCCGGGGCGGACCGTATCCTGGCGCTGTGCCAGGACGAGCGCGACCTGCTGCTGCGCTCCTGTCCCTCCGTGCGCCGGCGCGTCCGGGTGATCGGCAACGGCATCGAGGATCGCGTCCTGCCCGAGCCGAATGTTCGCGAGGGGCGCGAGGCGCACGGCGGGCCCGTCACCGTTCTCTATACCGGCCGCTTCGTCGATCGGAAGGGGATTCGCGAGCTGTTCGCGGCTATCTCGGCCGTGCTCGACCAGGCTCCCGAGACCCGCTTCGTGCTGGTGGGCGGCCATGGGACCGGCGCGGCGATCGAGGTCGGCTGGCTGCCGGCCGGCCTGGAACGCTACCGCGAACGGATCCACTTCACCGGCTGGCTGCTGCCGGATGCCGTGGCCGAATGGTACCGCGCCGCCGACGTGCTGGTGGTGCCGAGCTGGTACGAGCCGTTCGGCATGGTGGTGCTGGAGGGGATGCTGCACGGCCTGCCCATCCTCGCCACGGAGGTAGGAGGGCCGGCCTCCATCCTGGAGCACGGCCGCACCGGCCTGCTGGTGCCGCCGCGGGACGCCGGAGCCCTCGCCGCCGCCCTGCTGCGTCTGGTGGAGAGCCCGGCCCTGCGCCAGCGGCTCGGCGCCGCCGCAGCCGCCGAGGTCAGGCAGCGGTGGCTCTGGCCACGGATCGTGGAGACGATGCGGGCGGTCTACGCGGAGGTGGCCGCGACCGTGTCCTCTTGACTCTTCAGCTTGTCCTCCAGGGCGCTACTCGGAGGCCGGGAACGGATCGGCGACCAGCAGCAGACGGCCGTGATGCGGGTCGCAGACCCAGGCCTGGCGGTGGTCGTCGGCGGCCACGCAGTGGGCGCTGCTGGCAGTTTTGATGGTCGAGAGCAGCGACAGCTTCCCCGTCTTGGCGACGCCGAGGATCGCCATCGTCTCGCTCTGCCCTCCAGGCAGGTAGAGGTGATGAAGGCCGCGGCTGTAATCGATGATGTCGACCCCCGCGCCGGCGCTCAGCGAATCGCGGACCGCGCCGTTCTGGTTCAAATCCAGCACCACCGCTTTCCCCTCCGCGCAGCACGCGAAGAGGAACCCGCGCTCGGCGTCGAGGGCGATGCCCCGCGAGCCGCCGCAGCCGTTCGGCCAGCGTCCGACGATGGCCCGGGTCTTCAGGTCGATCGCCACGGTGGTGCTCTTCCAGAGGTGGGTGTAGGCGCGGCCCCGGGCTGCGTCGACGATCAGCGACTCCGGGCCGCCGGGAACGGCCAGGAAATCCTTGTGCATGGGAACCGGGGGACCGGAGGCGGGGAGAGCGAAGATCTCGATCCGCTCCTTGTCGGGCTGGGTCACCCAGACCTCGCCCGTCGGCTCGACCCAGCGCACGTAGTCCGGGCCGCTGGCGAGGGCGGCTCGGGCGACGACGGTCCGGGCCGCCGGATCGAGCACCACCAGCTTCAAGGCCGTGCGGTCGCTGGCGAAGATCAACCCCCGTCCGGCGTCGGCCGAGGTCGTCCCTTCCCCATGGCCTTTCACGAACTTCCCCTGGGCGCTGAAGCCGCCGATGGGTAGGATCTGCCGGCTGACCGGGTCGACGAGGTCGACCTTGCCGCTGCGTCCAGCCGGCACCAGGAGCTTCTTCAGCCCCGGAGCGAAGGTCAGGTCGTCGAACCCGATCCCGCCCTCGCCGCCGGGGAGGGCGACGGGAGTGGCTGGCAATATCTGCGACGGCGGCGGTGCTGCGTGGCCGCTGGAGACTGCCAAAAGGATGAGGAAGGAGGCGTACCAGAACGGTTTCGGGTCCTTCATAGCTCCCGATCATAGAGGACGGCCGGGGCCGAATTCCAGGCTCCTCTTTCGCGGTATCCTCTTCCAAGGATGCCCGCCAATACCTTCCGTCCCCGCCTGCGCATCCTCCATGGCGAGGAGATCGCCCTCGGTCCCGGCAAGGCCGACCTCCTGGCGGCAATCGAACGCGCCGGCACCCTGGCCGAGGCCGCGAAGCTCCTCGACATGTCCTACATGCGGGCCTGGAAGCTCCTGCAGACGATGAACGCCTGCTTCAAGGAGCCCCTCGTCACCACCGCCCGGGGCGGCTCCGTGCACGGCGGCGCCGTCCTCACGGAGGCCGGCCGCGCCGTGCTCGCCCTCTATCGGCGCATGGAGGAGGAGAGCCGGAGGGCCCTGGAGCCCGCCTGGGAGGAGATGCAGGAGCACCTGGCGGATTGAGCTCCGTTATCCTTGACGAAATATAACGGCGCTGCTAGCCTCTGCCCCCGAACTTCGGAAAGGGGAGAGAGATGCGCCAAGCCGTCTACGTCCTGCTGGCTTTTTCCATAGGACTGCCCGTCGTCGCCAACGCCCAGACCCTGGGCGAGGTGAAGCCGGCGGGCCGCGAGCCCACCCTGACGATCGGCGGCCTGCTCCAGGTGCAGTTCGACGCTGGCGACAAGGGGGACAGCCGCTTCGCCAGCGACTTCGACCGCTTCTATCTGCGGCGGGCCCGGCTCAACGCCTCCGGCCGGTTCCTGGAGGAATTCGACTTTCGTTTCGAGATGGACCTCGCCGGGAGCCTGTCCAACACCTCCGGCCTGCGGGCGCAGATGACGGACGGCTACATCAACTGGAATCGCTATCCGGCGGCCAACGTCCGGGTGGGCCAGTTCAAGACCCCGTTCGGCTTCGAGCAGCTCTACGGCGATCCGCGGCTGCTGACCATCGAGCGCACCCTGGTCAACGACCGGCTGACATTGAATCGCCAGCTCGGCGCCCAGGTGGGCGGCGACTTTTTCGACAAGCGGCTGGGCTACGCCATCGGCGCCTTCAACGGCAACGGCGTCAACAACAACTTCAACGACAACAATGCCTTCACGACCGTCGGGCGAGTCACGGCCGTGCCCTGGCAGGGAAAGCTCGGGAGCGCCGCGGCCACGTGGTCGGTGGGGGCCAATGGCTTCTCCTCGAAGGACACGGGCCTCGCCCTCTCCGACCTCGGGCTCGACTCCACGCCGGCGACGCCGGACAAGGACGGCCTCTTCACCGGCAACCGCCGGGGCTCCGGCGTGGACAGCCAGCTCGTGGCCGGCCCCTTCGAGCTCTGGGGTGAGCTGCTGCGCGGGCACTTCGAGCCGGCCTCGAAGATCCCCCGCGCCAGCTTCGACGCCGGCGGCTGGTACGGCCAGGCCTCGTGCTTCCTGGTGCCGAGCCGTTTCCAGGTCGTCATCAAGTACGAGACCTTCGATCCCAACGATCGGAAAGACGCCGACGACACCAGGACCACGACCCTCGGCACCAACGTCTACTTCAAGGGGCACGACCTCAAGCTGATGGCGGACTACCTGCGCACCGAGCTGCCGGGAGCGCAAAAGACGCAGAACAAGGTCATCGCCCGTCTGCAGGTGCAGTTCTAGGAGACGCCAATGAGAGCCCGGCTGAGCCTCACGCTCCTCGCCCTGGCCGCCTGGACGGCCACCGCCCTGCCGGCTACCGCAGCGCCCGCGGAAATCACCGTCTTCGCCGCCGCCAGCCTGACGGACGCCCTGAAAGAGGTCGCCACCGCTTACGAAAGCTCCACGGGCGACAAAGTGGTGTTCAACTTCGCCGCCTCGAGCGCTCTCGCCCGCCAGATCCAGGAGGGGGCGCCCGCGGACCTCTTCTTCTCGGCCGACGAGGCGAAGATGGACGACTTGGAGAAACGCGGGCTGCTGGCGAAGGGGACGCGCCGCAGCCTGCTCTCCAATACCCTCGTGGTCGTGGTGCCGGCGGACTCCAGCCTGACGATCGCCTCGCCGGCGGACCTCGCCACGCCAAAGGTGAAGGCCCTGGCCCTGGCCGAGCCGCAGACCGTGCCGGCGGGCATCTACGCCAAGGACTGGCTCAAGTCACAGAAGCTGTGGAGCCGGGTGATCGACAAGGTGATCCCCACCGAGAACGTGCGCGCGGCCCTAGGGGCGGTCGAGTCGGGCAACGTCAGCGCGGGGATCGTCTACAAGACCGACGCGGGGATCTCGAAGAAAGTGAAGATCGCTTATGAAGTACCTGCCGCCGGGGCCGCCGGCGGGCCGAAAATCTCGTATCCTCTGGCGGTGATCGCCGAATCGAAACGGCAAGAGGCGGCCCGCCGGCTCCTGGCGTACCTGGAGTCGCCGGCGGCGCTCGACGTCTTCCGCCGCTACGGGTTCCTGGTGCCGCAAGGCAGTCCCTGACGCATGACGGAGGGAGAGGGCTGGATCGTCGCGTTCACGGCGGGCGTCGCGGCCCTGGCCGTCCTGCTCATCCTGCCGCCCGGAATCGCCCTCGCCTGGCTGCTGGCGCGCCGCCGCTTCCCGGGCAAGGCGGTGGTGGAGACGATCGTGGCCCTGCCGCTGGTCATGCCGCCGGTGGCGACCGGCCTGATCCTCCTGAAGCTCCTGGGGCGGCGGGGAGCCGTGGGGAGCTTCCTGCACGAGCGGCTGAGCCTGGACGTCGTCTTCACCTGGCGGGCGGTGGTGATCGCCATGGCCGTGATGTCGTTCCCCCTGCTGGTGCGCACGGCGCGGGTGGCCTTCGAGAAGGTGGACCCGCTGCTGGAGAAGAGCGCGCGGACGCTGGGAGCCGGGAGGTGGCGGGTATTCTTCCGCATCACCCTGCCGCTGGCGAGCGGCGGTGTGGCAGGCGGCACCCTCCTCGCCTTCGCCCGCGCCTTGGGAGAGTTCGGCGCCACCATCCTGGTGGCGGGCAACATCCCCGGCCGCACCAGCACCCTCTCCCTCGCCATCTACAACCTGGTCCAACTCGGCCAGGACGACGACGCCTTCCGCCTCCTCGCCTGGGCGGTGGGCCTCGCCTTCCTCGCCGTCTGGTGCGGCGAGGCGTTCCTGCGGCGGACGCTGGACGGAGCGAGGACGTGAGGCGCGGCGGCTCGGGCTCCTCCCCTCTGCGCCTGCCGCCCCACCCACCCCGGGTTGCACCCGGGGCTACGGGAACGCCGCCCTGCGGGCTCTCGACGAGCGTGGACGGAGGAGCAGGCGCGTAGCCACCTCGCCGTAGAAGTTCAATAATTTGCGCCGGAATGCCTCAGGGGTGAGCTCCCTCTGTACGAGCCGCTGGGCCTCGCCGGCCAGGCGCTCGCGGAGGAGGTCGTCCTGGAGGAGCCTCGCCAATCCCTCGCCCATCGCCTGGGGCTCGGGCTCGGTGAGCAGGGCGACGTCGTCGTCCAGGACCTGGGTGTGGGTGGGCAGACGGGTGGCGAGGACGGGGCGGCCGGAGTCCAGGTAGGAGTAGAGTTTCATGGGGGTATTGGTGCCCTGGATGCGCGGCGAGACGAGCACGGTCGCCTGGCGCAGGCAGGCCCCCAGCTCGGAGAGCGGGCGGGGACCGACGAACCAGACTCGATCGTCGCCGGCCTGCCGCCGGTAACGGTCGATCGCGGCCGCGTCGCCTCCCACCACGGCCAGACGAGCGTCGGGAACCTCCTTCACGGCGTGGGCAAAGGCGGCGAGGAGGAGGTCGATCCCCTGGTAGGGCTGGAGGTTGCCCACGTAGAGGACGAGAGGCAGGCCCTGCCAGCCCTCCGGCACGAGTTCCGCGCTCTCCTGATCCGCGGCTCCCAGCAGGCTCGGGTCTTCCAGACGGGCCACCAGACCGTCGGGATGATGCACCCGGGCCTGCTCCTCCAGAGACCTGCAGACAGCGAGCGTGCCGCAACTCTCCCGGACGGCCTCCCTTTCGCAGGCGTCGAGGAGGGGACGGACGAAACCCAGGATTGGAAAACGGTCCACCATCTGCTGCGCCAGCCCCGAGTCCATGTCGTAGACGTAGGGGACGCCGAACAGCCGCTTGCCGAGGAGGGCCAGAAAGGCAGACTCTTCGACGGCGTGGACGACGTCGAAACGGCCGCGGCGAAGAAGGGAGAGGAAGCGGCCGAGCATGGCGGCGTCCAGAGTCAGCTTCTTGAGCGAGAAGCCGGGGCGCACGCCGCGAGTGCCGGGGAGGGCCGGGAGGCGGTGGACGCGGCAGCCGGCGATCCCCGGGTCCTCCCCCTCCGGGAAGGTGAGCACCTCCACCTCGTGCCCCTCGGCGCAGAGCACCTCCAGGAGCGCGCGCTCGGCGATGGGCGTGCCCCGCTGGCTGAAGAAGGGGTGCGGGGCGAGGAGGAGGATCCTCACGGGACCGCCCCTTCGACGACGGCGGCGGTTTCGTTCCTCCGCCCCAAGGCATACACCACCCCGCCCGCCAGCGCCTGGAGCAGCACCAGCCCGTAGTCGAGCCAGGCCAGGGCCACGCCCAGGGCCGCGGGAGCGCCGAGGGCGACGAGGAAGAAGGCCCAGACGTTCTCCCGCACGCCGATGGCGTTGATGGAGACCGGCAGCATCATCACGAACAGGGCCAGCGGCACGATCAGGAAGAAGACGGCGAAGGGGACCGGCGCATGGAGCGCCCGCGCCAGGAGGTACCAGCTCAGCACCACCATCCCCTGCATCGCCAGCGACCAGCCGAAGGCCCGGGTAAGGGTGCGCCCCTTTCCTCGAAAAGCCAGGAGCCTCGCCAGGGGGCCTGGGGTGAAAAAGAGAAGGGCCGCGGCGAGGGCGAGGAGCGCCGCCCCGCCCAGGACCCAGACATAGAGGTCCGGCACCCGTGTAAGGAGCCGCCCTGAGCTGGCAAGCCCCGCCGCCGCGAAGAGCATCAGGGCCAGCAGGCCCACGAAACGGTCCACGAAGACGATCGCGATCCCCTTCGCCCGCCCCACGCCGGTGCGGGCCGTATCCAGGGCGCGCACCGTGTCGCCGCCGATCGTCGAGGGGAGAAAGTTGTTGAAGAAGATGCCGGTCAGGAAGGAGCGGACGAGGAAGGCGAGCGGCGCGTCCCCGCCCTGGGCGCGGATCAGCAGGCGCCAGCGCAGCACGCTCGGCAGGGTCCCCAGCGGCGAGACGACGAGCGCCAGCAGCAGGAACCGCGGGTCCGCCCCGCGCACGGCCGCCGCCACCTCATGGAACGGGGTGCGGGCGAGGACCCAGGCCATCAGCGCCAGGGACACCGCCAGCCGCAGGAGGAACCTGGACCTCGATCCCCCCATAGGTCAGGCCGCCGATCCCAGGCGCTCCCGCAGCAGTCCCGCCAGGTTCTCCCGCGGCTCGCCCCGCACGTACATGCGGTACCAGACCTCGACGTTGAGGATCATCCATAGCCGCACGTGGTGATCGGCGCGGCCGGCGACGTGCTCGGCCACCAGCCGCTCCACCGGCTCCCGGCGGAAGATCCCCTCCTCGATGAGGACCGAAGTGGAGAGCAGGTGGCGCAGCACGGGCAGGAGCGGCCCCTTCATCCAGTAGGCGAGAGGGAACATGAACCCCTGCTTGGGCCGCTCCAGGATGGACGCCGGCAGGTAGGGCGCGGCCACCCGGCGCAGGAGGTATTTCAGGCGCCGGCCGCGCATCTTGAGATGGGCCGGCAGGGTGGCCACGAACTCCGCCAAGCGGTGGTCGAGCAACGGCGAGCGGGCCTCCAGGCCGTGGGCCATGGTCATGCGGTCCGAGAGCATCAGCGAGTGCTCGGGCAGGCGGGTGGCGACGTCGGCCTGGAGCATGCGGTCGAGGTCGTCCCGCGCCTCGGCCTCCTCGAACCCGCGCACCACGCACTCCATGGGGTCCATCTCGGCGAGCTCGGCGGCTACGTCGGGAGCGTAGAGGCCGCCCTTGCCCTCGTGGCCGAAGCGGAAGAAGGCAGTGGCCTGGGCGTAGCGCCGCCCCCCCTCGTGGAACGAGAGGTCGTGCATCCAGCGGGCCTTCTGGGTGAGGTTCTTGTAGGCCGAGGAGTCGCGCAGCGAATGGAGGGCGGGACCCAGGAGCAGGCGCCGCACCGCCTCGGGGAGGGCGGCGTAGAGCCCCACCCAGCGGAAGCCGAAGTAGCGGTCGTAACCGGCGAAGACCTCGTCGCCACCGTCGCCGGTCAGCACCACCTTGACGTGCCGGGAGGCCAGGCCCGCCGCGTGATACATGCAGGCGGCGATGGGGTCCGAGGGCTCGTCGAGGTGGTGGACCATGGATGGCAGGAGCTCCACCATGTCGGGCCAGACCACCTCCTCGTAATGCCGGGTGTGGCAGTGGCGGGCCACCTGGGCCGCCCACGGGAGCTCGTTGAAACCGGCGTCGTCCACCCCCACGGCGAACGTGGAGACGGGATCCTCCCGCAGCTCGGACATGAGGGCCACCACCAGGCTCGAGTCCATGCCGCCGGAGAGATAGGCCCCCACCGGCACGTCGGAGATCAGATGCGAGTCCACCGCCTCCCGTACCCGCTCCCGGGCCTCCTCCACCAGCTCCGGCTCCCGGTACCCCCGCTTGGGGAAGTACCGGAGCTGCCAGTAGCGCCGCACCTCGATGGTGGGGGCCGCCGCCAGCGCGCCCGTCGGCGGCTCGACGTCGGAGGCGTCCAGCACCAGCAGGTGGGCTGGCGGCAGCTTGCGGATCCCCTGGAAGAGGGTGCGCGGGCTGGGGATGAAGCGCAGGGTCAGGTACTCGTCGAGCGACCGCAGGTCGAGCTCCGGCCGCGGCGCGCCGGAGCCGCCCGCCGCTCCCGCGGCGAGTATCGCCTTGATCTCCGAGGCGAAGAGCAGGCGCCGGCCGTCGAAGCGGTAGAACAGGGGCTTCTGGCCGAAGCGGTCGCGGGCCAGCAGCAGGCGCCGGCGGCGGGCGTTCCAGAGGGCGAAGGCGAACATCCCCCGCAGCTCCTCGACGCAGCGCTCGCCCCGCTCCTCGTAGAGGTGGAGGATGACCTCGGTGTCGCTGTCGGTGCGGAAGGTGTGGCCCCGGCGCAGGAGGTCGCGGCGCAGCTCGCGGTGGTTGTAGATCTCGCCGTTGAAGACGACCCAGGCGCTGCGGTCCTCGTTGGCGATGGGCTGGTGGCCGCGGGGGAGGTCGATGATGGAGAGGCGCCGCATGGCCAGGCCGGTCTCGCCCAGCACCACGGCGCCGTGATCGTCCGGGCCGCGGTGGACGAGGGCGGCATTCATCCGCTCCAGGGCCGCCGCATCGGCCCCGAGCAGATTCCACTCACCGCAGATTCCACACATCGGACTTGTCCCCCTTCGCGTCAGGACGCCCGCAGGGCATCGCCGTCTGCAAGGTTCGCGGCATTCGCGCTGCGCACCACGGACGAGCGGATCACTTCGGCGACGTGGTACTCGCGGACGTTCCTGGCATGGGTGAAGATGAGGATCTCCCCCACCAGGCCGAGCGACAGCGTCTGCACGCCCAGCACCATGAGGAGCACGGCGAGGAGCAGCAGGGCCCGGTCCGACAGGCTGGTGGCGAAGAGGATCTTCTCGGCCGCCACCACCAGGGCGAGGAGGAAGCCGAGGGCGAGCATCCCCGTCCCCAGCAGGCCGAAGAAGCGCAGGGGACGGCGGGTGAACCGGGTGAGGAAGAAGACGGTGAGGACGTCCAGCAGCCGCCCGAGGTAGGCGCCCGCTCCGTGGTAGCGCGTCCCCCGGTCCTCGCGACGCTGGGGGACCTCGATCTCGCGCACGGCGAAGCCCTGGGTGTGGGCGAGGAGGGGGATGAAGCGGTGCATGCTGCCGTAGAGGTTCAGCTCGCCGGCCACCTGCGGGGTCATCACCTTGAAGCCGCAGCTCAGGTCGTGGAAGCCGGTGCCGGTGACACGGCGGACCAGCGAATGGAAGAGCCGCGACTGCAGGCGGTTGAACGAGGAGTCGGTGCGCGGGTAGCGCCGCCCGGCCACCAGGTCCGCCCCGGCGTCCAGGGCCGCGAGGGCGGGTTCCAGGCCCGAGGGCTCGACCTGGAAGTAGGAGGCCAGGGTGACGAGGCGCGTGCCGCGGGCCCGCTCGAGGCCGACGGTCAGGGCCGCCGCCTCGCCGAACGGGCCGCCCAGCAGCACGATGACCACCTCCTGCTCGGCCCGCTGCTGCAGCTCGCGCAGCACCGGCAGAGCGCTCTTCAGGTGCTCGTCGACCACGAAGATGAACTCCCCGCGCCGGCCCAGCCGCGCCAGCTCGGCGGCGAACTCGGCGTAGAGCTGCTTCAGGTCGCCGTGCCGCTCCACCACCGGCACCACGACGGACACCTCAGGCTGGTCGCAAAGCCGCGGGGCTCTCATGTCCACCTCCGGAAACGGGCGAGGCGAGGAGGGCCTCGGCCGCCTTGAAGTCCCCCACCTTGACGACCAGCTCGGAGAACAGCCCCACCAGCGTCAGGTGCACCCAGGCGAGGGCACAGAGGATGGTGATGGCGGGGAAGACCAGGGGGTAGCGGGAGCCCGGCCACCATTTGAGGTGGACCCAGGCGCTCGCCGCCAGCGCCAGCAGCGTGCCGGCGAGGAAGGGCACCCCGAGGACGGCGAACCACTTCGCCGGCCGGGTGGTGAAGCCGAGCAGCATCTTCACCGTCAGCAGGTCGAGGAACACCTTCCAGATGCGGGAGATGCCGTACTTGCTGCGGCCGAAGCGCCGCGCCCGGTGATGGACCACGACCTCCTTCCAGCGGCAGCCGGAGAGGCTCATCATGGGAGCCAGGAAGCGGTGCATCTCGGCATAGAGGCGGGCGCGCTTGACCACCTCGGCGCGGTAGGCCTTCAAGGTGCAGCCGTTGTCGTGGATGCTGGTGCCGGTCAAGGCGCCGATGAGCCAGTTGGCCGCCCGGGACGGCACCTTGCGCGACAGCATGCGGTCCTTGCGGTCCCGCCGCCAGCCGCACACCACGTCGTACCCCTCGCCCTCGTCGAGGGCCGCCAGCAGGAGGCCGAAATCCCGCGGGTCGTTCTGCAGGTCGCCGTCGAGGGTGACGACCACCCGGCCGCGGGCGTGATCGAAGCCGGCCTGGAGGGCAGCCGTCTGGCCGTAGTTGCGGCGGAAGCGTACCGCCGTCACCCGGGGGTCGCGGGCGCAGAGCTGCCGCAGCTTCGCCGGCGTCGCATCGCCGCTGCCGTCGTCCACCAGCAGCAGCTCCCACTCCCTGCCCAGCCCGTCGGCCGCGGCGCGGACCTCCGCGTAGAGGGCGTCCACGCTCTCCTCCTCGTTGTAGAGGGGGACGATGATGGAGAGGTCCACGGTCAGGGCACCCGTTTGACGATCATGGGTCCCAGCAGGCGGGTGAGGGGCAGGGGGAGCTTCTGCCAGACGCGGATGGCGGCCTGGTACTTGGGGTTGGCGGGGCTGACGTTGGGCAGCTCGCGGGCCTTCACCAGGTGGTACTGGTAGCCCAGCGGCACCTCCTCCATCCCCCACCGGCGCTTGAAGTCGTAAGCGCCAGTGCCCCGCTTGCTGCGGCCGAAGTCGAAGACGCGGAAGCCGTGGTCCCGGCCCCAGCGCAGGATGGCGAGGTAGGTGTAGTCGTCCACCCCCCGCGGCCGCTGCGCGCGGTCGGCGCCGGCGTAGAACGGCATGATCACGTCGCGGAAGAGAAGGTTGAGCACCGCCGCCACCGTCCTGCCCTCGTGCTCGACGAAGAAGAGGTGGGTCGTCCCCGGATGGCGGTCCAGGATCTCCTGGAGGAAGAGGCGCGGGTAGACGGGCGTGCCGTGGTGCCGCATGCTCTGGCAGAAGAGGTCGTAGAAGAGGGGGAGCTCCTCCAGGCCCGCCACCCGGTGGCTGAACCCCGCCCGGGAGACATAGCTCATCATCTGCCGCCGCTTGCGCTCCATGCGCTTGAGCAGCGCCTCCTCGCCCTCCGCCAGGTCGGCGCGGAAGGTGACGTAGAGGTCCTTGGCGAGCAGACCGGAGTCCGACAGGGGGCGCTCCGAGCGCAGCTCCAGGTAGTCCACCTGCCGTTCTTCAGCCAGGGCCCGAGCCGCGTCCAGCAGGGCCGTGGCCGCCTCCTTGTCGTCGGCTGCGATGCCGCCGCCGATGGCGAAGGGGATCGAGACCAGGGAATGCCCGAAGAGCAGGCTCTCCAGCTCGAACATGGGGAGCACGCCCGCGATGCGGCCGTCGCGCAGGGCGGTCAGATAGTGGGCGCGGTGGCCGAAGACCCGCTCCACCAGCCACCGCCAGCCGAGCTGGTGGAAGAAGGTGGCGCCCGGAGCCTGGCGGACGAAGCGGTCCCACTCGGCCTCGCGCAACGGGCGCAGAGCCTCGACGGTCACCGGCGCCGGCTCGACGTAGACGAGGGGCTCGGCGCTCATAGGGCCAGGATCTCCCGGCACGAGGTGAAGGCGTACTCGGAGAAGAGCGTCGCCAGCCGGTCCTCGGTGCGGTCCAGGTTGCGGTAGTGGCGCAGCCGGGTGAGCACCCCTACGGGCTGCACCGGCTGCTCCGGATCCAGCTCCCAGGGATGGATGTAGACGATGGCCGGCCGCCGCTCGCGCTGGTTCAGGTGGCGCATCCCCCAACGGATGAACTGCATGGGGAACTGGCGCAGGTAGCCGCCGCCCACGAACGGCAGGTTCATGCCGGCGAAGCGGACGGTGGAGATGGGGAACTCCTGCAGCGCCGAGCCGTTCCCCGTCTTCACTGGCCGCGGGAAGCGGGGGAAGTCGGGAATGCCGTAGTGATCGTGCCGGATGGGGAAGATGCTGGAGTCGTACTGGAACCCCTCCTCGCTGAGGATGTCCACGGCCCACAGGGTCTCCCGCACGATCGAGTAGTTGGGGGCGCGGTAGCCGATGACCTCGACTCCGGCCACGTCCTCGATGGTCCGCTTGGAGCGGCGGACGTCCTCCCGGAACTCGCGCGGGTTCAGGGTGGTCACCCGGCGGTGGTCCTGGCCGTGGGTGCCCAGCTCGTGACCAGCGTCGCGGATGGCCCGCACCATCTCCGGCCAGCGCTCGGCCACCCAGCCGAGGACGAAGAAAGTGCCGCGCACCTGGTGCTTCTCGCACAGGTCCAGCAGGCGCTGCGTGTTGCGCTCCACCCGGGGCTGGAACCCTCCCCACGTGTCGCGGGGGATGGCGCGCTCGAAAGCTCCCACCTGGAAGTAGTCCTCGACGTCGACGGAAAAAGCGTTCAGCACGATCTCACCTCCCGGCCCGGCACGGCGACGGAAGCCGCCGGACGCTGACGTACTTGCAAGACCAGTTCCTCGACCCGCCGCGCGTTCTCCTCCCAGAGCCAGCCCCGCTCGTGGAGGTGTCCCTGAGCCGCCTTGCCCAGGCGCGCGCGCAACGCCGGATCGCGCACCAGGGCGAGGACGGCGGCCCCCAGGTCCGCCGCCGTGGGGTTCTCGTCCCCCGGGCAGAGCAGCGCGGTCTCGCCATCGGTCAACAGCTCTCGCACGTTGGCCGCGCCAGGCGCGACGATGGCGCGGCCGGCGGCCATGTACTCCAGGATCTTCATAGGACAGGCGTAGGGGGTCACCGCCGGCTGCACGGCGACGTCGAAGGCCGCCAGCGCCGGCTCGATCTCCTCGCGCGGCACGGCGCCGCAGAGCACCAGCCGCTCGCCGAGGTCCGGCGAGGCGGTCCGCAGCTCGCGCAGACCGGGTAGCGCCGGGCCGTCGCCCACCAGGACGAGGTGGATGCGCGCCTCCCGCCACGCGGGCGAGGCCACCGCCGCCACCAGCCGCTCCAGGTCGTGCCAGGGGCGGAACCAGCCCACGACGCCGGCTACCGGCACGTCGCGGGGGATGCCCCGCGACTGTCGGAAGGCAGCGCCGTCTCCTCCCTCTCCGAAGCCGCTGCGCACGCCGTTGGGCATCACCACCACTTTGCCCGCCGGCACCCCTTCTTCTTCCAGGATGCCGGCCAGCACGCGGGTGACGGCGAGGGTCACGTCCGCTCCGGTGCAGAGCCGGCGCTCGACCCGGCGGGTGAGGCCGCGGAAGAACAGGCCGTCGTGGCGCGCCTTCTCCAGGGCCAGGGGGGAGTTGACCTCCAGCACGAAGGGGACGCCGTGCCGCCGCGCCGCCGCGAGGCCCGCGAAGGTGTTGGCGGCGTAGCGTTCGTAGACGAAGTCGGGGCGGAAGTCGCGGATGGCCCTCGACAGCCGGCGGTAGGCCACGGCGTTGTAGCCCAGCTCCAGCCCCTCGCGCAGGGGGAGCGGCAGGTGGGAGGCGGCGCGGGAGGCGAGCCCCGCGATTCCCCGGGCCTCGCCGCCGTCGCTCGCCGCCTTCGCCTCGGACCCGGCCTCGACCAGCGCCACCTCGCGCACGTCGTGGCCGCGCAGGCGGAAGGCGCGCTGGATCTCGGCGATGTGGATCCCCTGGGCGTCGCCGGCCCGGGTGCGGTGGTGGTAGAGGATCTTCACGGGGTCACCTCCACCCCTTGGACGACCTCGTCCTCGCGGGCCTCCACCGCCGCCAGCAACTCCTCCCTCACCTCCCTCCCCACCACCCGCCAGCTCCGGCCGGACATGCGCCCGGCGATCGCGTCCCGGTCCCAGGCCCGCTGCAAGGCCGCGTCGAGGCCGGCCGCGATCGACTCGACGGTCCGCTCCACCAGCAGGCCGCTGGCGGGCGAGATCAGCTCGGGCACGTCGCCCACCGGCGTCGCCACCACCGGCGTGCCGCAGGCCAGGGCCTCCAGCACCACGTTGGGGCACCCCTCGTGGCCGCTCGCCAGCACGAAAAGATCGGCCGCGGAGTACCAGCGGGCCAGCTCCCCGGCGGGGCGGGGGCCGGCGAAGATCACCCGCTCGGCGATCCCCAGCCGGCCGGCCAGGGCGCGCAGCTCGGCCTCCATGGCTCCCTCGGTGCCGTTGCCCCCGACGACGGCGAAGCGCAGGGCAGGCCACTTCTTTTTCAATTTCGCCATCGCCTCCATCACCAGATGGAAGCCCTTGCGCGGCGCCAGCGTCCCCACCGAGACGAGGAGGGGACCGTACTTGGCGAGGCCCAGAGCGCGCCGCGATTCGGTGATGTCCAAGAGGTGGAAGAGCTCGGGATCGACGCCGTTGCCGATCACCCGCACCCGCTCCGCCGGCACGCCGAGAGCCACGGCGTCGCGGCGCAGCGACTCGGAGACGGCGACGATGCGCGCCGCCCGCCGCAGGGCGAAGCGGATCTGCGGCCGGCGCAGCCGGTAGGGCACCAGCAGGGGGAGCATGCCGCGCAGGGTGATCACCACCGGCACGCGGAAGACGAGGCCCGCCAGCGCCGCGGCCAAACCCTCGGGATAGACGAAGTGGGCGTCGATCACGTCGAAACGGAATTCCCGCCGCAGCCGTACCAGGGTGGGCAGCGTCGAGAGGAACAGGAGGAGGCCGTCCAGGCACTTGAGGAGGCCCGGGAAGGAGAGGAACTGCGGGTGGAGCACGGGCGCGCCATCCTCTGTCTCCACGCGCGGCACCCGCGGACGCAGCCCGGGGCGCAGGCCGGAGACGAAGGGGAACCAGGGCGTCGGAGCCACCACCCGCACCTCCACCTCGTCCGCCGGCAGGCCCCGCATCCGCTCGCGCACGAAGAGGCCGTGCGTGGGCTGGGCGGCGTTGGGGAAGACGGTGCTGAGGAGCAGCACCCGAGTGACCCGGGTCCTGGTTTCACGCGCTGGCCGCACGGGCCACCTCCTCGCTGTCCGCAACGTCGATTACGGCGGAGGGCGCCTGGCGCGCCACCTCCCGCCCCCACAGCTCCAGCATCAGCAGCGTCCACAGGGCCCAGCCCGCCTCCAGCCGGCGCGCCTCGTGGTCATCGAACAGGCGCGCCACCTCGCGGCGGTCGAAGAAATCGCGGCCGAAGGCGTCGGAGGCGAGCAGCAGATCGCGGGCGAAGCCCCGCAGATCCTCGCGCAGCCAGCGGGAGACCGGGGGCGCGAAGCCACGCTTGGGCCGGCCGAGGATCTCGGCCGGCAGCCGGCGCGCCGCCACCCGGCGCAGCAGCACCTTGCTGCGGGTACCGTCCAGCTTGAGCCGGGCGGGCACCCGCGCCGCGAACTCCACCACCCGGTGATCGAGCAGCGGGCAGCGCACCTCCAGGGCATGGGCCATGCTCATGCGGTCCACCTTCACCAGGCCGTCGTCGGCCAGCCAGGTCTTGAAGTCGAGGTAGAGGGCGCGGGCCAGCGGATCGCGCGGCGCGCGGGCGAGGTGGGGCTCGAGAGCGGCGAAGGGGTCGAACCGCCGGCGTCGCGCCCGCAGCCCCTCGCCGAACAGCCGCTCCTCCAGGTGGGCCGGGATCAGGCAGCGGTCGGCGAAGTACGAACGCTCGGCCGTCATGGAGAGGTTGCCCAGCATCGTCGCCAGACGCAGGGGGCGGGGCAGGCGCGGCGAGCGCGGCCAGTGCCGGGCGAGGGCGGGGAACACCCCCTCGCGCACCCCCTTGGGGAACAGGCCGCGCAGCCGGACTTCCAGCAGGTGCAGGGCGTACTTGTCGCGGTAGCCGGCGAACAGCTCGTCGCCGCCGTCGCCCGAGAGGGCCACGGTCACCCGTCGGCGGGTCTCCTGCGAGACGTACCAGGTGGGCACCGACGACGGGTCCGCGAAGGGCTCGTCGAGGTGCCAGGCGATCCGCGGCAGCACGCCGGCGAGGTCGGGCCGCACCTCCGTCTCCACGTGGTCCGTGCCCAGGGCGCGGGCCACGGCGGCAGCGTCCTCCCGCTCGTCGGTGGCGCGGTCGGCGAAGCCCACGGTGTGGGTGCGCACCGGCGCGGGGAGCGCGTCGCTCATCAGCGACACCACGACCCCTGAGTCGATGCCGCCGGAGAGGAAAGCCCCCAGGGGGACGTCGCTCTCCAGCCGGTCCGCCACGGCGCGGCCGAGGAGCCGCTCGAGCTCGGAGGTCAGGCGCTCGTCGGCCTCCGGGACGTCGGCCGCGGGCTCGACGGCGAGGTCCCAGTAGCGCTCGACGCGGGCGCCGGTCTCGCTCCACACCGCCAGATGGCCGGCCGGCAGCTTGGCGGCGCCGCGAAAGATGGTCCATGGTGACGGCACGTAGCCGTAGGCGAGGTAGAGGTCCAGGGCCTCGGGGTCGACCTCGGGCTGCACGAGACCGCCGGCGAGGAGCGACTTGAGCTCCGAGGCGAAGCCCACGCGCCGGCCATCGTCGGCCACATAGAGGGGCTTCTTGCCCACCCGGTCGCGGGCCAGCAGCAGGGTGCGCTGGCGCAGGTCGGCGACGGCGAGGGCGAACATGCCGGCCAGCCGCCCGACGCAGCGCGGCCCCATCTCCTCCCAGAGATGGACGATCACCTCGCTGTCCGAGCCGGTGGCGAAGCGGTGCCCCCGCGCCTGCAGCTCGCCGCGCAGCTCGCGGTGGTTGTAGATCTCGCCGTTGCAGACCACGGCGGCGGTGCGATCCTCGTTGAAGATCGGCTGGTGGCCGCCGCCGAGGTCGATGATCGACAGGCGCGCGTGGCCGAGCCCCAGGGGGCCGGCGAGGAGGTAGCCCTGGTCGTCCGGCCCGCGGTGGCGCAACGGCCCGACCAAGCGCGCCAGATCCTCGCGGCGCACGAGGCCGGGCTGGCCATAGAGGAAGAGGCCGGCGATCCCGCACATGGCTCAGGCCCTCCCCGTCTGCACGCCGCCGATCGCCACAGGAGGGCGGCGCCACCAGGGCTCCGCCGCTGTCGCCAGCGCCGGGGTGGCCTCGGAATCGACCTCAGACCCGGCCGCGGAGGCGGCCCGCGCCGCCAGCTCGAGGCTCACGCTCATCGCCACGAGCTGGTAGATCAGCTCCGAGTAGGCGGTGTTGAGGAACATGCTGCCCACCACGTAGGCGAGGATGGAGATCTGCATCATGCGGGCATAGGTCTCCACCCACGGCAGGTCCGTCGCCCGCCGCAGCCGGCCCAGGGCGACGAGACCCGAGACGATGACCGCCACGAAGAGCACCAGCGCCGGCAGGCCGCACTCGGCCAGCACCTGCAGGTAGGCGTTGTGCGACACCCGGAAGCGGTTGGGGTCGGGCGAGTAGCGCGGGTGCACGATCTGCAGGTTGTTGGGGCCGACGCCGAAGGCGGGGTAGTCGAGGAATACCCGCCACGAGGTCGTCCAGGCGTTGAGCCGGCCGAGGGCGGAGCCATCCTCCTCGTAGTCGGAGATGCTCGACGCCCGCTCGGTGTACGCCTCCGTGAAGGCGGCGGAGGTGAACCAGAGGACGCCCGCGGCCACGAGCCCCACCAGGGCGAACACCGCCAGCCGGTGGCGCTGGCGCCAGATCAGCGCCGGCACCACGCAGGCGAGCGTGAGGAAGCCGCCGCGCGAGAAAGTGAAGAGCACGGTGATGGCACACAGGGAGGCCATGACCAGGGCCGTCACCCGCAGCCACTTTTCCTTCTCCACCATGGCGATGCCCACCTGCAGGGGGATCACCATGTTGAGCACCAGGGCGAAGCTGTTGTTGTCCGACATGAAGCCGCCCGGACCGTCGTAGTAGCGGATGCCGCCCACCATCAGGCCCACGAGGCCGCGCTTGGCGCCCAGCACGCCGATGGAGAAGGTGATGAGGATCAGCAGGATGCGGAAGCGCCGGCGGTCGGCCACCAGGCCGGTGGTGAGGATGCTGATGAGGATCGCCTTCCAGTAATAGCCGTACATCGTGCCGGCGACGTCGGGCAGAACCGCCATGACGGTCGACAGGCTGATCCATCCCACCAGGAGGATGAGCAGCACCGTCTGCAGCCGCATCACCAGCCAGCGCTCGCGGCCCAGGGCGAGGACCAGGCCGAGCACCAGGGCGACGGCCACCCACTGCGAGAGAGGCAGCTCCTGGGTGAGCCCCCACGCCATGTCCTGGGGGCGCATGTAGGCCAGCCAGCCGTAGACCAGCAGCCCGAAGAAGGGGCGGTAGACGATCAGCGGCAGCGAGGCGCAGACGATGCCGACGATCGCCAGGTCACGCACGGCGCGCCTCCCCGGCGCCCGTGGCGGCGATGGTGGATCTCGCGGCCACCTCTTCGTCCCCGGCGGGGTGCCCGCCGGGAGCGCCGGGAGCGGGAGACGAGACGGCCGGCGGCCGGGACGCCGCTCCCACCAGCTCCTCCAGGCGGTCCAGGCTCGCCCCCCAGCGGTAGGTGGCCAGCAGCCGCTGCCGGGCATTGGCGGCGAGCCGCTCCCGCAGCGCCGGATCGGCGATCAGGGAGGCGACGGCATTTTCCATTTCGGCGTCGGTGCCGGCGGCCAGCAGGTCCCGGCCGCTGCGGAAACCGCCGTCGGCGACCCCCGCCAGCACCCGCTCGCTGCACACCACGGGGAGGTTCGAGGCCATGGCTTCCAGCACCTTGTTCTGCACCCCCTGGGCGATGCGCAGCGGCGCCACGAATGCCCAGGCGCGGGCGAGGAACGGCCGCACGTCGCCCACGGCGCCGGTCACCTGCACGCCGGGCAGCTCGCCCAGGTCGCGCACCGCCGGCAGCGGCGAGCGGCCCACCACCAGCAGCTCGACGTCGGGGATGCGGCGGCGCAGGCGCGGGAAGACCTCGCGGGCGAAGTGGACGATGCCGTCGACGTTGGCGAAGTAGTCCATCTGGCCCGTGAACACCAGTGTCGGCACGGCCGCCTTCGGCAGGTCCATGGGCTGGAAGTAGTCCACGTCCACGCCGGAGAGGACGGTGGCCGCCGGCGCTCCCGGAGCATTGGCCTTGTACAGCCGGGTCTCGTTGCCGGTGGCGAGGAAGACCTTCCGGAAGCGCCCGGCGAGCGATGCCTCGTAGCGCCGCAGCCGCCGCGCCTCCAGGGCGTAGACCGGACGCAGGGGGAGGGGCGCGAAGCGGGCGTACTGGGCCCACTTGGCCGAATCCACATCCACCATGTCGAGCACCGCCGGCACCTCCGGCAGCAGCTCGGCGTAGGGCGCCATGGCCGAGCAGTAGACCATCGTCACGTCGAACCGCTCGCGGCCCGCCAGCTCCCGCAGCCGGCCGGCGAGCTCCTTCGACTCGAAGAACGACAGGCTGAAAGGGCGTGGCCGGAGCGCTCCCAGGGCCGCCCGGGCGTAGGCCGCCGTGCGGTTCAAGGGGAAGACCTCCACCCGCTCGCAGAGCGCCTCCAGGGGGGCCAGATCCGGCAGCTCGCCGTCCGCGAGAGCCAGCAGGTGGATGCGGTGGCGGCGGGCCAGACCCTGGAGCTGGTGGAAGGCGCGGATCCTCTCCCCCTTGTCCGGCGGATAGGGGACGCGGTGGCAGAGGTAGAGGATGCGCAGGCCCGCCCGGGGGCGCGCGACGTGGTGCAGCAGGTCCACGGGAGCTGCCGGCTCGGTCATCGGGCACCTCGTCCAAGGAGCACGATCCTGGCCGTGGAGAGCAGGATCGAGACGTCCAGGAACAGCGACAGGTTCTTGATGTAGAACAGGTCGAACTTGAGCTTCTCGATCGACTCCTCGAAGGTGGAGGCGTAGGGCGCCTTGACCTGCGCCCAGCCGGTGAGGCCCGGGCGCACCACCAGCCGCTGCTCGTAGTACGGGCAGCCCTCCTTGAGCTGCTCGACGAACAGCTTGCGCTCCGGGCGGGGGCCCACCAGGCTCATGTCGCCCACCAGCACGTTCCAGAGCTGCGGCAACTCATCGAGCCGGGTCTTGCGGATGAAGCGCCCGACGCGGGTGACCCGCGGGTCGCCCTGTACGGCCCACTGCGCGCCGCCGGCCTCGGCGTCGGTGCGCATGGAGCGGAACTTCCAGAGGGTGAACTCGCGGCCGCCGCGGCCCACCCGGTCCTGGCGGAAGAAGACCGGCCCCGGCGAGTCGAGCCGCACGGCGAGCGCCACCAGCAGCATCAGCGGCGCCGCCAGCACCAGGCCCACGGTGGCCACCACGAGGTCCAGCAACCGCTTGACGAACAGGGCGCCGCGCGAGACCCGGAAACCTTCGGAGAAGATGAGCCACGACTTGCGCAGCCCCTCGATCATGATCTTGCCCGTGAGCTGCTCGTAGTAGCTCGAGCCTTCCTCCACGCGGATGCCGTGGGTCTTGCAATCCAGCAGGGCGTCCATGCTCAGCCGCCCCCGATAGTCGATGGCGGCCACCACGACGCGAGTGGCGCCATGCTGGAGCGCCAGTTGGCAGGCCTGGCCCGTGGTGCCGATCACCCGCGGGTTGATCAGGCTCACCCCCTGGAGGGCGGGATCATCGTCGAGGAAGCCGATGACGCGATAGCCCAGGTGCTTGCGGTGGAGGGTCTCGCGGGCGATGTCGATCGCCTTGGCGTCGGAGCCCACGATGAGCACCCGCTCGGCGAAGCCCTCGCCGCGCAGCATCCAGCTCAGCAGCACGCGCCAGGCGAGGACGAAGGAGGCGCCGAAGAGGAGGGACAGGGCGAAAATGCCGCGCCCCGTCTGCAGCGTGGGGATCAGGAAGTAGATGGCCCAGCAGGTCACCGCCAGGATGGAGAAGGCGCGCAGCAGGCGGATGAGCAGCAGCCGGGCGCTCAGCCGTTCGCCGAAGTCGTAGAGGCCGTTGGCGTAGAGCGACAGCAGGCCCGCCACCGCGAAGGCCACCGCCTCGCGCAGCAGGTCGAACTGCGCCGGCACCGTGCCCGGGCTGACGAGGCCGAGCCGGAGCTGGGTGGCGCAGTAGACCGCGGAGAGCAGCAGCAGCCCCTCGACCAGCAGCGACCATGCGGCGGGAAGGGCCCAATAGCGATTGAACAGCCTGATCATCTGTCTGTCCCTTTCCTAGTAATACCCGCGGTACCCGCGCTCGGAGATGCGCGCCCCGTTGAGCACCGCGCCGATGAGCTTCTCCGGCCCGAGGGCCGACAGCGTCTTCTCGATCGCCCACTTCTTGCTCTGCCCCGCCCGCACCACCAGCACCACGCCGTCCGACCGGGCGGCGAGCGACCGGGCGCTGGCCAGCAGGTTCATGGGCGGCGAGTCGATGACCACCACCTCGTAAGCGGCCCGCGCCTCGTTGAGCACCTCCGACATGCGGCGGCCCGACATCACGTCGCCCGAGACCCCCGCGGAGCCGGCGAGCAGCACGTCGAGGCTGCTCCCCGTGAGCGAGACCACGGCGTCGCCGAGCGCGACCCCCCGCTCCAAGACCTGCTGCAGCCCGGGGCGATCCGTGCGCTCCGGCAGGAAGTAGGTGTGGAGCTGCGGCCGCCAGAGGTCCCCCTCCAGCAGCAGCACGCGCCGCTCCTCGCCGCGGGTCAGCGTCATCGCCAGGTTGAGGCTGGTGAGCGTCTTGCCAGCCCCCTCCTCCGCGCTGGTCACGGTCAGGGCATAGCCCCAGGAACCCAGCGGATTGATCCTCTCCTCCACCTGCACGGCGAGGCCGCGATACTGCTCGGCGGCGTAGGACGGCGGATCCAGGTAATTGATCACCGGCGCGTCCTCGCGCAGTTGCATCCGGCGCGACGGGCCCAGATCGCGAATGCGATGCGGCATCTCGGTCCTCACGGGCAGCTCCATGTCTCACTTCCTCCAGGTACCGGGGGCCGTCCGCCCGCCTTGAAAAACAGGGATGGTGGCGAGCAGCGGCACGCCGGGGAACGCCTGCTGCAACGAGGGGGCATCCGCGTAGGTGGGATCGGTGCGCTCGCGCAGCAGCGCCAGCAGCAGACCGGCGAGGCCGCCCATGGCGAGCCCCAGGCCCAGCACGAGCAGCATGTTGGGACTGTAGGGGCCGGTGGGGGGCAGCGCCGCCTCGAGGATGGTGAACTGCTCGCCCTGCTGGCTCTTCTCCAGGTTTTCGTACAGCCGGGCGTTCAGCCGCTTGTCGAGCAGCGACTCGTAGGAGCGCTTGATGTTGTCGTAGTCGCGGGTCAGCGACAGCAGCTCCTGCTCCACCCGCGGCACGTTCTGGAGACGGCTCTGGACGCCGCCGATGTCGGCCAGGATGCGCTCGCGCTCGGCCTTGAGGCTCTTGATCTCCAGGTCCACCGAGGCCAGCTCGGCCTGGGTCATGGGATCGATCTTCGGCTTCTTCGGCGCCGCCGGCTCGGTGACTGCGGGCGCGGCCGCGGCGGCCGGGGTCTCCGGCCGCTGGCTCTCCAGCGCCTCCAGGCGAGCCAGCTCGGCCCGCTTGCGGATGACGTCCGGATGGCGGTCGGTGTAGCGGGCGCGCAACTCGGCGAGCTCGGCCTGGAGCTGCTCGACCCGCGTCGGCGCCGGAGGGCCGCCGGGCGCGGCCGGCAGCGCCGGCCGGGCCGCCGGCGCGTAGCTCAGCTCCGCGACTTGGCGCTGGAGGAGGAGCTTGCGCGTCTCCGCCCGGTCCAGGGCGTCCATGTTGATCTCCAGCTTGCCCTGGAGCTGCTCGACCGCGTGCAGGTTGGTGTCCCGCTGCTCGGGCAGGTCGCCCAGGTTCAGCCGCTTGAACTCGGCGATGCGGGCCTCCTGCCCCTCCAGCTTCGCCTTCGTCTGCTCCAGCTCCTTCTCCAGGAACGTCGAGGTGCCCTGGGCCCGGTTCTCCCGCTGCTGGAGGCTGCTCTCGATGAACAGCTCGGCCACCCGGTTGGCCGTGCGGGCCACCGTCACCGGATCCCGGCCCACGAAGTAGATGAAGAAGGTGTCCCCCTGGACGCGCACCGTCAGGTCGTCGCGCACCTTGTCGACCAGGTGGTCCATGGCGACCGAGCTGCGCAGCTCGGGGTAGAGGTTCATCTCGCGGATGATCCGCTCCATGTTGTCGCGCTTCTTGATCTTCGGCTCGATGGTGTGCAGCCGTTCCTCGATCGAGGTGGTCACCGTCGGCTTGACGTAGTCGGAGGGGACCTTCTGCGGCTCGACCAGCACCTGGGTGGCGGCGCGGTAGGTCTTGGGCAGCACGCGATAGGCGTACATCGCCCCGGCCAGGCCGAGCACCAGCGGGACGAGGAACCAGAAGCGGCGCCGCCAGACCGAGCGCACCAGCTCACTGAGCGTCAGGTTCTTCATGCGTGGGCTCTCCGAGGCGCTCCGGCAGCCGCGGGGTCTCCCCGGTGCTGAAGATGCGGAACGCCAGGTTCAGGAAATAACGGCCATACGACAGGTTGGGAAAAGGCTCCACCCGCGACCGCTGCCAGATGCGGGAGTAGCCGCCCAGCACCCGCAGCCCCGGCCCGAAGCTCCACGACGCGCTGGCCGTGCCGGCGGCGTACTCGGTGAGCGCGCCGGTGGTGCCGAGCTGAGCCAGGCCGAGCTGACTGGAGACGTCGCGCTGGCGCGAGCCGTTGACGTCGAGCGCCAGGGTCAGCCGCCGGTCGATGGAGGTGGTGGAGATCCCCAGGAAGGCGTTGTCCGCTTTCGCCGCCCGGCCCAGGCCGGCCCCCGGCGAGACGTCGTGGGAGAGGCCCAGGGTCCAGTGGAAGGATCGCTGATCGCGGGCGAGCTGGAGGCTGCCGCGCCAGCCCTGGTCCGAGCTGCTCTCCAGGACCGGCGCCCCCGGTTGCCCCGGTTGGCCCGGTTGCCCCGTCAGGGGCTGGATGCGCCGCCGCGAGTCCACCGAGTAGCCCCCGGCCTCCAGGCGCAGCCGGCTGCTCTTGCCTAGGCCGGTGGCCCAGGCGACGCCGAAGGTGCGGACGCTGGCGTCGCCGAGCTCGCCGTAGTCATAGCGCCCGACGTCGGCCGTGACCTCGGCCTGCCGGTCGCGCTCGAGCTCGAAGCTGGCGCCTATCAGGGCGAGGAGGTCCCGCGAGTCGGCGAGGCCGGAGCCCTGGTACGTGCGCACGCCCTGGGAGACCCCGACGCGGACCGAGGCGCGGCGGCTCACGGCGGCGTCGAGAGCGACGTTGAGGCTGTGCACGAGCTGATCGCCCTGCCGCGGTACGACGGCGGTGTCGGCCTGCGCGGGCGCGTAGAGGTCGCGCGTCGGGCTCGCGAAGAGCAGCTCCCGCACCGAGAGCTTGAGCTGCCGGCTCAGATCCCCCACCAGGCCGAAGTCGAGGCGATGGCTGAGACCCGAGAGCTGCTCCGGGTGGTCGAAGCCGCGCTCGTAGGCGGGCGAGTACCCCATGGCGAGATCGAGCCGCTCCCGGTGATAGGAGAGCTGCAGGTTGAGGCCCGCCCGCCCCACCGCCTGGTCCCCCGTCTGCAGCAGGCGATCCCCCTGAGACCCCTGAGATCCCTGAGAATATTCGCCGTCGTTGCGCACCCCCGCCTCGCCCTCCAAGAACAGCCGGAATTCTCCGGCTATCGCAGGCATCGCGAGAGCGAGGAGCGCCGGCAACAGCGCAGCCTTGCGGCTCACCCCCCTCGGACCCGATGCCGGCAGTCTCCTCATGCGCTCGTCCTCTCCCTTGTCCCTGGATGCGGAAGCTTGTCCCGAATCACTCCGGCTGCTCAGGACTCTGTTCGATGATCCATCCCCACAAATCCCTGCGGTTCCAGTCGAGGTGCAAGAGGAGTGCCACGGAGGTGACATCACCTGCGGCGGCCCCCCTCCCGGAGCCCGGCGGCGCTTTGCCGGCTGGCCGCCACGCCTTGTGAGCCAACTCTCCCGGCCGCGGCGTGTAGCTTTTTCCGGAGGCAAGTTGATGAAGGCGAATGTCTCGATCGGCAGCTCTTACGTGATCGCTGTGTTCGAGAAGAGGGGCGGCCCCGCCAGGCCGCCCTGCGATCAGGGGACCACGAGGGTATCGCCGGGGAGGAGCAGGACGTTGTCCTCGGGATGCTTGCCCGAGACGATTGAATCGAGCTTGTACTCGAAGCGCTTGTCCGCTTTGCCGTCGCGGCCGTCGCGCAGCAGCACGACCCTGCCGCGGGCGTAGGACGTCAGACCGCCCGCCAGCGACAGGGCCTGCATCAGCTTGGTGCGGGGCTGCAGGTCATAGGCGCCGGGATGGGCCACTTCGCCGGTGACGAAGATCTTGCGCGAGTGGATCTCCTTGACCACCACCGAGACGCCGGGGGCCGTGACGTACTCCTTGTAGCCTTGGGTCAGCGTCGCCTTGAGGGCCAGCGGCGTCAACCCCGCCGCCTGCACGTCGCCCAGCAGCGGCACCGAGATGCGGCCGTCGGGGCGTACCGGCACGGTGGCCGTGAGATCCGGGTTCTTCCACACCGAGATCTCCAGCACGTCGCCGACGCCGATGCCATAGGCGTCGGGGGGATCCCCCTCCGCGCGGGTGATGGTGGGCTGGCCGGCGGCGGTGTTTTCCGCCGGGGTCGCCAGGGCCACGAGAGGCAGCAGAAGCAGTAAAAGGACAGCGGCGAATCGGGCTATCGCAGGGGTTCGGGTACCCATGGTCTCCTCCAGGAAAGCGCGGGCCAAGACTCCACCCGGCGGTGAACGATCACCTGGCAGGCAGGGTCTGCAAGAAGCATTCCCCGAACCCTCATCCCGGAATGACGAGGCCTATGCCGGCTGCGCGGCCATCCTTCCGCTCTCGGGCTTAGCCGCCTGCGGGGCGGCCGGCCCGGCGCTCTCGCCTTCCACCTTCTTCCTGCCCAGTACGGCGAGCATGTGGCGGGCCTCGTTGTCGAGGGTCACGTCCCTGAGATCGGTGTAGCCCTCACCGGCGAAGAGGCCCAGGATCTCCGGCACGGTGTGGCGATACTGGAAGGGCGGGCTGTAGTTGTCGAACATCTGCACGGCCCGCTCGCGGGCGGTGGCCTTGGGCGGCGCGGGCTCGCCGCGCAGGAAGTGCATCAGCCGCGACAGCGCGGCGTGCACCGGCGTCGCCGCATAGCACAGCGCGTAGAGGAGGCGCATGGGCATACGGGTGGTGACCGCCCGCAGCGAGACGTTGACGGCGTGGATCCAGGTGGGCCGGCGGCGGTAGAGCTGGACATAGAGCTTGCCGCCGGGCTTGACCGCGCGGCTGATCGAGCGGAAGGCCCGGTAGGTGCTCGGGGTATGGTGGAGCACGCCGGAGGTGTGCACCAGGTCGAAGCTCTGCGGCAGCAGGGGGAGCTCCAGGAGGTTGCCCTGGAGATAGTGGACCCGGTGGGAGACCGGGAAGCCCTTCTCGAACAGCCGCCGCCGCGCCCCCTCGACGCTGCGGCTGAAGTCCATGGCCACGATCTCGGGGCCGTACTCGGCCATCGCGCGGGTCAGCTCGCCGTTGCCGCAGCCGCCGTCGAGGAGGGTGGACTGGGCGAGCTCGCCCGGCGTGGTGTCGAGGTTGTAGAGGAGCTCCCGCTTGCGCAGGCCGGCATCGTCCTTGAACCAGGTGTGATCCCCCTCCTGATAGGCGGTCCACTGCAGGCCGAAGCTCTTCGAGCTGCGGGGATCGGCGGTGGGCGCTCCGGCCGGCGCCGGGGCCGCCTTGGGTACGCCCCCCAGACCGTGGCGGGCGAAAAATTCCGGATACTCCTCGCGGGCGTTGGTGAGCATCCGCGGGATGCCGCCGAGGACGGGGTAGACCTGGCCGCAGGAGCAGGAGAGAGCGCCCTCCAGGACCTCCTCCCGGTAGCAGGCGTTGCAGTCCGGCGGCGGCGCGATCTGCCGCGGACCGGCGATGCCGTGACGCGCGCAGAAGAAAGCGCAGGCGGGTGCCGCCACCGGCGACGGCAGCTCGACCTTCTCCTCTTCGAGCACCTGGAGCCGCGGCCGCTCGCCGCAGGCGGGGCAGACGATCCAGTCCAGCAGTCGCTTTTTCATCGGCAGAGCCTCCCCGTTGTCGACGCGGCGTGGATGCAACGGCCGGGCCACCCCCGCCCGGCGGCGATCAGTCGATGAACGCCCGGTGCCACTCCTCCAGCACCAGGAGCTGCCAGAGCACGCGGTGGTGGTCCCGCTCCCCCGCCGCGTGCTCGGCCACCAGGCCGCGCACGGCCTCGGGGCGGAAATAGCCGCGGTCCAGGAAACGGTCGCTCCCCAGCACCTCCTCGACGTAGCCGCGCAGCTCGCCCTGGAACATGCGGGCGAGCGGCGTGGGGAAGCCCATCTTGCCGCGGTAGAGGATCTCCTGCGGCAGGTAGGGCTCCAGGGCCTTCTTGAGGACGTGCTTCGTCTCCCATCCCTTGACCCGGAAACGCGGCGGGATGCGACCTCCCAGCTCCACCACCCGGTGGTCGAGGAAGGGGACGCGCAGCTCCACCGAGGTGGCCATGGTCATCTTGTCGGCCTTGATGAGCAGATCGTCCGGCAGCCAGCTCTTGACGTCCAGCACCATCATCCGCAAGAGCGGATCGAGGTCCTCCGTCCCCTCGTAGTAGCGGCCCACGAGACCCGGCATGGCGCTGCCGTTGAACCGGCTGCGCACCTCGGGCCGGTAGAGCGACTCCTTGAGCGGCGTCTCGTAGAAGGAGACGCCGGTGTAGCGCCGCGGCAGGGGGAGGTTCGAGAGCTCCGTGTATTTTTTCCACTTGCCACCCAGCCGGTCGAGCAGCGGATTGACCAGCCGCTGGCGCAGCGGCGCCGGGAGGTGGCGGTAGCGCTCCAGCTCCCGCATGTACTTGTAGATGGGGTAGCCGCCGAAGACCTCGTCCGAGCCCTCGCCCGAGAGCACCACCACCACGTGCTGGCGCGCCAGCTTGGAGACGAAGTAGAGGGAGATGGCCGCCGACTCGGTGACCGGCTCGTCCATGTGCCAGGCGAGCGACGGGATGAAGTCCCGGAACTCCTGGGGGGTGACGAAGACCTCGTGATGCTCGGTGTGGAACTTCTCGGCCACCTGCCGCGCCCAGCGGGTCTCGTCGAACTCCGGCCCGAAGTCGTAGGCGACGGTGAACGTCTTGATGTCGCGGACGCCCATCTCGTGCATCAGGGCGACGACGGCGCTCGAATCGACGCCGCCCGAGAGGAAGACGCCCAGCGGGACGTCGCTGCGGAGCTGGAGGCGCACCGAGTCGCGCAGCAGGTCGAGGGAGCGCCGCACGCACTCGGCCTCGTCCATCTCCTCCGTCTCGGGTTTCAAGTCCCAGTACTGGCGCCGGTGGATTCCCTCCGCGTCCGCCCGCAGGCACCAGCCGGGCTGGAGCTTCTCGACGCCGGCGAAGAGGGTGCGCTCGGTGGGCACGTAGCCGACGCTCATGTAGGCGTCGAGCATCTCCACGTCGACCCGCGGGCGCCCGGGGGAGACGGCGAGCAGGGCCTTCACCTCCGAGGCGAAGACGACGCCGTCCGGCCCGAGCGTGTAGTAGAGGGGCTTGATGCCCAGCCGGTCGCGGGCGATGAACAGCGACCGCGCCCGGCGGTCCCAGATGGCGAAGGCGAACATGCCGTTGAGCTTCGCCAGCATGGCCTCCCCTTCGACCTGGTAGAGGCGGAGGATGACCTCGGTGTCGGTCTGGGTCTGGAACCTGTGTCCCCGGGCTTCCAGGTCGGACCGCAGCTCGAGGAAGTTGTAGACCTCGCCGTTGAAGGTGATGGCGAGCTGGCCGTCCTCGGTGAACATGGGCTGGCGTCCGCGCCGCGACGTGTCGAGGATGGTGAGCCGCTTATGGGCGAGACCGAGCGGCCCCTCCTCGTAATACCCCTCGTCGTCCGGCCCCCGATGGGCGAGACAGCCGCCCATCGCGCGCAGCTCGCTCGGCGAGACAGGCTTCCCCGAGCGGAAGTTGTAGATTCCCGCGATTCCGCACATGGTGGCGGGTGGGAAGCAAGAAGCGGGCCGTTGGGGGTGGCCCGCTCCTCCGGCCCTGCGCTAATTGATGCAGAGGGTCTTGGTCACGGTGTTGTCGCTCTCGCTAGTTTCGGACACTGCGCAATAGATATCGACGTAGCTTTTCACGGTCAGGCAGGTCCCCTGACTCACCTTCGACCCGACATAGCCCGGCCCGTAAGTCAAGATCCACTGGCAGGTATTGGGGGTGAGGTAGGTGCTGTTGGAGGAGTCCCAGCGGCCCGTGCAGGTGCTGATCGAACCACTGTATCCCCAGTAGGTGCCTTGGACGAAGCTGATTGTGTTCACCGGGTCCTGGTTGCATACCCAACTATTCCACTGCACAGAACAGCCGGAGGAGTCACAGAATTTGGCATAGGTAATGTCCGTAGTCGTCAGGTTCGTCGCCGCGTAAGCACCGAGAGCCCCGGCGAGAGCCAGTCCCAAGGTGGTGAGGGCAACACGCAGAGTTCGTCGCATAGAGAAGCTCCTTTCTCGAAGATGGAGAAATGCTATCATGCGCATCTTCGACTGACAAGCGGGTCAGCAGTCGCCCCCTCTTGGCAGGAAGCACGGGTTATACTCCTGTCGGAGCCAGACCATGGTGACGATCGCGCTTCCTACGGACAGCGAGGAGCCACTCGCCGAGCAGGCCCGGAGGCGGGGAAGACTCCGGGAACCCGCTATGTCTGGGTCATCAAGAGTGCTTCAGCGAATCACGCTCCCCACCTGGGCATTTTATGAAATATCAGGACTTTCTGATTCGGATCGGGCGGAAAGTAGATTTCGGGCACCAAGTCTGGGTCACATCTCCAGCAGGAGAAGCAAGCGGGAGGTTCTCGCCTCCAGATCCCATCGCCCAGGCATGGAGGGCTCTGCCTGGTCTTTGGCGTGATATTGATCCAGGGAGAACACAGCATCTTTATCCGAGGCTGGAGAACCTCGAGGCATATGGTGGCCACTTGTACGAGGCCATATTCCAAGGACCAATTCGCGACCTTCTTCTACATAGCCTTGGACGCATCCACTCTTCCGAAGGATTGGGGCTCCTGATCAAAATCCAGATTGAGCCCGACTCTTTGGACTCGCTGGAAGCTATTCCCTGGGAGGCACTTTTCGATCATTCAACAATGAGTTTCCTGGCTCTTAGTCGCTTTACTCCTATTTTGCGTTATTGGAGTATCCCTCGGGTTCCCAGACCGGCCCCTGCGAGTGAAAAGCTTGAAATCCTGCTCGTTCTCTCATCTCCAAGGGGGTTGCCAAGCTTGGATCTAGAACAAGAGCGGAAGAACATAGTTGCCGCGACTACCGCCAATCCCAATATCGGATTACATATTCTCAATAATGCGACAATTGGATCGCTTGGAGAGTTCTTGGCCACGCACGAAGTTCACGTGCTTCACTTCATGGGGAACTCGGCGTTCGACCAAACAACTGGCGAAGGCGCGCTCGTTTTTGAAAATGAGAAGGGAGAGCGTGATTTAATTCCTGGCACGCAGATAGCTTGGCTAGCTAGTTCCTGTCCAGAAATGGTCGATTTCTCGGCGTCATCGCAGCTTTGAAGACGACACAGAAATGATTCGGGTCACTCTGGGCTCGGCGAGGGCATCGCTGGGCTGAAGTAACGCGGAATATGACGGAAATGAAGCTCGT
>DATARR010000124.1:0-36187 GCA_036264085.1 Thermoanaerobaculia bacterium | reverse complement strand
CCCGGCGCCCGTCTCTACCGTAGTGGCGACTTGGTGCGCCACCTGCCGGACGGCAGCCTCGACTTCCTGGGCCGCCTCGACCACCAGGTCAAAATCCGAGGCTTTCGCATCGAGCTCGGTGAAGTCGAGACGGCCCTCGCCGCCCATCCCCGAATCGAGCAGACGGTGGTGACGGCGCGCGAGGACGTCCCTGGCCAGCCGCGTCTGGTGGCCTATCTGGTGGCCCGGGGTGAGCTCGCGCCGAGCGCCGCCGAGCTGCGCGCTCATCTCCAGCAGCACCTCCCCGAGTACATGGTACCCGCGGTGTACGTGACCCTGGCGGCCATGCCGCTGAGCCCGAACGGCAAGATCGACCGACGGTCGCTGCCGGCCCCCGCCGAGGGAGCGCGAGCGGATCTCGAGACGCCGTACGTCGCACCGCGCAGTCCGGTCGAGGAGGTACTGTGCGAGATCTGGAGCGGCGTGCTGAGGGTGGAACGGATCGGCGTCGAAGACGACTTCTTCGCGCTCGGCGGCCACTCGCTGCTCGCCCTGCAGGTGCTCGCGCGGCTGCGCGGGCCGTTCTCGATCGAGCTGCCGCTCGCCGCCGTCTTCGACGCGCCGACGGTCGCCGCGCAAGCGGCCGTCGTCACGGCGGCGATCCAGGCGGGGCAGGGCAGGACGGCACCGCCGGTGCTGTCGGTGCCGCGCGGCGGCCCGCTTCCCCTCTCCTTCGCGCAGCAGCGGTTGTGGTTCCTCGATCAGCTCGATCCGGGCACGGCGGGCTACAACCTTCCCCATGCCGTGCGCCTCGCCGGGCCGCTATGCACCGCCGTGCTCGCCGGCTCCCTGCGTGAGGTGGTGCGGCGTCACGAGACGCTACGCGCCCGCTTCGTCAAGCTCGCGGACGGCGCGGCTCAGGTGTTCGACGCGCCCGCCCCGCTGCCGCTGCCGCTGGCCGACCTCTCCGGCCTTCCCGCCGTGGCGCGTCAGCAGGAGCTGCGGCGGCTCGTGGCCGAGGAGGCACGCCGGCCGTTCGACCTCTCCCGGGGCCCGCTGCTGCGTACCGGCCTGCTGCGCCTCGGCACCGAGGAGCATGCCCTCCTCCTTACCTTGCATCACGTGGCCGGCGACGCCTGGTCGATGAATTTGTTGCTGCGCGAGGTCATGGTGCTGTACCAGGCCTTTGCGGCCGGCCGGCGATCGCCCTTGGCCGAGCTCCCGGTGCAGTACGCGGACTATGCCGTATGGCAGCGCGGCTGGCTGCGCGGCGAGGTCCTGGAGGAGCAGCTCACTTATTGGCGGCGCCAACTCGCCGGGGCGCCGGGCGAGCTCCGGCTGCCCACCGACTTGCCGCGGCCGGCGACCCCGAGGTTGCGCGGCGCCTCTCAATCCCGCCCACTGCCGTCCGGCCTGGACCGGGCGCTCAAGGCTCTCGGCCGGCGCGAAGGGGCGACCCCCTTCATGACGCTGAGCGCTGCGCTCGGCGTCGTGCTCTGCCATCTCACCGGCCAGGAGGATCTCGTCCTCGGCTCGAACGCCGCCAACCGCGGCCCGCTGGAGAGCGAGGGGCTGATCGGGTTCTTCATCAACATGCTGGCCCTACGTTTCAACCTTGGGGGGGATCCCAGCTTCCGCCAGCTTCTGGGCCGGGTGCGTGCCATGACCCTCGGCGCCTACGCGCACCAGGAGGTGCCTTTCGAAACCCTGGTGCACGAGCTGCATCTCGAGCGCCGTGCGGGCGGCACGCCGCTGATCCAGGCGGTCGTCGACTTTCAGAGCGCCGCCGCCCCGCCCGAGCTGCCGGGCCTCACGCTGGAGTTGCTGCCGGAGGCGGAGGAGGTGGCCAAATTCGATCTCGTCTTCATTCTGACCGACAGCGCGGCGGGCTTGCGCTGTACGCTGCAATACAGGACCGATCTGTTCTACGCATCCACCATCGCGCATTGGCTCGACAGCTTCGAGCTCTGTTTGAACCTGGCCACGGCCGACCCCGAAATCCCGCTGAGCACCCTGCGCCGACGGCTCGCCGAGCATGATCGCGAGCAGACCGCCGCGGCGCGCGAGAGCCTGAGCCTGAAGCGGCGCCAGCGAATGCGTGACGGCAAGCGGGCGAACGGACAAGCAAGCACTCTGGAAGGAGGAAGCTAGATGACGACTCAGGACCCGGAAGTCAAGGGAGCACAGGGCAAATGGGCTGCCCGTAAGGCGGCGCTCAAACCGCAGGCCGTTAGCACCGCGCAGGAGGAGTGGGTGAAGACGAGCCTGCCCATGGCGGGGCGCTCGCTGCCGCTGGTCGTCGAGCCCGCCCTCAAAGGGGTCGACCTGTTCGACTGGGTGCGCCGCAACAGGGACTGGATCGAGAGCCAACTGCTGCGCCATGGCGGGCTGCTGTTCAGAGGCTTCGGCCTGAACGGAAACGACGACTTCCAGCGCGTCCTGGCGGCTCTGGAAGCCCCGCTTGTGCATTACATGGAGGGTGCGACGCCGCGCACTCATTTCGGTGACAAGATCTATTCGTCCACCGAGTTCCCGTCCGACCAGACTATCGCGCCGCACAACGAACTCAACTACGTCAAGACCTGGCCGATGAAGATCTGGTTCTTCTGCTCGACCGCCGCGCAGGAGGGCGGGGAGACCCCGATCGTCGACGTGCGCAAGGTGTACGGCCGGCTCGCCCCGGAGATCCTCGCCCCGTTCCTCGACAAGGGCTGGATGCTGGCTCGCAACTTCGGCGATGGTTTCGGCCTCACCTGGCAGACCTCGTACCGCGTGCAGACGCGCGAGGAGCTCGAATCCTACTTCCAGGGGGCGGACATCCAGTGGGAGTGGAAAGAGGGGGACCGCCTGCGCAGTCACCAGGTTCGGCCGGCGGTGGCCCGGCACCTGAAGACCGGCGAGATGGTCTGGTTCAATCACGTCGCCTTCTGGCACGTGTCGAGCCTGGAGCCGAACCTGCGCGAGATGCTGGTCAAGGAGTTCGGCGAGGACGGGCTGCCCTACAACACCTACTACGGCGACGGCACCCCCATCCCTGACGAGGTGGTCGAACAACTGCGGCAGGCCTATGAGGCCGAGCTGGTGGCGATCCCCTGGCAGGAGGGCGACCTCATGATGCTCGACAACATGCTGGTCGCTCACGGCCGCAAGCCCTATAAGGGACCGCGCAAGATCCTTACCGCCATGGCCGAGAGCTGCAGCAACCGTAATCTCTAGCGCTATCCAGGACGAGGTCGTATTTATGATCCAAGAAGTCTCGGCGTTTCGGCTTTCCCCGCAGCAGGAACGCGTCTGGTTGCTGCAACAGGACGCGGAACGGTCGGTCTACGAAAGCCGTTGCATCATCCTGCTCGAGGGTGATCTCGATGCCTCGGTCCTGCGTCAGGCGTGGAACCTGCTCACCGGCCGGCATGAGATCCTGTGCACCGGCCTGCGTCTGCTGCCGGGCTTGAAGCGGCCGGTGCAGGTGGCCGATGGAGAGGGCGCCGCCTGGCTGGCGGATCGCGACCTGCGACACCTTCCTCCCACCGGGCAGGAGCGCGAGATGGAGTCGGCGCTCGCCGGGCTCGCCGAAGTTGCGGACGCCTCGGTCACCGGCACCCTGCAGTGTTTCCACCTGGGAGAGCGGCGGCATGCGCTGCTCGTCCGTCTCCCGGCCCATCTCTGCGACGCCGCGGGCCTCGGCAACCTGGTGCGCGAGCTCAGTCACTGCTACGATGCCCTACGCGGCGGCCAACTGCCGCAGGACGAGCCGGTGCAATACAACGTGGTGGCGGAATGGTTCAACGAGCTCCTCGAGTCGCCGGATACGGAGGCCGGAAAGAAGTACTGGCGCAGCCGTGGCCTTTCCCTGCTGCCGGAGCTGCGGCTCCCGTTTGAGCGCCCGGCCGCGGAAGCGGGCTTCCTGCCCCGGATGCTGGCGCGCCCGCTCGCCGCCGAGCGTCTGGCCAGCCTGGAGAGACTCGCCGCCGAGCAGGGAGTGAGTATGGCGGCGCTCCTGTTGACCGCCTGGTCGGCACTGCTGGCGCGGCTCAGCGGGCAGGCGAAGCTGGTGGTCGGGACCGCCTGCAGCGGCCGGACCGACGAGGAGCTGGAACTGGCGGTCGGTCCCTTCAGCCGCTATCTACCGCTCGATTGGGAGATGACGGACGGCGCCTCCTTCAGCACCTCGTCGCGGAGTGCGCAGGCGGCGCTGGAGGAGGCCTGGCAGTGGCAGGAATGCTTCAGTTGGGACGGTCTGGAGCGCTCGGTGGCCGCGGAGCCTGGTACTCCCCCCTTTTTCCCCTTCGCCTTCGACTTTCTGGAGCTCCCGGACAAGCTCGCAGGCGGTGCGATGACGTTTTCGCTGGCTCGTCAGCTCACTTGCAGCGACCGGTTCGTTCTCAAGCTGAGCTGCGTCCGCTTGGCGGCCGGCCTGACGCTCGAGCTCCACTACGACGCCGGCCGGCTCGGCGACGGCGAGGTCGAGAGGGTGGCGCAGCAGCTCGAGACGCTGCTCGACAGCACCCTGCTCGCACCGGATGCCAGCCTGGCGGACCTCGAAGTGGTAGGGCTTGCCGAGCGCCGGCGCCTGCTGATCGAGTACAACGATACGTCGGCGGATCTGGAGCTGGACCGCTGCCTGCACGAGCTGTTCGAGGCGCAAGCGGCGCGGACGCCGGACCGCATCGCCGTGACCTGCGACGGCCGCGAGCTCTCCTACGCCCAGCTCAACGCCCGCGCCAATCGCCTCGCCCGCCACCTGCGCGCTCAGGGCGTGGCGGCCGACGGTCTGGTCGGGATCTGCCTTGAGCGGTCGCCGGAGCTGATCGTGGCGCTGCTCGCCGTTCTCAAGGCCGGCGGTGCCTACGTGCCTCTCGATCCGGAATACCCCCTCGAACGGCTTGCCTACATGCTGGGCGACGCCGCGCCGCGCGTGCTGCTCACCCAGCCCGGCGTCGCCGGCGACCTGCGGCGGCATGCTCCGATGGTCATCGACCTTGAGGCCGGCGATCGCGAAGAGCCCCAGGCAACGGCCGCCGGGAGCCCGCAGAACCTGGGGCTCTGCAGCACGCCGGACAACCTTGCCTACGTGATCTACACCTCGGGTTCGACGGGCCTACCCAAGGGGGTGATGGTGCGGCACCGCTCGATTGCCAACCGTCTGCTGTGGATGCTGCGCCGGTTCCCGCTGGCCGCCGACGACCGGGTGCTACAGAAGACCCCATTCAGCTTCGACGCTTCCATCTGGGAGCTCTTCACGCCGCTGTTCAGCGGCGCCCGGCTGGTCCTCGCCAGCCCGGGCGGGCATCAGGACAGCGCCTATCTGGTGCGCGCCACCGTCGCGGAGAAGATCACCACCCTGCAGCTCGTCCCGTCGCTGCTGCGCGTCTTCCTTGCCGAGCCGGGGGTCACCGCCTGCCGCGACCTGCGGCGGGTCTTCTGCGGCGGCGAAGCGCTGGCGGCCGATCTGGTGGCACGCTTCTACGAGCTTTTCGACGGCGCCGAGTTGCACAACCTCTACGGGCCGACGGAGGTCGCCATCGACGCCACCTCCTGGAGCTGCCCGCGGCGCGACCAGCAGGCGCCCGTGCCGATCGGGCGGCCGATCGACAATGCCCATGTCTACCTGCTCGACGCGCACGGCAACCTGGCGCCCGAGGGGGTTCCCGGCGAGTTGTACGTCGGCGGCGCCGGGCTGGCGCGCGGCTACCTCGCCCGCCCGCACCTGACCGCCGAGCGCTTCGTACCTCATTTCGCGCCGGCTGAATCCGGAGCGCGCCTCTACCGCACCGGCGATCTGGCGCGCCATCGCGGCGACGGAGCGATCGAGTTCCTCGGCCGCGTCGACCACCAGGTCAAGCTGCGCGGCTTTCGCATCGAGCTGGGTGAGGTCGAGGCCGGCCTGCGGCGCCACCCCGGAGTGGAGGAGAGCGTCGTCGTGGTCCGCGGCGACGGCCAGGGAGGGCAGCGGCTGGTCGCCTACGTCGTTCCCCGCCGGGCCGCCGCCGGCGGCGGCGAAGAGGAGGATCTCTACCGGCTGCCCAACGGCCTCACCGTCGCCCACCTCAACCGCGGCGAGACAGACTGGCTCTACCAGGAGGTGTTCGCCGATCGCTCGTATCTGCAGCGCGGGCTGACCCTGGCTGACGGCGACTGCGTCTTCGACGTCGGCGCCAACATCGGTCTGTTCACTCTCTTCGTGCACCAGACGGTGCGCCACGCGCGGGTCTTCGCCTTCGAGCCCAGCCCGCCGACCTTCGCCTGCCTGAGCGCCAATGCCCGGATGCACGGCCTCGACGTGGAGCTGTTTGACTGCGGCCTCTCCGACGTCGCGCGCGAGGCCGAGTTCACCTTCTATCCGCAGGTGTCCGCGAGCTCCGGTCTGTACGCCGACGCCGACGCCGACGCCCAGGTCACCCGGCGGTTCCTCGCCAACCAGGATGCGCGCCTGGCCGAGTATGCGGACGATCTGATGGCGGGGAGGTTCGCGAGCCAGGTGTTCACCCGTCCGCTACGCCGGCTCTCCGACGTCCTGCGCGAGCGCGCCGTCGAGCGTGTCGACTACCTCAAGCTGGACGTGGAGAAGAGCGAGCTCGACGTCCTGCGGGGAATTGACGATGAAGACTGGCCGCGGATTCGCCAGATCGCGATGGAGGTCCACGACACCGATGGGCGGCTGGCGCAGATCGCCGGTCTGCTGCGCGAACGGGGGTTCGCCGTCGAGGTCGATCAGCTCGACCTGCTCGCCGATACCGGTCTCTTCAACCTCTATGCCGTGCACCCACAGCGCGCCGAGGATCTGCGGCAGCGCGACGCCGCCGGCGTGTCCGCGCTCCTCGCTCCGGCCGAGCCGGCCACCCCGGACCGTCTGCGCGACTTCCTCTCCGCCCGTCTTCCCCCGTACATGGTCCCTTCGGTGTTCGTGCTCCTCGAACAGCTACCGCGCACTCCGAGCGGCAAGGTCGACCGTGTGGCGCTGCCGGAGCCGGAGCAGAGCCGCGGCGGCGCGAGGACTGCCTACGTGGCGCCGCGCAACCCGCTCGAGCAGGAGCTGCACGACATCTGGAAGGAGCTGTTGGGGATCGAGCAGCTGGGGGTCGACGACAACTTCTTTGACCTCGGGGGGCACTCGCTGCTCGCCACCCAGGTCATCTCGCGCTTGCGCAGCCAGCTCCATGTCGAGGTGCCGCTACGCCGCATCTTCGAGGCGCCCACGATCGCCGTCCTCGCCGCGAGCCTGGAAATCCACGGCGAGACGGCGCCGGCCGCGGCGGAGCCGCCGCTGGTGGCCGTGCCGCACGACCGCGAGCTGCCGCTGTCCTACGGGCAGCAGCGCCTCTGGTTCCTCGACCAGTTGGTCGGCGGTGCCTTCTACAACATCCCGATGGCCTACCGGCTGGCCGGCACCCTCGACGTCGTGGCGCTGGAGCGCAGCTTGAACGAGATCGTCCGCCGTCACGAGGTGCTGCGGACGAGCTTCCCTGCGGTCGACGGCCAGCCGGTGGCGATCGTCGCGCCGGCCCTCACGCTGCCGCTGCCCGTGGTCGACCTTTCCTCACTGGCGGCCCCGGCCCGCGCCGCCGAGCTCAGACGGCAGGTCGGCGAAGAGGCCGGCCGGCCGTTCCGCCTGGACCTCACGCCGCTGCTGCGCGCCACCCTGCTGCGGCTCGCCGGCGAGGACCAGGTGCTGGTGGTCGACGTCCACCACATCGTCTTCGATGGCTGGTCGACGGGTATCTTCTTCGGCGAGCTGGTCGAGCTGTACAAGGCCTTCGCCGCGGGAGCGCCCTCGCCCCTGCCCGAGCTGCCTCTCCAGTACGCCGACTTCGCGCTCTGGCAGCGTGAATGGCTGCGCGGCGACGTCCTCGCCGGCCAGCTCGCCTACTGGCGGCAGCGGCTGGCGGAGGCCCCCGCGGTCATCGAGCTGCCGCTCGACCGCCCGCGCCCACCGGTCCAGACGTTCAACGGCGCGAGCCTTGACGCCGTCCTGCCGCGCGAGCTCACCGCCGGTCTCAGGGAGCTCAGCCAAGCCGCCGGCGCGACCGTGTTCATGGCGCTGCTGACGGCCTTCCAGGCGCTGCTCCACCGCTACAGCGGCCAGCCGCGCATCGTCGTCGGGACGCCGATCGCCAACCGCAACCGCGCCGAGATCGAAGGACTGATCGGCCTCTTCGTCAATACTCTCGCCCTCGCCACCGAAGTCGACGGCGACCTCAGCTTCCTGGAGCTGCTGGCGCGGGTGCGCGAAGCGTCGCTGGGCGCCTATGCCCACCAGGACGTGCCTTTCGAGCAACTGGTCGAGGCGCTCGAGCCGCAGCGCAACCTGGCACACCAGCCGCTCTTCCAGGTGATGTTCGCGTTCCAGAACCTGCCGGCGCCGGCCCTCGAGCTGCCGGGGCTGCGCGCCGGCACGGTCGCCAGCCGGGAGGAGACCGCGAAGTTCGACCTCAACCTGCTGCTCGAGGAGCATGGACCGGCGATCGGCGGCACTCTCAACTTCAACGTCGACCTCTTCGACGGCACCACGGCGATACGGCTGCTGTACCACCTCGAAGCTCTGCTGCGTGGCGTCCTGCGCGAGCCGGAGCGTCGCCTGGGGGACCTGGAGCTGCTGGCGCCGGGCGAGCGGCATCAGTTGGTCGCCGGCTGGAACGACACCGAGCGCCCGATGGCTGGCGATCGCCCCCTGCATCAACTTTTCGCGGCGCGTGCGGCGCTGCAGCCGGAAGCGCCGGCGGCGTTCTTCGCGGATCGCTGCATCAGCTTTGGCGAGCTCGACGCCGAAGCCAACCGGCTGGCGCACCGTCTCCGGCAGTTGGGCGTTCGCCGCGGCAGCCGGGTCGCCGTGCTCATGGACCGCTCCCTGGAGATGCTCCCGGCGTTGCTCGGGATCCTCAAGGCGGGCGCCGCCTACGTGCCGCTCGAGCCCGCCTTTCCCGCCGCCCGCCTCGAGCGGATCCTCGGCTCCCTCGACATCTCCTGCGCGATCACCCAGAGCGCTCATCTGGAGTTGCTGGGCGGGCTGGCGCTGCCGTGTCTCGCGCACGTCCTCTGCCTCGACCCCGCCGGCACCCCGGCGACGGCCACAGCTGCCGGCGCAGCGGTCTCAGGCTGGCAGGTCCATGGCACCGCGGAGCTGGCGGCACTGCCGGCGACGGCCCCGGTGGTGGACGTCTGCGGCGATGACGTCGCCTACGTCATCTTCACCTCGGGCTCGACCGGCACGCCGAAAGGGGTCGTGGTCTGCCACCGGCCGGTGGCCAACCTCATCGACTGGGTCAACCGCGAATTCGCCGTCGGGCCGTCGGACCGCATGCTCTTCATCACCTCGCTCTGCTTCGACCTGTCGGTCTACGACGTCTTCGGCCTGCTCGCCGCGGGGGGCTCGATCCGGATCGCCTCCGCGCTGGACCTCGAAGAGCCGAAACGCCTGCTGCGCCGCCTGTGCGACGAGCCGGTCACCTTCTGGGATTCGGCTCCCGCGGCGTTGCAGCAGCTCGCACCGCTGTTCGCCGAGGCGGGCTCCTGGCCGGGCCGGGACCGCCTGCGGCTGGTCTTTCTCAGCGGCGACTGGATCCCGGTGACGTTGCCGGACCGGGTGCGCGAGCTGTTCCCGGCAGCGCGGGTGATCGGGCTGGGCGGCGCCACCGAGGCGACGGTGTGGTCCAACTTCTTCCCCGTCGGGGACGTGCCGCCGCAGTGGGTGAGCATCCCCTACGGCAGACCGATCCAGAACGCGCACTACCTGGTGCTCGGCCCCAACCTCGAGCCGTGTCCGATCGGCGTTGCGGGCGACCTCTTCATCGGCGGCGACTGCCTGTGCACCGGCTATGCCGGCGACCCCGCTCAGACCGCCGAAAAATTCATCCCCGATCCCTTCGCTCCAGCCGCCGCCGGCCGCCTCTACCGCACCGGCGACCGGGCGCTTTGGCGTGGCGACGGCAACCTGCAGTTCCTCGGCCGCCGCGACCACCAAGTCAAGATCCGCGGCTTCCGCATCGAGCTGGGGGAGATCGAGGCGGTCCTCGCCCAGCACCCGGCGGTGGGGGAGGTGATCGTCCTCGCCCGCGAGGACCAGTCCGGCGACAAGCGTCTGGCCGCCTACCTGGTCATCCGTCCGCAAGCCGAGCGGCCGGCGGCCGGAGAGCTGCGCGGCTTCGTGCTGGAACGGCTCCCCGATTACATGGCCCCGGCCGCCTTCGTCTTCCTGGAGGCCTTCCCGGTGACCGCCAACGGCAAGGTCGATCGCGGCGCTCTGCCTGCGCCGGCGCGGGCAGGTACCGGAGCGGCGCGGGCGTCGAAGCCGCGCGACACCCTGGAGCTGAAGATGGTGCAGGACTGGGAGGAAGTGCTCAACGTCCGCCCCGTCGGCATCCTCGACAACTTCTTCGAGCTGGGCGGCAACTCCCTGGTCGCCGTACGGCTGATGGCCCGGCTGCAGAAGGCGGTCAGCCGCGAGGTGCCGCTGGCGACTCTCTTCCAATCGCCTACGATCTCCTCGCTTGCCGACGTGCTGCGCAACAGCTCGGTGGCCCTGCCGGTGTCGCCGCTGGTGGCCATCCAGCCGCACGGTTCACTGCCGCCGCTCTTCCTGATGCACTCGCTCGGCGGCGAGGTGCTGTCGTACTATGACCTTGCCCGCCACCTGGGGCCGGAGCAGCCGGTTTACGGGCTGCAGGCGCCGTCCCTGTCCGAGGTGGGAGACCGCGAGATCGTGATCGAGGAGACGGCGGCCGAGTACCTCGCGGCGCTGCGCGCGGTGCAGCCCGAAGGCCCCTATTTCCTGGGCGGCTACTCCTACGGCGCGGTGGTGTCCTTCGAGATGGCGCAGCAACTGCGCCGCGCCGGCGAGACCGTCCAGTGTGTGGCCCTGCTCGACGGCTACTCGCCGCAGATCCGGCAGCAGGGCCCGATGCTGGAAGACGTGATCTATCTCGCCACGCTCGCCCGGGAGACGGCGCGCATGTCCGGCTCCTTCATCCACCTGCCTCACGAGGAAATCCAGAGCCTGCCCCGCGATCTCGCCATCGATCACATCCTGGCCACGCTCAAGGCCGCCAGCTTGCTGCCGCCCGAGATCGACCGTACTTGGATCGACCGCTTCCTGCAGGGCGCCCGGCGGCGTGAAGAGTCGTTGCGCCGCTACCGGCCGCAGGTCTATGAGGGCAAGCTGACGCTCCTCAAATCGACCGAGCTGGACGAAGAGAACCTGAAGGCGGTGCTTGAGACGGGCGTCGACATCCTGAGCGATCCGGCCCGCGGTTGGGACAAGCTGTCGACCGAGCCCCTAGAGATCCATACACTCCGTTGCCACCACGAGACCCTGCTGGTGGCTCCCCATGTCGAGGTCTTGGCGGAGATGCTGCGTACCATGCTGGCGGCGCCCCGCTCGCAAAGGGAGGTAAGAAGCTGATGGAGACCTTGTTGCAAGATTTGAATTACGCGTTGCGCAGGCTGGCACGGAACCCCGGGTTCAGCCTGTTGACAGTGCTGACCCTGGCGCTGGGCATCGGAGCGAATACCGCGATCTTCAGTGTGGTCAACACGGTGCTCCTGCGACCGGTCGCCGTCGAGCACCCCGAGCGCGTAATGCTGATCTTCTCCCAAAAGCCGGAGGCGGACCGCAACATGCTGTCGCCTGTGGATTTTCTCGCCTGGAAGCGGCAGGGCCGGGTTTTTGCCGCTATCAGTCCCATCGGCTATTGGCGCTACAACGTCACTGGTCTCAGCGCGCCGCTGGAAGTGCTTGGCGCGCGCGTCGACGGTGACTACTTCAAAACCATGAGCATGAAGCCCGTCGTGGGCCGGGCTCTGCTGCCGAGTGACGACGAGCCCGGCGCCGAAAAAGTGGTCGTGCTGCGCCACTCGTTCTGGCAGAAGTACGTCGGCGGCGATCCGCACGTGATCGGCCGGCATCTCAAGCTCAGCGGCGACAGCTACACCGTCGTGGGAGTGATGCCGCCGACGTACATCTATCCGGCCCCGGCCAATCTCTGGCTGCCGGCGGCCTTCACCCCCGAGGAGAGCGCGCGGTCCGGGCGGTATCTCTACGCCATCGGCCGCCTCGCTCCGGGCGTCTCGGTGCGGCGGGCGCGAGCCGAGATGAACGTCATCGCCGCGCGGCTGGCGGAACAGATTCCCGAGGACAAGGGTTGGGGAGTCAACGTCCTGCCCCTGCGCGAGGCCATGACCGACAAACCGCGCACCAGCTTGTTGATCCTGCTGAGCGCGGCAGGGCTGGTGCTGCTCATCGCCTGCGCCAACGTGGCGAGCCTGATGTTGGCCCGCTCCACGAGCCGGAGCCGCGAGATCGCCGTGCGCAGCGCCCTGGGGGCCGGGCGCCGCCGCGTGCTGCGCCAGTTGTTGACCGAGAGCCTGCTGCTGGCCCTCGCCGGCGGCACCGCGGGCGTGCTGCTCGCCTTGCTGAGCCTCAAGTCGCTGGTCCTGCTGCTGGCGAGTACCATTCCGCGCCAGGACGAGGTGGCGATCGACAGCCGGGTGCTGCTGGTGAGTCTCGCCCTGTCCTTGCTGACTGGCCTCCTTTTCGGCCTGGCCCCCATCCTGTACGCCCTCAGGCTCGACATGGTGGGCTCCCTCAAAGAGGGCAAGGGCCGCTCCGGCGGCGGGCCGCACCGGCTACGGCCGCTCAAGATCTTCCTGGTGGCCGAGGTCACGCTGGCGATGATGATCCTGATGGGAGCCGGGCTGCTGTTCAGGAGCCTCGCCAACCTTCAGGCCGTGGACACCGGTTTCGCCACCAAAAACGTGCTCAGGGCGCCGCTGGCCATTCCCGGGGGAGACCCGCGCTACCAGGAGAGCCACTCGCGGCTCGTCTTCTACCAGCAGGTGATGGAACGCATCGCGGCGCTCCCGGGCGTCTCGCACGTCGGCGCGATCGATCAGCCCCCTCTGAAGTGGCCGGCGACCGTTTCCTCCTTCGGCATCGTCGGCCGGCCCAAACCGCCCGCCGGAGAGGAGCACCAGGCCAACGTTCGGGCCCTCCAGGGAAACTACTTCGGCGCCATGGAGATCCCCTTGCTGCGTGGCCGCATCTTCACGGATAACGAGATCCTGCAGAAAGCGATGATTGCCGTCGTCAACAAGGAGCTGGCTGATAAATACTGGCCCGGCGAGAGCCCCCTCGGCCACCAGGTCACGGTCGAGGATCAGACGATGACTATCGTGGGAGTGGTCGGCAACTCGAAGGAGAGGAGCCTGACCGAGCCGGCGACGCCGTCAATCTACTACCCTGAGCGAAATCCGACTTCCATGACCCTCATGATACGCACCGCCTCGAACCTCACGCCGCTGATCGCCGGCGTGCGCCAAGCCGTGTGGAGCCTCGATCCGGAGCTGCCGCTTGAGGACATCAAGCCGTGGGGGGAGCAGCTTGCCGAGGAGACGGCCGAGCCGCGTGCCAAGGCCGAGCTGTTCGGGGTCTTCGCCCTGCTCGCCCTGATGCTGGCCGCCATGGGCATCTACGGCATCACCGCCTATTTCGTGGTGCAGCGCACCGACGAGATCGGAGTGCGCCTCGCCCTCGGCGCCAGACCCGCCGACGTCCAGGGGATGATCGTTCGCCAGGGGCTCTCGCTGGCTTTGATCGGCATCGTGATCGGGCTGGCTGGGGCGTTCGCCATCACCCGGGTACTCACGAGCCTGCTCTTCGGCGTGACCCCGCACGACCCGGCGACCTTCGTGGCCGTCACCGTCTTTCTGTTGGTGGTGGCGCTATTCGCCAGCTTCGTGCCCGCCCGGCGTGCCACGCGCATCGAACCGGTGACGGCGCTACGCTTCGAGTAACTGGACCGCCGGGAAAGCCTGAATCGTGGAGATTTCCAACGTCCATGCCGTGGTGACCGGCGCTGCCCGCGGTCTCGGCTGGCATTTCGCCCTGGAGCTGCTGCGCGCGGGGGCCGGTGTGGCCGCCGGCGACATCGACGTCGCCGGCCTGCGGAAGCTGAAGCTGGCGGCCGAGGATCTGCCGGGAACCCTGATGGTCTCCGCTCTCGACGTTGCGGACGAGCGGGCCGTGGCGGCATTCGTCGACCAGGCCTGGAGCCGTCTTGGGAAGCTCAATACCCTGATCAACAACGCCGGCATCCTCCGCGACGGTCTGCTGGTGAGACGAGAGGCGGGCGGCGCCGGTAAGCTGCCCAGCTCCCAGTGGTCGAAAGTCCTGGAGGTGAACCTGACCGGGCCATTCCTGATGGCTCGCGAGTTCGCCGCCCGGGTGCTCGACGAGCAGGTGAGAGAGGCGGTGATCATCAACATCTCCTCTCTCGCTCGCGCGGGCAACCCCGGGCAGGCGAACTATGCCGCCTCGAAGGCGGGGCTCGACGCCGCGACCCGGACCTGGGCCCAGGAGCTCGCGCCTTCCGGCATCCGCGTGGCGGGAGTGGCTCCGGGGGTCATCGACACTCCGATCCTGGAGGGTGTCTCCGACGAGGCGCTCGCGGCGCTGAAGGCCGCGATCCCCGTCGGCCGGCTGGGTCAGCCGCGGGAGGTCTGGCTCGCCGTCAAATTCATCCTCGAGTGCGATTTTTTCAACGGCCGCACCCTTGAGGTCGACGGCGGTGCCGTAATGGGGTGAATCGATCGTTCACCGTGACGGAAGGCTGGTGGAGCCCGGCCGGAGCACCGTCAATACACCCTGCTGGAAGAGGCTCTCGACAGTCTCACGGACGGCGGGGTTCGTTCTGCATTCCAGGCCGGCGCAGCTCTGTCCGAGCATCTCTCCCAGCAGTGCGGCCTCGTCTACGGACAGCTCGAAGCTCTTGTAGTCGGAGACCACCCTCCGGGTGACCGGATTCCAGGAGCGGACCAGCGGGCTCAAGGCACTGTGGTGTTGTCCAGCTCGGTCTCGGACGGCGGCTCGTCCAGCCGCGCCAAAAGGGCCGACAGGTCGCGGCGCATCGCCTCCCGGTTGTAGGTCCGCGCGATGTACTCGGCGCCCTGGCGGCAAGCTTCTCGAGCCGCCTCGGGATCGACCACCGCGTCGTGGAAGATCCTCTGCTCCACCTTCTGGTACTCGTTGAGGTCGCCGAAGGCCATTCCCTCGGTCTCGAAGCGGCGATGCCGTGGCCCTCCGGCACCAGCCAGATAGCGAAGATTCCCGGCGCTGTTGGTGTAGACCGGGCAACCGTTGCAGACCGACTCCAAGGGGAGCAGCCCGAACGGCTCGGGGACCCAATGGTAGAGGAGGGCGAACCTGCAAGCCTTGATGGTCTTGAACAGCGACGCCTGGGCGAGGCGCGGAACGGGGATCAGGATGTCGTCGATGGTGAGACCCAACTGCCCCAGAGCGGCTTTTGAGCGGCAGGAACTGGGGAGGAAAATCATCCGGGTCGGCGTTCTCCATCATCTCCCGGATGCCGTTGTAGATGTACCGTTCCACGAAGAGCCGGAAGCGGCGGCCCAACCCGCTCTGCAACGCCATATGGTTGAGGGCCAGCATGATGCTGTAAACCGCCCTCTCGTCCAATTTCCCGGCGACGCAGTGCCCCAGAATGTCGTTGCTGGGCAAGCCCGGACGAAGGTAGAGCCGGAGGCCCCTGCACACAGTCGGCCTGAGACCTCGTTCCGCCAGGGCCGGGCAAAACGGATCGCGCGGGAGGCGGATTCCGAGTAGGCTGTGGTGTGTTGTGAGGCGTCGAAAAACGTGCGCCGGGTGGTTCGCCCGAAGTGGCAGAGAGCGGCTACACTGGATGGCTGCGGGCAAGTCGTGCAAAGCAGAGGGGACTCAAGGCCTTAGGGGGAGCGGCGGGACACTGGCGGGACACTGCCGCCCAATTTCTGCCGTCAAGAACCAACAACACGATCAGCCCACGGCTTACAGAAACTACTGATAACAAGGGTTTACGTGTTGGGAGTCGTTGAGACGTATCGCGGATCCTGGGACTTTTAATCCGCGGGTCCAGAGTTCGAGTCTCTGACGGCCCACCATTGTTTCGCAAGGCTGGCAAGCCGCTGGGGTCGACGCAGCCGATCTGGGACCCCGGATGAAGCTGCTGCGTCGGTTTAAGCAGTCCGTGGCAGCGTAATTGTAAACTCCGCACCCCGCCCGGCTCGATTCGCGGCCTCGATCCGCCCGCCGTGCGCTTCGACGATCCGCTTGCAGATGCTCAGTCCCAAGCCGTAGCCGCCGCTCTTCTTGGAGCGCGAGCGGTCGACGCGGAAGAACGGCTCGAAGAGGTTGGGGATGTCGTCGGCCGGAAGCCCCGGGCCGTCGTCGGTCACACAGAGGATCACCGCCTCGGCGTCCGCCGTCACGATCACCTCGACCGGCCGGCTGTCAGGCAACGAATACTTGAAGGCGTTCTCCAGGAGGTTCCGGAGCACGGCTCGGACCTTCTCCCCATCCGCGTCCATCCAGATCTCCGGCTCCTCCGCGACGAAACGGACCCCGGGCGAGCGATCCTGGTAGCGCTCCACGAGCTCCCGTGCGAGGGCCACCAGGTCTTGGCTTTCCCGCCGCAACCCTCGCCCCTCGCGCAGCCTCTCCAGCTCCAGCAGCTCGGCGATCATCGCCTCCATCTCGGCCACGTCGGCGTCGATCCGCCGCCGCTTGTCCCCCTCCGGCAGGAGCGCGAGCGCCACCTTGACTCGCGTCAGCGGGCTGCGCAGCTCGTGGCTGACGTCGAGCAGGAGCTGGTCGCGGGCGCGGACCATCTCCGAGATCCGGCTCACCATCTGGTTGAAGGCCTCGGCGAGAGCGCCGAATTCGTCCCGCGTCCGGCTCGGCACCGTGACGTCGAGCTGGCCTTCGCTCAGCCTTGCCACCCCCTCGTGGAGCTCCCGCAGGGGGCGCAGGGAGCGGCGCAGAACGAGGTAGGCCAGGAGGACGATCAAGACCAACACGGCGTGGAGCATCCACAGGAGATGCGAGTGTGCCCGATGAATCTTCCGGCCGAGCTCCCAGAAGAACAGGTACGTGCCGCCCTGGGGAGCGGGGACGACGATGACGTCGCCTCGCCACCTCCAAGTCTGGACCTCGGAAAGGCGGGGAAGGCCGGGGCTCGTCTCCCAGCTTCCGCCTGGCCCCTCGTAGCGAATCTCCAGGCCCAGGCGTGCCCCGATCTCCTGGGCCCTGGCCTTGTCGGGCGAGGTCGAGGCCAGGGAGCGGGCGTACTCGGCCACCAGTCCCTGGGACAGCGAGAGGTTCGGGCCGAGGACGTAATAGAAGAAGCCGCCGACGAAAAACACAAGGCTCAGGGTCGTGACCAGCATGATGGCCAATTGCCGGACGAAGATCGACCGGTGCCAGGCCACCGGGCGCGAGGCCTCACTCATCGCCGGCCTCGTCGTCGCCGATCCCGCTGCCACCGCCGCTTCCGCCGATAAACCGGTAGCCCGCGCCCCGGATCGTCCGGATGTATCGCGGTCGCCGGGCGTCGTCGCCCAGCTTCTGGCGCAGCCGGCTGACCAGGATGTCGACCGACCGGTCGTAGGCTTCCCAGTCGACGCCGCGGGTCTCGTCCAGGATGCGCTCGCGGGTCAGCACCCGGCCCCGGCTCCGCGCCAGGAGGCCGAGGAGGGCGAACTCGGCCGTGGTCAGGGCGAGCGGGCGACCGTCGAGGCTGGCGGAGCAGGTTGCCCAACTCACCTCCAGCGCGCCGATCCGCAGGCTCTCCGGCGCCTCGGGCAGCGTCCCCCGCCGGAGCACCGCCTGGATTCGGGCCACCAATTCGCGCGGCTCGAAGGGCTTCGGCAGATAGTCGTCCGCTCCCAGCTCCAGGCCGAGGACGCGGTCCGTCACGCCGCCGCGGGCGGTGAGCATCACGATCGGCACCCGGCTGGTCTCGCGGATCCTCCGGCAGACGGTCAGCCCGTCCATGCCGGGGAGCATGAGGTCGAGGACCACGAGATCCGGCGGATCGCTCCGGATCGCCCGCAGTCCCTCCTCCGGGTGCGCGACGGCGCGGACGGTGAAGCCGAAGCCCCCGAGATACTCGATCAGCAGCTCGCCGAGAGCCTCGTCGTCGTCGAGGACCAGCACGCGCGTTCCGGTCATGATTCCCCCATGATCTCCCATCCTGCTGCCCTTCGGGCCTCCCCGGGCGGCGCCTCACTCCGTGCCGAGGGCGCGGATCGGCGGCAGCAGGGAGGCCTTGCGGGCCGGCACGGCGCCGAAGCCGAGACCGGTGATCAAGGCCATGGCGAGCGAAGCGAGGAGCGCCGCGAGGGGCAAGGCGACCTTCCAGGACGTCCCCAGGGCGAGCGCCGCCGTGCCGAGCGCCGCGACGGCCAACCCGGCGAGCCAGCCGCCGAGCGCCAGGGCCGTGGCCTCGGCCAGGAACTGGATCAGGATGTCCCGCGGCCGGGCGCCGACCGCCAGCCGCAGGCCGATCTCCCCGGTGCGCTCCTTCACCGAGAGGAGCATGAGGGCCAGGATCCCCGTCCCGCCGACCAGGAGGGCGAGTCCGGAGAGGCCGGCGGTGAAGAGCGTGAGCGTCGCGACCGCCTCCCTTTGCGAAGCCAGGAGCCTGGTCTTGTCCTGGATGGCGAAGTCGTCCGCCGGGGCCGTTCCCCGCAGCCGGTGGCGTTGGCGCAGGAGCGTGCCGATCGCCGCCTGGGCCGCGTCCATCCGGCCCCGCCTGCCGGCGTCCTGGACGGTGACGAAGACCGTGCTGAGGTAGGAAACGTTGAAAACCCGGCGCAGCGCGGTGCGCAGCGGGATGACGATCTGGTTGTCCTCGTCCGAGCCGTCCGCCGACACTCCCTTGGCCTCCAGCACACCGGCGATCACGAACGGGATGCCCCGCAGGCGCAGCCCCCGTCCGAGCAGGGCGGCCGGGGGCTCGTCGCCGAACAGCCGCTCGGCCACCCGGGCGCCGAGCACCGCCACCCGTCGGGCCTCGGCGTCGTCCCCGGCGTCGAAAAAGCGCCCGGCGCGCAGGCGGAAGCGGCGGATCCTGAGGAAGGCTTCGGTGGCGCCTGCAACGTTGGTGACCAGCGCGGCGCCGCCACCCTTGATCCGCAGGCTCCCTTCGATCCCCGGCATCGCCTCGTCCACCTCCTCCAGGCCGGCGAGGGCCGCGGCGTCCGCCGGCGTCAGGGTGGTCACGGCGCCGCTCACGGTTTTGCGGGCGACCAGGCGCTTCACCGGCGCTGGCCGGACGACCAGGAGGTTGGTGCCCATCGCCTCCAGGCTGCCGCTGACCTTCCGCTCCGCTCCCGCGCCGAGGGCGCCGGTGAGGAGGACGGCGGCGACGCCGATTCCCACGCCGGAGAGGGCGAGCGCGACCCGCAGCCGCCGCGCGGCGAGCGCCCGCAGCGCCGGTCGGAGAGCCCGCGCGAGCCTCATCGCAGCGCTCTCACCGCAGGGCGTCGGCCGGCGCCAGGCGGGCGGCGCGCCGCGCCGGAGCGACGCCGGCGAGAAGACCGGTCACGGTCGCGGCGCCGAGCCCCAGGAGGATCGCCGGCCAGGAGAAGACCCCGCCGAGGACGTAGCGGTGAGCCACCCATTGGGCGAGGCCCAGGCCGGCGAGCAGCCCCAGGGCGCCGCCGCCGAGGGAAGTCGCCGCGGTCTCGACGAGGAACTGGAGCTGGATGTCCCGGGGCCGGGCGCCGACCGCCTGACGCAGGCCGATCTCGCCCACCCGGGCGCTCACCGAGGCGATCATCAGGCTCGCCGCCACCACGCAGGCCACGACCAGCGTGACCGCCGCCACCAGGGGAAGAAAGACGAAGAGCACCCGCTCGACTTTGCGGAGCATGCGCTGCACCTGGGTCGCGGTGATGAGCGTGAAGTTGTCCGGCTGGCCGGTGGCCAGGGCGTGACGCTCTCGCAGCAGGGCTCTCAAGGCGCGCGCCGTCTCCTCGACTCGCGCCGGGTCGCGCACCAGGAGCTTGGCGCCGCTGATCGTGTCGACGTTCATCACCCGCCGCTGGAGCGTCGAGAGGGGGACGACGATCTCGGCGTCGCGGTCCATGCCGTGGACATCGGTGCCGAAGCGCTCGAGCAGGCCGGCGACCCGGAAGCGGACGGAGCCGATCTGGATCTCCGCTCCCAGCGGGTCCTGGGTGCCGAACAGCTCGCGCGCCACCGTCGCACCGATCAGGGCGACCCGTGCCGAGCCGGCGACCGCCGCGGCGTCGAAGGGCTCGCCCTGGACGACGCTGCGGTTCTGGACGTGCTCGAAGCGCTCGGACTCGCCGAGGACTCTCGCCGTCGTGGTGGCGTTGGCGGAGCGGACCGGCTCCTTGAACAGCTCCTGCTGCGGGTCCCAGGCCTCGACCTCGGGGAGCTGCTGAACGATGGCCGCCATCTCGTCGAGGGTCAGGCGGGCGGCCCCGGGGCGCGGGCCGCCGATCAGCCGGCCGCCGCCGGTGATCACCAGGATCGAGGAGCTGCCGAAGAGCTGGCGCATGGTCGCGAGGATCTTGCGGTCGGCTCCCTCGCCGACCGAGACCACCAGCGTCAGCGCCGCCACGCCCACCAGGCTCCCCAGCATCAGGAAAGCGGAGCGGAGCCGGAACCGGTTGAGGACCTTGAAGCTGTGGGCGACGAGACGCGATGTCTGGCGGGTCATGCTCCCTCCCGGGCGGCCGTGGCGGCAACCGGCGCCGGCTCCCGCCGGCCGGTCCGCTCGTCAGAGATCAGGCGCCCTCCCTCCAGCCGGCAGATGCGGTCGCAGTGGGCGGCGAGATTCGGGTCGTGCGTGACGAGGACGATCGTCCGGCCGGTGGCGTGGAGAGTGTGGAAGATGTCCATGATCTCCCCGGCCGCGTGCTCGTCGAGGTTGCCGGTCGGCTCGTCGGCGAGGAGGAGGTCGGGCTCGTTGACCAGGGCGCGGGCGATGGCCACCCGCTGCTGCTGCCCGCCCGAGAGCTCGGACGGCTTGTGGTCGATGCGGTCGGCGAGCCCCACGGCTTCGAGGGCGCGCGCCCCAAGCCCGGCGACCGTGGTGCGGTCGGAGTAGAGGAGGGGGAGCTCTACGTTCTCCAGGGCGCTGGTGCGCGGCAGGAGGTGGAAGGATTGGAAGACGAAGCCGATCCGCCGGTTGCGCAGGCGGGCCTGGGCGTCGATCCCCAGATGCGAGATGTCCTCGCCGTCGAGCCGGTAGCGTCCGGCGTCCGGCCGGTCGAGCAGGCCGAGGAGGTTCATCAGCGTCGACTTCCCCGAGCCGGAGGCGCCGACGACGGCCAGGAACTCGCCGCGCTCGATGGCCAGCGAGACCTCCCGCAGGGCCCGCACCGGCGCGCCTCCCGGGCGGGTGTAGGTTCGTTCGATCCCTTCGAGCTCGATCATGGACAGACGTCTCCTTTCATTCGTCATTCGCTTTCATTCGGTCGTTCCGCTGTCCGTCGTCCCGCCGCCGACCAGCACTTCGTCCCCCTCGCGCAGGCCGTCGCCGATCTCCCAGAAGGTCTCGTCCTGGCCGCCGGTCTTCACCCAGCGACGCTCGGTCCCGTTGCCGCGGCGGAGAAGGACGTACTGCCGCCCCGCTTCGCGGCGCACCGCCCGCCGGGGCACGGCGAGAACGGCGCGCCGGGTTTCGAGGGCGATGCGCACGGTCGCCGTCATCTCCGGCCGCAGCGTGTGCCCGGAGGGCGGCTGGAAGCGGACGACGGTGACGTAGTTGACGACGTTGTCCCGGATCTCGGCCTGCGGGTAGACGGCGACCACCTCGCCTGCGAACTCCTGGCCGGGGTAGGTGTCGACGGTGAAGCTTGCCGGCTGCCCGATACGGATGCGGCCGATGTCGGTCTCGTCCACGTAGGCCCGGACTTCCAGGCGGTCGAGGTCGAGGAGAGTGACGAAAGTGGGCGAAGCGAAGCTCGCGGCCACCGTCTCCCCCTCCTGAGTGGAGATCGAGGCGACGACGCCGGCGATGGGCGAGGCGATGCGGGCGTAGCCGAGCTGGGTCGCGGCGAGATCGAGATTGGCCTTCGCCTCCCGGAGCCGCTCGGCGGCGACCGTGGAGGCTCGTTCGGCGAGATCGAGCTCGCTCCTGGGGAGGAGCTCCAGCGCCGCCAGCTCCCGCTTGCGCCGCAGGTCGGCCTCCGCATAGTCGAGGTCGGCCCGCGCCGAGGCCATGGCCGCGGCGGTCTGTGCCCGCCGGGCCTCGAGCTCGCCGGTCTCGAGCTCGGCAAGGATCTCGCCCTTCCTGACCGTGTCGCCGATCCGCACCAGGAGCCGGCGGACCACCCCCGAGGCGCGGGAGCCCACCCGCACCTCCGCCCCGACCCGCGGCTTGATGACGCCGGTGGCGGTGACCCCCCGTTCGAGGTCGCGCCGCACGACCCGCGCCACCTCGGTGCTGCGGGCAGGGCCCTCGCCCCGCGGTGTCCTCCAAGCCAGGAGGACGATCGGCACGGCGAGGGCGGCGGCGGTCAGGGAGACGAGGGCGAGTTTCTTCATAGGGCGGCCTTTCTCAGCACCGCCGACTCTGCGCCCCCGCCGTTTCTCGGGAATGTCGGGAATGTAACGGATTGCAACGGAGGGCTAACTCGTTTCGCGAAGATTGAATTTTCAAGGCGACGCCTGCTGATCGATCCCTGTCCTGCGGACCATACGCAGCAGGCGCTGGAATCATCCGCGGCTCTGTGGAGCGCTTTGCGGCTCAGGCTCTAGACCACGTGGTCCGGCGCCTGGCGGCAGGGAGCGTCCGGATCCCCGTTCTCGACCTGCAGGGTGACGTGCTCGATGCCGAAGCGGTCGTGCATCTCGCGGGCGGCGTCACGGAAGAAGCAGTCGTCGGGCTGGTGGTTCGGAATCACCAGGTGAGCGGTCATCGCAGTCTCGGTCGTGCTCATCCCCCAGACGTGAAGGTCGTGGACCTCGCACACCTGGGGCAACCCTTCCAGGAACCGCCGCACGTCGGCGATCCGGATTCCCGGCGGGACGGCGTCGAGGGCGAGATTGAAGGAGTCGCGCAGCAGCCCCGAGGTCCCCACCAGGATGACCACCGAGATCAGCAGGCTCACCGCGGGATCGAGCCAGCGCCAGCCCGTGGCGAGGATGACGGCTCCCGCAAGCAGCACGCCCAGCGACACGGCGGCATCGGCGGCCATGTGCAGGAAGGCGCCGCGGACGTTGAGGTCGCTCTTGCGCCCGGCCACGAAGAGCAGGGCGGTGGCGGTGTTGACCGCGATGCCCACCGCCGCCACCCAGACCAGGGTGCCACCCTCAACCGGGGGCGGATTGCCCAGGCGGCCGATGGCCTCCCAGGCGATGGCGCCCACGGCCGCCAGCAGCAGGACGGCGTTGAACAGCGCCGCCAGCGTGGTGGAGCGGCGCAGGCCGTAGGTCCGGCGCTCGGTCGGCACCCGCCGGGCGAGGACGGTGGCGCCCCAGGCCAGCCCCAGTCCCAGCACGTCGCTCAGGTTGTGGCCGGCGTCCGCCAGCAGCGCCAGCGAATGGGAGATGACGCCCCACGTCGCCTCCAGGACGACGAAGGCCAGGTTGAGCCCGACGCCGAGGGCAAAGGCGCGGCCGAAGCTGGCGGGGGCGTGGCTGTGGCCGTGCCCGTGGTGATGATGGGCGTGGCCTGCGGGGCTCAAGGGTTGCGCCATTTCAGCTCCGTTTGGGGCTCCGGTCTGGGGCTCGATCCGGGGTTCCGGCGGGCAGGCCGGAGTGACTGAATCTTACCCCAGCTTCTCCTTCGCCATCCCCCGTTCGACCGCGTCGACGAGGTAGGAGCGCAGCCTTGCGGCTGCGACGACGTGGTGGACGGAGCCCGCCGGGGCCGGCGTCCCTGCGAGGGCCGCCACCTCCAGGTCGTCCCGCAGAGCGGTGGAGAAGACCGGGCAGGCATCGCCCTGAGCGGGGGCGACGAAGCAGAGGACGATCGACCCGCGGAAGCTCACCACCGCGCGGCCGATCTCGGCACCGTATTCGAGTTGCCATGAGCTCAGGGGCTCCGGCGAGCCGTCGAGACCCGAGAGGTCGGCGAGGATCACCAGCGGCCGGTTGCCGCTGGCGGCATGGATCGCCCGCGCCACTTTCTTGGCCGCCAGGGGGGAGACGGCGTTGGCCGCCCAGGGGCCGTAGGCCGGCGCCCGGCCCGTGCGGGGCAGGGGCTTGGGCTCGAAGCCGAGCAGGCACACCGGCTGGCCGCCCAGGTGGGCGTCCCAGACCACGGCGCCCTCGGCGTCGCGCATGCCGTACCAGCGCTCCAGGGGCTCGTGGTCCTGATCGATCACCGCAGCCATCACGCGGCGGATCTCAGAAAAATCGCGGACGTCGTGGACATCGCGGTCCCGCGGATCGCTCGTGAGGGCCGGGCGCGGGAAGCGCTCGCCGGGTGCGACCCAGGCGTGCTCGTAATAACGCAGCAGGGTGTGGCAGGCCTCGGCGAGGTCGCGGGCGCTGTACTGCGCCTGACCGTTGGGTCCGCCATCGGGGGTCATGATGACGATCCCGCGGGTGCGCATGAGCATCGTGGCCGCGGCGATCCAGCCGGGCTGGGGGCCGGCGTTGATCCCCATCACCACGACGTTGACCGCGAGGCCGTCCTCCGTGACCTCCACCAGCCGGCGCAGGACCCTGGCGAGCCAGTCCGCGGCCTCCGGCCCGCCGTCCACGGCGATGCGGGCGCCGGCCGAGAGGGCGAACCATTCGCACGGCACGCCCATCTCCTGGGCGAGGTCGAGAGCGGCGACGATCCGCCGGCATTCGGGCTCGGCCAGGACCCCCAGGCCATGGCTGGGATCGCCCAGCACGATCACCCGCGCCATCCCCTCGGGGTAGCGAGCGGTGAAGTTGCGTACCACGCCCACCACCACGCCGGCCGTGTTGCCGCCGTACGGCCGGTCGACCGGTACCAGGCGGTTCTGAGAGCCGTCGAGGTCGTGCTCCACGAATTCGCCGGCCGGCAGCCCGGCCCGGGCCTCGCGCCGCGGCGGCGCCAGCAGCTTCACCACCTCGTAGGGATAGGGGAGGCCCCGGCGCCGCAGGTCGACCACCTTCTGGGCATACTCCCGCAGGGGTTTGAGCGGCGCCTCCTTGGGCTTGCGGAAGCGCAGCACCATGCCTCCGGCGCTGAGGTTGGAGATCTCCAGCACCCAGTCCCGCAGCTCGCCGCCCTGGGGATCGGGGATGCGGCAGCGCACGGCCACCTTCTCCAGCCCCAGCCCCTCGGCGAGGGGGGAGAGCCGCAGGACGAGGGCGTCGAGCTCGTCCGGCTGCAGGTCCACCGGCGGCCAGGCGTAGAGCAGGACGCGGTTCCATTGCAGCCGCTCGTCCGGGGCGCGGCGGGCCTGAAAGCGGCGGATGCCGGCCAGGGCCTCCATCAGCATGTGCTCGAGCTGGGGGAGCTGGACGACGCGGCCGGCGGCGTTGCGCACCGGCGTCAGGTCCCGCACTTCGGCGATGGCGAAGAGGCGCTCGTCGCGCGGGTTGTCGTGGGCCACGCCATGGAAGAAGTAGACCTCCTCGGGAGAGGGGAGGCGTTCGAGCCGGAAGTTCTGGAGGCGCCAGAGCTGGAGCCGCAGGGCCATCATGGGATGGATGCCGCGGTAGACCCGCTCCTCGCGGAAAGCGCCGTCCGCCTCGTCGCAACGGCGGAAGGTGAAGGTCCGCATCCCGTCGTGGAACGAGGCGGTCACCGCCACGCGGCGGAGGTCCTGCGGGTAGCCCCCGTCCGCCAGCCGCGCAGCGATCCTCGCCGCGGCGGCGTCCTCGTCCGCGGGCGGACCGGCGGTCCAGAAGTAGAGGTCGGCCACGATCTCCGACCCCGGCGCCGCCTCGGCGGCGAGGGCGCGCACGGCCGCGAGGCTAGGGGCCAGCCCCTCGGGCCCGGCGTGGGTGGCGATGAGGTGGACGTGGGAGCCCTGATAGTCGTAGTCGGCAATGGCGAAGGCCTGGCCGTCCACGGCGGTGAAGGCGACGCTGCGCAGCTCGCGGATGCGGTAGAAGCGCCGCACCATGACCTCCAGCAGGGCCTGCCGCAGGGCGGGGCCGGCGCTCGCGAAGCGCTGGGAGAGGGTGCGGTGGAGGGGCTGCGTGCAGTCCACCAGGGCGCGGACGAGCCCCGCCCGCTCCTCGGGGCCGGGGTCTGCCGCCAGACGGGCCAGGTCGGCATCGGCAGCGGCATAGACCCGCTCACGGGCGGCGAGCAGGACGGGCCGGTCGAAGAGCCGGTAGCGCACCTCCCGGGCGAGGTCGTGCACCGCCGGCTCGCTCCCCTGCGTCTCCGAGATCATCCGCTCCAGCAGGTCGCGGAAACCGGGGCCGCCGGGGCGGTCCCCACGCTCCAGCCAGCGCTCCAGGAGGGCCAGCACGAGCGGCACCTGCTGTGGCAGCCCGTGGTGGGAGATGGCGATGCGGAACAGGCTCTCCTCCAGCTCCGGCGCACGTTCGAGGCTGCCCACCCCGTAGTGGGCCAGGGCGTGGCGGAGCCGGTCGAGGAACGCCTCCGGCAGGCCGGCCCCCCGGCCGTCGAGGTCCCGCAGATAGGCGAAGAGGTACTCCTCGGCGCTGTGGCGGCCGTCTTCCCCGGGCTCGGAGGCCGGATGGCGGCGGAAGAGGGCCGAGACGTCGACAAAGGCGCGGAGGACCTCCTCTTCCAAGGCCGGATCGCATTGAGACCCGGACGCGCCGGCCAGCAAGGGCTGCACGGCCCGGGGCTCGACGTCCAGGCCGAGCATGAGCCGGCGGACCTCCTCCAGGGGGGACGCCTCGGGCGCGGCCTCCAGCGCGTCGAAGCGCACCCGGGGCTCGGCCGTGGCGGCGCCGGCGCTCCCGGTCCCGTCCTCGGCTTCCTCGATGTGCTCGACGCGCTCGATGCGATGGGGGATGCCGTCCACCTCCACGAGCTGCCGGCTGCCTTGCGAGGCGAGGGAGACGCGCCAGCTCTTCTCGCCGCAGGCGAGCGAGCGGCCGGTGCGTCCGGGAAGCCCGGCGCGCACCTCCAGCCGGCGGCGGTCCACCTCGATCCGGAAGAGGTCGTGGCCGACGCGGGCGACGCGGAACAGATAGGCGTGGCCGCGGTGGCGCAACTCGACCGCGCGGCCGATGTCCCGCGGGACTTCCAGCTGGCTGTGGGCCGCAGACGCGAAGAAGCGGGCCCGGTCCACGGCCGACTCCGCCTCGTAGCCGGCGATGGCGGCGGCCAGCAGGGCCACCTCGGCGCCCCGGCGGGGGAGGTGCTCGCCGGCGGCCACCAGCCGGTCCAGCCACCCGGGCGTGGCGTCCAGCCCGGTCAGCTCCGGACGGTCGAGCACCTCGGCGAGAAAGGCCTTGTCGGTGCCGCCGCCGCTCACCGCGGCCACTGTGGAGGCCACGCCGCGCTGCAAGCGGGCGAGGGCCTCCGTCCGGGTTCGCCCGTGGGCGGTGACGCGAGCGATCAGATAGCCCGGAGCCGCGGGGACGCTCCCTTCTTCCACCGCCGAATCGGCGCGCAGCCCGGCTCCGGCCGGCAGGCGGAGCGACTCCACGACTCCGGGCCGGGGAGCGAAGCCATCCTCTGGATCGAGGGCCGAGAGCGCGGCCTGCAGAGCGTGACCGCGCGGCTCGGGGAGCTCGCCGTCCAGCGTGCCGCCGCGGGAGAGGTGGGACTCCAGAGCGCGGAGGTCCAGCTCGTTCAGCGACTCCAGCACGGCGACGCTCTCCGGCAGGCCGGCGGCCGTGCCCGCGAAGCGGTGCTCGCCCTTCGCCGTGTCGACCCGGAAGGAGACGTTGAAAGCCCCCGGCTTTCCCCTGGCCCCGGCGAAGCGGATGGCCGCCTCGCGCAGCGACCGGGCCAGCTCCGCCGTCACCCCGGGCGGCGGCGCCTCGGCGAGCACCGTGCGATCCTGATATCGCACCGTGACGTCGATCAGCCCCAGCGCCCACGTCGTGCCGCGGCGGTCCACCAGCACCGGCGCCTCCAGCCGGCGTAGGCCAGGGAGGGAAGGATCGGGGTCGGGATTGCGGGCTGGCATGGTTGGAGGATAGCCTGTCTTCGCCCCGCGGAGGGGGTAGGATGGATCGTAGTAGCTTGGTTGAAGGTTTCACGAAGGAGGCGACAATGGCGGAGGTCAGATCCTGCACGTCCGAGGAGCCCAAGCGCCAACAGACCCGCGCTACGGCGATCGAGGCGCTTTTGAAGCTACGGAAGGAGCAGCGCTCCGCCTCCGACCAGGAGATCCGGCGAGCACGGGAGGCGGGGCGGCCTTGACTCCGGTCGGCTCTTAAGCCTGCTGGATTCTAGGTGCGAAAGCCACATCCCGCCAACGGAATAGTTTCATCGGAGACTTCTCGTCGGTCAGCTTATAGGCTTTGTACAAACTATCACCTTGCGCGAGATAACGGTAGAACGATCTTCCCCACTTTGCGACCTCCTTGCCGCTGACTTCTGTCTTGGTGGCGATTACGTTGGTGACGTTCGCGGTCTCATCTGCCAAGAAAATAGAATGACAGGTAGCCAGGACGACGAGTCTTGTCGGAGAGTCTCTCAAGCGCTCTGCAAATCGTCCGGCGGACATCGTGTCTAGATCTTGAGGATCCGCGTTGCTTGGAGTAAACTGGAGTTCGCCGCTCTTGGTATCTACAGCTATTGCCAGATGGACGATATCGAAGCGTTGCCTGCCCAACAATTCACTGAGACGTTGTGAGGTGAGCTTGCGTTCGACGACCACCTGCCGGGGAAACGTTTCTTCCAGCACCGCGACGTCCAAATCAAAGTCCATGCCTGAGTATTGTTCGCTGGAAGCGCACAGAATGAGCGGATGCTCAATTCTTTCCAGGTCTTGCTTGGCCTGTTTGTATTTCTCCTCCAGCTCACTGATCTCAGCAGCCATGGCATCGAACGCAGCCGCAGGAGCAGGTACGCCCAGGACCTCTGCGATAGAGTCGTAGAGCCGTTGCAGACCATTGGGCTGGCTTGCTTCAATCGTTTGGAGCAGGTTCAAGGGCAGTGGCAATTCGTTGGGCCGCATCCCTGAATGGCAGACAGGAATTACCCGGATACGAAGAATCCACCCAGCTCCAGCCTCGAAATTGACCCAAGGCCGTCCGATCGATTCCAGGCTGCATAAGACGATCTCAACCTTGGCGTTCTTTAATGCCTTCCTCAACTCTTCAAACCAATTGTCTCCCGCCTGGATGCTCTTGCCGTCCGATGAAACGAAGACGTCAAGATCACGGAAATCGTGGATCAGATGCCTCTTCAGAACCTGGGCCAGCTCGGTTTCACTGGAGACGTGGCTGATGAAGACTTTGCGTTGTGCCAGTTTGGCCATCCCAAAACAGTATCACGACTCGACTTGGAGAGGGCTCGGTCGGCGGCGTCTGTGCCCTCTCACCATACTGCCCCTTCGGGGCAAGAATACGGGCTTGCAGGTGATCCAGTTCCTGAGTCTACGGGATGCGTATCAGAGGGTGGATTGCAAGGCGTCAACCGTTGAGGCTCTGCTATCATCGCCCCTCTCTCGCTTCACCTGCTCGTTGCCGGACACCGGCGGGAGGTTCACGACTCCGTGAGTTTGGATCTGAAAGGGCCGGGGGATGGCGCCGCGCGCGAACGGCTCGGTCTCAATGCCCTCGTCGCCGGGCTCGCGGCCATCTTCCTCTACCGCAGCCTGTGGCTGCCGTGGACCGTGCTCGAGCGCTTCGAGGCCGACTTCCGCCACTACTACGACGCCGCGGCCCGCATCCTGGCCGGCCTCTCGCCCTACGAGGTCGGAGGGTTCGACTATCCACCGTTGACGGCCCTGATCGTGCTGCCCGTCGCCTGGCTGCCTTGTCCGCAGGCCCGGATCGCCTGGCTCCTCGTCAACTGGCTGTGCCTCGTCGCCGCCGGCCTGCTTCTCGCGCGCACCCTGGGCGGCGACCGCGCGGCCTGGGTGACGGTCGCCGCCTGCTGGGCGCTCTGCGGAACCGTGGCGGAGAACCTCGTCCTGGGCCAGGTCCATCCGCTCCTGCTGTTGCTCCTGGTGCTGGCGTGGTGGGGCTCGAGCCGTGGCCGTGGCGGCGTGGTGGCGGGGGCGATCGGCGCCGCCACGGCCCTCAAGCTCTGGCCGGGGGTGCTGCTGATCGCGATGGCCCCGTTCCACCGGCGGCGAGCCGTCGCGGCTGCGGCGGTGGCGCTGGCCGTCCTCGCCCTCTCCTGGCTGCCCATGCTCTGGCTGCCGCCGCCGCACTCGCCCGTGAAGGCGCACTACTGGCTAGGCACTCCCTCCCTTTTCAACTTCTCCCTGCCGGCGGTGGCGCTGCGGCTGGCCGACCCTCCGGCGCCCGGGCAGGTGCTGCCCGTGAGCTGGCGCGGCGGCAACGATCCACTGACCTTCGAGCTGCCGCCGCGCCAAGCGGCCCTCTCCGCCGGCGTGGCCGGCCTCCTCCTTGTCCTAGGGGGCGCCGTGTTGCTGTGGGCGGCCCTGGGGGCCGGTCCTGGGGGAGAAGGGGAGCTGCACGCGCTGGCCGCGGCGGTCTCCCTGGCGCTCGTCGCCTCGCCCATCTCCTGGTATCACTACCAGCTCCTGCAGTTGCCCGGCCTCGCACTGCTGGCCCGGCGCTGGGCCGGCCGCCCGCTGCGGCTCGTGGGCTTGGCGGCGCTGGCCGCCGGCCTGACCTGGACCCACGTGGCCGGAGTCGGCCGCTACACCGGCCGGTATGGCTTGACGGCTGCCAACCCCGTCTGGCTCTGGCTCGTCCTGACCTTCGTCCCGGCGCTCTGTCTCGTCCACTTTGCGCTCCAGGTGCGGGAGATTCGGCGCGGCCACGGTTGACGTCGTTGTCGTCCACCACCAGCGCCTTCCGGCCCCGCAGCGTCTGCGCATCGGCGGGCTCCCCGGCGACCTCGCCGGCGATCTCTTCCGGCGCCGGCAGCCTCAGGCGCAGGACGAAAGAGAACGTCGTCCCCCGTCCGGGCTCGCTGGTGACGGCAAGCCGGCTGCCGTGGAGCTCGACCAGCTTCTTGGTGATCGACGGCCCGAGGCCGGTGCCGCCCCGAAACTCATCCTCCACCCGTGGTGCCAGGCTCCTCTTCTGGTCCAAGGGGCCCCTTATTCCCTCGGCGAAGCACGGGCCCTCAGCAGTGTCAGCCCAACGGTTATCCTATCTCTAGGCGCAGTTAGCCTAACTGCCTTGACAGCTAGTGGATTTCGCGTAGAATCTAGCCTAAAGGACAACATGCCGATCCAAGGAGGGAAAACCATGCACCCAACCGAACCGAGCCGAGCCGAGGCACTCGCCGCCATGACCCCGGAGAAGCTGGAGGAGATGGCGCAGCCGGCGCCCCGCTCCTCGCGTCCGGGGCTGCGCGACTTTCTGGAGATCCCCTACGACGAGCTCGAGGAGATGAACCTCGAGGCCAAGGAGGAGCGGCTGGCCCGGCGGCCCGCCGACGTGGTCCGTGAGCAGCGGATGCGCTATCTCAACGACGAGAAGCGCATCAAGGCCGTCACCGTGTGCTTCACCGACCTTGAGGGCCGGCTGCACATGCTGGACTATGACAAGAAGTTCCTGCTCAAGGCGGCGGACAATCTGACCTTCGACGGCTCGTCGATCCGCGGCTTCTCGCGGCAGCAGGAGTCGGACCTGCGGCTGGCGATCGACTGGCCGGCCTTCTACTGGCTGCCGTCGGACGTCTTCGGCCCCGGCAAGGTGCTGGCCTTCGGCGAGGTCCGCGAGCGCGACGGCAGCCCATACAGCGCCGACATGCGGGCCCTGCTCAAGGGGTACGCCGACAAGCTGTACACCGAGAAAGGCATGGTCGCCCACGCCGCCAACGAGATCGAGGGCTTCCTCTTCCGCGGGCGCGACGCGGAGCGCGCCTACCACGAGACCGGCCGCTTCGACTTCATCTCCACGGGCGGCTATTACCACTCGCTGCCGGGCGACGCCTTGCGGCAGTTCATCGACACCGCCGCCGAGGTGCAGCGGGCCATGGGCTTCGCCAACGAGAAGGACCACCCGGAGGTGGCGCCCTCGCAGTTCGAGATGAACTACAGCTATACCGAGGCCTCGGTGGCCGCCGACCAGGTGCAGCTCTACAAGCTGCTCACCCGGCAGGTCGCGGCGCGCCTGGGGATGACAGCGTGCTTCCTGCCCAAGCCGGTGACCGGCGTCAACGGTTCGGGCATGCACACCAACCTCTCGGTGACCCGCCAGTCGACCAATCTCTTCTACGAGAAGGATGGCAAGGACGGTCTCTCGGCCGCCGGCTGGGACTTCATCAGCCGCATCCTGGCCAGTGCCACGGACCTCTGCCTGGTGCTCAACTCGAGCGTCAACTCGTACCGCCGCCTCGACCCCCACTTCGAGGCGCCCAACCAGATCAAGGCCTCGGCCATCGACCGCGGCTCCATGGTGCGCATCCCCCTCGGCAACGAGCGCTCGGCCCGCGTCGAGGTGCGCTCCATCGCTCCCGACTCCAACCCGTACCTCGCGATCTTCGCCCTGCTGAAGACCGGGCTCGAAGGCCCCCAGAACGAGGAGGAGGGGGACAAGCGGCCGCGCACCCGTTTCCTGCCGGACAACATCTACGACGCCATCCGTCTGTTCAAGGGGAGCCGGTTCATGCAGGAGGCGATGGGGGAGGAGGTACATGCCAAATTCGCCGAGCTCAAGCTCGCCCAAGCCGAACGCTGCCCCAAGGCCCTCGGCGCCCTCATCAAGGCCTCGGAGGTGCAGTTCCACCACGAGGTCACGAACCAGTTCCTCTGGTCGCAGTTCTGAGTGGCCGGTCCCAGCACCTCGTTTCCCCGCACGGCGGGAGGACCCTCCTCCCGTCGGCGCATTGATGACCGTGACTGGCAGGGTGGTCCAAGAACCCAGCGCAGGGGACTTCTTGGTCTTCTTCGGCCGCTGGAGCGGGTCGGCTTTCCCTTTTGACGACGCCCTCCCGGGCATGACACCATGCCTGAGGCGACCATGGAGGATCGACGCTTGGCAGCTCGCCGCACAGCAAAGCCCCGTCCGCTTCCGACGTTCGACCCGGTGCCCTCGGCCCAGTTTGGCCTGGAGATACTCGATCGCTCCAAGTCCCGCCGCGCGCTGATTGGACGAGTGGCGATGTGGTACTGGCTCGACGACGAGGCGGATCACGAATACACCAAGGACGTTGACTTTGCCGTCCCCCAGGTAAGCATCCCCTCGATTCTCGAAGTCCTTCACCAAACCGACGCCGAGGTGTCACAGCTCACGATCGGCGGCGTCAATGCACGAATCTCGAAACAGGGAGTGCGGACTGATTTCATCGATCGATCGAGTGAGGAATGGGGTAACCTGCAGCCCCTCTACCTCGATGCCATTCGCGCTGCTGAAGCGCAAGATGATCAGTTCGAAGGGATTCCCGTGGCCCCGCCCGAGCACCTCGTCGCGATGAAACTGGCGGCCGGCACCGATAAAGACGAGCGGGATGCCATCCGCCTCCTCGCGAAGGTCAAGGATCTGGACATCGAAGCGACGCGCGACCTCGTGCGAAAATTTCTCGGGCCCGGGCTGCTCGGCAGACTCGAAGAGTGCCTCCGCCGCGCAGGACACCCACAGGCCAGGCGGGCCTACAGTTTGGGTTCCTGAATCGTCCCCGTGGTGCAGGACCGGCTATCGCCGGGCGATGCGATCACTGCCACCGAACAGGTGCCGAACAGGTGTCGAGCCTAGGTGCCAGGGACCTCGGGCCCGGGAGGAAGGGTGCCAGGGACTTCTGGACCGGAGGCGGTCGAATTGCGCCCCGTACAACGGTCGGATGGACCGGTACGACGCCGCGCTGCCCCGGGGCAACGTCTCGATGTCCCGAGGCAATTTAGCAATGTACCGGAGCAATGTCCCGATGTACCGGTGCAAAGTCCCCTTGACCCGATGCAACGGAGCCATGGACCGGTACAACGGAGCTCTGCCCCGGTGCAACCAGCCGATGTCCCGGTACGACGGCTCGATGTCCCGGTACGGCGTCCCGTTGACCCGGTGCGAGGTCCCGATGTGCCGATGCAACCTCCCGTAGACCCCGGGCAATGAGCCGTTGACCCGGTGCAACGGAGCTCTGCCCCAGTGCAACGAGCCGATGGACCGGTACAACGTCCCGATGCCCCGGGGTAACGGAGCGCTGCGCCAGTACCACGTCCCGCTGCACTGGAGTAACCGAGCGATGGACCGGTCCGATGTCCCGATGCTCCGGAGCAAAGAAGCGACGTACCGGTACGCGGAGACTGCGCAGGCGGACAGGCGCACGTGGCTCGCCTCTTCGAAGTAGCGCAGGAAGAACCACCGGGCCGCGTCGTGACGGCACACCCGGGCGAGCGGCGCCACGACCTCGCGGATCACGCGGTCCGCCATATCGCGGCCGAACAGGTGCCGAACAGGCCAGGGACTGGTGGGCGGATCGGGGATCTCGCTCGGCGCGCGCGCTCAGGCTACTGGCGGCACGCACGCAGACAATCGGCCTGCGCGTCATCGGCCCGCCTGCATAGACCTGCCGCTCGGCAGACGCTCGTCGGCCGGAGCCTCGACAGGCGCCTCTCTGTCGACGATGGAGCAGCTCTCGGCGGGGGCGGTCAAGCTCACCGCCTCCCGCCCAGCGCCTGCACGAACCGGCGCCGTAGCTCCTTCACGGTCGCCGCGAACTTTTCCTGGAAGAGCTTCTCGTCTTCTACCGTGTGCACCTGGTGTATGGCGGACGAGTAGCTCTCGATCTCCGCGTCCGCCTCCTTGAGCAGCGCCTTCAGCTCCGCGTCGTCCAGCTCCGTCGCGAGGAGGTCCATGACCTGCCGGTCGAACCTGGCATCCGACGGCTCGGCGGCTCGGAGCTTGCGCGCCAGCGCCGCGACCGCGGCGTCTCCCACCCAGGGCCGGACGAGCGCGAAGAGCCCGAGATCGGCCTGGGTCAAGCCTGGCGTCGCCCGGAAGGCCTTGCTCAGCCGCTCCTTCTGCGCCTCGGTCAGGAACGCGCCGAGGAGAGCCGGCTTCGCGTCGCTATCGAACGAGCCGCCCTCGGCAACGAAGCGGTCGACCACCGCGCGCAGGTCTTGCGCCGCCTGCTCGGTCGTGGTGCCGCGTTTCTCGGCGAAACTCGCCAGCGCCGACAGCGCCCAGCTCAGCTCGCCGGTCGCTTCCTGCCGGGTCAGCGGCTCCTCGGCGGTCGCCACCAGCCACTCCATGACGTCGGCGGGATGGGGGTCGCCGTGGCGCAGCAGCCGCGACAGCGCCGTGAGCCGCTCGCCGTAGGCTTCGAGCTCGGCGGCGGGCAGGACCTTGAGGCCGAAGTAGTAGTCGGCCGACACGTAGGCCGCGGCGCGGCCGGTCTCGTCGCCGCGGGGCTTGAGGAACGCCAGCATCTTGGTGCCCGGCGCGAGGCGCTCCGTCGTCTCGTCCATGGGCTCGCCGTGGTAGAAGCGGATGCTGCGGCCCGGCGCCCTGCCCTTGAAGGTGGAGGTGACGACGAGCTCCGTCGCCACCTCGCCGTAGTCCTGGTTACGATCGACCGCGACCGACGCTCCGGCCGTCGCCAGGACCACCAGCTCGCTGTCCTTGAACACCTGGCGCAGTGGCTCCGGCGCCGCGACCATCGCCCCACCCATGGCCACCATCTCCTGACCGCTGACGGCGATGGCCCGCAGGCCGATCTCTCGCTCCTCGCCGGGGTGGACCAGGATGTCCGATTGCCCGTTGACGGCGAACCCGTCGCGCTGCCCTTGGAGGTCGTAGACCCCGGCCGCCAGGCCGTCCAATTCGAACCTGCCGTCCGCGCCGGTCACCGCGGAGTGCTCCTGGCCGTCGAAGCCGTTGCGTGCCATCACCTCCGCACCGGCGACCGGAGCTCCCTTGTCGTCGACGATCTGGCCGCGCAGGCCGGCACCAGCCTTGGCCGCCGGCTGCGGCCGGGCGTTGTCGGGCTCCGCGCCCGGGCCGGACGTTCCGGTGGCTGCGGGCGGCGCCGGGGCGGGAGGGGCGGCCGCGGCGCTGCCGATGCCGAGGAGCGTGGTGACCACCGCGGCCGCGACCGGCGAGGCCCGCCAGGACCCATAGGCGTGGGCGGTTGCCGGCGCCGGCAATCCTGGCTCCAGCGTGACAAGGCGTCCCTGGGCATCCCGGGTGATGCGGGCGCAGAGGTGACCCCGGCTCGCCTCGACGAGCGCCTCGATCTCGCGCGGCATCATCCGTCCTAGAGTCCTTGGTTCGTAATTTGTTGTGTCTTTGAGTCAAGTTCAAGCGGCAAGTTTTTCTCTTTCACAATACTTGGCGATTTCCTCCTCCAATGTGTCGAAGGCACGGCGCAGGGGAGGTCCGCTCTCGGAGAGCGTCTTCGACGTCAGGCAGGCGAAGCCTGGCCGGAGTAGCCGTGCATAGGAGCGTGAGAAG
>DATARR010000100.1:0-1714 GCA_036264085.1 Thermoanaerobaculia bacterium | reverse complement strand
TTGTTCCAGGTGATGTTCTCGCTACAGAACGTTGCCACTGATACGACCGAGCTACCCGGCCTGACGCTGCGGGGCTTCTCCTCGGGGGCAACGACGGCGAAGTTCGATCTGACCTTCTCACTGTCCGATACCGGCGCGGGCTGGGCTGGTGGCATCGAGCTCAACCTCGACCTTTTCGATGCGTCCACGATCGATCGGCTGGCGCGCCGTTTCGAGATCCTGCTGGCGGGGATCGTGGCCGAGCCCGGCCGGCCTCTCTCGGAGCTGCCGTTGCTGGACGAGGCGGAGGCCGCCCAGATCGCCGCGTGGAGCCGTTCGGCTGACGCCGCCTCCGTGGCGGGTTGCCTCCACGAGCTGTTCGAGAGTCAGGCCGACCTCGACCCCGATGCCTTGGCCGTCTTCACAGGGGGCGAGGCTCTCTCCTATGGCGAGCTCGAAGCTCGGGCCAACCGTCTGGCGCGCCATCTCCGGCGTCTGGGCGTGGGACCTGAGGTCGCCGTGGGCCTGTCCCTGCTGCGCTCGACGGAGGGGCTGGTAGCCCTGCTGGCGATCCTCAAGGCGGGTGGCGTGTACGTGCCCATCGATTCCGCCCATCCGCAGGAGCGCCGGTCTTGGATGCTGGCTGATGCCGGCGCGCGGGTGCTCATCACCAGGGAATCCGAGAAGAGCGAGCTGGCGGTCGATACGGAGGTCATCGTCCTGGCCGTGGACTCGCAGGCGGAGGTGATCGCCCAGGAGAGCGCGGAGCGCCTGGAGGGAGTGGCGAAGCCAGAGAACCTGGCCTACGTGATCTACACCTCGGGCTCGACCGGTACCCCGAAGGGGGTCGGTGTCAGTCATGGGGTCGCGGCCTCCCATCTGCGGACCATCGTTGGCGGCTACAGGCTGGGGACGGGCGATCGGTTGCTCCAGACGGCGTCCTGGAGCTTCGATGCCTCGCTCGATCAGCTCCTGTCGCCGTTGGCGATTGGGGCCACGGTGGTGCTCTGGGAGGGCGAGCTGAGCGTCGAGGAGCTGCCGCGCCGGCTGCGCGCGCTGGGCGTGACGGTGGTGGACCTGCCGCCGGCTTTCCTCCAGCTCTGGGCTCGAGAGACGGCAGGAATGGAGGCTTGGGACCTGCCGGTGCGACTAGTGATGACGGGCGGCGAGGCGCTGGCGCCGGAGGTGGTGCGCCTGTGGCCGTCGACGCCTCTGGCTGAGGCACGGCTGCTCAACGGCTACGGCCCGACCGAGGCCGTGATCACGGCAACCCTGTACGAGGTTGCGGCCGGCGAGTCGTTGTCTGCGGTGCCTATCGGCCAGCCGCTGGCGGGCCGCTGGGCCCACGTCGTGGACCGGCACGGCAGCCCGGTTGCGCCTGGCTTGCCTGGGGAGCTGGCCCTCGGCGGTCTGCTGGCCCGTGGCTATCTGGGCCGGCCGGAGGTGACGGCCGAGCGGTTCGTGCCCGATCCTTTCAGCGGCGAGCCGGGAGCGCGTCTCTATCGCACAGGAGATCGCGTGCGTTGGCTGCCCACAGGCGATCTGGAGTTCCTGGGACGTCTCGACCAGCAGGTGAAGGTGCGCGGGTTCCGCATCGAGCCCGGGGAGATCGAGGCGGTGCTGGCGGGCCACTCGGCAATCGCTCAGGCGGCCGTGGTGGTCACAGGCGAAGGGGTGGCCCGGCGGCTGGTGGCATTCCTGGTGGCCACCGAGGAGACGCTGGTCCCTGGCGCGA
>DATARR010000071.1:0-67610 GCA_036264085.1 Thermoanaerobaculia bacterium | reverse complement strand
ACCTGGAGCTCCGGAGCCTATGGCTACGACGGCGCCGGCAACGTCACCCGCATCGGCCCCTCCTGGTACACCTACGACCTGGTGAGCCGTCTGACCTCGGGCACGCTCTACGACGGCCCCACGGGAGGCGGCAATCAGAAGGCGCAGAGCTACGCCTTCGATCCGTTCGGCAACCTGACCAACGTCACCGGCACGAGCGGCCGTGCCACGCCCACCGACAGCGCCACCAACCGTCTCAACGGCGCCGGTACGCAATACGACGCCGCCGGCAACCTGATCCACTGGAGCGGAGCGTCCTACAATTACGACCACTTCAACCAGATGACCGAGATGGCCTCAGGCAGTGAGCACGCCCTCTACGTCTACACGGCGGACGACGAGCGCGTCTGGTCCTACGACCTGGCCCGCAACCTTTCCCACTGGACCGTCCGCGACCTGGGCGGCAAAGTGCTCCGCGACTACGTGAACGACAGCGGCGCCTGGAGCCTGGGAACGGATTACGTCTATCGTGACGGTCTCCTCCTGGCCGCCGAAACCCAGACCGGCCAGCGCCACTACCATCTCGATCACCTTGGAACTCCGCGCCTGATCACCCGAGGTTCCGGCTACCTGGCGGACTACCACGTCTACTATCCCTTCGGAGAAGAAGCGAGCGCCTTCAATCAGGACGCCGAGAGGATGAAGTTCACCGGGCATGAAAGGGATCTGGCGAGCCCGGCAGGGGCAATTTCTTGAATCCATGCGCGCATAGGACGGAAATGCGCTGCGTGCGACGGACCGTTGTCCGCGTACACTGGAATTGCGCTGCGTACAACAGACCGTTGTCTACGTTCGACGAAAATGCGCCGCGTACGACGGACCGTTGTCCGCAGACGACGGAAATGCGCTGCGTACGACGGCCCATCATCCGCAGACGATGGAAATGCGCTGCGTACGACGGAGCGCCGTCGGGGACGATGGAAATGCGCTGCGTATGACGGTCCGTTGTCTGCGTACGATGAAAATGCGCTGTGTACGACGAAGCGTTGTCTCGGTATGACGGATTCGTTGCGGGAGGGAGAGAGAAAAAAGCGGGGGGCGCGACGGGCGCGCCCCCCGGCAGGACTCCAACTGAGCTACTTGATGGATGTTGCGGGGCCGGCGGGCGCCGGCGGGAGGGTGCCCGCGGGCTTCTCGGACGCCGGCGGGGTGGTGGACGGCGTGGGCGTTGCGGTCGCCGGCTTCACCTTGCGGCCACGGAAGGGCTGGATGCCGAACTCGGCGACCTTCTCCTCCCGGGGACCGAAGTGATCCTTCACCGCCGTGCGCACCACGTTGGCCACCCGCTGTCCTTCGCTGAGGAGCTTCCGGAGCTGCTTGGAGCTCTCCTGCTTGGTGACCTTGAGCGCCGCCTGCTGCCTGGCGGCGTCCAGCGCCTGGGTGAGAATTCCCGTCAGCTTGAGCCGGAACGGCTCCATCTGCGGAAGCTGCTCCTTGTTCGCGTCCATCGTCCCCGACAGACGCTGCAAGTCGCCCAGGATCCCCGTGTGCTTCGTCTCTCTGGCCATGACTGCTTCTCCTTTCTGAGCCACTTCGGGCTCAAACATCCGGCGCCGTTTTGACGCCGGAATTCTCATCTCATCTCGTATCGCCACCCGCCCGGTTCCTCGTGGAGCACTCTCGGTTGGTGTGCATAGGATGTACGACTTGCGCGGCGGTGTCAAGCCCCCTCTTGACAATTTCATCCAGGTCCGGCAATCTACCGCATCATGAGGGAGGTAAGATGAGGAGGCAAGATGCCTATCGACCGTGAGTACCAGGACCAGCGCCGCAAGACGATCCTCGAGCTGCTGGCGTCGCGTCCGATGCGGCGGCAGATCGAGATCGGACGCGCTCTGCGCAAGCTCGGCTACAAGGTGACGCAGTCGACCGTCAGCCGCGATCTGGACGCCCTCGGCATCGTGCGCCGGGAGGGCGTCTACTCCCCGCCCGGCTCGCAAGGGGACGAGAACGCGATCGGGAAGATGGAGGAGTTCATCCGGCGCGTGCGCAACGCCGGGCCATACATGCTCGTCTTCGACACCAGCCCGGGGATGGCCAAGGCTGTGGCGGTGGCCCTCAAGAGCGCCGCCTGGCCCGAGGTGGTGGGGGTGCTGCCCGAGGACGATACCGTCTTCGTGGCCACGGACAACGTCTATGACAGCCGGCTGCTGCTCCAGCGGCTCAAGAGGCTGATCAAGACGTGACCGCGCGAAGAAGGTTCTTTGACAACTGAAAAGGACGGCGGCCGCCGAGCCCAAGGCCGCCGCCGTCCCGCTTGAAGGAGGGCCCGCCTCCTGGGGAGAGAAACTGCGTCTCCCCACGGGGGGAGGAGGCGGGCCGGTTGCACCCCACGCCCAGCACCCAGTGGAATAGGCAGCCCGGTGAAGAGGTTGGAGAGGGTTCGGTCAAGATCGTCGAGGGTGCCGGTGGCAAGACTGCCGGAGGTGGCCCAAACTTTGCGATCTGCTCTCAGACAGCCGCTCTTTTCCCCAGGCTGGTGAAGGAAACCCTGATTCCAGGCCGCCGGCGCGTGATATCGCCTTGGCGGAGCCGGACAAGGATTGGGAAGGTGGGCTGACAGAATTTGGCGTCCGGAGATATGCGCGGATTGACATAGGACGGAACACCCCTCAAAATGTGGCCAAGGGGTCTTCCCAAGGAGTAAGGCCTTATCCGCCGGTCTGGCGCCGGCCCAGGAGGATCGTCTGTGAAGGAGGTCACGTTGTCGAGACTCAGTCGTATTGTCCTGACGGGCCTGACGGGCGGCATGCTGCTCGTCGTGCCGGCCGCTCCGGTCCTGGCGGCCGGAGCAGGCGTGCCGAGCTTCCGGAGCCATGAGCTCGCCCGGGCCGCGGCGTTGACGGCGGTGGGCGGCGCCCTGCGCCTGGACAGCGTCCAGGTGGCGGAGACGGGGGAGACGGCGGCGTTCGCGCTGGAGCGCTTCCAGGTGTTCGCCGACGACGCCGAGATCACCCTCCACGGCGACGGCGGCCGGAAGACGGTGCTGCCGGCGCCGAAGAACTCGTACTTCCGCGGTACGGTCGAGGGTGAGGCGGATTCGCGGGTGTTCCTCGCCCTGCTCGCCGACGGCACCACCCAGGGGATCGTCAGCCGCGGCGGGGACACCTACCTGATCGGCGGCGACCCCACCGCGGTCAAGGCCCTGGGGGCGCCCCTGGCGATGCAGCGGATCGATCCCCTGATGCTCAAGTCGGCGCGCAACGCCGGTTTCACCTGTGGCAACGAGAAGCTGCCGCTGAACCATCCGTTCGAGGACCTGGTGCCGCGAACGGCGAGCGCCTCGCCCCTCGCCAAGGTCGCCACCGGCGCGCTGCCCGCGTTCACGGCGCGGGTGGCGATCGAGTCGGACTTCGAGTTCTACAGCCTGTTCAACAATCCCACGACGGCCACCACCTATGTCGGCAACCTCATCGGCTACGCCTCGACGATCTACGTCAACGAGCTCAGCACCTCGATGGTGGTGCAGTCGGTGAGCCTGTGGACGACGAGCAACGATCCCTGGAGCCAGTCGAGCAGCACCCTCTGCGGCCTGATGGAGTTCGGCCGCTACTGGAACCTGAACAAGACCGGCGTGTCGCGGACCATCGCCCACTTCCTGAGCGGCAGGGCCCTCGGCGGCGGGATCGCCTGGATCGGCGTGCTCTGCAGCGGCGGCTTCGGCGCCAGCGCCTCCTGCCCGGGCCTGCCCACGGACGCCAACTGGGGGGGCGGCTACGGCTTCACCGCCAGCCTCACCGGCGCCTTCGACGTCAACAACCCGACGGTGATGTGGGACATCTATGCGGTGTCCCACGAAATCGGCCACAACTTCAACTCACCCCATAGTCACTGCTATAATAATATCGGAGGTGACCCCAACCCGATCGACCAGTGCTGGAGCGGTGAGGCCAACTGCTACTCCGGCCCGACGTCGACGCCCGGACCCCAGGGGGGTGGGAGTGGTACAATTATGAGCTACTGTCATCAGCGGCCTGGAGGCTACAGCAACATCAGCCTGACCTTCGGGACCAATTTCGCCTTCGGCGACCAGCCCGGGCGGGAGGCGGCGCGGATGAGCAGCTACGTGGTCTCGACGGCCGCGGGCAATCCGAGCTGCCTGGCCGTCATCTCCGGCGGGGCGGCGATCTTCAGCGACGGTTTCGAGTTGGGCACCACCAGTGCTTGGCAGTGAGAGGAGCGTTTCATGAAGACTGTGCATAGGTCTCGTTCGATCCTCCTGACGCTGGGCCTCGGCCTGGCGGCTTCCTCCGGGCTCTTCGCGGGCACGCTGACCGTCCGTCCCGGCGTGCCCAACAACGGCGGCTCGGCCCGCTACAGCGGCACCCACGGTCTCGAGGTCGACGTCGCGACCCCCGACCGCAACCCCGCCTTCGTGCAGAGCAGCCACCCGTCGGCCGAGGCCACCTACCGGGTGCGCTTCTACGTCAACCTGCGCGGTCTGACGATGACCGACGGCAACGAATTCGACGTCTTCGACGCCTACGACGGCGCCGATCCGGTCCCCCCCACGGTCACCGGCAATCCCGCGCTGCGGGTGGTGGTGCGCCAGGTGTCGGGGGCGTTCCGGCTGAGCGCCTTCGTGCGCCAGAACAACGGCGGCGAGCTCGAGATCCCGGCGCCGCCGGCGCTGGCTCCGGGCTGGCGGGCGATCGAGCTCAACTGGGCGAAGTCCACCGCTCCGGGGGCCAACAACGGCCGCCTCGACCTGTGGCTCGACGGCGTCGCCCAGCCCAGCCTCACCGGCGTCAACAACGACACCGAGGTGGTCAACTACGCCCGTCTGGGCGCGGTCAACGGCATCGACGCCGGGACGTCGGGGACCCTCAAGCTGGACGACTTCGCCTCCCAGCGCTCGGGCTACATCGGCCTGCTCTCCATCTTCCCCGACGTGCCGGCCGATTTCCCCTTCTGGTCGTTCATCCAGGGGCTCTACGCGGCCGAGATCACCGGCGGCTGCGGCGGCGGCCTGTTCTGCCCGAACAGCTCCGTGCCCCGCGATCAGATGTCGGTCTTCCTCGTCCGCGCCATGCACGGTCCGGCCTTCAATCCGCCGCCGGCGACCGGGGTGTTCGCCGACGTGCCGCCCTCCTACTGGGCCGGCAACTTCATCGAGCAGCTCGCCGCGGACGGCATCTCCGGCGGCTGTGGCGGCGTGCCCCCGAATTTCTGCCCCACCGACCTGGTGACGCGGGCGCAGATGGCGATCTTCCTGCTGCGGGGCAAGCACGGCCGCAACTACCAGCCGCCGGCGGCGACAGGCACGGTCTTCGCCGACGTGCCGGCCAACAGCTTCGGGGCGGCCTGGATCGAGCAACTGGCGGCGGAAGGCATCACCGGGGGTTGTGGCGGCGGCAACTACTGCCCCGGCGATCCGGTGAGCCGCGGCCAGATGGCCGTCTTCATGACCCGCACGTTCTCACTGCCGGTCCAGCAGACCGGTCCCTAGAGCTCCTCTGACATCACTGGTGGGCGGCCCCCGGGGCCGCCCCGCTGAATCCCCTCAAGGCGTCGTCAGGCTGAAGGTGCGGGTCAGGAGGACCGCGGCCTCGGCGCGGGTGATCGCATCGTTCGGACAGTAGTTGCCGCCGCCGCAGCCGCCGGAGATCCCTTCCGCCGCCAGTTGCTCGATCCAGGAGACGGCCCAGTGGTCGGCCGGGACGTCGTGGAAAACGGTCCCCGTGCCGGCGGGGGGGACGTAGCTCTGCCCGTGCTGGGCGCGCAGCAGCAGGACCGCGGCCTCGGCGCGGGTCAGGAGCGCCTCGGGGCAGTACTGGCCGCCGCCGCAGCCGTGCGCGACGCCGTCGGCCGCGACCTGCTCGATGTAGGAGGCGGCCCAGTAGGAGGCGGGAACGTCCGTGAACACCGTGCCGGTCGCGGGAGGGGGCACGAAGGCCGAGCCGTGGACGCCGCGGACCAGGAAGACGGCCGCCTCGGCGCGGTTCAGGGAGGTGTTGGGGCAGAAGTCGTTGCCGCCACAGCCGCCGGTGATGCCGCTCGCCGCCAGCCCTTCGACATATTGCCAGGCCCAGAAGTCGGGCGCCACGTCCTGGAAGGTGTAGGGCGCGATCCACTCCAGGGTGCCGTCCTGGCCGGCGACGTAGACCCGCCCCTTCTCGCTCTCGCCGAAGGTGGTGATGGTGAGGGAGGTGTCGAAGAGCTGCTGGCTGGTCCAGCCGCCCGCGTTGGCGGCGCGCCAGATCTGGCCGGTGCACAGGTCGCCGTAGAGATAGTTGCCGCTGAGCACGCTGCTCGCCGGCTGGCCGCGATAGACGTAGCCGCCGATCACCGCGCATTTGCCTGCCGAGTGATCGTACTCCAGGACAGGGTCGGTGAAGCTCGGGCCTGAGCAGTCGGAATCCGTCTCGAAGGTATGGGCCCCTTCCCGGCAGTCCCAGCCGTAGTTCTGGCCGCCGGAGCTCGCGGCCGGCTGGACGTCGATCTCCTCCCAGTTCCCCTGTCCGACGTCGGCGATGTAGAGGTCGTGCGTCGAGCGGTCGAAGCTGAAGCGCCAGGGGTTGCGCAGGCCGTAGGCCCAGATCTCGGGGGAGCTGGAGGGGGTGCTGGCGAAGGGATTGCTCGGCGGGATGGCGTAGTTGCGGTTCGGATCCGCGGGGAAGCCGTCGCTGTTGACGTCGATGCGCAGGACCTTGCCCAGCAGGGTGTTCTTGCTCTGGCCGCTCTCGAACGGATCGCCGCCGCCGCCGCCGTCGCCCACTCCGATGTAGAGGTAGCCGTCCGGCCCGAACGCGAGCTGCCCGCCGTTGTGGTTGGGCTGGCTGGAGTGCGGAATGGTCAGCAGGACCACCCCCGAATTCGGATCGGCGACGTTGGGGTTCGCCGACACATGGTAGCGGGCGATGACGATGTCGCCGTTGCCGCGGGTGTAGTCGACGTAGAAGAAGCCGTTGCTCGTGTAGCTGGGATGGAAGGCGAGCCCCAGCAGGCCGCGCTCGCCGCAGCTCGGCGGGCTGCCGCACGGCGACGACACCGCGGAGACGTCGAGGAAGGGGGTGGCGAGGAGCTGCGTGCCGTCCCAGATGCGGATCTGCCCGGTCTGCTGCACGATGAACAGCCGCCCCGACCCGTCGCCGGCGTGGGTCACCCCCAGGGGATCGATGAGGCCGGAGACGACGGGGACCAGTTGCACGAAGCCGCCGGAGGGCGGGGCTGCGACCGCTTCCCGGCCGGAGAGCCAGAGGACGGGGATCAGGAGCGCCCAGAGGGCGGCGAGGCGGGAGCGCGGAGATCGATGCACGGTGAACCTCCTCTGTGCTGCGTTGATTTGGCAAATAGAAGGTTGCTCACGGCCACATGATAGTCCTGTCGGTCCGGACGGGGAAGGGGGAGGCAGGCTCTCCCCCGGCTCTCCCTCTTTTTCAGGGCAGCGGCAGGTTGTAGGTCCTGGCCAGGAAGGTGGCCATCTCGCCGCGCGTGGCGTCGTCCTCGGGACAGTAGCGGCGTGGATTTGTGGCGCAGCCGCCGGTGACCCCGTCAGCGTAGAGCTGCTCGACGAAAGATGCCGCCCAGTAGTCGGCCGGCACGTCCGCGAACACGGTGCCGGAGGCGGGGGGCGGCACGAAGCCGCTGCCGTGCCGGGCGCGCACCAGGAAGATGGCCATCTGGGCGCGCGTCACCGTCGCGTTAGGGCAGAAGAGGTTGTTGCCGCAGCCGCGGGTGATGCCGTCCGTGGCGAGCTGCTCGACGAAGGAGGCGGCCCAGAAGTCGCTCGGAACGTCGGCGAACATCGTGCCGCTGGCGGGGGGCGGAGAGAAGCTGCTGCCGTGGGAGCCCCGGACGAGGAACACGGCCATCTGCGCCCGGCTGACGGCGTCGTCCGGACAGTAGTTGGCGGCGCTGCACCCGCGGGCGATGCCGGCGTTCTGGACCGCCTCGATGTAGCGCCAGAACATGTGGGAGTAGGGCACGTCGAGGAAGGTGTGGTAGTCGAAGGAGGCGCAGATCTTGTCGGTGGGGCCGAGCGAGGCGCCGCGGCCGTCGCCTTTGAGCATGGCTGACATGGTGGCGTCGGCCGGGTTGGCCGGGGTGTGATGGCCGAAGCCCTGGGTGTGGCCGAGCTCGTGGGTGAGCACCTCCTTGAAGCTCACCTCGCCGACGCACTGGGTGCCGTTGTTGATCACCACGAAGGGGGCCAGGATGGGGTGCCAGGGCTGGCCGTCGTACATGCGGGTCGAGGTGTTGTCGTAGATCGGGCCGCCGAACGCCAGGGTGCCGACGCAGTCGCTCGTCAGGTCGGCGAGGTCGTTGCAGGGGTCGTTGAAGATCACCCCGCCGCGGTCGTAGTCGAAATCGCCGGAGCAGGCGATGTTGCTCGCCCGCGGGCTGCCGGACTGGAACTGGATGACGGAGTTGGGAGCGTTGCGCCAGGCGGCGGTCCCCTCCTGGACGGCGGCGACGCCGCCGTCGGCGATCCCCACCTGCCCCGGCGTCGTGGGCAGCACCGTCGCCGTGGTGCTGCCGTCCTCGTAGCCGAACCAGCGGAGGGGGACGTGGTTGGCCGTCCCGTCGTCCAGGTAGACGCAGTCGGGAGGCCCGCCGGCGCCGGTGTCCTTGGCGATCAGCGGCGCCGCTCCCGCGGCGAGGGGCTGGGCGGCGGCCCGCCGGCGGTCCCAGCGCGCGCCGCGGGCCACCGCCCTGAGGTGGTCGAGCAGGGCCCGCTTGCCATAGACGCCCACCGGCTCGAAGCTCTTGGTGGGCGTCAGGACCTCGAGATCGGCGGCCGCGGCCAGGGGGCGCAGCCGGCTGCCGCCCGCTGCCTCCTCGAGCAGCCCGTAGGCCATCATCCTGGAGCGCCATCGTCCATCGGGAGCCCGGTCGAGGAAGAGAAGGTAGTTGTGCCCCGGTGTGAAACGGGGCGCCCCCGCCACCGCGACCCCGATGCGGCCCAGGCTGCCGCCGGGCTCGCGCAGCTCGAAGAGGGAGCCGGTGGGGCGGCCCGCAACCTGCTCCAACTGCTGGAAGCGGGTGACCGTGTACGGAATCGTGTCGCCCGCCTCGACCCAGGACTCCACCGCCTGAGCGAGCACGACCGCCTCGCTGATCCGCACGAGCTGGCCCAGGTTCGCGGGCGGGCGCACGGAGGTCGCGGCCAGGGGACGAAGAGGAATGAGAAGGAGGAGAGGGGCAATCAGGATCAAGCGCTTGCGCATGGTTGATCTCCAGGGTGAGTAGCGCTCCAACTACGCTGCCGGGAGGCGGGCTCTCGGCTTCGCTCACCGGATCTCTTGCGGACCTCGTGCCAGCTTCTGCGCGATTCGGGCACGGGTTTTGCTCAAAGACACTTCCACGCTTGATCCCGCTCGATCAGGGGAGGAGCGGACATCGGGAAGCCCTTGGCAGCAGCGGCAATTCGTGGTCCGGTCTTGGAAAGTTTTTACATCGAAGGAGTGTGGTACACCATGCGACGAGCCCTTGGACTCCTACCTTTTGCAATCTTCCTCCTGTGCATCGCAACGAGCCCCATCCTGGCTTCGACCATCGCTCCCCCGGCCAACCTCGGCGAGCTGGCCCGCGTCAGCCGCATGGTGGTCCTGGCCGAGGCGGCGGGCTCGCAGAGCGAGCTGCGCGGCAAGGTCCCCTACACGCTCACGACGTTCCAGGTGCTGCGGCACGTCTCGGGACAGCAGGCCGGCGCCCGGATCGCGGTCGAGACCCCTGGCGGCGAGGTCGGGCAGGTCGGCTTCGCGGTACCGGGCACTCCCCGCTTCGAGCGGGGGGGGCGTTACCTCCTCTTCCTCGACCACGCTCCGAACGGCAACTGGCGGCTCCAGATGATGTCCTACGGCATCCTGCGCGAGGAGCCGGGGACGGGGCTGATGCGCCCGGTCCCGGAGGCGAAGGAGCTGGATGTGATCTCGCGCGAGGGGGTCGAGGGAATCACCGTCTACCGTGAGGCGGACCTGCTGCCCCACCTCGCCGCCGCGGCGACCGGAGCCCCCTGGCACGCGGAGGCGGTGGTGGCACAGAAGGCGGCGGTGGCGGGCGACAGCCTGCAGTCGACGCCCGCGGCCGCGGCGGCAGGGGCGGGAGATGGATCTGTCCTCGCTTCGGCACCGGCGAGCTGCCGGTTCCTGATTTCGACTGAAGGCTACCCCTTGCGCTTCTTCGGCTTCGAGAACGGAAGCTCGGTGAGCCTCTGGCACACGACCCCGGGACAGACGGGTATCTCCGACGGCGGCGTCAGCGCCGTGCAGCAGGCCACCAGTGCCTGGACGTCCAACAGCTCCTCGACCATCAACTTCAACTATGCCGGTTCCAAGGCCAGCACCTCGAGTTGCAGCGGCGGCGTCGCCAACGTGGCAGGGGAGGTGACCTTCAACGATCCGTGCAGTCAGATGGCGCCGCTGGCGCAGTGCTCCGGCACTATCCCCGCGGGCTGGACCAGCTCGACGTGCTGCGGGACGGTCGCGCAGTTCGGCTACTTCTACGACAAGCAGAACACCTTTGGCTACGACAGCGAGACGTGGCAGAAATTGACGAATGCGTCGATCGTCGTCAACAAGGGCTCCCAGTGCCTCGGCGAGACCGACTTCAAAGAGATGATGGCTCATTACGTGGGTCACAGCCTGGGCTTCGGACACCACAACGACCAGCAGGCCACGATGTACGGCCAGCTCGGCGTCCATGCCCCGCGCGGCGCGGCGCTGGGAACGACGGATAAGGTCTGCGCCGCCTTCTCCTACCATACCTTCCTCGACGTGCCTTACTCCTTCTGGGCCTGGAACTTCATCCAGTCCATTGCCACGTCGGGGATCACCCGCGGCTGCGGCACGGGCGACTTCTGCCCCAACGACCCCGTCTCGCGCGCCCAGATCTCCGTCTTCCTGCTGCGCGGCATCCACGGCAGCAGCTATCAGCCGCCGCCGGCCACGGGCACGATGTTCAACGACGTGCCGGCCGACTTCTGGGCCGGGGCGTTCATCGAGCAGCTCGCGACGGAAGGTGTGACCAAGGGCTGCGGCAACGGCAATTTCTGCCCCAACAACTCGCTGCTCCGCGACGAGATGGCGGTCTTCCTGCTGCGCGCCAAGCACGGCAGCACCTACGTTCCACCGCCGGGGACCGGCACCCGCTTCAGCGACGTGCCGCCGGGTTACTGGGCGGTCGACTGGATCGAGGAGCTGGCGGCCGAGGGCGTCACCAATGGCTGCGGCGGCGGCAACTACTGTCCAGGAAGCCCGGTGTCCCGGGCCGAGATGTCGGTCTTCCTGCAGCGGGTGTTCAACCTGACGCTGCCCTGAGCCGGGTCCAGAGGAGGTTGATCATTCGACCCGAGCGGCTGCTGCTGATCGACCTCTGCTTCGACCGTTGCGACCCGGCGGCGCTGCCGGACGAGCGAATCGCGCCGCTGGCCGAGCTGACGGCCCGGCTCAACGTCGAGTCGCAGGTCCTGAGCCGCCTCGGACCCCACCAGCAGCGTCTGGGGACCGGGGCGGCCCGTTGGTTGACGGGCCTGCGACAGCGGGTGGCAGAGATCGCGGTGACCAACCTCCTGCGGGACGAGGAGCTGGCCGAGGCCCTCGGCCGGCTGCGCGCCCGCGGCATCGACCTCCTACTCCTCAAGGGCTCGGCGTTGCGGGCGGCGCAGCCGGGGCTCGCGGGGCGCTTCCAGTGCGACGTCGACGTGCTGCTGCGCCGCCGCGACTTGGAGGCGGCGGAGGCGCTGCTGACGGCGATGGGCTTCCGCCTCGACGAGTCCTTCCAGTGCCGCGCCGGCCTGCTGCGCAACCATTTCCATTTCGCCTATGAGCGGCGAGGGGCCGTCGTCGAGCTGCATTGGGACGTGGACACCTCGTCCCCTGACGGTTTCGTCGACCGCCTCTGGCAGGAGAGCCGCGAGCTCGACCTCGACGGCAGCACCGTGCGCGTGCCCTCGCCCGAGCACCAGCTCCTGTTCGGCTGCCTCCACCTGAGCCGCCACGCCTTCCTCGGGGGCCTGCGCTGGCTGGCCGACCTGGGCGCCCAGCTCCCCGTGTCCGGTGAGGTCGGGGAGCGCTTCGCGGCGGAGGCTCAGGCGTGGCCGCGGCGCGCCGTCTGGAGCCCGCTCTGGCTGCTCGGGCTCTACGGGGCTCCGGGAGCGGCGCAGCTCGCCATGCCGTCGCCGGCCAGCCCGTTGGAGCGGTCGCTGCTGCGCCGCGTGCTCACCGCTGTGCTGCTCACCGAGCCCTGGCTCGGCCTCCCGGCCTGGCGGGCGGCGAAGGCGGTGGAGCTCTGGCTGTTCTCGCAGCGGCCGTTCCCCGCCGTGCTGCGGGAGGTGTCGACCCGGGGGATCTTCCGGAAGCTACGGGGTTGGGCCGGCGACCTGGCCTGCTGAGAGGGGCGCCGTCATCGCCGTCATCGCCGCGAGGGCCCGCTCCGCCGCCCCTTCCGGCGTCGCGGACCGGAGACGGTAGCCGCGGCAGCACCGCGCCAGGCGGAGCATGTCGGCGAGCGCCTCCCCGAAGGAGAAGGCGGGCGATTTGATCACCGCCTTGAGGAGGTGGTGCGTCGCTTCGGACTGGCTGAGCGGCTCCAGGGCCCCCTCCGGGTCCGGTCCGCGTTCGAGGACGAGCAGCGAGGTGATTGGAGGTGGTGGTGGGCTCTCCGGCTCGGGCGCGGGAAACGGATAGTGGGCGGCGGGATAGGAGGGGGGGCGCGGCGGGAGGCGCGCCAGCAGCCGGGGCGAGTACTCCGCGTCCATGTGGAGGGCGCGCGGGAAGACCTCCGGGGTGAGAGCGCCGCGGCGGAGGGGGCAGAGGTCGTCGGTGACCAGCCGCAGACCGCTCGCCCAGAGCCAGAGCGCGAGGCTGGTCTTGCCGGCGCCGGATTCGCCGACGATCAGGCAGGTGCCACCCGGAGATGCCACTGCGCCGGCATGGAGGACCCAGTGGCCGGCCGCGCGCTGAATGGCCTCGTCGACCAGGCGGTACTCGAGGTGGGAGCTGAGGGGCGCTGCGCTGCCCGCGAGGTCCCAACGGCAGCCGCGGCCGTCGGTGAGCAGGAAGGCGCCGCCGCCGTTCGGCTCCAGGCGAAGAGAGACGGCGTCGTCCGGCGGCGGTTGCGGCTGTTGCGGTAGTTGCAGAATCGGGAACCCCTGGAGCAGTGCCGCCAGCTCCTGCTGTACCTCGGCCGGGACGCCGAGACAGCGGAAGGGGGTCCCGAGGACGACCCAGGCCCGGTCCGCTACCCCCATTGCAGGAAGCGCCGCTCCGCGAGCTGGCGCAGGCAGGCGACGAGCGCGTCCTCGTCGATGGGGCTGCCGGGGAAGGTCTGGCGCATCTCTTGCAGTACCATGGCAAACGTATGCTGACCGTCGGCGAAGCTGCAGAGCAGGGCGGCGGTGTGATTGAGGCTCAGGCTTTCGTCCAAGTCTCTGGAGTACAGCACGGCGCTCCCGTCTCCGAGGGGCTCGAGCCGGACTCCCGGGGCGAGGGAGAACGTAATGGCGGGATCCAACGATTTTGCATTGGAGGCCGGGTCCTGTCGTCTGGCGACCACGCAGCGCACTATAAGGCTGCACTCATCAAGGGTCAAGACAGCAAGGAGGTGTCATGGAAATCCACAACTCGTTAAGCGATCGTAGAGCTTTCCTCAAGAAGACGATCGCGGGTGCGGGTCTCGCCTTCGCGGCCCCTGCCATCCTTTCGTCCCTCGGGTCCGGCGCTCTGCACGCGCAGGCCAGCGGCCCGACCGGCGCAGCCGCCGGCCGGCCCTATGGCAATAACGACGGCAGAGGCATGTAAAAAGGGACGGCTCCGCCGCCCCTCTCCGCCCCGCCGCTCGCCGGCGGGGCGCGCTCGCTCCGACCTGGACGCTGTCCGGACGGGACGGTATAGTGCGCTCGCGGCGCGCCGGCACGCGTCGCGGAGATCGCCTTGACCGCGCCCGCAGACTCCCCACCGCTCGAGATCCTCGCCGTCTACGGAACTCGTCCCGAGGCCATCAAGATGGCGCCGGTGATCGCCGCGCTGCGGCGGCGCCCCGGGCACTTCGCGGTGACGGTCTGCACCACCGGCCAGCACCGGGAGATGCTGGAGCAGGTCCAGAGCCTGTTCGGTCTCGCGCCCGACCTGGACCTGCGCCTGATGCGGTACGACCAGACGCTCAACGGCCTCGCGGCCGGCGCCCTGTCGGCCCTCGACGAGGTGCTGCAGGCCCGGCGGCCCGACTGGCTGCTGGTGCAGGGGGACACCACCACGGCGATGAGCGCCGCCCTCGCCGCCTTCCACCGCGGCGTGCGGGTGGGCCACGTGGAGGCCGGGCTGCGCACCGGCAACCTGCGGATGCCGTTCCCGGAGGAGGCGAACCGGCGGGTCATCGACCTGCTGGCCGACGCCCTCTTCGCCCCCACCGGGCGCGCCGGCCGGGCGCTGCTGGCCGAGGGGTGCGATCCGGAGCGGATCCACGTCGTCGGCAACACGGTGATCGACGCGCTGCAATCCCTGGACGGTGACGCGCCGCGGGCCCCGGAGCGCCCCGAGGTGCTGATCACCGTGCATCGCCGCGAGAGCTTCGGCGCCCCGCTGCGGTCGATCTTCGCCGCCCTGCGCCGGCTGGCGGAGAGCTTCCCGGAGGTCGCTTGGACCTATCCGGTGCACCGCAACCCCAACGTGCGCGGTCCGGCCCATGAGCTGCTGTCGGGCCTGGCCAACCTGGAGCTGTGCGAGCCCCTGGACTACCGCGAGCTGGTGGCGACGCTGGCGCGGTGCCGCTTCGCCCTGACCGACAGCGGCGGCATCCAGGAGGAGGCGCCGGCGTTCGGCAAGCCGGTGCTGGTGCTGCGGGAGACCACCGAGCGCCCGGAGGGCGTGGAGGCCGGGGTGGCGCGGCTGGTGGGCACGGACCCGGACCGCATCTTCGCCGAGGCGTCCAGACTGCTCCTCTCCCCTGGCGCCTACCAGGAGATGGCGCGCGCCATCAACCCCTACGGCGACGGGCACGCGGCGGACCGGATCGCCGCCATCCTGGCGGCTGAGCCCTGGTCGCCGTTCCTGGGGGAGGTCGCTTGACCCCGTCGCCGCCAACCCGGCGCGTGCTGATCGCCGGCTCTTACGGGCAGGGGAATACCGGCGACGAGGCCATCCTCGGCGTCCTGCTGCGCGGTCTGCGCGCCGGCCGGCCCGGCATCCATCTCCAGGTGGTCTCGGGAGACGTCGCCGCCACCCGGGACCAGCACGGCGTCGAGGCCCTGTACTGGGGGGACTGGGCCGCCATCGCGGAGGCCCTGCGGCAAGCGGACCTGCTGATCCTCGGCGGCGGCGGGATCTTCTTCGACTACTGGGGTTTCGACCCCGGCCGGCTGCTGGAGAACGCGGCCCCGGACCTCGCCCATTACGCGAGCTTCCCCCTGCTCGCCTGGCTGTTCGCCAAGCCGCTGTTGATCTATGCCTGCGGCGTCGGCCCGCTGTTCAGCGCCGAGGGGCGCGAGGCCGTGCGGGTGGCCTTCGCGCTGGCCTCCCGCGCCAGCGTGCGGGACGCCGAATCGAAGGCTCTGCTGGAGCAGATCGGGGCGGGGGAGCGGGTGGAGGTCACGGCCGACCCGGCGTTCGCCCTGCAGCCGGCCGGCGAGGAGCGGGCGCGGAGCCTGCTGGCGGCGGCGGGGATCGCCGCCGGGAGGCCGGTCGTCGGCATCACCCCCCGGCCCTGGGATTTCGGCGTCTCCCAGGAGGCCTGGGAGACGGGGCTGGCCGAGGCCGTGGCGGCCTTCACCCGCTCGATCGGGGGGCAGGTGCTGCTCATCCCCTTCCACACCGGCTACGACGATCCCGCGCTCGAGCGGCTGCGGGTGAAGCTGGCGGCCGGCGGTCTGGCGGCGGCGGACGTGCGCAGCCTGGGCGGCGGCGGCTCGCCGGAGGAGATCGCAGCGTTGGTGGGGAGCTGCGACCTGCTGATCGGGCTGCGGCTGCACTCCGTCCTTTTCGCGCTGCTGAGCGGCACGCCGGTGGTGGCGCTCGCCTACGACCCGAAGGTGAGGCATCTGGCGCGCCTCGCGGGGCACGAGGAGCTCTGCCTGGATCTCGCCGATCTCGGGGGGCTCGGCCCTCTCCTGGAGCGCGCCTGGGGAGCGCGGGAGGCGCTGCGCCGCGACTTCCTGGCCGCCAGCCGCGAGCTCGCGAGGGCCGCCGAGAGGAACGTCGAGCTGGCCGGCGAGCTCCTCGCCGGCGCGCCCCTGCCGCCGCCGCTCGCCGCGGCGGACCGCGAGGCGTTGCGGCGGCTCGTAGGTCACGCTCTGGAGGGGCGGTTGCGGGACGTCGCGGGTCGCAACGCCGTGATCCAGGAGCGGGGAGCCATCATCGAGCGCCAGTGGGTGGAGATGGAGCAATACCGGGCCTGGCTCCAGTCCGAGCAGCAGGCTACCGAGGAGCAGCGGCGGATCGCCGAGGAGAGGCGGCGGATCGCCGAAGAGCAGCGGCGGCTCGCCGGGGAGCAGCGCCAGGCGCTGGAAAAGAGGACGCAGGAGCAGGAGGTGGTCCTCCTGACCCTCCGGCAGCAGGAGCTGGCGCTCCAGCAGCAGGAGCTGGCCCTCCGGCAGCAGGAGGACGCCCTCGCCACCTACCGGCAGATCCGCGAGCAGCGCGACCTGGTGCTGGCGGAGCGCAACGACCTCGACCGGCGGCTGAGCGAGCTCGAGGCGACGATCGCCTACCGCCTGGTCTCCCGGTTCTGGGCGGCGATGCGGCGCCTGTTGCCGGAGGGCACGCGCCGCCGCCGGATCTATCGCCAGCTTCGCGGCGCGCTCGGCCGCCGTCTTCCCGCGGCCGCTCCCGCCGCTCCGGCCACGGCGGGGCCCGCGCCCGGCGCTCCCGGGGAGACCCCGCCCGATCCCCGGGGCGATCTCCTGCGTTTCGAGGACCGGGTCCGTGCGGCCGGCGCGCGCACGGTGGTGGCGATCGTCTCGGCCACCCAGCTCGTCGAGAGCGAAGGGCAGCGACCGACGCAGCTCGCGCTCGAGCTGTCGCGGCGCGGCATCCCCGTGGTCTTCGTCTACTGGCGTTGGTGGAAGAACGAGTGGCGCCCTCAGGACCGGGTGACGGACGGCATCGTGCAGATCCCGATCGACGTCGTGACCGACCATCCCGAGGCGCTGACGGGCGCCTTCGCGGGGCTCTCCCGGATCCTGATGATCGAGTTCCCCCACCCCGCCTTCTTCGAGCTCCTCGCCGCCGCCAACGCTGCGGGCTGGACCACCGTCTACGACGCGCTCGACGACTGGGAGGAGTTCCAGCGGGTGGGGCAGGCCGTGTGGTACGACGAGGGGTTCGAGAGGCACCTGATCAACGCCGCCGACGCCGTCTTCGCCATCAACGACACGCTGGCCGCCCGGCTCCGCGACCTGGAAGGGGAGGAGGTGCAGATCGTGCGCAACGGCGTGCGAGCGGGCATCGAGACGGTGCGCGAGCCGCGCCCGCTCGTCCGGGGGGAGGTCACGGTCGGCTACTTCGGCTACCTGGCGGGCGCCTGGTTCGACTGGGAGCTGGTGGCCGCGGCGGCGCGGCGGCGCCCCGCCTGGCGGTTCTACCTCATCGGCTACGGCGGCAGCCCCGAGGGCCTCGCCGTGCCCGCCAACGTCGAGCTGCTCGGCAAGCAGCCGCAGAGCGACCTCGCGGCCTTCGCCGCCCACTGGGACGTGGCGATCGTCCCCTTCAAGCCGGACCGCCTGGCGGCCGGCGCCGATCCCATCAAGACCTACGAGTACCTGGCCATGGGCCTGCCGGTGGTGTGCACCGGCGTCTACCCACCCCCGGGGGGCGAGGGCTTCGTGCAGCGCGCCGAGGACGTCGAGGGCTTCGTCGCGGCGCTCGCGCGGGCGGCCGGCCTGCCGCCGGCGGCGGCCGCCGAGCGGCGCGCCTTCGCCGCCGCCTGCACCTGGGCGCACCGGCTGGACGAGTTGCTCGCGGCGCTCGCACGGGGGGACCAGCGGGTGGCGGAGAAGCGAGCCCTGCTCGAGGCTACGCTATGAGGGTCCTGTTCGTCTACAGCTATCTGACCCTGGGCGGCGTGGAGGCGGTCCTGCGCGCCCGCCTGGACGGGCTCGCGGCGCACGGCATCGAGGCGCACGCCTGGTTCTTCCACGACTTCGGGGGGCGCTCGATCTTCTCCGGTCTGGAGGACCGCGTGCGGGTGGGGGACGCCGCGGCATGCCTCGTCTTCGCCCGTGATTTCGACCTCGTCTCCACCATCGACACGGCCGAGGTCCTCGCCGGCTACGAGGCGCCGGCGCTGCCCCTGCTGCCGCCATTGATCGTCGAGTGCCATTCGGCCTACCTCGACAACATCGAGTACCTGCGGCGTCTCCCCCGGCTGCGGCCGGCGGCCGTCTTCACCCCCTCGCCGCACCATGCCCGGCTGGTCGCCGAGCGGGTGGGCGAGGGCGTCGACGTGCGGGTCGTCCCCAACCCCGTGCGCCGGGAGCTCGCGGCCGAGCCCGCGCCCTTCCCGGCGCCGCCGCGCCGGCCCGTGCTCGCCTGGGTCGGCCGGCTGGACGAGCACAAGAACTGGAAAGGTTTCGTGGAGATCGCGGGAACCCTGGCGCAGCGGGGGGTTGTCGCGGAGGCGTGGATCGCCGGGCGGCCGGTGGAGCCGGAGCGATCGGCGGAGCTGCTGGCGCGCGCCCGAGAGGCGGGCATCCTGCACCGTCTGCGCTGGTTCCGGGGACTGCCGCACGAGCGCATCCCCGCCTTCTTCGACGCCGTGCGCGACTCGGGCGGCGTGGCCGTGACCACCTCGCGCGGCGAATCCTTCGGCATGACGGTCGTCGAGGCCATGGCCCGCCGCTGCGCCGTGCTGGTGCCGGACTCGGGGCCATTCACCGACTTCGTGGCGGACGGCGTCAGCGGCGGCCTCTATCGCCCGGGCTCCACCCAGTCCGCCGCCGGCCGGCTCCAGACCCTGCTGGGCGATGCCCGCCTGCGCGAGGCGTGCGGCCGGCGTGCCCGCGAGGTCGTGCTCGCGCGCTTCGCCCCTGGTCCGGCGCTCGCCGTGCTCGCCGCCGAGCTCACGCGCGCGGCCGCGGCGCGTTGACCGGCTACGGCGTCCTCATCTCCCTGCACGCACGAGCTGGAAGGAGATCGTCTCCCCCGTCGCGAGCTCGATCGAGAACGTCTTCCGCTTTCCCGGTGCGGGCTCGCCGAGCGGCACCTCGATCCCGCCGCTCCCCGGCACCAGGGCCAGGTCGTGGACGGGGACCTCCCGGCCGTCCACTGTCACCCGCTCCGACCTCTGGCCCGCAGCGGGGAGGCGAAGGAGCAGAGGCGGAACGGGGAGCGAGCTCCGGGAGACGCATTCCACGGCGGCCGTCTCGCCGGCCGGCGGATCGGGATGGAAGGTCTGGAGGGCGGCTCCAGTCTCGGAGAGGCCCACCAGCCGGCCGCGCCGGACCACGCAGTCGAAGATCTTCGGATCGGCGGCCAGGTCGGAGAGGGGGAAACGGTAGACGCGGGGGCGATCCACGTCATGAGCTCGAACCCAGCCGACGGCCCGGGGCGCGAGCCAGGAGGCGCCGGCCGCGACGATGCCGCCGACGGCGAGCGCCGCCATCACCCCACGGCGGGACACCCGGCCCGCATTCTCCGCGGCCAGCGAGATGACCAGGATCTGCAGGGCGGTCACGGGCAGGAAATATCTCCCCTGGGCGGTGATCACGGCATGGAGGCCGACCTTCAGCGCCATCGCCGCGACCAGCGGCCAGATCGGCTGGCTCCAGCGGCGCGGCGTCAGCAGCAGGGAGGCGAGGAAGAGCGCGAGCAGGACCGTCATCTCGCCCTGGAGCACGGGGGGCACCCGGCGCGCGAGCTCCAGGGCGCGCGCGGGGGGAAGGCCCTCCGGCACCAGGAGGCACCAGTACAGATTGTAGACCTCGCTGCGGACGGCGAAGTCGAGGGTGAAGGCGGTGATCCGGGCGGCGTGGAAGGCGGGCCTCGCCCGGGCTGCCTGAAGGGCCAGCCGCACCGCCTGCCGCTTCAGCTCTGCCGGACGTTCCAGCAATTCGGGCTCGACGGCGGCGACGTACGGCAGCGGGTCGGCCCAGGCGTTCGCGGTGGCTCCGGGGACGTAAGAGCCCAGGAGGGAGAGTCCGCCGTGGTCCGTGGTGAGCGCGAAGCGCCCGGTGGCCGCCTGCCGCTGGAACGCTAGCAGCAGGAGCGGGATGCCGGCCGCCAGGAGGCCGGCGAGGAGAGCTCGCCGCCGGCTCTCCGTCCTCCAGGACCCGAGGGCCGCCGCCGCCAGCAGGGGGAGGAGGGCGATCAGCATCTCCTGCCGGATGGCGACGCCGGCGGCGTAGAGCAACCCCGCGACGGCCGGATGACCGCGCCCGGCGAGCAGAGACCGCACGGCCAGGGCGGCCAGGGCGACGACCGGGAGCAGGACCCAGTTGTCCTGCGCCACGACTCCCGAGAAGACGATCTGACCGGGCCAGAGGGCGAGCGCTCCGCCGGCGAGGAGACGGATCCGGAAGGGGAGGACGCCGCGCCAGAGCGTGAACGGGAGCGCCGGCACGAGGCCCGTGGCCACCGCCGTCGCGAGGCGGGCCGCGGTCTCCGGAGACCCGGGGACGATGCGGAAGATCAGCGACAGGACGAGGGGAAGGCCGGGATTGAAGAACCTCCAGAAATAGCCGCCGGTCACCACGGAGTGATCCCGCATGAAGAGGCCGAAGTCGACCAGGCCCCGGAAGTCGGACACCGGCTGGATGGGGAAAGCGATGACGAAGGCGAGCCGCGCCAGCAGCCCGGCCGCGAGGAGCAGGGAGAGCCAGAGAGCCTCTCGGGAAGCCGGAAGGTGGGTGCGGGTCGGCTCGGTGGGGTGCACGAGGATCTCCGGGCGAGGAGCTTCAGGGCCGCCGGTCGAGCACCACGTGGGCGAACATGGCGAGTTGCCGCCGCCAGGGAGAGAGTGCCCGCTCGACCCCTCGCCAGAGGGGGTAGGTGACGGCGGGTGCCAGGCCCCGCAGCGAGATTCCCCCGGAGACCAGGTAGCGCAGCGGCATGAGCGGCTCGATCGAGCGCACCCGCCACGCGGGCGCCTCGCGCTCGAACCGCTCGCGGTCGCGCTGGAAGAGGATCCAGGGGAGCGCGCCGTTGGCCCCCGACAGCGGCCCTCCCTCCGCCAGCTCCCACTCCTTCGCCGCGGGCTCGAACGGCTCGTGGTGGAGCCGCGTGTAGACCCACTGGGACCAGGGGGTGACCCACGGCTCGATCATCGTCACCACCCCGCCGGCGCGGACGCAGCGCGCCGCCTCCGCGAAGAAGCGGGCGGGCCGGGGCAGGTGGTGGAGGACGTTGGTCATCGCGATGGCGCGCAGCGCGCCGGTGGCGAAGGGCAGGGCGAGCCCGTCGAGCACGGTGTCGATCCCCGGAGCGTAGAAGACCTCGGAACGCACCAGCCCGGGGACGAAGTCGGCGAGGAACCCGGCGCCCGACCCCAGCTCGAGCACCGCCCCCTCGCCCGCCGGGAGGGAGGCCGCCAGCGCCGCGTACCACTCCTCGTAGATCCGCCGCAGGAACCGCTTCTCGGCGAGGATCCGCCGGCGCAGGTGGGTGGTGCGCGGATCGTCGAGGTCGAGACCGCGGGTGAGCGGGTGCTCCAGCCAGCGCTTGAGGCCGGCCATCAGACGAACTTGATCCGCCCGGCGGCGAAGGCGCACATCTCGAGGAGGAGCCAGCCGTGGCGCCAGCGCTGGATGTTGGTGGTGCCGTAGGTCCGCTCGCGGTAGCGCACCGGCACCTCGACGATCTCCAGGTTGAGCTTGGCGCCCCCGAAGAGGAGGTCGAAGTCGCCGAAGGGATCGAAGTCGCCGAAGTAGGCGCGGTTGGCGGCTAGTTGCTCGTAGTCATTGCGCCGGAGGACCTTGGTGCCGCAGAGGGTGTCCTTGACCGGCTGGCCCAGCAGCCAGGAGAAGACCAGGCTGAAGAGCTTGTTGCCCAGCAGATTGGCGAAGCGCATCGCCTGCTCCTCCATGGGATAGACGAGCCGCACGCCGTTGACGAATTCCCCCTGCCCGGAGCGGATCACCTCGTAGAAACGGGGCAGGTCCTCGGGCGGCACCGTGAGGTCGGCGTCGAGGATCATCAGCACGTCGCCGCTCGCCTGGGCGAAGCCGAGGCGCACGGCGTCCCCCTTGCCCCTGCCGGTCTGGCGGCAGGCCCTGGCCCGCCGTTCGGGGTGCGCCGCGATCTCGCGCTCGATGGCCGCCCAGGTGCCGTCGGTCGAGTGCCCCTCGACGAAGATCAGCTCCGTGCCGCGCCCCATCTCTGGCAGCCGGCTGAAGACGGCGGGGACGTTGCCCTCCTCGTTGCGGGCGGGCACCACCACCGAGACGAGCGGCTCCTCCTCCCGCGGCCGGGCCGCGGGCCGGGCCACCACGAAGTTGCACAGCGCCAAGTGCCGGAAAGGCCACAGCTTGACCAGGAAGCGGTTGCAGAGCGGCGCGAGCAGGGGGATGGGCAGCGGCAGCAGCACCTCCTCCCAGTGCCGGACCGGCGCGAAGCCGGCCAGGCGCAGCAGGTTGGTCACGTCGTGGACGGTCAGCCAGTTCTGGTGCAGGACCGGCCGGGCGAGGCGCAGCCGCTGTGCCAGGGCCAGCGGCAGCTCCCATAAACGGCTATAGACGTTGAGGATCACCCGGGTGCGGGGGGTGGTGAGGGGCCGGATGCGCTCGAACAGCCGCTGCACGTCCCAGGCGTCGTTGACGAGGTCGGAGAGGATCACGACGTCGAAGGTCTCTCCCGGCCCGTCGATCTCGTGGGCGTCGGCCTGGAGGAAACGCAGATGGGGGTGGCGCGCGGTGGCCCGCCGCACCATCTCGCCCGAAAAGTCGATCCCGACCCCCGCCGCCGGCTCCAGGGCGGCCAGCAGGTCCCCCGCGCCGCAGCCGAGCTCCAGCACCCGCAGCCCCGGGGGGACCAGGAAGCGGTAGATGCGCGCCAGGCGCCGGTGGTAGGCGGCCCCCAGCCCCTGGCGGCCGTCCCAGCGGCGGGCAACCTCATCCCAATGGGCGGAGCGCTCCCGGCGGTAGCGCTCCGCGGCCCGATCGTCGCGACCGTCGGGCGCGACGCGTCCTCCGGCGTCCTCCGGCGTCCGCACGGCTCCCCGGCCGGCCGCGGGAGGATACTTGACTTCGGCTTCCACTCGATGCTCTCCTTGCCGGCGCGGCCTGCCGCCGTTCCACACCCTCCAAGCTTATACCGGAGCTCGTAGAGAATGAGCCGCGACGAGAGCGCCCCTCCCCTGGCGCTCAGGATCGCCTCCCGCCTGCCCGGCCTCCTCGCCATCGCCGTGGCCGTCGTTCTCTGGCGGCTGTTCTTCCCCGCCCTGATGTCGGCCGACACCATGAACCAGTACGGCCAGGCACTCACCGGGCGGTACCTGGACTGGCATCCCCCCTTCATGGCGGCGGTCCTCAACCTGGTGCTGAGGCTGGGGGGGACGGTCGGTCTGTTCATGCTGCTCCAGTGTCTCGCCGGGGTGTTCGGCGTCCGCGCCCTGGCTGCGGCGTGCCTGGCGCAGCTCTACGGGCCGCGGCTCCCGCCTCGGCGCGCGGGGTGGCTGGCACTGCTGGCGCTGCTCGTCCTGCTGCTGCCCGTGACCCCCCTGGCCTTCTACCTGATGACGCTGTGGAAGGACGTCTGGGCGATGGTGCTCCTGCTGTGGCTCGCCGCGGTTCTGCTGCGGCTCACGGGACGGGAGCCGCAGCGGGAGCGGTGGCCGGGCGAGCTCCTGCTCGTCCTCGCCCTCGCCGTGGCCCTGGGGCTGGTGCGCCACAACGCCGTCCTGGTCCTGCCGGTCGCCGGCTGGATCCTGTGGTCCTGGCGCTCGCGCGTCGACCGGCGCGGCGCCCTCGTGCTGCTGGTGGCACCGTTGGCGGCCTGGCTGGCGAGCGACGTCCTCCTCACCCGGGCCCTCCACGTCCAGGCGACGAAGATCGAGCGCGTCGTCATGGCCTTGGACCTGCTCGGCGTCTGCGCGGCGGATGCGACGGCGTGCGACCAGCTCCCGTTCACCAGGAGCCACGTCCTCGACCCGGGTTACGCGTCCCGGTATCCGATCGTCGATGCCGTGGTCCTGTTCCACGGCGAGCCGCGGATCGTGGACCCGGGCTTCTACGCCCTGGCGAGCTACGACCGCCTGCGGTCCGAGTACACCCGGGCCGCCCGGAGTTTCCCCTGGCTGCTGGCGAAGGTGAAGCTGGCGGCCTTCGTCCGGCTCCTGGGCGTCGAGCGGACGAGCTACTTCATCCATGACACGATCGTCGACAACCCCTATGGCTTCGTGCTCGACCGGCGTTTCGCGGGCGCCCGTGAGCGGCTGAGCACGCTGACCCGGGGCGTCGCCGGGAGCGGCTGGCGCTGGCTCTCCGGCGTCCACCTCGTCTGGCTCGTGGCCAACGTCGCGTGGATCGCCGCTCTCCTCGTCCGCTACCGCAGGTCGGGCGAGGCGCGCTGGCGCGCTCTCGCCCAGGTGCTGTTGCTGCCGCTGGCGTACTCTCTCTCCTACCTGCCGGCGGCGCCGGCGGCCGATTTCCGCTTCCTGTTCCCCGCCACCCTCGTCGTTCAGTGCGTCACCGTCGCCGCACTGCTGGGCGGGCTGGCGCAGAAGCCCAGGGGGCGGGAGCCGTAGCGCTTCAGGTTGTCGACGTAGGACCAGGTCTGCTTGTTGTGCAGGTAGAAGCCGCGATAGAGCGCGGCGCTCAGCAGCGGGCTGCCCAGCACGGGCGCGAAGAGCGGCGAGAAGACGACCCAGAGGTTGAGCGCCACCGCCAGGGCGAGGGCGCTGCCGGCGGCGAGGCGGAGGGGACGGGGGAGCTGCCGCGCGTGGGCGTAGAGGCGGCCCAGGAAGGCGACCATCACCACCCCCATGGGCTGGTAGAGCCGCGAGATCCAGGAGCCCCGCATCTGCCACCCATGGTAGGGGGGCGCCAGGTTGGTGAACAGGAAGAGCAGGAGCGCCGCCAGCAGCACGCACCGCTCCGCGGGTTCGAGGGCCGGGCGCTCGCCCGGCGTCCGCGTCGCCAGCCACAGGCCGAGGGTGAAGAGCAGTGGCAGGAAGAGGAAGTTGCCGTAGAGGTAGTTGTCGACGAGGGCGCCCGGGACCTTGGCCAGGAGCAGGGACCACGTCCTGCCGTCGATGCGGGAGAGATAGCTGCCGACGATGACCCCGTAGATCTCGCTGTTGGCGTTGCGCAGCGGGACGTCGAAGACTTCGTAGAGCACGGTCAACGCGAGCACCTGAGGCAGGAGCTGAGCCACCGCGAAGGCCGCGCTCGCCCGCCACAGCCGGCGGTGGAGCAGCAGCAGGACCCCGGCCACGCCGAAGAACAGTACCAGATCATAGGCCGTGAACAGGACGCCGAGGACGAGGCCATGGAGCAGCGCTCCCTGCCAGGTGGCGACGTCCTGGAGACGCCAGAGCAGGACGAGCGACAGCAGGCTGAGGGGCACGATCGTCGCATAGCCGTATGGCGAGGACGCCCAGTAGAAGAAGCCCGGATAGGCGGCCAGGAGCCACAGCGCGGCGCGGGAGAACCCGGACGGGAAGCGGCGCCGGGCGGCGTACCAGAAGGCCGCGACGCTGCCGAGCACCAGCAGGACGTTGACCAGGATGCCGCCATATTCGAACCCCAGCAGCTTCATGAACGGATAGGTCACCAGGGGATAGAGGATCCGCCGCAGCACGACGCTGAAGCGCCAGGACTCCCGGGGCGCGCCGTCGAGCATCAGGAAGGTCGCCTTGTGATGGAAATGGTCGATGTTGAGCAGGTACTTGCAGGGCTCCCAGACGAGAGGATGGTCGAGGGTGACGGCGAGCGGGTTGAGGGTGCCGCTGTTGGCCCAGATCCCCAGGACCAGGACGAGGCAGGCGCCCCCGAGGTGGAAGAGGTCAGACCGCGAAGAGTCCCTGGCCGGCGGGGCCGGGGAGGTCATGGGGCGGGCTGCCTCTCGAGCACGACGTAGCGCCGCTGCATCTCCAGCGACACCGTCTCCCGCAGGATGCGGAATGGGTGCCCCGCCACGAGGCGCTCCACGTCGGCGCGAGAGTACCGGAAGGTCGCCGAAGGATGGGCCTTCGAGAGCGGACGGTCGGGTGTGAAGACGACGGCCTGCTCGACTTTCGGGTCCGGCCAGAAGAAATCGGCGTAGAGGAGACCGCCCGGTCTCAGGAAGAGCGCCAGCAGCTCCAGGTTCCGGCGGCCCAGGGCGAAGTTCTGGTGGATCCAGAAAAACCGGCTGACGACCGTGTCGATGCGGCCGAAAAAGGGCGCGAGGCCCTCGCGGTCGGCCACGTGGACGTAGGTGCAGCTCGGGGGCGAGACGAGCCGGGCGATCTGCAGCGCCAGGGTGCTGTAGTCGGTCCCCAGGTAGGACGCCGTGTAGCGGGCGATGAGCTTGCCGAGGTTGCCGCAGCCGCAGCCCATCTCCATGACCCTCCGCCCTTCGAGCGCCTCGCGGTCGCAGTAGAGGGCGATCGGCCAGCCGAAGCCGAAGGCGAGGCTCAGGAGCTCGAGGGGCGAGTCGGGCAACGGCGGCTTGTCGGGATACGCCGTGTAGGGCGCGAGCTGGAATTCCCACTCGCTGCGCAGGTACTGGAGCCACTCGTCGTTCCAGCGCTGGACCTCCCGCTCGGTGCATTGGAACAGCGGCAGAGCCTCGAGCTCGTCGGTGCCCGGCTCTTGTCGTTGACCGAACCAGCTCATCGTCGTGGCGTGGGCTCTCAGGCGGTGGTGGCGTGGAGGCCGGCCGGGAGGGCCCGCTGGCCGTGGCTCTCCCGGAACCACTCGTAGGTCCGCTCGATCCCCTCGCGCAGGCCAATGCGGTGGCGCCAGCCGAGGGCATGGAGGCGGCTGACGTCGAGGAGCTTGCGGGGCGTGCCGTCGGGCTTCGCGGGGTCGAAGACGAGCTGCACGCCGGGCGCCACCACCTGGCGGAGGGTCTCGGCCAGCTCGCGGATGCTCAGGTCCTCGCCGGTGCCGACGTTGACGTGCTCGTCCTGGTCGTAGTGCCGCATCAGGAACAGGCAGGCGTCGGCGAGGTCGTCGACGTGCAGGAACTCGCGCCGGGGCGAGCCCGTGCCCCAGATCGTGACCTCGTCCCGTCCCGCCGCCCGGGCATCGTGGAATTTGCGCATCAGCGCCGGCAGCACGTGCGAGTTCTGGAGGTCGAAGTTGTCGTGCGGGCCGTAGAGGTTGGTCGGCATGGCCGAGATGAAGTCGCAGCCGTACTGCCGACGGTAGGCCTGGCAGAGCTTGATGCCCGAAATCTTGGCGATGGCGTAGGGCTCGTTGGTGGGCTCGAGCAGGCCGGTGAGCAGGTACTCCTCGCGGATCGGCTGCGGGCAGTCCCGGGGGTAGATGCAGGAGCTCCCCAGGTAGAGCAGGCGCCGGACGCCGTGCAGGTGGGCGGCGTGCACCACCGTGGCGTGGATCATCAGGTTGTCGTAGATGAACTCCGCCGGGCGGGTGGAGTTGGCGAGGATCCCCCCCACCGTGCCGGCCACCAGGAAGACGAAGTCCGGCCGGTTGGCCCGGAACCAGTAGTTCACCGCCGCCTGGTCGCGCAGGTCGAGCTGCTCGCGGGAGGCGGTGAGGACGTTGTCGAATCCCTCCCGGCGCAGCCGGCGGAGGATGGCCGAGCCGACCAGGCCGCGGTGGCCGGCGACGTAGATGCGGGCGGAATGGGGGATGTCGATCGCCATCTCTTCGGCGGGGAACTTTATCACGGGCGCTGGGGCTGGCGCACGCCGGCGGCGAGCGGGCCCACGGCCTGGAGCAGCTCCGCGACGCGGCGGTCCCAGCTCTCGTCCTCGGCGGCGCGGCGGCGCTCGCGGGCGAGCTCGGGGGTCTGCTCCGCCACGGCCCGGCGGAGTTGGCGCACGAACCCCTCGGGATCGTCGTAGAGGTAGACGAGGGGCTCGCTCCAGCGCTCGGTCTCCGGCAGCCGGCGGGCCACCACCGGCAGGCCGGTGGCGAGGGCCTCGTAGAGCTTCACCGGGTCCACCGCCCGGGTGAGGGGGAGGTCGCGGAAGGGGACCAGGGCGACGTCGAGACCGGCGAGGAAGCCGGGCACCTCGGCAAAGGGGATCTCGCCCAACGTCTCCAGGTTGGGCAGGGCGCCCAGGGCGGCGACCTCCGGGTCCTCCACCCGGCCGGCGAGGCGGAAGCGCCAGTCCGAAAGGACGCGGGCGGCCTCCTGCACGGCTTCGACGTCGAACCACGGCCCGAGGGCACCGACGTAGCCCACGCGCACCGGGGCTGCGGGGTCGCGAGGGACGCCGGCCGGCGGCGGGAACGCTTCCAGGTCGACGCCGTTGGGCAGCCGCAGGACCTGGGGGCTGAGCTCCCGCGGCCGCTCCGCCAGCAGGCCGGCGGTGGCGCACACCAGGTCCGCCTGGTGGATGAGCCGCGCCTCCACGGCCGCGATGCCTGGCGGCACTCCGGGGAAGCCGGCGTGCAGGTCGATGCGGTCGTAGACTAGGGGGACGGCGAGCCGGCGGGCCAGCTCGCGCCCCAGCTCGGCCCAGAAGGGGAGCTGCACCAGCACCATCAGCGGCCGCTCGTGACGCAACCCGGCCAGGATGGTCCCGGCGAGCCACGCCGCAGCTTCGGGCTCCAGGGGATGGCGGTAGGGGTCCGGCCGTCCCGGCACCCGTACCCGCAGCACGTGCACGCCGCCCTGGACGTGGGTGAGCTGGCGGGCGGGGAGCAGCCGGCTGCGCAGGAAGCCGTCGACGTAGAGCACCGGGTGGCCGCTCCTGGCGAGGGCCACGGCCAGGTGCTGGGGGCGCTGGTAGCGGTACTGCCAAGCCACGGCCGGCAGGTAGAGGATGGGGGGCTTGGAGCCGGCCAGCGTCGCCTCCAGGTCCGCCGCCTCGCGGCTGGCTGCCGGCGGCGGCCATGGGAAGGCCGGCAGCCGCCGCCCGAGCCGCCCGGTGCGCAGGCTGCGCACGGCCGCGCGGGCCAGGCGCTCGACCTCGCCCGCGGTGGTGAGGGCGCGGTGATGAGCCCGGACGGGGTAGAAGAAAGAGTTGCTCATGGCCGTGAGTGGTAGAATCCGCTCTCCCCGAGCCGCAACGAGCCTCCGGAGGTTGTCCCATGCTCATCGATCCCCTGCAGCGCCGCCACAAGGTGTGCGTCGTGATGCCGGCCTACAACGCCGAGCGGACCCTGGAGCGCACCTGGCGCGACCTCCCCATGGACTGGGTCGACGACGTGGTGGTGGTGGACGACGCCAGCCGCGACCGCACGGTGGAGGTGGCCCGCGGGCTCGGGCTGCACGTTCTCGTCCACCCCCGCAACCGGGGCTACGGCGGCAACCAGAAGACCTGCTACCGCGAGGCCCTGGCCCGCGGCGCGGACGTCGTGGTCATGGTGCATCCCGATCATCAGTACGATCCCACCACCATCCCCGAGCTGGTGACGCCGCTGCTCGCCGGCGAGTGCGACGCCGTCTTCGGCAGCCGCATGCTGGGCGGCCGGCCGCTCGAGGGCGGCATGCCGAAGTGGAAGTACCTGGCGAACGTCTTCCTCACCGCCCTGGCCAATGCCACCTTCTATACCTTCCTCTCCGAGTACCACTCGGGCCTGCGCGCCTACAGCCGGCTTTATCTGCAGAGCGTCGACCTGGAGAGCAACTCCGACGGCTTCGTGTTCGACACGGAGATCATTGCCCAGGGCGTATGGAAGAACCTGCGCATCCGGGAGATCCCCATTCAGACGCGCTACTTTCCTGAGGCTTCCCAGATCGGCTTCGGGCGCAGCGTGCACTACGGCTTCTCCGTCGTCAGTGTACTGCTGCGTTACAAAATGCAAAAGAAGGGACTGCTCCGGAGCCGCATCTTCGACGATCCTCCCGTGGCGGTTCAACACAGCCCCAACTCCCGGTAGAGGTCGGCGAAGGCCTGCGCCGCGTTGCCAGCGCCGGTCACCGGCTCCGCCGGCGGCAGGCCCTCGCCCGGGATGCGCAGACCGTTGACCCGCGCCGTCACCGCTGCGGCGATCCCCGGCGCTCCGGCCGCCGGCTCCACCAGCAGGCCGCCGCCGTGCCGGCGCAGGCGCTCGGCGATGGCGCCGTGATCGAAGGCTACCACCGGCACCCCCGCGGCCAGGCATTCCGAGAGGGCCAGACTGTAGGACTCGGGGACGATGGACAGCAGCAGGGCGAGGTCCACCCTCTCCTGGCGCAGGCGATCGACCAGCGAGCCGGAGCGATAGTAGCCGTGCACCCGCACCCGGGGGAGCCGTCGTAGCCGCAGCAGGAGCTCGGGATCGCCGCCGCCGTAGGCGCTCCAGTGCAGCTCCGGCAGCGCCGCGGGCGGCAGGCGGCGGATCACCTCCTCGAACACCAGGGCACCCTTGTGCGGCAGGAAGGCGCCAATGTAGGCGACGTGGCGCACGCGCCGCTCGCCGGTGCCTGCCGGCACCCCGGCGAGCGGCGCGCCGCCGGCCACGGACGCCGCCGGCTCGACGACCCGGTGCCGCTCGGCCGCCAGGCCGGAGAACAGCTCCAGGTGCCGCCGGCGGAGGAAGTCGGAGGGGTAGACGACGGCGGCGGCGGCGGTCAGCAGCTCCCGGGCGAGTTGCCGGCGCTCTTCTTGAAAGCCCGGCGGCACCGGCCAGTCCACGGCCAGACAGCGGGCGCAGCGCTCGCGATGGCGCGAGTAGCCGCAGAAGCGCAGCTCGGGGCTCTCCAGCAGGTGCGGCCGCGGGCAGAAGAGGCTGAAGTCGTGCACCGAGAGGACGAGCGCCAGCCCCCGCCGGTGGAGGGCCAGCAGCGAGGCCAGAGGGAGGGCGGCGAGCCCCTCGACGTGCAGGGCCCGCGCTCCCACCTCGCCCGCGGCGCGCACCACCGCCTGTTCGAAGGCCTGGTCGACGAGGGCCACGGGCGAGGGCGGGGCGCCGCCGGCGAGGGTGAGGGAGAGGCGCCGGCCAGCGGCGGCCACCTCCAGCCGCCAGGCCCCCGGCTCCGGATAGAGGAGGGCCAGGGGACGGCGCTCGGCCTCACTCTCGAGGCGGTGGAGGAACTGGGCCTGCAACCCGCCCAGGCGCGGCGTGGGCGCCGTGGAGAGCAGGTTGAGCACCGGGCTGGCCGGCAGACCCGGGGGGCTGCCGGCGGCGCGGAACGACAGCCGCCGGCTGTGCTCGCGCCAACGGTCGGAGAGGCGGTCGCGCAGGGCGGGGAGGCCCTCGGCGCGCAGCACGCGGCCGGCGGCGCGCAGCGACAGACCGTTAGCCATGACGACCTTCCCGGATGCGCGCCAGCTCGCAGCGCAGGCGGCGGCCGGCGGCCTCCGGACCGTAGAGCTCCAGCACCCGGCGCCGGGCCGCCGCGACCTTCGCCGCCGCGGCCTCCGGTGCCGCGGCGAGAGCCAGCATGAGCGCCGCGGCGTGCTCCGCGTCCGGCTCGGCCCACACCGCGCCGGCCGGGTAGGGTCCCAGCGGGCGTTCGAGGGTCGTCAGGCCGTGGCGCACCACGAAGCCGGTCTCCTCGTCGAGGAAGTCGGTGACGCCGCCGTAGCCGGTGGCGATGACCGGCTTGCCCCGATACATGGCCTCGATCAGGGGCAGGCCGAGCCCCTCCGAGCGGTGGAGGGAGACGTAGGCGTCGCAGGCGGCGGTCAAGCCGTCGAGGTGATCGCGCCGCAGGGTGCCGGTGAGCAGGGTCACGGGTAGCCCCGCGCAGCGGCGCTGGAGCTCGGCGGCGAAGACCGGCTCGGCCTCCGCGTGGTTCAGCTTCACCAGCAGGTGGACCGGCCGCCGGCTCTCCCGGGCCACCCGGGTGAAGGCGGCGAGCAGCCCGGCCGGGTTCTTCCGCTCCGGCACCGAGAGGGCATCGAAGGCGAAGAGGAAGAGGAAGCTCTCGGCCGCGATGCCGAGGGCCTCGCGGCTGGCGGGTGCCGCCGTGCCGGGCACCACGCACGGCGGCACCCGCCGCACCTCCACCGTGGCGACGGACTGGAACGCCTGCTGGCAGAAGCGGCTGGGGGCCCACACCTCGTCGACGTGGCGGAAGGCCGGGGCGAAGCTCAGGGGGAAGTGCGCCAGCTCCCAGAACCAGTAGCCGATGCGGTGCCGCCCGGCGGTGAAGCCGCGCGGGAGGCGGCTCTGGACGGTCTCCATCATGTCGGCGTTGACGTGATAGAGGCTGACCTCGTAGGGGAGCCCCTGGGCCGTTCCCGCCGCCACCGCTCCCGGCGCGCCGTCCGTCCGGCCGTCGAGCGGCCAGAGGGCGCAGCCGAGGCCGGCGTTCTCCAGGGCGGCCAGGGTGCCGCGGCAGGCCTCGCCGACGCCGGTGGGCGCCGTGGACCAGCCGATGACGTTGAAGCCCGTGGGACCCGCGGCGCGCGCCACCGTCGCAGTCACCGCGGTCGCCGCGTCCGCGGCCGGCCGCTCCGCCGCCGCCCGCTGCGCGCCGGCCTGCTTCCCCCGGCGCCGCTGCCGCTCCCACCACAGCCGGGCCCAGGCCTGCCGGCGCCACGACAGGGTGCGGAGCACGGGCAGGACCACCGTCTTCGGGAGCTGGTACTCGTGCCGGCCGGAGGTGACGTACCAGAGCGCCAGCGCCGCCCGGTCGGCGCCCAGGGGATCGGGGAACGCCCGCAGCAGGTCGGCCCGCCGGCGGTGCATCTCCAGGGCCAGCCGGGGCACCCGCGGCCGCCTCCGGGGCTCATGGCCGGCGTCGGCCGTCAGCCAAGCGATCTCCCCGGCCTCAAGCTCGCCGGACGCCAATTCCGGCGGGTCCACCAGCGAGGCCAGGCGGGTCATCGGATGCGCCGGCAGCGCTGCGTGCCGGCTGAGGGCTCCCGCCAGCCCGGCGGTGAACACCGGATCGATCCGCTCGGCACCGGAGGCGCCCTCGATGAGCCAGTGGGCGAAGCCCAGGCGGTCCGCCGCCCAGGGCTGGGAGAAGAAGCGCCGCAGGTCCTCGCGCTCGTCCCAGAGCAGCAGGGCGAGCCGGGGCAGCGGGATGGATGCGTCGCCGTCCACCGGCTGGCGCAGCCAGTCGAAGAAGCTGTCCGGTCCCGCCGTGGCGAACGGATCGGGCCAGCGCACCGCGTCGGGATCGACCTGCCGCAGGGCGCGGCGCGCCAGGTCCGGAATGGCGACGCCGTTGTCGAAGCGGCCGTAGGCGTAGGGGTAGCTCTGTACCTCCTCCTGCCCCTGCCGCCGGATGCTCTCGCGGTAGGTCGCGAACAGGGGGACGACGTCCGGCCGCTCCGCGAAAGTGAAGCGGTTCTGGAATTTCGAGATCGTCTCCGGCCGCCGGAAGTCGTAGCCGCTGAAGTGGAAGAAGCGCAGGAGCGAGTCCCCCACCCACCAGGCGTCCTCCCGCCGCGCCAGCGTGCGGTGGACCAGGTTCCAGTAGGCGACGTTGTAGCCCGGATCGCGCAGGATCTCCACCCGCGACAGGTAGGCGGGGGCGAGGTCCATCCAGCGCTGGTCCACGAACAGCCCCTTGTCCACCTCGTGCAGGCACCAGCGGTAGAGGCGCTGGCGCCACCAGTCCAGGAACGGCAGGGTGCGCTCGTTGAACGCCAGCCCGAGGAAGCCGAGATTGTAGATGCCCGACAACAGGATTTCCCGCTCCGAAGGCACCAGCGAGTCGTCGATGGGCGCCGTCAGGTGCGGCGTCAGCACGGCGTCCGCGCGGCCCAGGCGGGCGTAGAGTTCGCCGAGGTCGCCGAAGATCAGGACGTCGGGATCGAAGTAACAGACCCGGTCGCACCCCAGCGTGCGATGCAGGTGGAGGAGGAACCAGGGTTTGACTGCCGTCGAGAGCTCGAGGATGGAGTAGCGGAACGAGAGGTGGGGGAAGCCCGGGATGCCGAGCTGGCCGGCGAAGACGACGGCGAAGGGCTCGTCCTCGTAGCGATGCCCCGGCTGCGGGTGGTCGACGATGAGCACACAGACCTTCCCCTCCGGGTGGCGCTCCAGGAACGAGCAGGTGAAGGCCCGCGCGTACGCAAGATAGTTGTTCGCGATGATGGTGCAGGCGAGCGGAGAATTCATTCCGGGAAACTCTAGCGCATGCCTTGAGTGAGCAGCCGCTCGTAGAGATTTTCGATCTCTTCCGCGTGCTCGTCCATCCCCTTGACCGGCGGCAGGGCGTCGCGCCAGCCGGCGACGATCTCCGGGCGGGCCGTCAGCCGCTCGATCCACTCCCGCAGCTCCGCGGGGTCTTCCGGGTCGAAGAGGGCGCCGCACGGCGGCCCAGCCGGGATATCGAACAGCTCCGCGAGGGCTCCCCGACGGCTGGCCACCACCGGCACTCCCTCGGCCAGGGCCTCGCGGGCGACCAGACCGAACGACTCCAGGCCCAGGGAGGGGACGAGCAGCACGTCGAGCGCGGCGAAGATCTCGCGCCGGCGCTCCTCGTCGAAGCGGCCGGCGAAGCGCACGGCCGGCGAAGCGAGGGCCGCGAGCTCGGCCGTGTAGGCGGGCGAGATGCGCGGATCCCCCCAGACGCAGAGCGTCGCCCGCGCCGGATCGACGCCGCGGAACGCCGCCACCGCGAGGTGGATCCCCTTGTGTGGCAGCAGCGAGCCGATGAGGCCGAAGCGCAGGGGCCGATCCGGGACGCCCGTCCGCCCCGTCGCCGGCATCGCCGGCCGCTCGACGCCATAAGGGATGACCTGGACGTCGTCCTCCGGCCGCAGCCAGCCCAGGGCGAGATAGCTGTCGCGGATGGCCCGCGAGCCCAGGACGAAGGCGTCCGCCCGGTGGATCTCCCACCGCGTCAGGCGCGCCCGGGCGGCGTGCAGGAGGCGGTTGAGGACGGCGGCCGGGGGGAGGCCGGTCAGGGGGAGACAGGCCGTGCATTTGCCGGGCGAGGGGCCGGAGCAGAGCCGCCTCTGCGCGTCCAGCAGGTTGCCCCGCGCGCAGGGCGCCCACCAGTCCTGGACCTGGTAGAGGATGGGCACGCCCCGCTCCGCCGCCACGCCCATCAGGGTGGCGGCGTGGCCGGCGAGGTGGTGGACGTGGATCAGGTCCGGACGGGTCGCGGCCAGGAAGCGCCGGAAGTCCGCCGCCAGCCGGCGATCGTGGAGGGCGTTGCGCGACAGTGGATCGCGCTGGGTGAAGTTGTTCACCACCAGCCGCACGCGAGCCCCGCCGTCCATCAGCTCCAGGGCCTCGCCCAGCTCGCGGCCCGGATCGGCGATGCGGGCATAGACCGCCACCTCCCGCCGCGCCGCCTGGCGCAGGGCGAGGCGGCGGGCGTAGACCTCGGTGCCGGCGTGGTTCCACGGCGGCCAGCCGTGGACGAGATGGACCACGCGGCGCGGGCCGCGGGCGGGCAGCGAGGGGCGCCGCAGCTCCTCGCTCCGCCGCAGCTCGGCCGTCACCCGTGCGCGGGCGGGAGCGAGCGGGTCGTCGCGCAGGAAGCGGGCGATGGTGGGCAGGTACTCAGGGTGCAGGCGCCGCATGGCGCGGTGGGCGGCCCGCACCCGCGGCCCGCGCGCGGCGCCGAAGCTGCGCTGGCCGGCGTGCCAGATGAAGGTGGCATCGTCGAGCACGTTGAGCCAGCCCGCCTTCAGGGCGCGGAAGCAGAACTCGCTCTCCTCGCCGTAGCCGAGGCCGAAGCGCGCCTCGTCGAAGAAGCCCAGCCGGTCCAGGGCCTTCCTTTTTATATAGAGGCAGACGCCGACGCCCGTGGGCAGGCGCGGGCGCTCGCGGGCCGCCACCCGCTCCACCAGGGCCGCGAAGCCGTCCACCGTCCAGCCGGCGGGCAGGGCATTGACCTCGGCGCCGCGGGGGAGGGAGGCGAGGGTGGCGTGGTTGGAGAAGGGCGTCACCGTGGCGATGGCGGGGTCGGAGTAAGCGGCCTCGCGCAGCTTGACCAACCAGCCGGCCGTCACCTCAGTGTCGCTGTTGAGCAGCACGATGTCGCGGGCATCGCCGTCCGGCAGGGCCATGCCGCGGTTGACGCTGGCCACGAATCCCCGCCGCGCCGGATTGCGCAGCACCAGGACCTGAGCGCTGGGGAGGTCCGCCACCTGCCGCAGCGACTCCTCGACCGCCGGCTCCTGAGGACCGTCCACCACCAGGACGAGGCGGTGCTCCCGGAGGTCGGTGTGGCGCCGCAGGCTCGCGAGACAGGCCGCAAGCTCGGCGGCGGCGCCGTAGACGGGGACGACGACGTCCACGGGTCCGGGCGGGCCGTCGGGGGGAACGGCGGGTGCGCAGCGGGTCCAGTCGAGCGGTCGGGGGCGGAACGGAAGCTTCATGCCGGGTTGGCGATGGTATCGCGGAAGGGGGGCGACCGCGAAAGCGCGCCAGCTCGTGGGCGAGAGTCACCTCCATCTCCGGAATCCCGTCCAGGCGGGCCTGCCGGCTCTGCCGCGCACCGCGATAGGTGGCGGCCAGCGCGTCGCGCACGGCGGCGGCGTCGAGCCGGGCCGTCTGGCGCACGGTCCGCCGCTCCTCCAGCGCGAAGTCGCCGGCCAGCATCCCGGCGGCCCGTGCCAGCCGGTCGCGCAGCACGCCCTCGCCGAGCACGGCCGCCCGCAGCTCCACCAGGTCGTCCGCCGCCGGCACGGCCACCAGCAGCCGCCCCTCCGGCGCCATCACCCGCAGGATCTCGCTCGCCGGGAGGCGGGAGTCCAGGGAGAGGACGACGGCGAAGGACCCCGCGGCATAGGGGAGGAAGCGGTCGGCGTTGGCCACGACCCAGGTGATCGCGGGGTGGCGCCGGGCCGCGAGGTCGACGGCCGCCACCGAGAGGTCCAGCCCGTGGGCCTCGACCCCGCCCCGCGCCGCCAGCGCTCCCAGGTAGTACCCCTCGCCGCACCCCACGTCGAGCACGGCGGCGCCGGGTCGTAGGGAGAGCGCGTCCATCTCCTCCTCCAGGGCGCGCAGCAGGGCGTCGCCGTAGCCCGCGTCAAGGAGCCGCCGGCGGGCCTCGACGGCAGCCTTCGGATCGCCGGGATTCTTCGATCGCCGGTCCTGCGGCTGCAACAGATTGCAGTAGCCGCTGCGGGCGAGGTCGAAGGAGTGCCCCTGGGAACAGGCGAGGGAGCGCTCCCGCCGTTCCAGGGGGGAGGCGCAGTGACGGACGGGGCAGATCAGGGTGACCAGATGGACCTCTCCTTCGCACGCACGCCGGCGAGAAGTTTTCGCGCCTCCGTCCGGTCCGGAAATTCGCGGAGGCCCCGTTCCAGCAGCGGCACCGCCGCGTCCGGCCGCCCCTCCTGGAGCCAGAGCGCGGCGCGCTCGGTCAGCGCATCGTAGCTCTCCCCGCCGGCCGCGAAGAGGGCGTCCAGGCGTTTCGCCGCCGCGTCCCGGTCCCCCTCGCGCAGGGCGAGACGGGCGAGGTGGACGGCGGCCACGGCGTGGGTGGGCAGGCGGCGCAGGGTCTCCTCGAAGGCCGCCTTCGCTCCCGGGAGGTCGCCGCGGCGCTCCCGCACCAGGGCGAGATTGGCCAGCGGCGCCACGGCGGCCGGCTGCAACCTGAGGGCTTCCCGGTACTCCCGCTCGGCCTCGTCGAGGCGGCCCGCGGCGTAGAGCGCCATCCCCAGGTTGTTGTGGGCGATCTCGGATCCCGGATTCTCCCGCACTGCGGCCCTGAAGAGGGAGCGGTCGTCCCGGTAGATCGCCGCGCGAACCGCGGCGGCCACTCCCAGGGCGGCGATTCCGATGAGGCCGGCGATGGCGAGGACCCGCCGCGCCCGGGACCGGACCAGCCGGCTCACCAGCAGCCCTGCCAGCCAGGCCAGCCCCACTGACGGCATGTACAGATACCGCTCGGCGAAGTTGGAGCCACCGATGGCATCGGCCCGCAGGACAGGCAGCAGGAACGCGAAGACGAAGGCCAGGGGGAGGACGACCTCCCGCCGTCCCGAGCCCCGCCAGACGACGATCGCGAGCGCCGCCAGAGCTGCGCCAGTCGCGGCCAGCCCAACCAGGACGGCGAAGGAAAGGAGCGGCGGCACGGGCACCACGGCCAGCACCCGCGCCGGAAAGGGGACGACGAGAAAGCCCAGATACCGCGCCAGCAGGGCCCCGGCGTAGCTCACGGCCGCGGCTGCCGACGAGGTCACGCCATAGTCCCGCGGCGCGAATCCCCCCAGGGCGTGGATGCGCAGGGCGAGATAGACGGCCAGCACCAGCCCGTAGGGAGCGAGCCGCGCCGCCGCCCGCCGGAGGGCCACCGCCGGCGAGCGCTCCCGGCGCCATTCCGTAATCTCTACTGCGACGAGGACCAGCAGCGTCGCGACTCCCGTCTCCTTGGCGAGGCAGGCCAGCAGGTAGACCACAGGCCCAATCCAAAATCCAAAATCTAAAATCCAAAATCTATCTTTCTCTCGGAGGTAGGTCAGGACCGCGGTCAGCGCGAACAGGGCCGCCAGCAGGTCCGGCTGGCCTCCCACCCAGGCCACGGCCTCTGCGTGGGCGGGGTGGACGGCGAAGAGCAGGCCCGCCGCCAGGGCCGCGGCGTTCTCTCCCTCGCCCCGGAACAGGCGCCGGGCGACGAGCGCCACCAGCAGGCAGACGGCGAGGTGCAGCGCCACCGAGGCGCCGTGGAACGCCGTGGGATCCAGCCTGTAGACGTGGGCCAGGAGCGAATCGAACGCGCCGAAGGCCGGGCGGTAATAGTTCGACGGCCCCTGCTCGGGGTTGAAGCCCCAGAAAGGCCGCGTAAGGAACAGGCGCAGACCGTCAGGCGCCCGGAGCCACGGATTGCGCTCGACCTGTACGTGATCGTCGAACACGAAGCCGAAGCCGAGGGTGAAGCCGTAGACGACCAGCACGGCCGCGGCGAGGAGCGCGGCCGCCATCCAAGGAGAGCGTGGTGAAGGCCTCAACTGCCCCGTTTCTGCAGGCCCCGGTCCATCGTCACCCAGCGCCGCGTCACCGGATCGTCCACCGGGCGGGCGTGGACCAGAGCCCGGTCGCCCCAGGTGTAGGCGGGGCCCGGATCGAACAGGGCATCCGTCAGCAGGGCGCGCAGGGCGGCGACGTTGGGCACCCACTTGTTGGTGGCGTCGGAGTGGAAGCGGCCCACGGGGAGGAACTGGGCGAGCGGCAGGTCGGCGAGGCGCGGCGCCAGGTGGGTCAGCGGCTCGCTCGTCTCGAAGCCGGTGAAGAACCGCGCGTCGCAGACCAGCGACTCGACGACGAGCCGCGAGCGGCAGAGGGGGCGCAGCCGGTCGAGGGCCAGCAGCGGATGGCGCAGGTGATAGAGGACACCCAGGAAGAGGACCACGTCGAAGGTGCCGAGTCGGTCCGGATCGAGATCGTAGACGTTGGCCTGCACGTACTCGACCTGCGAACCGTAGATCCGCCGGGCGGCGCCGAAGCCGGTCAGCTCCATCTCGGCGTAGTCGACGGCCACCACCTCGGCGCCCCGCCGCTCGCACTCAAAGGCGAAGAAGCCGTCCCGCGTGCCGACGTCGAGCACCCGCTGCCCCCGCAGGTCGGCGGGCAGCTCGAGCTTGCCGAACAGCTCGCGGGGATCGTAGGCGCCCGGCGAGACGATGCCGTGCGGGAACCGCAGGACGTGGTGCCAGTGCGGTACGGCGTCGACCAGGGCACGCACTTCGGCGGCGGTGAGATCGGGCATAGGGAGTGGGCCTGCCGGCTCCGATGGTATCATCCGACACCCAGTCCGCGCTGGACCTGAAATTACCCTGAGGAGCTGCGTCTGTGAGCCAACCGGTCCCCACCACCGGGGTCAAGCTGAGCGTCGTCATCCCGGTCTACAACGAGCGTTTCCTGGTGGGCGAGCTCGTCCGCCGGGTGCTCGTGGTGTCGGCGCCCGAGATCCGCGAGCTGGAGCTCCTGCTGGTCGACGACGGCTCGAAGGACGGCAGCCTGGAGATCCTGCGTCGGCTCGCGGCCGAGAACCCGGATCGCATCCGCCTGCTGGAGCAGGGGAGGAACCAGGGCAAGGGGGCGGCCATCCGCCGTGGCATCGCCGAGGCCACCGGCGACCTCATCCTGTTCCAGGACGCCGACCTCGAGTACGACCCCCGGGACTACCCGCGGCTCATCCGCCCCTTCCTGGAGGACGGCGCCGACGTCGTCTACGGCTCGCGCTTCCTGCCCAGCGAGCGCCGCCGCGTCCTCAACCACCGCCACACCCTGGGCAACAAGCTGCTCACCGGCTTGAGCAACTGGTTCACCGATCTCAACCTGACGGACATGGAGACCTGCTACAAGGCCTTCCGGGCACCGCTGCTCAAATCGATCCCCATCCGCTCCAACGACTTCGCCATGGAGCCGGAGATCACCGCCAAGGTCGCCAAACGCGAAAGCCGCATCTTCGAGGTGCCCATCTCCTACCTCGGCCGCACCTATCGCGAGGGAAAGAAGATCGGCGTCAAGGACATCTTCAAAGCGCTGCGCACGATCCTCAAGTACAGCCTGATCGACGACCTCTACGCCGAGGACGAGTACGGCTCCCACATCCTCCACAGCTTGGAGAAGGCGAACCGGTTCAACCGCTGGATGGCCGACGCCATCGCCCCTCACGTCGGCGCCCGCGTCCTGGAGATCGGCGCCGGCATCGGCAACATCACCTCCTGGCTGCTGCCGCGCGACCTCTACGTCGCGAGCGACATCAACCCCCACTACCTCGACTACCTGAGCAACCTCGCCCTGGGCAAGCCCTACCTGCAGGTGGACCGCATCGACCTCGAGGATCCGCGGTGCTTCGAGAAGTGGCAGGAGGTGTTCGACACCGTGGTCTGCCTCAACGTGCTGGAGCACGTGGGCGATCCGCTGACCGCGCTGCGCAACATGAACCGGGCCCTCGCCCCCGGCGGCCGGGTGGTGCTCTACGTGCCGCAGGGCCAGAGCCTCTACTCCAGCCTCGACGAGGTGCTGGGCCACCGCTGCCGCTACGAGAAGCCGGCGCTCGCCGAGGAGCTCAAGACGACCGGCTTCGAGCTGGAGTCGATGCGCGACTTCAACCACTTCGGCATCCCCGGCTGGTACCTCAACGGCAAGGTCCTCAAGCGGCGCCACTTCAGCCGCTTCCAGCTCAAGGTGTTCAACAACCTGGTGCCGCTGTTCCGGCCGCTCGACTCCCTCGTCCCGGGCCGCGGGCTGGGGATCATCGCCGTGGCGCGCAAGACGTGAGGGGCCTGCCCGCTCTTCTGGTGGCGGGGATCGCCGCCCTCGCCCTCGCCGGCTGCGCCCGCCGGCCGGCGACCCGGGACAATGTCGTCCTCGTGGTCATCGACACCCTGCGCCAGGACCATCTGGCCACCTACGGCTACGGCCGCGACACGGCGCCCTTCCTCGGCGAGCTGGCGCGGCAGGGGGCGGTCTTCGACGGCCTCTCTCCGGCGTCGTGGACGAAGCCGGCCACGGCCTCGCTGCTGACCGGCCTGCACCCCGTGCGCCACCGCGCCCTCGACCGCTGGGACCGCCTTCCCGAGGCTGCCGTCACCCTCGCCGAGCGGCTGCAGCGCCAGGGTTACCACACCCTGGGGGCGAGCACCAACGAATGGGTCTCGCCGGTCTTCGGCTTCGACCGCGGGTTCGAGCATTTCCTGCTGGCCAAGAACCGCAGAGGGAAGGTGCTCAACGGCCAGCTCTCCCCCTGGCTCGACCAGCTCCGGCCGCCCTTCTTCCTCTACGTCCACTATCTCGATCCCCACGCGCCCTACGATCCGGAGACGGGCTGGGACGGCCGGCCGTTGCCGGCCGGCCTGCGCGCGCAGGGACCGGTCTCGGTCGCGGCGCTGGACAGCGCCCACGTCCGGCCGCGCTCCGCGCAGTTCCTCGCCCGGGCGACGGACCTCTACGACGGCGAGATCCGCGGCGCCGACGAGGCCCTGCGCCAGCTCGTGGCGCAGCTCGCGCGCCGGGGTCTGATGCGTTCGACCGTGCTGGTGGTCACCGCCGATCACGGCGAGGAGCTGGCGGATCACGGGCGGATGAGCCATGGCCAGAGCCTGTACCAGGAGGTGCTGCGGGTGCCGCTGGTGATCCATGCGCCCCACCGCCTGCGCGGCGGCCGGCGGCTGGGCCGCGCGAGCCTGCTCGACGTCGTGCCCACCCTGGAAGACTGGCTCGGCTGGCCGCGGCAGGACGGCGATCCCCGGCTCGACGGCGTCAGCCTCGCCCGCTGGCTGAGCGGCAAAGAGTCAGGGCCCACCCCACGGCGCCCGCTCCTCGCCCACCTCGACTTCACCGACGGCGTCGCTCTCGCGCTCCTCGACGGCCCCGCCAAGCTCGTGCTGGAGAAGGACCGCAAGCAGCTCTTCGACCTCGCGAGCGACCCCGGCGAGCGCCACAGCCTCGCCGGGAGCCGGGGCGCCACGGCCGCCTTCGCCCGCCTGAGCGGCGAGCTGGTGGAGCTCTACAACTCCTACTCGCGGGCCCGCCTCAAGAAGGCCGGCGAGGGTCTCGACGACCGCCTGGTCCAGAGGCTGGCGGCTCTGGGCTACGTCGGCTCCGGCCAGCCGGCCCGCCAGCCGGTCATCCCCGCGCGCCTCGCGCCGCCGGAGAAGGACTGGCGGCGCTGGCAACCTTTCGGTCCGCCCACGAGCTGCGTGCGCCTCGCCGCCGCGGACGCCGACCGCGATCTCCTCCAGGGCTGGTACGGACCCGAGCAGGGCGGGCGCTGGAGCGAGCGACAGGCCAGCCTGGAGCTGACGGCTGCGGCCACCGAGCGGCGGCACCTGCTGGTGCTGAGCGGCGTCAACTTCCGGCCCGCGCCGGTGCGGCTGCGGGTGGAGGTCGAGGATCATTCGGTGCTGGACCAGGAGCTGCAGCCCGGTCCCTTCCAGCTCGAAGCCGGCGTGGCCGACGCGCTGGTGAAGGAGCCCTCCCGGGTGGAGATCGAGACCGACACCGTCTTCATCCCCTCCCCGGACGGCAGCGGCGACCAGCGCAAGCTGGGGATCTTCCTGAATTCCGTCTGCTATCAGAGCGAGGCCGGCCACTGAGCGCGACCTTCAGAACGGGGTCGTGATCGCCGACGCGCCCTGCCAGGCCTGGAAGTCCTCCCAGAGCTCGAAGTGATGCCAGTCCCACGCCGCCTGCTCGGGGCGCCGGCCCATGCGGTCGTTCCAGTGCGAAGCGAGGTAGCAGAACGCGCCGTTCACCTGCGCCAGGATGGACCATGCCAAGGCCAGGCCAAGGACGGTGCGGCCGGCCCCGCTTTCATCCGAGCCATCGTTTCCTCAGCGCCCAGAAATACCAACGCAGGTAGAGCGGCAGCCACGCGGCCAGCCGGAAGCGGCTCTCGCCGGCCGTGCGGTCGCGCCAGGTGGCGGGGAGCTCCTCGACGCGCTCGCCCGCGAAGTGGGCCTTCACCGTCAGCTCCAGGCCGAGGCTGAAACCCGCCGCGCTCTCGATGGGCGTGCGCTCCAGGAAGTCGCTACGATAGGCCTTGAAGCTGTTGGTGGGATCGCGGGTGGGCAGGCCCGCCAGCCAGTGCAGGGAGAGACCGGCGGCGCGGCTGAGCATCCCCTTCAGCCACGGCCCGCCGAGCTGCCGCCCCCCCGGCATGTAGCGGCTGGGGCAGACGACCGCGGCTCCGGCCTCTGCGCGCGCCACCATCTCCGCGACCAGCCGGTAGTCGTCCGACAGATCCACCATGGTGACGATCACCACCGGCCCCCGCGCCGCCCGCATCCCGGCCTCGATCGCCCAGCGCACCCCTCGGCCGAGGGTGTTGTGGACGAGCCGCACGGCGGGCGGCTTCTCCGTGGCCGGCAGCGCGGCCAGGGCCGGCAGGGTGCGGTCCTCCGGCATGTCGTAGCACACCAGCAGCTCGTAGCCGGGTGGAAAGGCGTCGCGCACGGCGCGGCAGAAGGGGCCGATGGTCTCCGCCTCGTGGAAGACCGGCACCACCACCGAGTAGCGTGGGACGTCCGGGAGATCCTCGGCGCTCACGGCCGGCGGGCCCAGGTGACGACGAAGGTGCCGAGCCAGCGGCCGAGGCCGCTCCTCTCCCACAGCCAGTCGGCGCGGTTGTAGAGCGGCAGCAGGGCGTCGAGCCCGCGCGGCGCCACGGCGCGGTAGGGGAGGTCGGACTGGCATCGCTGGCCGATGGCCGTGAAGCCCGCCGCCGCGAAGTCCGCCCGCACCGTGCGCGGCAGCAGCGGCTGCTCGTCCGGGCTCACCCCCTCGGGGTTGTAGAGCGGGCTCCTGGGGTGGCGGAAGAGCAGCATCGCCGGATGGAGGAGGTTGGGGTCGAAGGCGAAGGCCCAGCCCCCGGGCCGCAGGACCCGGAGGGCCTCGGCCAGGGCCGCCCGGCGGTCCGGCACGTGGTGGAGCACGCTGCTGAAGGCCACGACGTCGAAGCTGGCGGCGCGCACGGGGAGGCGCAGGGCGTCCGCTTGGAGCCACGCGGCGTCCGCGAAGCGCTGCCGGGCGAGCCGCAGCGCCCCCAACGAGAGGTCGATCCCGGCGTAGCGCTCGCTGCGGTCCCGGTAGATGCGCCGGGACCGGCCGGTGCCGCAGCCGACGTCCAGCACGCGCAACCCGGTGCCGGGTACGGCGGCGGCGAAGCGCCGGGCCAGCGTCTCCCAGCCGCGGTCCGCGAAGGGGTTGAAGTCGCCGGCCGCCGCGACGAGCCGGTCGAAGTATCGTCCGTCGTTCCCGGCACCCCCGGCGGACGTCAAATCCGTCCCTCGGCGATCTCCTGCTCGACCCACGGGATCACCTCGTCGAGCACCTCGGAGAGCGTGGTCGTAGCCGCGAAGCCCAGCACCTCCCGCGCCTTGCGGACGTCGGGGATGCGCATCTGCACGTCGTGCGGGTAGGGGGGATCGGAGACCCAGCGCAACGGTTTGCCGTCGCCATGGACCTTGCGCCAGATCAGCTCCGCCAGCTCCAGCACCGTGGTGGCGACCGGCGTCGAGAGGTTGAAGTCCTCGTTGGTGGCCGCCGGATGGAGCATGGCCGCGAGGATGCCCCGCGCCAGGTCGCCGCCGTAGGTGTAGCAGCGCACCTGGGTGCCGGCACCCAGGAGGTGGAGAGGGTCCTGGCCTTTGAGCACCTTCTGCACCAGGTCCGGCACCACGTGGCTCATCGCCAGCTTGAGGTTGCCGCTGGGAACGTCCTTGTCGCCGAGGGCTCGCCGCTCGCCGGTGCCGACGCAGTTGAACGGCCGGCAGATGGTGTAGGGGAGCCGGTGCTGCTCCCAGGCGCCGCGGGCGAAATACTCGCAGGCGAGCTTCTGGAAACCGTAGGTGCTGGAGGGGGGCGGGCACTGACGCTCGTGCCCCTCGGGGCTGGGGAAGACGGTGGCGTTCTCGTAGACCATGCTGCTCGACAGCACGGTGATCTTCTGCAGCCGGTGGTGGCGGTGGGCGTGGAGGGCGGCGTCGAAGGCCGCGGCCGTGATCCGCTCGTTCTCCGCCAGCAGGTCGTAGGCGTACTCGTGGAAGTAGGTGATGCCGCCGATGCGCGCGGCGCAGGCGATGAAGTGGTCGCACCCGGCGGCCAGCTCCTTCATCAGTTCCACGTCGCGGGCGTCCGCCTCCAGGAAGCGATAGCGGGGGTGGTCCTGGAAGCTGCGCTCGACGGTGCCGTACTTCGAGAAGTTGTCGAGGCCGACCACCTCGTGACCCCCTTCCAGGAGCTGCTGCACCAGGTAGCCGGCGATGAAGCCGGCGGACCCTGTGACCAGGACTTTCACGTCGTTGGCTCCGTCACTCAGGAGAGAGGGGGTTTCTGCAGACAGCTCCACACGTCGATCACCCGCTTGCCGGTGATCGGCGGCAGCCGGCGATACTCGGCGTGGGGCGTCGCCACGAACAGGACGTCCGATTCGGCGAGGACGCGCTCCAGCGGCACCAGGCCGGGATCGCGCACGAAGGGATCGGTGCACAGCACCTGCCGGGCTTCGAGGACGAGCAGCTTGCGCAGCTTATAGCTCAGCGAGTCGCGCGAGTCGTCGCTCTCGGCCTTGAAGGCCATGCCTAGGATGCCCACCGTCGCCGCGGCGAGGTCGCCGCCGCGGCGGGCGAGCTCGATCAGGTGGCTCGGCAGCCCCTCGTTGACCAGCATGGCCGAGTGGCCGAGCATGAAGTGGTTGTGGCTGAAGGCGGCGAGCTGCATCGTGTCCTTCACCAGGCAGGGGCCGGCCGCCAAGCCCGGGCCGGGCATGCCGGCCATGCGCGGGTACTCGTAACGGCAGCCGTGGAGGACGCGCTCGAAGTCGACGCCGTGGGCCGTCGCCAGCATGTAGAACTGGTTGACGGTGGCGAACTGGATGTAGCGCCAGGCGTTGGTCATCAGCTTGCAGAGCTCGGCCTCGGCCGGGGTCATCTCCACGCAGTCGCGGGCGAAGCGGCCGAACAGCTCGCGCACGGCGGCGAGGGCCTCGGCGTCGAAGGCCGAGAGGATCTGCGGCAGCTCGCGGAACTCGCGCAGGCTGTAGCCTTGGGCCACCCGCTCCGGGCAGCAGGCGACCTGGATGCGCAGCCCGGCCTCGTCCAGGAAGCGCTGGATGCGCTGGCTGGTGCCGGGGAAGACGGTGCTGCGCAGGATCAGCACCTGTCCGTCGCGCAGGTGCTCGCGGGCCGCGCGCAGGGCGCGGTCGATGGCGCCGAACGTCGGGTTCAGGTGCTCGTCGACCGGCGTGCCGATGATCATCACGAGGAAACGGCAGGCGCTGAGGAGGCAGGGCTGGTCCTCGACCACCAGCCGGCCGGAGGCGAGGGCGCGGGTGAGCATCTCCTCCGCCCCCTCCTCGCAGAACGGCATGACGCCCGAGCGGATCTGCTCCACCCGGTTGCGGTCGACGTCGTAGATGACGGTGCGCAGCCCCGAGTCGGCGCAGATCAGGGCGAACGGCAGGCCCACGTGGCCGCCGCCGCCGATCACGCACACGTCCTGGGAGAAAATCTGGCCGTCCATGGAGCCCTCGGAGGATACCACGCGGCCTCACGGCGCCCAGGCGAGGAAGCGGACCTTGGCGGCGAGGCGGCCCCGCGGCTCCAGGTGCACCACCGCCGGCCGGCCGGAGTCTGAAACTGCGAGCGTCGCCGTCCGCCACTCCGGGGTCTTCACGTCGTCGAAACGGAGGATCTGGGCCGGACCGCCCGCGACGCCGGCGGCGAGGTCGCGCCCCGGCTCGGCCAGCACCGCAAGGCGGATGGCGCAGGCGCTCCGCGGGCAGGGGGCGAGTGGCAGGTCGATCGGCGCCTCGACGGTAAAGACGGGGGACGGGCGGACGATCCAGCTCAGGAAGGGCGCCGACTCCGGCGTGTAGGCCGGAGGCGGCGAGAACGACCAGACGCCGGCCAGCCAGACCTCGGACCGGGGCTGGAGGGTGACGATCGCCGCGCCCGCGCCCGATGACAGCGGCAGGATGGCCGTGGGCCAGCTCGGGGAGACGCCCGGTCTCCCCAGGACGGGTACCGGCAGCAGCCCGCCGGTCTGCACCGCGAAGTCGGTCTGCGCGTCGCGCAGGTACTTGATCGCCACCCAGTGGGAGTCGTCGCGGATGGCGAACGGCAGCTCCAGCGGCTGTCCGGCGTAGACCCGGAGCCACGGCCAGGCCCCGGGCTGCCAGTCGAGGTACGGCGCGGACGCGGCCGTGTACTCCGCCGGCAGCCGCCAGGTGGTGCGATCGAGCTCCCGCGGCGTCCTCTCCTGCGCGTCGAACAGGATCACCTCGGTCTGCGGCTCGGCGGACAGTCGGCCGAGCTCGGCGAGCGAGATGGGCTGGCTGCCATTGGCGAACCGGCCTTCCGGCGCCGAGGCGTAGGTGTGGGCGAGCCATGGCTGGCTCACCGCGCTGCCGGTCTTCAGGGCGAGCTCTTCCGTGAGCCCATTGACGAACGCGAAGGCGCCGATGCCGTCGCGCGCCAGGATGGCGGGGAAGTTGACGAGCACCAACCGGCCGGCCTTGCCGGCGCCGGCGGCGAGCCCGGCGCGGGCCAGCTCCACCGTCCGCCGGGAGGCGACCGTGGCCTCGCGGTGAACCCGCGCCGCGGCGTCGAGGTCCGTGGTCGCGCCGGAGACCAGCAGGGCGAGGGCGAAGAAGGCCAGCCCCACCGTCACGCCCTCGGTGGATGGGAGGGCGAGTCGGCGCCCGAGGGCTGCGGCCGCCATCTCCGCTCCCCGCCAGATCAACCACGACGACAGCAGGGCCGCGGGGATCGCGCCCAGGTAGAACATCCGGGAGACGATGCCCGAAGCCGTCGAGACGATGAGCATGTGCACCGCGAACCAGGCCATCAGGAAACGCACGGCGGGGGTGCGCGACCGCCAAGCCAGGAGAGCCGCCGCCGTCGCTAGCGCCACCGCCCAGAGCGCCACCAGCAGCCGGTGGAGGGGCGTGCCGCTCCCCGGCGCCAAGCCGAAGGAGAGCAGGGAGTAGAGCTTGGGGTCCGAGCCGCGCAGGGTGAAGATGGCGATGCAGCCGCGGACCAGGAGGTAGATGCGGAAGTCCAGCTCCGCGAGCGTCTTGGGCAGGAACATCGCACTGTGGCCGGCGGCCGAGGTGAGGGCTTTGCTGACCCCCACCACCAGGGCCACGATCCCCGCAGGCCCAAAGAACGGCCGCAGGCGGCGGACGAGCCCGGAGATCCCCTTGGGCGTTTCTTCATTCGCGGCCGGCATCAGCACGGCCTGGAGCAGCCCCACGGGCAGCAGCGACACCGCCGGCTCGTAGGTGAAGAAGCCGGCGAGCACGCAGAGCGCGAAGAGCACGGCCCAGCCCGCCGGCCGGGGCGTGCGCAGGGCGCGGTCGACGGCGAAGATGCCGCCCAGGTAGAACATCGCCGCCAGCGATTGGAAGTTACCCACCATCGACCAGAACGGCACCTCGTAGAAGCTGCTGTTGGCCAGGAACAGGAGCGCCGCCAGCAGGCCGATCCGGGGGCGTCCGAACAGGGTGCAGCCCAGCCGGTAGGTCAGCCAGCCGACGAGGCCCATCTCGGCGAGGTTGACGAGCTGGTACGGCGTCTCGTGCAGGTGGAAGAGCTTCCACAATAACGCATTGAAGAGATGGGTGACCGGGATCGTGTGGTAGCCCAGCAGCGCGAGCGGCGCCCGGAGCAGGCCCCGGCTGGCGATCTCCAGCAGCACCCAGCCGTCGGAGAGCACGCCCAGAGTGAGCGCCTGGCGATAGAGGACGAGAACCCAGACGGCGAGCAGCGCCAGCACGGGCAGGGCATGATCGGCGCGCTGCAGCAGACGGCCGTCGAGGGGAGGAGAACGGTCTGGCATGTCGAGCGGCGGATTCTAGTCTGGCGGCCCTTATCCCGGCAAATCCACTCTGTCTCGTTCCCGGTCCGGGCCCGCACCCTCTTTAGTGGAGCACAAAGGAGAAAGCCATGAAAAAGCCGAAGACGCCCAAGAAGCTCACCCTCTCCCGGGAGACCCTGCGGAATCTGCACGACCGCGAGTTGCAGAGGGCGGCCGGGGGAGTCACCGGTGTCGTGGCCTGTCACAGCCAGGGGCAGAACACGCGGTGCACGATCTGCCCGGGCTGCACGATCTAGAGGCCCTCACCCTGAAAAAGCGTCGGCGGAGATGGCGGGCCCTGGCCCGCCTCTTGCTGTAAGCTCCGGCGCCATGAAGAACATCCAGAAAGACTCCCAGGGGAAACAAACCATCTGCATCACGGGCGGAGCCGGCTTCATCGGCTCCCATCTGGCCGACGCCTTCCTCTCCCGGGGCGACCGCGTGCTGGTGATCGACAACCTCTCCGGCGGCCGGCGGGAGAACGTCCCCCAGGGCGCCGAGCTGCACGTGCTCGACATCCGCTCCAAAGAGGCCGCCGCCCTGGTACGCGACGCGGGGGTGGACGTCCTCGTCCATCACGCGGCGCAGATGGACGTGCGGCGCTCGGTCGAGGACCCGGTCTTCGACGCCGACGTCAACGTCCTCGGCAGCCTCAACCTGGCCGAGGCGGCGCGCCACGGCGGCGTGCGCCAGATCCTCTTCGCCTCCACCGGCGGCGCCATCTACGGCGAGCAGGACTTCTTCCCGGCCACCGAGGACCATCCGGCGCGGCCGCTGTCGCCCTACGGCGTCTCCAAGCTGGCCTTCGAGCGCTACCTCTACTTCTACCACGTCACCTACGGGCTCGACGTCGCCTGCATGCGCTACGCGAACGTCTACGGCGAGCGGCAGAACCCGCACGGCGAGGCCGGAGTGGTGGCCATCTTCCTCAACCGCCTGCTCGCCGGCCAGGCGCCCACCATCAACGGCGACGGCCTCCAGACCCGCGACTACGTCCACGTCTCCGACGTCGTGCGGGCCAATCTCGCGGTGGTGGGGAGGCCCGGCTTCAACGTCTACAACGTGGGCACGGGCGTCGAGACCACCGTCGTCGAGCTCTACGACGAGCTGGCCCGCGCCGTGGGCAGCCCGCTCAAGGCCCTGCACGGCCCGGGCAAGCCCGGCGAGCAGCGCCGCTCGGTGATCGACGCCAGCCGCCTGCACCGCGACCTGGGAGTCCCGCCGCCCCTCTCCCTGGCCGAGGGGCTGGAGCGCACCGCCTCCTGGTTCCGGGAGAAAGCCGCGGCCTGATCGCGAAATTTCGTTGTCCCGCTTTTCCTTGGCTCTCGCACTTCTGAGATCGTGCGCCGGGGATCGTTCGCTCCCCGGCTCCGAGAAACCGAAGTGTCCCCCAGTTCCCCCGGGTGCGAGAACCTCTCAAACCCTTTTACGCGTCCGCCGGCCGTGGCGAACGCCGCGGCCGGCGGCGTCTTTTTTTCGGGCGAGGTACCTCTAGATATAGACCTCGACCTTCGCCTTCCCCCGCAGCTCCTTGATCCGCGCCTGCACGAGCTCCTGGGCCTGCTTCTGCTTGAGCATCATGCCGATGCGGTCCTTGACCTGCTCGAAGGGGACCGTCCCCGCAGCCTGGCGTTCGAGGAGCTGGATGACGTGGAAACCGAAGGGGCTCTCGACCACCGGGCTCACCTGATTCGACTTGAGGGCCATGGCGGCCTTCTCGAAGGCCGGCGGCGTCTGGCCCGGGCTGATCCAACCGAGGTCACCGCCGTTGGGCTTCGAGCCGGGATCGTCCGAGCTCGCCTGGGCCAGCTTGGCGAAGTCCGCGCCGCCCTGGATCTGCTTGAGGAGGTCCTCGGCCTTGGCCTTGGCCTTCTCCTTGTCCGCGGGGGTGCCCTTGGGGTTGACCGCGATCAGGATGTGGCGCAGGTGCAGCCGCTCGGGCGAGTGGATCTGATCCTTGTTCTTGTCGTAGAAGTCCTTGGCGGCCTGGTCGGGGACGGTGACGCCGGGGATCACCTTGGTCTCGACGTACTTCTGGACGGCGATCTGGTCGCGCGTCTGCTGGCGCAGCAGCGCCTCGGTGAGCCCCGTCTGTTTGAGGGCGTTCTGATAGGCCGCTTCGTTGGGGAACTGCTTCTTGCGCGCCGCCACCTGCTGGTCGAGCTCCTGCTCGCTGGGAGCGATGCCCTGGGTCCTGGCCTCCTGCTGGAGCAGGGTGATGCCGATCAGCTCGTCGAGCACCTGGCGATAGACCTGCGGCGTCAGGGCGACCGGCTGGCCCCTCTGGGCCATGCTCATCTGCACCACCTGGGCGCCCTTGAGCAGGTCGTCCTTTTTGATCGCCTGGCCGTTCACCTTGGCCACCACGTCCGGCATCTTCTCCGGGGGCACCCCGGGGGCGGCCGGGCTGGGCGGCGTGATGCTGAAGGTGGGAGATCCCGCGGCGGGAGTCTGCGCCGCCGGCTCCGAGCTGCGCTGAAGCGGCGGACCCGAGCTCGCGGCGGCCGCGGTGGTGGCGGAGGTCGTGCCGGGCGTCGCCGCCTCCCCCTTCCTGGCGGCGGGCTTGCAGGCGGTCGAGGCGACGAGCAGCAGGGCGAGCCCCAGGACGAGGAGCGACAAGCGGGGCTGGGTCTTCTGGTTCATTGTGTCTTCCTTGAAAGGCGGGGACCGGTGGGGCGCCGCCGGATGTGAGCACGGCAGTGTAGCAGAGAGGCCGATTTTCAGCGCCGGCCGTTCATCCACTCCGACAGGGCCGTGGCGAAGCGGTCGGGCTCCTCGAAGAACGGCTGGTGCCCGCTCTGCTCGAAGATCTCCAGTGTCGCGTTGGGAAGCTTCGACGGGATACCCTCCCATAGAACGTATGGAACCGTGTAGTCGTAGCGTCCATGAGCGAGGAAGATCGGCACGCGCAACGCGCTCGCTCCGGCGGTGACGTCCCAGGCCGGCGTGAGCGTCCCCATGACATGTTGGAGAAGCTGCGGCCTCGGGACCGACTCGGCGAACAGGGGAGCGGCGTCGAGGCGCGCGTCGAAGAAACGCGTCGGCGTCTGCGCCAGGATGACCTGGCTCAAGGATGGGTCCGCAGGCAGCCTGGCCAGGTTGTCTCGCAGGACCTGCTTGCGATCCTCCGCCGCGTCCGCTTCGAAAAAGGACGCGGCTTTCGCCGCCACCCGGGCCAGGTCGCCGATGGGCGGCGTCCCCGCCGTGATCACGTGCGAGACGCTACCGAGGCAGCGCCGGCCGTACTCGATCGCGAGCACGCCGAGGATCGAGTGGCCCAGGACGGCGATCCGCTCGACCCCGAGATCGGCCCGGATGGCCTCCAGGTCGCCGGCGAGCACGTCGAAGGTGAGGTCCGTGGGTTCGCCCGTCGACTGTCCGCTGCCTCGCAGGTCGACATAGACGAGCCTGAAGCGGTCGCTCAGTTGCGGCGGCGTCATGCGCTCGTACGGCTTCGTGCCGATGCCGCTCAGGACGAGGCATGCCGGCCCGTTGCCGCGCGTCGAGTAGAACAGCTCGGCACCGTTGACGGCTACAGTCATTTTTCCTCCTTCTTTTCCCTGAGTTGAATAGCAAGTACGTGTGATCTGACGCTTTGCTCGGTTCAAGGCGGTGGCGATTCCACCGCAGAGCTGTTGAAAAAATCACAAGACATCCATATAGTGCCTGCGACTTCGGCACCTGCCGTGCTGCAGCTACCTGTGCAAGGAGACTCTATGAACAGGAGCGTTAGACTGCTGTTGATCGTCCTGGCCCTTGCGGCGATCTCGATCACCCCCATGGCCTTTGCAACTGCGACCCCGGCCCCGGGGGACCAAATCGGCCCTTTCTCCACCTTGGCAGACTGCAATGATTCTCTAAAAAAACACCACGGTGCCTCACTCCGGCTGCTATCAGTGCGGTTCGATTCCCACCCGCTACTGTTACAACGTCTACCCGAAAGCCGACCCCTCCGATCCCACCACTCCCACTCCCGAGCCGTAGGAAATGCCTGTCCAGGACCAACCTTGGATCAGGGCCGGAAGCAGGCGGTGCAACCGCCTGCTTCCGGCCTATTCAACGGGTGGCCCGTCATTTTTCCTCCGCCTAGCCGCCGGCCATGGCCGCGACGATCAGGAAGGGCTCTTTCCCCATCGCGACCGCTTCGGGCAGCGAGGCATCCGCCGGCGCGTGGGACAGGTCCTCTTCGCAGGCGAAGAACCTCACGAACGCCCGGCGCCGCAGCGTGACGTGGTCGCGGATCGTCCCGCGCAGCACCGGATAGCGTTTCTCGAGCGCATCGAGAACGGAGCCTACCGTAGCCGGACGGTCCACCTGGAGCTCCACCTCGCCGTCGATGTGCGCCAGCGTCCGCAGGTGTTCCGGTAATTCGACGCGGATCATGGCAGGGTCTGGACCTCGACCGATAGGACGGCCGGAAGGTCACGGACGATGGGGTTCCACGTGTCGCCGGAGTCGGCGGAAGCGTAGACCTGCCCGCCGGTGGTGCCGAAGTATACGCCGCACGAAGCGAGCGAGTCGACGGCCATCGCGTCGCGCAACACGTTGACGTAGCAGTCGCTCTGCGGCAGACCCCGGGTGAGCGCTTCCCACTCGTTGCCGCCCGTCCGGCTGCGATAGACGCGCAGCTTCCCCTCGGGCGGGAAATGCTCGGAGTCGCTCTTGATCGGGACGACGTAGATGGTGTCCGGCTCGTGCGCGTGGACCGCGATCGGGAACCCGAAGTCGGACGGCAGGTTGCCGCTGACCTCGCGCCACGACTCGCCGGCGTCGTCGCTGCGCATGACGTCCCAGTGCTTCTGCATGAACAGCACGTTCGGACGCGACGGGTGCATCGCGATGCGGTGGACGCAGTGGCCGACCTCGGCGTTCGGGTCGGGGATGCCCTGGGACTTCAGACCCTGATTGATCGGCCGCCACGTCTTGCCGGCGTCGTCGGTGCGAAAGGCGCCGGCGGCCGAGATCGCCACGAAGATCCGTTCGGGATCGCTCGGATCCAGCACGATCGTGTGCAGGCACATCCCGCCCGCGCCCGGCTGCCACCTGGGCCCCGAGCCGTGGCCGCGCAGCCCGGAGAGCTCCTGCCACGTCTGCCCGCCATCCACCGAGCGGAACAGCGCGGCGTCCTCCACCCCGGCGTAGACTGTATCCGGATCGGTCAGCGACGGCTCGAGGTGCCAGACGCGCTTGAACTCCCAGGGGTGCTGCGTGCCGTCGTACCACTGGTGAGTGCCGGGGACGCCGTCGTACACGAGCTCGTTGCCGGCCGTCTCCCAGGTCCTGCCGCCGTCGTCGGAACGCTGGATGACCTGTCCGAACCAGCCGCTGGACTGTGACGCATACAGCCGGTCAGGGTCGGCGGGCGAGCCCTTGAGGTGGTAGATCTCCCAGCCCGCAAAATGGGGACCGCTGACGTCCCACTGTTCGCGCCTTGCATCCGATGACAGGACGAACGCGCCCTTGCGCGTCCCGACCAATACTCGTACTCCGCTCATTAATTACCGCCTCCTATTCTTTTTCGCCGGCGAGCATCGCGGCTTTCCATACTCTACCCGAACGAGCGGCGATTCGGGCCATCGTCCATACTTTGTCACGCCAGCGCCCGCAGGCGGGTCTAGTCGACCGACGTCATTGTTGAGATCAACACGATGCTCCTGGCACCGCGAGGGACCGGCCTGCACTCCCGCCAGGGGCCCATGGCGGTGACGCGACACACCTCCAGGACCCTTTTGGGAGTCGCGGGGCGTCCACGTGGTACAACCTCCCTTGGACGCGACTGGGCGTGCCGGGACGGGGAAGAGCTCCGAGAACGCTAGCTTGAGGAGGTATTTGCGTGATCAGGCCTCGCATCGTTTTGCTGATGGTTGCATTCGCGTTGATCGTTCCGGCGCTCGGCGTGCCGGCTGGCGCGGTGGAAAAAGCATCACCCCTGGTCATCGGTGAGACGTTCACGATGAAATCCGGGATCCTGGGCGAGACGCGACGCATCAATGTCTACCTCCCGCCCGCCTATGCCGAGTCTCCGAGCGCACGGCTCCCTGTGCTTTACATGCCCGACGGCGGCATGGCTGAGGATTTCCTGCACGTGGCGGGCCTTGTACAGGTCTCTACCGGCAACGGGACCATGCGGCCGTTCCTGCTTGTGGGCATCGAGAACACCCAGCGCCGTCGCGATATGACGGGTCCCACGGAGAACGAAGAAGACAAGAAAATCGCGCCGCGAGTGGGAGGGTCGGCGGCCTTTCGGGCGTTCATTCGGCAGGAGCTGATGCCGCAGGTGAAGGCCCGGTACCGCACGACTGACGAAACAGCGATCGTGGGAGAGTCGCTCGCGGGGTTGTTCGTGGTAGAGACGTTCCTTTTGGAGCCGGACCTGTTCGATACCTATATCGCATTTGATCCAAGTCTCTGGTGGAATAAACAAAAGCTCGTCAACAACGCTGCGGAGCGCTTGCGTGAACGGCCGAAGCTGGAGAAGACGCTGTATTTCGCCTGCGGTGACGAGCAAGGGCTCGCCGAGATCACGCAACGGTTCGCGGGCGTTCTCACCAAGAATGCGGGGCCAGGCATCCATTGGCATTACGAGAGAATGCCAGAAGAGAAGCATTCGACGATTTATCATCCGGCTGCGCTCAAGGCCTTTCGTGCGGTGTTCAAGCCGAACACGAACGAGAGACGGTAGGTCGCGCGCCGGGATAGGAGCGTACCATGCAAGCGCCGGCCGAAGCCTGTAAGCGAGTGATCCTGCGCCGCCTCTCGTTGTTGCTTCTCCTTGCGTGCGCGCTACCTGCGAACGCGGCAGAGGTCGTTCGCGTCGCACCCTGGGAGCTGCACAGCAGCTTCTGGATGAGTCTTCATCAGACGCTGATCGACGATGCCATGCGTGCCACCCCACGCGACCTCACAGCCCTGTCGCCGGAAGACCAGAAAGCGTGGCACGAGTCTGTGGCCTCATACCGCACTGCCGGCGGGCACGGCGACCTGACGTTCGCCAAGCCCATGATGATCACCAACGATGCGATCTCGCAAGTCGCCGACGATGCCGTTGAGCCGGTGGTCGACGCACCGCTTGCGGACGCGCTGAAGCGCGCCGCGCCGGTGTATCGCACGCAGTGGTGGGTCGCCGATGACAAGGCGAATCGATTCTTCATCGCCTATGCGGCGGCGATGCTGCGGGAAGCGGGTGCGGACCTGGTCCGTGCGCATGAGGCCGTGTATCGCACCGCGTGGCCGCAACGGATCCTGGTCTACGTCTCGCCGTATGGCGGCCCGTTCGGCGCCTATACGATGACCGGACGCGCCGGGGGAGTCATCACCACGATGTCGAGCCGCGACGCCGGTTATCAGGGTCTGCGCGCGCTTGAGATGCTCTTGCACGAAAGCTCACACGCCGTGGTGAATCCGGTGCGGGGAACGGTGGCAACCGCAATCTCGGCGGCGGCGAAGAAGCACGGCGTCGAAGCGCCTCATGACTTGTGGCACGCGCTTCTCTTCGCCACGTCGAGCGAGCTGACGCGCCGGCTCCTGGCCGAGCGCGGCGTCGCGGCATACCAGGCTTCCTCGGAAGACCTCTTCACGAGAGTGTGGCCGCGCTATCGCGAGGCGGTTGAAAAATACTGGATTCCCTACGCCGATGCGAAAGGCACGCTCGAAGATGCAATCGACAAGGTGGTCGGGGCCATCGCGCGGTGATCGCCTTCATTGGGCAGCACACGATATCCCTTCCAGCCGGCGAGGCGGTCGGTCTCTGGCTCGGCTTCGGCGGCCCCGGGAATGCGGCACGCCTGTCCAGGACTTATCCCTCATAGCCACGACTGGGCCCAGCCCCGGTTGGCGTCGTCGATCGGGTAGAATGGGAGTTTGGTTTCGTACTGTCTTGTAGCCGGCCTGTCGCCGGCGTAAGGGAGACTCGTCGTCATGAAGAAACGCATGTTCCTGATGCTCCTTGCGGTGGCCGTCCTCGTCGCGGCCCTCGGCGCCTTCAAGGTCCGTCAGGTGCGAGGGGCCATCGCGCAATCAGCGTCCTTCCAGCCCCCGCCGGAGGCCGTGACCACCACCGTGGCGCGGCAGGAGGAGTGGCCGGCAACGGTGAGCGCCATCGGCACCGTGACCGCCGTGCAGGGCGTCACCGTCAGCGCGGACCTGCCCGGCGTCGTCGAGAAGATCAACTTCGAGTCCGGCCGGATGGTGCGGGCGGGCGACGTCCTCGTGCAGTTGGACTCCCGGCAGGAGGCTGCGCAACTGGCCGCCGCCGAGGCGGCGCGCGACCTCTCCCGCCTCAACCTCGACCGCATGAAGGGCCTGAAGGAGAGCGGCGTCATCGCCGTGGCGGACTACGACCGGGCCGCCGCCGACTTCAAGCAGGGGGACGCCAAGGTGGGGGAGATCCGCGCCACCCTGGCGCGCAAGCTGATCCGGGCGCCGTTCTCGGGCCTTCTGGGCATCCGCCAGGTCAACCTCGGCCAGTATCTGGCCGCCGGCGCGCCCATCGTGCCGCTCCAGTCGCTCAACCCGATCTACGTGAATTTCTCCGTGCCGCAGCAGGAGGTGGGCCGCCTGCGGCCCGGCGCCGGCGTGCGCGTTACCGCTGCGGGGACTCAGGGCGCCGAGTCCTCCGAGTCCGCCGGCAAGATCACGGCCGTGGACTCGATCGTCGACCCGGCCACCCGCAACATCCAGGTCCAGGCCACGTTCGGCAACGCGGACGGCCGGTTGCGCCCCGGCATGTACGTCGACACCCGGGTCGTCCTGGGGGCGAGCCGGCCGGTCCTCGTGCTGCCGGCCTCGGCGATCAGCTACGCCCCGTACGGCGATTCGGTGTTCCTCGTCGAGGACGTCAAAGGCCCGGCCGGCCGGCCCTACCGCGGCGTGCGCCAGCAGTTCGTGAAGCTCGGCGGCACGCGCGGCGATCAGGTGGCGGTCGTCTCCGGCGTCAAGCCCGGCGAAGAGGTGGTCACCTCGGGCGTCTTCAAGCTCCGCAACGGCGCCGCCGTCCAGGTGAACAACAAGATTCAACCCGCGAACAGCCCGGCGCCGCGGCCGGAGGACAGCTAAATGAAGTTGACCGATCTCTTTATCCGCCGGCCCGTCCTGGCCGTGGTGGTGAACCTGGTGATCCTGATCGCCGGCCTGCAATCCATCCGTTCGCTCACCGTGCGGCAATATCCACGCACCGACGTGGCGGTGATCAACGTGACGACCGCTTACGTGGGCGCCAACGCCGCCCTGGTGCGCGGCTTCATCACCACGCCGCTCGAGCGGGTGATCGCCAGCGCCGACGGCATCGATTACATGGAGTCTTCGAGCGCGCAGGGCGTGAGCACCATCACCGTGCACCTGAAGCTCAACTTCGACACCAACGCCGCCCTCACCCAGATCCAGGCCAAGGTGGCGCAGGTGCGCAACAACCTGCCGCCGGAGGCCGAGGCGCCCGTCATCTCGCTGGAGACCGCGGACAGCCAGTTCGCGGGCATGTATCTCAGCTTCTCCTCCCGCGACCTCGATCAGAATCAGATCACCGATTACCTGGTGCGCGTGGTGCAGCCCAAGCTCACCGCCATCAGCGGCGTGCAGCGCGCCGACATCTTCGGCGACCGTACGTTTGCCATGCGCATCTGGCTCAAGCCCGACCGCATGGCGGCCCACGGCATCTCGCCGTCCCAGGTGCGCGACGTGCTGGCGGCCAACAATTACCTCTCCGCTCTGGGCCGGACCAAGGGCTCGATGGTCTCCGTGAACCTGGTCGCCAACACCGACCTCAAGACGCCCGAGGAGTTCCGCCAGATCGTGGTCAAGGAAGAGAACGGCGTCATCGTACGGCTCGGCGAGATCGCCGACGTCGTGCTCGGCGCCGAGAATTACGATCAGGACGTCCGCTTCAACGGCGAGACCGCCGTCTTCATGGGCCTCTGGGTGCTGCCCACCGCCAACACCCTGGACGTGATGACCCGCGTGCGCGAGGCCATGCCCGGCATCCAGGCCCAGTTGCCGGTGGGGATGAAGGCCGGCATCCCCTACGATTCGACGGTGTACATCCGGGACTCCATCCGCGAAGTGCTCAAGACGCTCACCGAAACCCTGCTCATCGTGGTGCTGGTGATCTTCCTCTTTCTGGGCTCGATGCGCTCGGTGATCATTCCCGTGGTGGCGATCCCCATCTCGCTCGTCGGCGCCGTCTTCCTCATGCAGGCGGCCGGCTTCACCATCAACCTGCTGACCCTGCTCGCCATCGTGCTCTCGGTCGGCCTCGTGGTGGACGACGCGATCGTCATGGTGGAGAACGTCGAGCGTCACCTGCACGAAGGCAAGAGCCCGTTCCAGGCGGCTCTCGACGCCGCCCGCGAGTTGGTGGGACCGATCATTGCCATGACCATCACCCTGGCGGCGGTGTACACGCCGGTCGCCATCCAGGGCGGGCTCACGGGCTCGCTGTTCCGCGAGTTCGCCTTCACCCTCGCCGGCGCGGTGATCGTCTCCGGCGTCGTGGCGCTCACCCTGTCGCCGATGATGGGCTCGAAGCTCCTGCGCGCCGGCGACACCGAGCGTGGCTTCGCCGGCTTCATCAACCGGCGGTTCGAAAGCGTCCGCAACGCCTACACACGGATGCTGGAAGGGACCCTGAAATACCGGCCCGTCGTCCTCACCTTCTGGGTGATCGTCATCTTATTGCTGGTGCCGTTCTACATGTTCTCGCAGAAAGAGCTGGCGCCGGCCGAGGACCAGGGGATCGTCTTCGGGATCATCCAGGCCCCCGCCAACGCGACCCTAGATCAAACCAAACTCTTCTCGGACGAGATCTACAAGATTTTCCTGTCATTCCCCGAGACCGAGGCCAGCTTTCAGATCGTCTCCCCCACGGGAGGCTTCGCGGGCATGGCCGTCAAGCCGTGGAGCGAGCGCAAGAAGTCGAGCGCCGAGCTCCAGGTGGAGGTCTCGGCCAAGCTGTCGCAGATCGCGGGCGTGCGGGTCATTCCGCTCACCCCGCCCGCCCTGCCCGGCGGTGGCGGCGGGTTCCCCGTCGACTTCGTGATCGCCTCCACGGCCGAGCCCCAACAGCTCGTCGAGATCGCCAACCAGCTCGTGCAGAAAGCCTTTGCGAGCGGCCAGTTCATGTTCGCGGACACCGACCTGAAATTCGATCAACCGCAGGCCGAGGTCGTCTTCGATCGTGACAAGCTGCGCTCCCAGGGCGTCGACCTTGCCCAGGCCGGCAAGGACCTCTCGACGCTCTTGGGCGGCAACTTCGTCAACCGGTTCAGCATCCAGGGCCGGAGTTATAAAGTGATTCCGCAGGTCAAGCGCAGCGAGCGGCTGACGCCGGACCAACTGCGGGACGTCTACGTCACGGGTGCCGGCGGCAAGCTGGTGCCGCTCTCGACCTTCGCCACCCTGCGCACCACCACCGAGCCGCGCGAGCTCAAGCGCTTCCAGCAGCTCAACGCCGTGCGCATCCAGGGTGCGATCCCGCCGGGAGTCCCGCTCGACCAGGCGCTGCGCTTCTTGGAGGACGAGGCGAAGAAGGTCCTGCCCCAGGGCTATACCGTCGACTACTCCGGCGAATCGCGGCAGCTCCGCATCGAAGGCGGCAAATTCCTCGGCACCTTCCTGCTGTCGGCGATCCTGATCTATCTCGTGCTCGCGGCCCAGTTCGAAAGCTTCCGCGATCCGTTCATCATCCTCGCCGGCTCCGTGCCCCTGGCGCTGGCCGGCGCCCTGCTCTTCTCCTTCCTGGGCCTCACCTCGCTCAACGTCTACAGCCAGGTGGGATTGATCACCCTGGTCGGCCTGGTGGCGAAGAACGGAATCCTGATCGTTCAGTTCGCCAACCACCTGCAGGAGACGGGGCTGGCGAAGCTGGGGGCGGTCGTCGAGGCGGCCACCACGCGTCTGCGCCCCATCCTGATGACCACCGCGGCCACGGTGGTGGGCCACCTGCCGCTGGTCTTCGCCCACGGTCCGGGAGCCGCGGCGCGCAACAGCATCGGCATCATGCTGGTGAGCGGCATGATCATCGGCACGCTGTTCACGCTCTTCGTCGTGCCGTCGATCTACGTGCTGGTGGCGCGGACGCACCGGGCCGAAGCCGTGGAGGAGCGCGAGGCGGAAGCCCTCGTCGACGTGACGCCGGAACCGGTGTAGGAGTCAGGAAGCCGGTCGCTCTCCTCTGGAGTAGAGCGCCTCGTGGTGGGCCCTTCCTTCACGTACGAGTTGGAGCTGGCCGGCGTCGCGCAGCCGCCGGAGGGTGACCGCGGCCAGGCGCCCGTCGATGGTCCGGCCATGTCAGAACGAGTCGTCGCAATGCCTGAAGACATCGGATCACATCCACTCGCAACGGAACGGAGCTACGAAGACTGTGACGACTCCGGGCTGAGCTGCGCCGAGGTTGGAGTGGGATGCGACAGAGTCTATAGACATCGCATCATTGTCTATAGCTCCACTGCGATGTCTGTAGACGTTGCGGCGAAGCTGCCGACTCTGCGGCGGATTCATGGCGCTTCGGATGGACGCGCTGAGCGTCGCGACAATGCGAGCGGAGGCACTTCGCCGCCCGGAGACATTGCGACAGGAGCGTTCGCGGGCTTCGCTGCACGTCCTTCCAAGCCGCTTCGTCCGTATCCGCGGCTTACGGCCCGCTGGCAACCGTCACCGCGAACAGACCCTGGCTCTCGCGACCGAAGCCGCCGAAGACCGATTGGCGCGATCGACCCCAGAGTCTCACGGGCATCGATCCCATGAGATGCGAGGTCTGTGTCCGCCCCTGGAAGGCGCGAAATTTGATCAGCCTGGGATGTCAACCCCCAGGAATCGGACGCACCCCAACTTCCCGAGCCCCGGCAGGGGCGGCCGAGTGGGGTTGGACGGGAGATCGCGGGCAGCACCATTTGCACGAACGAAATCTCGGCGTTCTACGGGGCCAAGCACAAGCCAGGCATCGGGCAGGCAGAATCAGACCCCTGGTACCTGGACGCCCGGGACGCCAGGCCTTCGTACCCGTCCTCCGGGCGCGCGTGTTCTTGCCGACCTGCTCCTCAACAAAATCAACGGATCTGTGTCTATTAGGGTAGGTGCCGCCTGAAGCGGCCCTCAAGAGATCCAAAGGAGACCGGCGAGCCTAGAGAGCTGCCTCCGAACATGGGCCACACTCTACTTAACGGAACCGTCATCTAGATTGGGAATTCACGACATTGATGCTGGACCTGCTTCTTGGGAACTTTTCGTCATGCTTCGCACTCTTGGACTCCTGACACCGACTCTCGGAGGCAGCTCTCTGGGCTCGCTCGAGCATCAAGCTCGCACCTGCTCCTCCGAGCCGATCAACTACAAGCTGCCCGGCAGAACGTACCGGCCCGGGCCATCGCGAAGGAGACGCCTATGTCATTGACTCGAGATCGCCGTTATCAGAAGGGAAACTGCTTTGTGCTCATGCCCTACGGGGTGAAGGAGCTTCCCAATGGTCAGAAATTCGACTGGGACGAACATTGGACTGAAGTCCTTGAAGTAGCAATCAAGCAGGCCGGAATGACTCCAGTACGAGCAGACAATATGGCTGGCCCTGGCCTTATTATGGATCGCCTGTGGCAGGGCATTCAGGAAGCGGAGGTGGTCGTCGCCGATCTAACCGGTCTGAATCCCAACGTTCTCTATGAGTTCGGGCTCGCACATGCGGTCAATAAGCGGATCCTGATCCTTTCGATGTTTCCGAACGATACTCCTGTTGATCTACAACAATTCGTCCAGATTCCGTACACTGCAAATACACTACAACTTGCCAAAAATCTAGCAACCAACCTCGATGCTGCCCGGAAGCTGCAGCCGAATGAGATGAAGCTCGTACCTATCGACGTGGTTGAGCTCGTACGGAGCGCCAAGGTGCTTTCTGTGATGCCGGACTTCGCCATGATCAAGGCGGACACTGGCCGCGTGGGGGTCCTCAGTGCCGAAGATTTTGCTTGGACTAGGATTCCAGATCTGACCAGGGCGTTGCAGATCGGTAGGGACCTAAAAAACGGAGCTTTTGTCGTTGATGCCAACGGACAGCAGAAATTCTCCCTGATCCACGACGAAAATGAGAATCCATGGCTAAAGCTCGCGAAGGAGTTCCCGCTCAACTCGGAGTTCAGAAGTGTCGTGGGTAACGTCAAAGACGGGACCGGTGCCTGGGTAAGGATGAACTATGGAATCGATGGTTTCATTCCTCAGCGCCAGCTCCCACGAGGTGTCGTGGCCGGCATTGACATCGAGGCACAGGTCATGGAGATCAATCAAGCAAAACGCCAGGTCAGCCTCCAATTCGTCAAGATTCCCAGTGGCCCCCCGCCGAAAGATCAGGCATGGCCCTTCCGCCGGGGGCAGGTATGCGAAGGGTATATCGTAAAGACAGCCCCGGACAGAGGCTTCGCCTTGGTCAAGATCGAGCATGAGAACCAGCCCATAACCGGATTACTGCACAACACAAATATGAGCCCCGCGCTTCGCGACCGCTTGTTCAATCAGGAGCTGCGAGTGGGGGATCCGGTCCGGGTCGAGATCGTACATTTCGACCCAATCAAGCCGAGTATTAAATTCCGTGAACGCCCCTCCGACACTGCCGCGCCGGTGTCTGAAACCGAGTTGGTCGAGGCCTATTAGGCATACTGGAGAAGACCATGGATCACATACCTGCTGTGACGGTCGGTGCCAAGCGGACGATGGAGTACGTGGTGAGCTGCCTGTCGCTCTTCAACCGAGGAGCTGAGGAGCTGAACCTGCTGTCGGTAGGCGACTGCATCTCGAAAGCGGCCGAGGTCTACCGCATCCTCAGCGCGGGCTTCGGGATCACGCTGACAGGTGCCGACATCGGGCCACTCAAATCTGGTGGGTCGACCCTGACTCATTCTTCTTTCCACCTTCGGTACAGCGGCCCGTTTGGCGAACCCGCCGATCTACAACCCGCGCAGTTCATCGAGAACCGCTTCGTGAGCTTTCCGGTCTATCAGCTCCTCCTCGATCATCTGCTGGCTACTCAGGAGCAGATCGTGATCGGCGCCTCGCAAGGTAGAAGCCTGCTCCGGGTCATCCTCTCACCTGGCGGATTCAACTGCCGCGGCGGTGAGGATCTCGATGCGCTTGAAGGGACGCGCCAAGAGGAACGAAAGGAACGAAAGAAAGCCCCGCGCGATTTGGTGACCGGGGCCCTCTACCGGACAGGATTCCTGCTGTCGGAGCGTTGGCGCGAGATCGCCGGCAAGCTCGGTCAGTATGACGACGTCGTCTTGGGTCTGGACACGAGCATCCTGTACGCCTGCGCGGTCAGCCAGCAGATCCTGGACTCTCTTGCCTTCACCTGCCACTCGAACACGTCGCCCAACTGGGTGCTGCTGGTGGTTCCCAGCACCGTCATGCACGAGCTGGAGCAGGCCGCCGGCAGCCGCGGTGAGAAGGGTGAGCTGAGTCACGCCGGGAGAATGGGCTACCGGGCCTTGCAGGAGATTTTGGAGCTCGATCAAGCCAAGGATATTCGTGGGGTGAGCCTGCTGATCACCGGCGAAACCAATCCTGTTCTCGACACCCGGGTCGAGCTCCGGGGGCTTCGCGACGATTTCCAGCGGACCGCTCCTAGTATCCGCTTCTCGCCGAAGGGATCGTTCGGCGACACGCTCATCCGCGAACAGTTCAAGGGCTTTCTCCGCCAGCTCAGCTTCCACAAGGGCGCATTCTTTCTTACCGGCGACAAGTCAAATAGCGCTCTCGGTCAGGCGGAGGGGCTGCATTCTTTGTATGTCCCACCGGCCAACGGGAGAAGATCTCTTACCTCAGGTACCGACCTCGCCGCACCTCACATCCGCTTCGATGAGCAGAATCTACCAACGAGCGTGCCAATAGGAAAGCTGATCTACGAGCTGGCCGTGCAGTTCGGGGCGATCTCCCTCTCCTGGAACGGGAATTCGATCGAGGTGCAGTGCGACAGCCGCGGCGACTCGTTGGAGCACTGGCTGCAGAGGGAACTAATCATCCGCCCGCAGGACTTGCGAAAGCTGCTCGACCTCTACCAGCCGGCGGCAAAGGTGTCGCTCCAACAGACCGCAACCATGTGGAAGAGAGAGAACAAGCTGGCGATGACGTGGTAGGGCGGTAGGCGTCGCCGCGGCGGCATAACAGGCTCCGGAAAAAGCGGGCTCAGAAATAAGAGGAATAAGCGTCAGGGACTTTTTGAGAAGAAGCGGCTCTATAGGTCACAGAAATAAGCGTCAGGGACTTTTTGAAGAGATGCGGCTCTATAGGTCCCACCTCGCCTCCTCCCCGCTCCTGAGGTGTCGAGTCCCCGGGATTCTAGCCTCCCAAGCCCTTTTCTTTGCAAGGTTCGGATACACCTCGGCCAATCCGAGGAGCTCCGCTCAGTCAATGGCCCTCAGCGGGCGACGCATCTGTCAAAGATCGGGTCCCGGTTTGACTATCTGGCGACGAAGGGCAGGGCCGGAGGGAAGCAGCCGGGGGGGAAGGGAGCGGAGCGATCTCCTTGTCGCAGCTTCTCGGCCGCGTCGCGGAAGGCTGCCACGAACCAGGAATAGGCCTCTCGGAATGCCTTGCGCGCCGCCTGAGTCGCGGCGTGCACCAGAGGCGCGGGCGAGCGGGCGAGCTTCTTGGGATGGTACAGGGGATCTTGAGCGAGGATCTTCCTGACTCCCAGGACCCGGGTCCCCGTCGCTTCTCTCGCGGCGGCAGCTTCGGATTCGATCTCCTCTTGAAGAGAGGCAATACACTGGCGGTATTCCTCGTCCTAGAGATGAGCTCAGCAGGGTATCTTGGAAAGGATCACGTTCTCTTCCGTCGCATGCTGGAGCGGGCCGAATTCTTCTCCGCGACCGCGGGCCGCGTGCTCCTGGCTGCGGTTGAACCAATGACCGGTCAGTGGAGTCCCTTCAAGCAACGTATGAATGGAGTGGACGCCGGGCCAATCCGTGAGGTGTTCCACCAGTTGCTCCTTGACGGACTGGCTGAGCACGTACTTCAGGATCCCGGCCTGGGCGGCCTCCTCGTCCGTGACGACCGCCATCTCGTAGCGGCGCTCGAAGACCGGACCCTCCCAACCGTAGAGGCGGTTGACTTCGATTGCCAGCGATGCGGGCCTCGGTGTAGGCTGGGAGCGAGAGGCCGAGCACCTCGACCAGGATCTCGGCGGCGAGCGAGGGGCGGTTCTTGAAGAGATCCACCAGGATCTCGTGGGCCATCGAGGGCATGGCCGGCGATCTTCGCATGGAGGGGAAGGGGCAAGTCCGGGGGACACTCCTTGACGAGACATCGTCGCGTTACACGAGCAAAATCTCCGGAAGGCGTGGCGGATTCCCGCGCCACGGGAAGGTTTCCACGGCGCGCGAAAAACTTTTCAGGCTGCGTGGAAAGTTTCCGCGCGGCCGGGAAACTTTCCCGGGCCGCTGAAAAGTTTTCCCCGCGGCGCGGAAACCTTCCCGCGCCGGTGGGAAGTTTCGCCGTGGCGCGGGAAACTTTCCCGCGGACTGGAGAAGTCTTTCCGGCGGCCGGGAAACTTTCCCAGCCGGCTGAAAAGTTTCCCGCGGCGCTGGGAAACTTTTCCGGGCGGCGGGAAGGTTTCTCGCGCGGTTGGGAAACTTTCCCGGCGGTCTGGAAAGTTTCCCGCGCGACCGGGAAACTTCTCCAGCCGGCGGAAAGGTCTTCCGCGTGGCTGGAGAACTTTCCCGGGCGGCTGAAAAGTCTTTTCGCCGCCCGCCAGGGCACCCCTGCCCAATAGTGGCCGCCAGAGCCACGTTCTTAGCTGGCCCCCTTTGGGGCACCTGTTCCGGTCCCCGCCTTGCTCAGCAGGTGCAACTGTGGGGACAGGTGGAATCCGTACAGAGCGTCGACGTGCAAGTACAGTGATTCGTAGCTGTTATGCCGCCAGCCGCGTCCGAGAGTCGGCCTGCATCAAGACGGCGGAGCGATTCCTTGTGGAGCTCAAGCTTCTTGACCTTGCTCTTCTTCATGCGTTCCTCCTCGGTTCATCTGTGGTGTGGTACAAGAGAAGCTTGATCATACCCGAGACTCTCTCGCTATGTCGAGTAGGGCACGGTCTGTGGTCAGAAGGCGCTGCGCCTGCTCGGTGAGGTGGCGCCGGCCCGAGCGCCGAGGGCTCCGCCGCGATGATCCTGCCGCTCATAGCCCGATGTCCATATTTATCTGCTCAGCCGTGGAGGCCGGGAGTTGTGCACCCATCAGGCGTGTGCTGTATAATCCTCGACGTGAAATCGCGGTTGCGGAGCCTGGGCCTGGGGTAGATCCCTTCGCTGGACGGTCCTCGGACAGCCACACGGCGGCTATCGGGGGTGGTGTGGAGGTAGGCAGGGACTCGCGCGAAGCCCCTGCCAGGGATTGAATCCCCATAGGGACCGCCCCGGACTCGCCCGCGGCTTCGTTCAACCTGGCGTCTATCTGAAAT
>DATARR010000059.1:0-183016 GCA_036264085.1 Thermoanaerobaculia bacterium | reverse complement strand
CTCCCGAGTCTGCATAGAACCATTGAACGGTGAAAGGGGACATACCGACATGACGCCGACAAGCTCCTCGACCGCCAGAATGACCCTCGGACGCTCGGCGCGGCCGCTTCACCGCTCCTCGCCACTGGATTCCAAACCTCTCCTGCCACCTGTCGAGACCCCTGAGGGAGCCCCCGGCCTCGGCTTCCTGGTCGCCTACGAAGAGCCCGAAGCGCCGGACGGCTGGGCCGCCGGGGTGGTCAAGGCCATCGACGACGGCTGGGATGGAAGGCATTTCACGATCGAGACCAGGACGGGGGAGCGCGGAGTTCCCCGCGAGCTGGTGTTCTACTGGTGGCCTCTGGACTAGCCTCGCGGCGGCGGCCAGGCATCCAGCGCGAGCTCCTGTACGCCGGATGTCCAGCGGCTTCCGTGAAAGACGGCCGCGCTCGCTGACCTCGTCCGTCTAAGCCCTTTTCTCTCAACGCTTTCTCTTGCGCCTCCCCGGCTGGCACGGCCATCGCTTGCTTTCGGCTCCTGAGCCATCCTCATTTCGCTCAAGGAGAAAAACATGCGCAGCCGGATCGCGTCGCTCCTGCCTCCGTTGCTCCTCGCCCAGGCCTGCGCGAGCGGGGGGCCGCCACTCCCGACGACCTCCCTGGACGCGGCACCCCTCGCCGCGGTCAACCGTGCGATCGAGGACCAGCCGGTGAAGATCCGGCTCGCCAGCGGCGAGGTCGTCGAGGAAGCCGAAGGGGTGGTGATGACGCCCGAGTCCACCTCCTGGCTGGTGAACCACGGCCGCGTCCGGACCGTACCCACGGCGGAGGTTTGCCAGGTGATCCGCCAGGTCCGGTTCCGGGCCGGGAAAGGGTACGCGTGGGGCCTCCTGGCCTGCGCTCCGCTCGCTTACGGGGTCGGTAACGCGAACAACAAGGACCTGTTTGGGGGTTTTGCGTCCTTGCTGCTCACCGAAATGGTCTGCCCTCTCGCCGGGCTGCTCATCACGGCCGGGTTCAAGCAGCCTCCCGACCGCGTCGTCTATTCCGCGCCCGGAAGCTGCGGATTGATCCGGTGAATCGTCCGGGTCTGGACTTGGAGTCTAGACCTGGGAACTGAGGATGCTAAGATCGTGAGCCGGGAGGCTTGGACACCGGGGGCGATCCCCGAGGTCATGCCTCCAGGAGTCACGCATTCGCGGCGTCGCGACCAGAGAGGCCGACGACGGACAAGCAAGGAGTTTGGGCAATGGGCAGAAAGATCTACGTCGGCAACCTGGCCTACGGCGTCAAGGACAGTGACCTGCAAGAGCTGTTCGCGGCTCACGGTACCGTGGACACCGCCCAGGTGATCATGGACCGCGACACGGGTCGCTCCAAGGGCTTCGGCTTCGTGGAGATGAGCACCGACCAGGAGGCGCGAGCGGCCATTTCCGCGCTGAACGGCAAGGAAGTGGAGGGCCGGAACCTCACCGTCAACGAGGCCCGGCCCAAGGAAGAGGGTGGTGGTGGCGGCGGGCGCGGCAGGGGCGGCTACGGTGGCGGCGGCGGCGGCCGTGGGGGTGGCGGCGGCGATCGTGGCGGCTACGGCGGCGGTCGGTACTAAGTAGTCTACGTCGTCAGATTGCCCCGGAACGGTCTCGCCGGCGCCTCGAACCCGGGAATCGGGTGCGCGCCGTCGAGACCGGGAGGGATTCTATTCACACCTTTTCCTACACCCCTCTCCCGGAGAACCTCTTCTTGAACGTGGCGGCGCTTTGAAAGAACTTGCCCGATTTCTTTCCAAGCTCCCGGAGCTTTGAAAGAGTCAAGTCGGTTACGGTCGCTCGTGCCGTCCGGGAGCTCGGAGTCTCCGTCCCCACCGCCCGGCATGCGATCGGTCTCCTTCAAGAGGAAGGGGTGCTCGGCGAAATGACCGGCCGGAGCTGGGGGCGGATCTACCTGGCGCGTCCGATCCTCCAGGCCCTCGAAGCTCGGGCCTGACGGCGAGGGTTTTCTCCTCGGCCCGCTGAAAGGTGTCGAGCGCCATGCCGATCACCTCGTCGCCGGCGAGCTTGATGGAGCCCAGGTGGTCGGCCTCGGGCACGAGGAAATAGCGACCTCCGGCCAGCCTGGCGAGCTCGCGGGTGTCCTCGGGACGAACTCCCCGGTCTCGCTCGCCGCTGACGTAAGCCACTGCGCCGAGGGGCATTGCGGCGGCGTGGCGGCGGACGTCCAGGAAGCGATGAGTAGATCGAAGACAGATGCGGTACACGAGATAGTCGGGCCGGCCCTGGGGGGCCATGCGCCACGACCACTCGAAAAGATGGGGGGAGACGTCCTCGAAAAACGCGCCGGTCACCACCTTCGTCCGGCTGAGGACGGGGTGGGCCCAGTAGCCGCCGGCGCTGACACCCCAGACGTGGAGGGGGAGGTCGCCGGCGCGCTGGCGCAGGAATTCGAGCGCCGCCTCCGCGTCGCGGTCGAAGAAAACCTGTGGCGGCCCGCTGCCCCCGAAGCCCCCGAAGTCGAAAGTCAGGGCATGGTAGCCGGCGGCGCGGAGGGCCTGGATGCGGCCCCGAAGGTGGAAGTAGGCCCTCCCCCAGACCAGCCAAGGATGCAACAGGAGGACGGCGCCGCGGGGGCGGCCCGCCGCCGGAAACCAGGTCGCCGCGAGCGTGCCGCGCCCGTGGCGCCGCGGCACGGCGAGGTTCTCGAACGGCGCCAGCCGCTCCGGAAGCTCCGGCTGGGGCACCTTGCTCAGCCGCGGAGAAAGCGCCAGGAAATAGCTCATCGCGATTCGTTCCAGCCAGGGTCCGGGCCGGGGTGGTACTGAGCTCTGCGCCATGACGCCCCCTCTCTCACAGAACGTTAGTCGTGGCGGCGGGGCTCGGCGTTACAGCCTGCCCCGCAGGAAACGCGGGCCCACACCAGTGACGTCGAACATCGGCGGCTCCGGCACGGATGATCGATCTGGAAAGCAATGGAGCCATCGGCCGGCCGGCCGCTGCCTGCAATCGTCATATCACAAAGCAGGAGCCATCCCATCGATCGCAGGCTTGTGGAGGGAGATATCAGTCATCAAAGAAGGATGGGAGAAAAGAGAGTAATCATCCACGCGCGTTCGGTTCGGGGCGCGCCTTCGATGACCTTGGCGTCACCGCGCCCTCGCCTCCTCTGCGATCTCCCACAGCCGGCTCGGTTTCAAGGGGATCTCCAGGATCTCCAGACCGGGAATGGCGAGGGCGTTCTCGACCGCCTGGGCAAAGAGGGCGCCGACGGGGATGGCTCCCGCTTCGCCCGCGCCCTTGGTGCCGAGGGCGTTGAGGGGCGAGGCCGTCTCCTCGTGGCCAACCTCGACCCGCGGCACGTCGAGCGCCGTGGGGAGGAGGAAGTCCATGAAGGAGCCGTTGAGGAGCTGGCCGTTGTCGTCGTAGACGAGCTGCTCGTAGAAGGAGTTGCCGATCCCCTGCGCCACGCCGCCGTGGACCTGGCCGTCGACGATCAGCGGATTGAGCACCACGCCGCAGTCGTGGACCACCACGTACTTCAGGACTTTCACCTGCATGGTCTCGGGATCCACCTCCACGATGCAGGCGTGGCAGCCGCTGGCGGTGGCGCCGCGGTGAGGGCCGAAGTAGCGGGTGGCCTCCAGGCCAGGCTCAGTGCCGGGCTTCACGGCGCCACGCATCGGGTTCGCAACCTTCGCCAGCTCGCCGAGCGGGATCGACCGCTCCGGCTCGTCCCCAGCGGTGATCACCTGCGCTTTTCCCGCCACCAGCTCGATCCGGTCCTCAGGCACTCCCAGGTGCTCGGCCGCCAGGCGGACGGCCTTCTCGCGCACGCTCTTCGCCGCCTCGTGGGTGGCATTGCCTGCCACGACGGCGCCGCGGCTGGCGAAGGTGCCCGTCCCCCAATGAAACTGATCGCTGTCGCCGGTGACCACGTCGACGTCCTCGATCTCCACCCCGAGCTGCTGCGCGGCGATCTGGGCCAGGACGGTGAAGTGCCCCTGTCCCTGCGTACCGATGCCGGTGACGACCGTCACCTTGCCGCTGGCCTGGACCTGGACTCGCGCGCCTTCGAACGGCCCAATGCCCGTGCCCTCGACGTAGGCGACGACGCCGATGCCCACCGCTTTGCCCGCGGCCCGCAGGCGCGGCTGCTCGTCGCGGAGGAAGGAGTCCCAGCCGATCATGGCGAGCGTCTTGTCGAGCACCGGCGCGTAGTTGCCGCTGTCGTAGTAGAGAGGGGCGAAATCCTGATAGATGATCACGTGATCGTGCGGGAACTCGTCGGGACGCAGGAAGTTGCGCCGGCGAAGCTCGATGCCGTCGATCCCCAACTCGCGCGCGGCGAGATCCATCAGCCGCTCGATCACGAACACGCCGTGCTGGCGGCCGGCGCCCCGATAGGGAGTGACGATGGTCTTGTTGGTGAAGACGGCGCGAAACTCGCTGGCATAGGCAGGCACCCGGTAAGGCCCCATCAACGTGCACTGGCTGTTGAGCGCCACGGTGAGGCCGTAGGGATCGTAGGCGCCGGTGTCGTGCAGGAACGAGTCTTTGACGCCGAGGATGCGACCGTCGCGGGTGAGGGCGATCTCCGCCTCATGGATCTGTCCGCGCTCCTGCGTGGTGGCGACGAAGTTCTCGGCGCGGTCCTCGATCCACTTGATGGGCCGATCGAGCTGCAGGGCGAGCCAGGGGATCAGGACCTCTTCGGGATAGAACATCATGATCTTCGGGCCGAAGCCGCCGCCGATGAACGGCGTCACCAGCCGCACCTGGTGCTCGGAGAGGCCGAGCATGGCGGCGAGGCCGTTGCGCACGGGGATGGGGGCCTGGGTGGTGTCCCAGATCGTCAACCGCTGAGCGCGGGAGTCCCACTGGGCGACGACGCCCCGGTTCTCGATCGCCGCCGCGGCGCCGCGGTCATAGGAGAAGCGTCGCCGGATCACCACGTCCGCCTGCGCCTTCGCCGCCGCGTAGTCCCCCTTCTTCTGCGGCACGTACGCGGCCACGTTCGAGCCCACGTCCTCGTGGACGAGCGCGGCCCCGGGCGCGAGCGCCTTCTCCAGATCCACCACGGCGGGCAGCGGCTCGTAGTCGACCTCGATGTCCGCCAGGGCGTCCTCGGCGACGTAACGGGAAACGGCCACCACCACGGCGATGGGCTCGCCGAGGTGACGCACCTTGCCCTTGGCGAGCGGCACCTGGGTCCGCTGATGGAAGACCATCCCCTCGACCGGAGGCGGCGGCACGAGGAGGGGGCCGGGTTGCCAGTACGCTCCGAGGTCCTCGGCCGTATAGACGGCGAGCACGCCCTCGCGTTGCCGCGCCCGGGAGGCGTCGATGCCGTTGATGCGGGCATGGGCATGGGGACTGCGCAGGAACGCGACGTGCGCCATGCCGGGCAGCTCGAGGTCGTCCACGAACAGCGCCCGCCCGGTGAGGAGATGGGGATCTTCGTTGCGCTTGGTGCGGGTCCCGATCATCGCTCCTCCACGAACGCCACGATCCTCGCGAACGCCGCTTCGCCGCCGCGGAAGCGGAAGGGGAAGCAGCCGAGCCAGACGCGCTGGTTCAGCACCTCATCGATCTGCCCACCCACGTTCTCGGCGTGGAAGACGCCGTGGGGGAAGAGCTTGACGTGCATGCACTGGTAGTCCTTCGGCCAGGGGAACGCCTCGTCGAGCGGCATGCCGATCACCGCCTCGACCTCGGGGATGAGATCCGGCCGCGCCTTGCGCACGTTGGTGTTGAACGGATGATCGGCGGCGATGCAGTCCACCGCCAGCCAGCGGATGCCGCGGTCGAGCACCCACTCCACGAAACGGCTCTGCGGACCGGGGTGCTTCAGGAAGCAGCGCGGCAGGTCCGCCTTCTCCTGGTTGTGGACCTTGTACCAGTCCTCGTTATAAAAATGGTGGTAACCCGTATGGATCACCAGGATGTCGCCGCGCTCGATCTTGATGCCGGTCTTCGTCTCCCACTGCTCGAAGTGCTCCGGTCCGTAGATCTGATAGTCGCCGACCCCGAACTGCGCGAGGTCCACGATGCAGGCCGGTCCCACCAGCTTGTCGAGCGGGATGCCGGAGATGTCCGGCCCCGGATCATAGAAGTGGATGGGTGAATCGAGGTGCGTCGCAATGTGATTGGTCGTCGAGAGGAACTGCGCGTTGACCCCCTCGAAGGCGAGCCGCTTGACCCACTTGACGGTCGGACCCTCGTAGAACGCGAACGAGGGGGAATCGGCGCTGAAGTTCTGTGACAGGTCGAGGACCTTCACCTTGCTGAGATCGTAGGGTACGTACATGGCAGTCCCTCCTCTATGTTGATTCGAGAAATCCCAACTCGGCCTTGACTTTCTCCCAAGGGATGGTTTCCCCTCGGTCAGCCTCTCTCAAACTCTCTCTCAAAGTCGTCAAGAAATCGTGATCCAGTAAAATTTCGAGCGTTTCCACATATTGTTCCAGAGCTTCGCTTCGACCCATATCTTCACTCCAATGCGATATCATTCAAATATCTCTCTGCAAAAGCCACCAGCGCCGCCTCGAAGATCTCCATCGGCGGTCGCACCAGGCCGGCGCCCACCTGGCCGACGCCGGCCTGCCGGTGGGCGATACCGGTGTTGACGCGCGGTGTGATCCCGAGCTCCACGACCTTGCGGAGATCGATCCCCACCGGCGTGCCGCGGAAGCCGAGGGCGGGAATGGTGAACTGGCCGTGCTCGGCGGCGGTGATCTCGTACATCTCCAGCGTGGCGTGGACGGCGTCCTGGGGCGTGCCGCCGATGAAGGTGACGATGGCCGGCGCTGCCGCCATGGCGAAGGCGCCGATGCCGGCGGTCTCGGTGATGGTGCTGTCGCCGATGTCCGGATTGGCGTCCGCGGCCGAGAAGCCGGGAAAGTAGAGGCCGTCCGGCACCTGGGCGGGAGCGGTGAACCAGCGGTCGCCCAGGCCGCTGACGCGGATGCCGAAGTCGGTCCCATTGCGCGCCATGGTGCTGACGATCGTGCTCCCCTCGACGCCGTGCGCGGCGTCCGCCATGGCTTTGCAGGCGGCCATGACAGGGTTGAGAACCGAGAGCGGATTGTCGCCCAGGAACTTGAGCACCTCGCATTGAGCGTCCGCACCGGCCTTGCTCTGAGCGATGTGCGGCGCCAGAAGCTTCAGGAAGAGGAGCGAGCCCGCCTTGTTGCGGTTGTGCCCCTCGTCACCCATGTGGAGCGCCTCGGCGACCAGGGTGCGCAGGTCGATGCCGCCGGCGCGGGCCAGCGCCTCGGCGAGCACGGACGCGAGGACGTCGTTCATCCAGCGCAGCTTTGCCAGCACCTCGTCGCTGAAGGCGCCATAGCGCAGGACCTTGCCATACCCCTCGTTGAGGTTCGAGAAGGTGCGGTGGCCGTGGACGGCGTCCTCGACCACGTAGACGCGCATGGAGGAGGAGATCACCCCCGCCATGGGGCCGACCGCGGCGTGGTGATGGCAGGGCTCCAGGCGGACCTCGCCCCGTTCGACGAGGGAGACGGCCTCGGCCTCGTTGCGGGCGCGGCCCTCGAAGAGCAGCGCGCCGATCACCGCTCCCCGCAGCGGTCCCGAGGCGCGCTCCCAGGCGATGGGCGGGCCGGCGTGAAGGAGGAGGTCGTCTTCCATGCCAGGGATCACCTCTCGCGCCCGGGCGATGCCGGTGAGCATGGGCCGCGCGGAGGTCATGCGCTCGACGGCGGTGCGATTGGCGTGGTCGATGTCCATGGCTCAGCGGCTTTTCATTCGCGCCATTCGCGCCAAAATTCCTGCGAGCTTCTCGTTGCCTCCGGCGGGAGGCTTCCACTCCACCTGGACGGCTCGGGCTCCCTGGGCGAGGAGGCTATCGTAGAACGACTCCAGGCCGACGTTGACGGCGGCGAGGGGGGATTGGAGGGCGTCCAGGGGGACCGCCAGGGCGGGTCGAGCCCCCTCCCGGCCGTCCAGACCCGCCCCTACCCTGAGCCAGGTGGTCTCGACGGCCTCGGATACCGTGTGGCAGACGTGCGTGCCGGCGCGGCGGAGAGCGGCGATCTGCTCGGCGAGGTTCTGGGGGTCTTCGTCGGTGCCCACGACGATGGCGATGACGTAGAGCGTGCCGGCGCGGTCGGCGAGGGCGCGCTCGATCACCGGGGCCAACTCGCCCGCGGGATCCGCGTGGGCGCCGTCGCCCAGCACCACGTCGAGGAGGATCACGCCGACTTGCGGGTCGGCCGCCTCCTGGCGCAGACGGCGCAGACGCAGGTCTTGATCGATCATCGGGTGGAGACGCCCGACGGTGAATTCGTCGTCCCCGAGGTCGACGATCGTGTTCTCCTCGCCGGGCAGGAAGGTCCGGAGCGCAAGTCGCGCTTCGTAGGCCAGAGTGCCGCCGGCGAAGAGGCCGCGGACGAAGCCTCGCCTCTCGCCGATCGCTTCTTCTCGCTTTTCTTCGTCCAGCAGTCCCGCCGCCAGCTCGGCTGCTTCGGTCAGGCTGGCGGCGAAACGGATCGATCCCAGCCGCCGCAGCGGGGGAACGAGACCGAGGAAATTCACCACCACCGGCTTGCCTGTCGCTCGCGCGGCCGACAGCAGACGGGCGGCGACCTCGGGCGCGGGGGGCTTCGAGATCAGGACGATCACCCGCGTCTCCGGGTCGCGGCCGAGGAGATCGAGGGCCTGGCGGGCCGTGAGCCCTCCAACGTCCGCGGAGAGGTCACGGCCGCCGGTGCCGATCGCCTGCGAGATCCCGGCTCCGAGATGATGGAGGTGGCTGGTGACGGCCTGGAGCCCGGTGCCGGAGGCGCCGATCAGCCCGACGCTTCCCCTCCGCACCCGGTTCGCGAAGCCGAGCCCGGTGCCGCCGGCGATCGCCGTGCCGCAGTCCGGCCCCATCACCAGAAGACCCTTCGCCAGCGCCTTGCGCTTGAGGGCGACCTCCTGCTCGACCGGCACGTTGTCGCTGTAGAGGAAGACGTTGCGGCCGTGATCGAGGGCTTCGTCCGCCACTCCGGCGGCATAGCGGCCGGGCACCGAGACCAGGACCCAGCGCGCCTCGGGGAGGAGCTTCAAGGCGGAGGCGAGACTGCGCGGCCGGAACTCCTGCTCGCCGCCGCCGCGGCGGACCTGGAGAAGGGAATCGACCCGCGCCAGGGCCTCTGCCGCTGCCGGCTCGGTCTCCGCCTTGACGGCGATCAGCAGGTCATGGGGGCCGGCTTCGACCTCGCCGCTCGGGGCCAGACCGCTCGCGGCGAGGATCTCGCGGTTGGCCGGCGTTGCCATCACCACTCCGGCGTCGAGCACTCCCGGCAGGGTGGCAAGCGCGCGCTGGAGCTGCATCAGGACCACCGAGTCGTAGTAGGCGCCGGGACGGACGGCGACGCGGACCGTCGAATCTTCGCTCATGCCCGCAGCGCGCTCTCCAGATCGCCCGCCCAGGCGAGCAGCGCCTCGTCGGCCCACCAGCGGGCGGCGACCTGGAGCCCGAGGGGCAGGCCGGCCGCGTTGCGCCCCGCGGGCAGGCAGACGGCGGGCATTCCGGCCTGCGACGCGGGGACGTTCATCACCGGATCGCCCGTGCTGTCGAGCCCCCGCGGCGCGGCGCCCAGGGCGGGCGGGGAGAGCCAGAGGTCGAGCTGGTGAGCGTCCATGAGGGAGGTCAGCGCGTCCCGCAGCTCCTCCCGGCCGTCGAGGTCCCGCGCCAGCTCGTCGTCGGTCACCGTCTGTCCCCGGCGGATCAGCTCGGTCGTCTTCGGAGCGTAGAGGTCGCCGAAGCGGGCAAACCAGTCGCGGTGCACTCGCGCGGCCTCGGCGGCGGTGATCCGGAAATGGCGCTCGACGATCTCCCCGAAGTCCGGCAGCGCGGGGACGTGCTCGACCTCGAAGCCGGCGTCGATCAGCCGGTGGCAGACCTGGCGGAAGTGGACCAGCCCCTCCCCTGAGGCGCGCTCCAGATACGGCCCCTCCGGGACGCCGAGCCGGGGCTTCCGCGCGGACTTCACGCTGCGCCAGTCGCGGCAGAGCACGGCGGCGGCCCGCTCCGCTCCAGCCACGTCGGGCGTGAAGCAGCCCACGTGATCGAGGGACGGGGCGAGGGGAATCACGCCCTCGCGGGAGATCCGCTCGTAGCTGGGCTTGAAGCCGACGACGCCGCAGAAGGCGGCGGGGCGGAGGATCGAGCCGATCGTCTGCGTGCCGAGGGCCAGCGGGCAGAGGCCGGCGCCCACCGCGGCGGCCGAGCCGCTGCTCGATCCCCCCGGCGTGTGCTCCGGATTCCAGGGATTGCGGGTGGGACCGGGCGCGAAGAAGGCGAACTCGGTGGAGACCGTCTTGCCCAGGATCAGGGCGCCGGCCTCGCGCAGGGCCGTCACGCTGGCGGCTTCGGGTCCGCTCAGGGTCTCCGGCGGCAACCGGCTGCCGGCGCGGGTGGGAAAGCCGTCGACGTGGAAGATGTCCTTCACTCCCACGAGGACGCCGAAGAGGGGCGGCCGGCGTTTGGAATCGGACGGATCGGACGGATCGGGCCAGCGGGCCACGAGCGCCTCCGCCTCCCGGCGCAGCCGCTCGAAGCGCCCCTCCTCGGGGAGGAAGGCGCGCACCTCGGGCTCGCGCTCCGCGAAGAGCTCGCTCATCCCGCCGATTGCCGGCGCCTCTCGGCGGCGAGCTTCACCGCGTCCACGATGTGCTGATAGCCGGTGCAGCGGCAGAGGTTGCCGGAGATGGCGTGGCGGATCTCCTCCTCGCTGGGATCGGCGTTCTCCTCCAGGAAGGGGAGCAGGGTCATCAGGAATCCCGGCGTGCAGAAGCCGCACTGCAGGCCGTGGCTCTCCCAGAAGGCCTGCTGCAACGGATGGAGCTGATCGGGATTCGGGGACAGAGCCTCGACGGTGGTGACGGCGTGGCCGTCCGCCTGTACGGCGAGCAGGATGCAGGAGCGGACGGGCTCGCCGTCGAAGAGCACCGTGCAGGCGCCGCAGACGCCGTGCTCGCAGCCGACGTGGGTGCCGGTGAGGCCCAGGTCATGACGCAGGAAGTCCGAGAGCAGCAGGCGCGGCTCGACCTCGCGTTCGTACGCCTGGCCGTTGACGGTGACGGAGACCTTGTAGAGCCCGCTCATGCCGCCCTCCCCTTCGTCCGCTCGGCCCGCTCGGCGGCCTGGCGCAGGGCGCGGCCGGTGAGCACGCGCGCCAGATGGCGCTTGAATTCGGCCGTCGCGTGGATGTCTCCGAACGGCTCCATCTCGTCGCGCGACGCCTTGTCCGCCGCGGCCGTGATCGCTTGCGGCGAGATCTCCTGGCCGGCCAGCAGCCGCGCCGCCTCCCGCGCCTCGACGGGCCGGTCGCCGGCGCTCAGGTAGACCAGCCGCGCCTCGCGGCAGCGGCCGGCGTCGTCGAGCGTCACCAGGGCGGCGAGGCCCACCTGGGCGTAGTCGCCATGGCGGCGGGCGATCTCCAGGAAGGCCCAGCCGGTACGGGGAGGCAGGGGCGGGATCGCGACCTCGACCAGCATCTCGTCCGGCTCGAGCAGGGTGGTGAAGAGGCCGCGGAAGAAATCGGCGGCGTCCACCCAGCGCTCGCCGCCGGCCTTGCGCAGCCGGAGGCGGGCGCGCAGGGCCACGGCGATGGCCGGCAGCTCGGCGGCCGGATCGGCGTGCGCCAGGCTCCCGCCGAGCGTCCCCCGGTTGCGGATCTGGGGGTGGGCGATGAAGGGCATCGTCTCGTGGAGCAGCGGCGCGACCTCGGCGACGAGAGGGTCCCGCTCCAGCCGGCGCTGGCGGGTAAGACCGCCGATCCTCAAGCCCCCGTCTTCGCCGCGGTGGATGAAGTCGAGCTCCGTCAATTTGTTGATGTCGACGAGCAGGGCCGGCTCCGCGAGGCGGAAGTTCATCACCGGGATCAGGCTCTGGCCCCCGGCCAGCACCTTGGCCTCACCGATATCTCCGGCATGGTGGGCCAGGAGGTCCAGCGCGGCGTCCAGCGACGCGGGCGCCTGATATTCGAACGGGGCGGGCTTCATGCGTGCGTGCCTCTCTCGGAGAAATCCTCGACCGAATCGATCCGGCGGATTCTACCTCCTTCACGAAGCTATTGCGCCCGGCCCGGCCTTGTTCCAGACTCCGGGGTCCATGAACGGCATCGGAGAGAGCCCGCCGCGCCCGGACGGCTTCGCCAAGGTCTCGGGGTCGGCGCGCTACGTGGACGACCTCTCCCTGCCCGGAATGTGGCACGGGGCCACGCTGCGCAGCCCGCACCCTCACGCGCGCATCCGCTCCATCCGCTTCGATCCAGACGCGGCCCCGGCCGGCGCCGTCTGCGTCACCGCCGCCGATCTCCCCGGCCCGAACGGCGTGCAGCTCCTGGACGACGGCTGGCCCATCCTCGCCGAGGGCTTCGTCCTCCACGTCGGCGAGCCCGTGGCGCTGGTGGCGGCGCCCACGCGCCTGGCGGCCCGGCAGGCGCTGGCCGCCGTGACGGTCGAGTACGAGCCGCTCGCGCCCGTCCTCACGCTCGCAGAGGCGGCGGCGCTGCCGCCGCTCTACGAGCTGCGCCTGGAGAGCGGAGACGTGGAGGAGTCGCTCGCCGGGGCGGACCACGTGATCGAGGGGGAGTATCGCACCGGCCATCAGGAGCACATCTACATCGAGTGCCAGGGGATGATCGCCGAGCTCGCGGACGACGGCGGCGTGCCCGGTGTCCTCGTGACGGGCTCCATGCAGTGCCCCTACTACGTCCACAGGGCCCTGGTCCACGGCCTCGGGCTGCCGGAGGACAGGGTGCGGGTGCGGGCCTCGGTGGTGGGCGGCGGCTTCGGCGGCAAGGAGGACTTCCCGAGCGCCCTCGCCCTCCATGCCGCTCTGCTCGCCCGCGCCTGCGAGCGGCCGGTGAAGATGGTCTACGACCGGCACGAGGACATCGTCGGCACCTCCAAGCGCCACCCGGCGGTGATCCGCCACCGGACCGGGGTCGACCGCGACGGCCGGCTGCTCGCCCTCGACGCCGAGGTCCTCCTCGACGGCGGCGCCTACAAGACCCTGTCGCCCGTGGTGCTGTCGCGCGCCCTGCTCCACGCCTTCGGCCCCTACCGCTGGCCGAGCGTGCGCCTCCAGGGCAAGGTGCTGCGCACCCACACGGCGCCGAACAGCGCCTTCCGCGGCTTCGGCGCTCCCCAGGTCGAATTCGCCGTCGAGCGCCAGATGGACCGGATCGGCCGCGCCCTGGGGCTCGATCCCTACGAGATCCGCGCCCGCAACGTCGTCGCGCCGGGCGACCGTCTGCCCACCGGCCAGGTGCTGGACGCGACCACCTCGGCCCGCCTCTGCCTGGAGGAGGCGGAGAGGCGCACCGGTTTCCGCGCCAGGTGGCGCGCTTTGGAGGCGGCCCGTGAGAGGACGGCCGACGGCGAGCCACGGCGCGGGATCGGCCTCGCCCTCTACTTCCACGGCGCGGGTTTCACGGGAAACGGCGAGCGGAAGATGAAGTCGCCGGTCACCGCCCGCCTCCTGGAGGACGGCCGCATCGAGGTGCTCACCGCCATGACCGACATGGGCCAGGGGTGCGTGGCGGTCTTCCCCCAGATCGCGGCCGCGGCGGCGGGGATCGACCCCGAGGACCTCGCCTTCGCTCCACCGGACACCGGCGACGTCCCCGACTCCGGCCCCACGGTCGCCTCGCGCACGACCATGATCGTGGGTGCGCTGATCGCGCGGACCGTCTCCGAGCTGCGCGACCGGGTGCTGGCCAGGGCGGCTCCCGGCGAGAGCTTCCGCGAGGCCGCGCGGCGGTACCGGCGGGAGGCCGGTCCGGTGGAGGTCACCCTCCGCCACGAGCCGCCCGCGGATCAGGCCTTCGACGAGTCGACCTATCGCGGCGCGGCCTATCCCACCTACGCCTGGGGCGCGGACGTCGTCGAGGTGGAGGTCGATCCCGACACCCTGGCCGTGCGGCCCCTCCAGGCGACCGCCGTCTGCGAGGTGGGGCGGGCCATCCACAGGACGCTCTGCGCCGGGCAGATCGAGGGCGGCACCCTCCAGGCCCTCGGCTGGGCGCTGCTGGAAGAGGTCAAGCTCCAGGACGGCCGCTACCTGAACGACCGCCTCGCGACCTACATCATCCCCACCATCAAGGACTGCCCGCGGATCGACGTCCACCTGCTGGAGCGGCCCTGGGAGGGTGGCCCCTTCGGCGCCAAGGGGGTCGGCGAGCTGCCCATGGACGGCGGCGCGCCGGCGGCCGCCCAGGCGATCGAGAACGCGCTGGGCTGCCCGGTGGACGAGATTCCCGCGACTCCGGAGAGGCTGATGAAGAGCCTCAACAGGAAGGGTGCGCCATGAAAGTCTCCTTCTCCGTCAACGACCGGCCGGCCGACGTCGACGGCCATCCCATGGAGCGCCTGCTCGACGTGCTGCGCGAGCGGCTGGGCCTGACCGGCACCAAGGAGGGGTGCGGCGAAGGGGAGTGCGGCGCCTGCACGGTGCTGATGGACGGCGAGCCCGTCCTCTCCTGCCTGGTGCCGCTGCTCCAGTGCGAGGGGCGGCGGATCGAGACCGTCGAGGGCATCGCCCAAGGCCCGGCGCGCGAGTTCCTGGAGCGCTTCGTGGCGACCGGCGGCGTCCAGTGCGGCGCATGCACGCCGGGGATCGTGGTCACCGCCTGGGCGCTCCTCGAACGCAATCCCACGCCCAGCCGCGAGGAGGTGCGGCAGGCGCTGGCCGGCAATCTCTGCCGCTGCACGGGGTACGAGGGGATCCTGCGGGCGCTCTGCCGGGAGCCCCCTGGAGGACGATCTTGATCGCCCTCCGGCCGCGCTCGCTCGACGAGGCCCTCCAGAGCCTGGAGGACGATCCCGCGCTCGTCCCCACCGCCGGCTGCACCGACCTCATGGTGCGCGGCCCCGAGGCCCTTCACGGGATGGACCGCGTGATCGACCTCCTCGGCGTCCCCGAGCTGCGGGGCATCCAAGAGGTCGAGGGGGGCCTGGAGATCGGCGCCACCACCTCCTTCAGCGAGATCCGCCGCTCGGCCGCCGTGCGCGCCGCCTTCCCCGCTCTCGCCGCCGCCGCTTCTCTCGTGGGCGGCTGGCAGATCCAGAACCGGGCGACGCTGGGGGGGAACATGGCCAACGCCAGTCCGGCCGGCGACTCCCTCCCCGTGCTCCTCGCCCTGGAGGCAATCGTGGTTGCGGCCGGGGCCGGCGGCCTGCGCGAGATCCCCTACACCGCCTTCCACACCGGCTATCGCAGGACGGCCCTCCGACCGGGAGAGATCGTCGCCCGGGTCCGCCTCCCCTATTTGCCGCAGGGCTCCGTCCAGACCTTCCGCAAAGTGGGGACCCGGGAGGCGCAGGCGATCAGCAAGGTGGTGGTGGCCCTGGCCGGCCGCGTCGCCGGGGGGCGTATCGCCGAGCTGCGCCTCGCCGCCGGCAGTGTCGCCGCGACGCCGGTCCGCCTGCGCGGCGCCGAGGAAGCCGTCCGCGGTCTGCCTCCGGGACCCGCGGCGGCCGATCTCGCAGGCCGCGAGGCGGCACGCGAGGTGACGCCCATCGACGACGTCCGCTCGACCGCGGACTACCGCCGCTTCGCCCTGGAGCGGGTGGTGCGCCGGTTGGTGCTGGGGATGGCCTGACCCGAGGAGAGAGACCGATGCCGACCTCCCTTCCCGACGACGCGGTCCGCGACGTCTTCGAGCGCCTGCGCGGCGCCAACCTCGCCTTCCTGCGTCGCCAGCCCGGCGAATCCGGGCGACGCCAGCCGGTCCACACCGTCTACGGCGGCGCGCATCTCTTCAAGTCCGACATCGCCTCGCGGCTGGGATCGCTCGCCCTGCGCGCCTTCGAGGAGTACGCCCCCACTCCCGCGGATCTCGCGGCGGCGATCGGGCTGCGGGCTGACCTGGCGCCGGCGATTCACGCCCGTGTTGCCGGGAGGCTCCGCCGCGAGCCGGTCGAGGACTTCCGCGCCGACTTCGAGGATGGCTACGGCAGCCGCCCCGACGCGGAGGAGGACGGCCACGCCGCGTCCGCCGCCCGCGAGATGGCGGCCGGACTGGCCGCCAGTTCTCTCCCCGCGTTCATCGGCCTCCGCATCAAGCCCTTCACCGAGGAGCTGCGGGAGCGGTCCCTGCGCACGCTCGACCTCTTCCTGACGACGTTGATCCAGGAGACGGGCGGCCGGCTGCCGGAAAACTTCGTCGTCACCCTCCCCAAGGTCACGATCCCCGAGCAGGTCGCCGCGCTGGCCGATCTCTTCGACCGCCTGGAGCCGGCGCTGGGCCTCGAAATCGGCTCCCTCCGGCTGGAGGTCATGATCGAGACCCCGCAGTCCATCCTCAACGAGCGGGGGAGCTCCAACCTGCCGCTCCTGGCCGCCGCGGCGCGGGGCCGGTGCGTGGCTGCCCACTTCGGCACCTACGACTACACGGCGGCCTGCAACGTCACGGCGGAGCACCAGTCGATGACCCATCCGGTCTGTGACTTCGCCAAGCACATGATGCAGGTCGCCTACGCTGGAACGGGCCTCTGGCTGTCGGACGGCGCCACCAACGTCCTGCCGGTTCCGCCGCACCGCGGGCCCCAGCTCACGGCAGCTCAGATCGAGGAGAACCGCGCCGTCGTCCATCGCGCCTGGAGCCTCCACGCGTCGCACGTCCGGCACTCCCTCGCCGGCGGCTTCTATCAGGGCTGGGACCTCCACCCGGCGCAGCTCGTCACCCGCTACGCCGCCCTCTACTCTTTCTTCCTGGAGGGTCTCGACGCCGCCTCGGACCGTCTCCGCAACTTCGTTCAGAAAGCGGCCCAGGCCACCTTGGTCGGCGAGGTCTTCGACGACGCCGCCACGGGCCAGGGCCTCCTCAACTACTTCCTGCGGGCCGTGAACTGCGGCGCGATCACGGAAGAGGAGGCCCTGGAGAGGTCGGGGCTGGAGCTGAAGGAGCTGCGCAGCCGGTCGTTCGTAAAGATCCTGCTGCACCGGCGGGGGTGATCGACACCCTTACGACCCGACTGCTACTCGACCATCTCGATCAGAAATCCGTGGGTCAGGGACGCCGGAATGAGGAACCGGTCCCGGCCCTTGTACTTGAAGCTCCGCAGGTTCAGACCGGTGTTGCGATTGACGAGGGAGAGGGCGGTGTGGAGATTGCCGGCCTTGAGGCTCACCCCCAGGATCCCTTCGCCGCGATCCGCCGCGAAGTCGGCGACCACACCGGGGCCGTCCGGCTCCAGCAGCGCGAGGGTGGCGTTCTTGTACCGCACCTCCGCGCCGCGCCCGCCCAGGTACTGGATCTTCTTGTGCTTCGAGCCCACCTCGAGGCCGAGGCCCTCGTAGAAGTCGATGGCGGCATCCAGGTCCGACACCACCAGCCAGAGGGTGTCGATCTTCTGCGCCGTGTTGGCGTGCGGCCGGGGGGCCAGAGCCGGGAAATCGACGAACATCTGGCTCACCTGGGCCTCGTCGTAATCCAGGAAGAAGTTCGAGTTGTCGGGAGCGACCCGGGCCGTGAGAATGATCGAATTCCAGAGCGGGGTGAGCCCGAAGACCTGGCCGGTCGACTCGATGGTGAGGGGCGGCGCGGGGATCGGGCCGACGTTGGGATAGCCGGCGCCGGTCAGGAAGGTGATGGCCTGCGCGGCGTCGACCACCTCGGTGCCGTAGAACTTGGCGCCCTCGTGGTGGTCCAGGAAGTCCACGAACGGCGCGGTGAAGTCGTTGCGCTCCGTGAACGTGTCAACCTCCAGGTACGAAAGGTCGCTGAACCAGATCAGCCGGTTCTTGGCTCCCACAGGGGAGAGCAAGGCTGGCGTGACCGAGAACCCGAGCTGGTCGGTCAGGACGCTTGCCGCGGCGTCGAAGTTTTCGAGCCGTACGAGGGAAGCGACGTGGTCGATGCCCCGGCCGTCACCCAATCCCTGGGCTGCGCCCTGCCCCGCAAGAGCCAGCAGTGCGCAAATCACTGTCCACCAGATCCGATTCGTCTTCATGTTTCATCTCCTGTGTCTGGACGCCTGGAGGAATAGTAGAATCAGGCGAGCCAAGAATCCAGCACCGCAACCTGCGAAGGCCCTGCCGCCCCTGCCGCAGCGAGCGGATTCAATCATCGATGGGCGCAATGCCGCATTGCACGGAGCGATGCCGCGATAGATGGACATTGTGCGGCAGATCCCCCTTCAATGTGCGGCGGCGAGCCGCATCACGAGACGGGACCAGAAAACGCGGCAGAAGTCCATGATACGCCGCGAATTACGCGTCGCCGCCGCGGCATCGAGCCAAGCCGCGGCAGCCAAGCTCCAGACACTGCCCTATCGAGGGCGGCGCCGCGACATCTCCTCTGTTCGCGGCGAAGACGCCGACAGCGCAGCATTCTTGGCCGGAGACGCGGCTTCTGCCGCGATGCCATTCGATCCTTCAGGGCGATGCCGCGATACCGGGAGCGGATTCTGGCTGGACCTCGACAAGAGGAGGCGGGACACGGTATTGTCGCGAAGCTGGATTCGTTGACGCAAAGACAGCCGACGGAGAGCCTTCCATGCGAGCGAGCCTTTCGATTCCGCAGATGTTGGCCGAGCTGCAGAGCCAGATCGCCTTTCACCGCGAGCAGGAAGAGCTTCATGCCGGCCACGAGGCGCTCCACCGGGAGAAGAGGGCGTTCCACGCGGCCGAGCTGCAGACCGCGCTGGAGCGGTTCCAGGCCTTCGAGTCCGCGGCCGCCGCGGCCGGCGAGCTCGTGGAGCGGCACCGTACCGCCACGGCGCCGGCCGCTCCCTCACCGGACGTTCCGGCCTGGAGCCGGCGCCCGGTTGGGCTTCTGGTGACCCGCGTCGTGGACAGCCAGCGGCCGGAGGAGACCTTCGGCCCGTCGCAGATCGCTGAGGAGGTCAACCGGCTCTACGGCGCGAAGCTGAGCGCCCCCGTCGACGGCCGCGCCGTCTCCGTCACCCTCCGCCGCCTCGCCGCCGCCGGCCGCCTCCACCTCCTCCGCGAAGGCACGGCGCACCGCGAGGCGCTCTACTCGAAAACCCCGCCTTCTGGGAAGGCAGAGTGAGCCACCCTTGAGCCTGTGAGGAGCAGGTGGCTATCGCCGGATTCGTGCCGTCCACGCCAGCTCACCAACCACCCGGCGAAAGCGCTCGCCGAGCGCTTCCGCCGGATGGTGCTGCCGCCGTGAAGCCCCGAGCCGTTTTCAGATCCCGGAGACGCAGGGAGACGTCACGTTGTTCGGGAAATCCGTTCGTTGCGTGCCGACTTCGTTCCAGTTGCCGAAGATGCAGCTCTGGGTAAACAGGCTCACCGGCGACATGTTGAGGGCGCTGAAGATCTGGTTGAACTGGTAGGTGTTGCTCGCGTTGTTCCCGTTCTTGATCAGGATGCCGGTGCCACCCGCCGGCGTGCCCTGGTCCCCGATGAGGTCGTTCCGCGCCACCAGGGTATTGGTGACGCTCCCCTGGAAGACGATCCCCACGACCGGATTCCGGTTGATCTCGATCGTGTTGTACAGGAGCGTGAATCCCGTGAAGCGGGTGCTGCCGCCGATCACGATCCCGAACCGCCCGGGATGGATGATCTGGTTGAAGTAGAGGTAGGTCCCGTTGTTGTACTCGCTGTCGACGTTGAAGCCGTAATCCGTGTTGATGGCGAAGTTGTCAGAGAAGGACGCCACCTTCGCGGCCTGCGGCGCCGGCTGTGGCACCGACGGCATCTCCCACCCGCCATAGGCGATCTGGTAGCCGTTCACCACGTTGAACCGGGCCGTGCCGGTGGCGAACACCAGGGTGATGGCTGTGCAGGCGCCGCCTCCCCAGTTGCTCATGGTTACATATTCGATGGTGTTGTCCTGGGAAGGTGGCGAGCTGGGATTGGCATGAGAGGAGCCGGGATTGTTGTAGGCCACGGAACCGATCGAGACCGGGAAGGCTTCGCTTCTCCGGCCGATGGCGTTGACGACGTTCACGCGATGGATGTAGTGCCCGCCCTGGTCGGACCGCAGGTGAATGGCTTCCAGGTTGAGCGGAGCCTGGGCGGGCGCGCCTTGGATCAGAGACTGGAAATTGTCGTCGATCGTCAGGTCGGAGACCTCGATCCCCGAAGCCGAATCGGCGTTGGTGCTGATCACCACGTTCGACGCCCCGGGAGGATCGCTGGGGGTCGCCGAAAGTTGCTGATTGAAAGCCAGCGTCGTGGCCGGCAAACCGGAGCCGAAAGGCTGGACCGACGTCGAGACGAGGTAGTTCACGTCGAGATCCGTCCCCTTGGTGACGAAGCGGATCAGCCAGTCATCCCCGCTGCCGGCGGGCAACACCGGGCCTTGGGTGACCTGGGCGGCGACCCCCGAACGTGAATCGCCGCTGAAGGCGCTGGCCAGCGCATTGGCGATCCCCTGCACGCTGCCCGGGCCGTTGGCGCCGGTCCCATCATAAACAATCGTTTCGGTGAGACCGTTGACGGTCATCTGAATCGTGCCCGACTCGCAGCCGCCGCCGGAATCACACCCGACCTGACCGGTGACGGCCACGACGGTGGGCAGGAAGAAGGAGGCCAGTTGCAGAGTCGTCGAGCCCACGCCCGCCCCATGGACGTGCCAGCTCTGGCCCACGGTGAATCCCCGGGCCCGCTGATGAGGCACGTTGATCAGGTAGTCGTAGTCCCCTTCGGTTTGAAAGACTCCCGGACCCAGGCAGACGATCAGATTGGTACGCCCATACTTGAGGCTGCGCCCCTCCGAGATGTCGCGCAGGAGGTTGTCGAGCTGATACACGGTGACGCCGTTCTGGACGATCGTGCTGCCGTCGTAGGTGTCGCCCGGAGTGCCCGGCCCACCGGGGCCGTTGTTGACGAAGATCCGATTGAACCCCGCGGGTTTCGCGACGTTGGGATTGCACTCGGCGAGCGGGAGGAGCGCCGGCAAGGGGCCGGCGGGAGCGCTGCGGCCGAGCGACACGCCCCGCCGCAGCCACTGGATGAAGGCCTGGTTGTACGCCGTCGCGCCGTAAGCGGCCTTCACGTCCGGGTACGTGTTGACGTAGTTCTTGATGTCAAAATCGGCGCTGCCCGTCCGCCCTTCGTTGGGCAGGCCCTGGTTGATGAAGTGGTCGGCCGCCGCGAGATAGCCGGAGGGGCCGAACGCCGCCGACAGGTCCGAGTTGTGAGACAGGTAGTATCTGACGTCGAATTCGAGGCTCCCCCGCCGCCCCTCGTTGGGCAGGCCCTGATTCATGAAGTGTTGCATGGCACACACGTAACCGCCGGACCCACAGGCTGACTGAATGTCCGAATTGTGCTGCAGGTAGTATTGAGGGTCGAAGATCGGGCTGGCCCGCCGGCCGGCCGGAAGACCCCAGTTCTTCCAGTGAGTCGTCGCCGCCGAGAGGTTGCTCCCGTAGACGTTCATCAGATCCGGATAAATGTTGACGTAGAGCGCGGCGTTGAACTCTTCGGGCCCGCCGATCGCAGGGTCGGGCGGCGGTGGCGGTGGGGGTGACGGGGGAGGAGGAGGGTCCGAAGGTGGATCGCAGCAAGGCGGCTGGATGAATTTTTCCACCTTGTCGAGAGAGCCATGGTTCAGAGTCTGCCCTGCCAGGCAGGTGGGCAGGAGCGATGCCAAGAGGAGGGAAAGAAGCTTGCTTTTCGTTGGAGCAGACATGAGAGCTCTCCTTGATATCCAACCGCGTCTACTGACTGCAGCACGAATCGCTGCCGCCGCTGAGGACACCGGGCGTAGGGGTGATCGCCAGAGTCGTGTTCTGGAAGGGGCTGCTGAACGGCGTGATCGTTACGTAGTACACATAGCGGTGATTCACCGCCGCGCCATTCTGCTTCGTCGTCAAGGTAATCCACCAATCGGGGTCCGCGGTAACGGCGATGGTCGGCCCCTGCGGGGTCACGGCGGCGGTCACCGGCGAGCCGGGGTCACTGTTGAAAGCGCTGGCGATGGCATTGGCCACGCCCTGAGCATCGGCCGGCCCGAAACTGCCAAACCCGTCATAGAAGACGGTCTTCGTAATACTGGTGCTGCCGTCCGTCACTTGAACCTGGATCTGGCCGTCCTCGCAACCGCCGCCGCCCGAATCGCACCCGATCACTCCGGTTACGGCGAGCGTCGACGTGGCAGGAGTCCCGGACGGGGTGGCGAAGGAAAGTCCACAGAAGCCGCCGCCCGAGTTCACGTAATTGGTCTGGATCAGGTAATGCCGTCCGTTGAGCGTCACGTTGAAGGGCGCATTGGGATTGGGCCCGAAGGGCCCTGGACCGAAGTTCCAGGCGCAGAGGTCTCCGACCTCTCCGGTGGTGTTGCCACGAAACCAGGCATTGATGTAGGGGTCGGTGACGGTCTCATTGATTTCGTGCGCCAGGACGTTGACCATGCCATCCGCTCCCGGATTTCCATTCGGCCCGGAGCGCAGAGGCGGGCTGTTCGAAGTGCACGTACCGCCGCACCGGTCGGGATTGCCGATGAACCCGTACTTGACGTCGGCGCTATGGAGCCTGACGTACGAGTGGTAGCCGCAGAAGTTCGTGCAAAAGGAGTCGCTCCCATCCGTCACGTTGACGTCCGCGGACGTCAACACCAGGTAGATGCCATTCCCGTCCACGGGCAGGCCGGTTGAGAGGGCACGGTTCACGACGTTCTGTACCCCTGACCTGTCGAGCGAAGCACCGAACGAATAAGCGTCGAACACCTGGCCGCCGAAAGCCAGGCTGTTGGCCACATGGTCCTGGTACGGATCGATCACGTGGCCGGTGGCGTCGTAGGCGATCTCCATCTGCGAGTAGGTGGTATTGGTGTTGTAGTAGAGCGACCGGTTCAGATCTCTCACGAATTGCGGCACGATGCTGGTGGCGGTGTTGCCGCTCCAGTTGCCGTACCAGATGAAATAGACGTTCACTTGATTGGCCAGGATGGCGCCGTTATGATAATCGATCCGATTGCCCGTCACCACGGACTTGGTGCCGCGGCGCGACAGCTCGCCCTGCCGAGGGGCGGCCGTCTTCGTGTTCTGAGCCGTGGGAACGATTGCGATCGGCGCCTTTCCGGCGGCCGACGCGGCGCCGGCCATGGCAAGAGATGACAAAGCTCCGAGAACCACTGCGCTCCGGCTGAGCTTGGACATGACCTCTCCTTCCTGGGATAAATACTCGCCAGTCTGGTGCTGGCTCCCTGGGCGTGGCCCAGGAATGCCAGACTGCTCCTGCCTGCTACTAACGAGCGAATCCGGGAAATGGCGGGTAAGCTACGACCTCGACACGAGCTGCGCCCTGCCCGCGAGGCGGCACCGCGTGACGAGTTGCTTCAAGGTCGTGAAAAGCGTTGGGATGCGTTCTCTCGGAATCTGTAAACGCTGGCTGAGCTGGCGGTGGGAGGGCAGACCGTCTTCGGTCTCGTCGTCGGCGAGCTCGCCGCCGCTGGCTCCTTGCGGATGGCTCTCCCCGTTCCGGTGCTGCAGATACCCCCAGAGCGCCGCAAGGTAGCCGCGGGTGCGGGGATCGACTTCCAGGCGGCCGACCGACGCGGACACGCAACGGGTCAGGTGCTCGAAGCTCTGTCGCGATTCGACCGCGCACTCCGGCAGCACGTGCCGGAGCACCTGGATCTGATCCGGCGCGCACTCGACCGTGCCGGCCGAGTCTTCGCGCGCCAGGAAAGCCGCCCAGCGCTGCCGCGCGTCGCTCTTCAACGGATCGACCAGGTCCTTGAACCGGAAGCAGTGGATGCCATGCCGCGGCAGCTCCAGGAGGAGCTGCTCCAGACGCTCCAGGAGCGCCGCCTCCCGATGGCCCCGGGCCGTGACGAGACCGGGCAGCAGCTCGTCGTTCCATCGCACCACGATCGGCCCCAGCTCGAGCGCGGGCAGCCGGAGCTCGGCGGCGGGCGCGAAGCCCAAAACGGTATTGTTGCGGATTCTCGGGTCGCCTCCCAGGACGTAGAGGGCCTGGCGCGAGACAGCATCCGCCAGCGCGCCCTTCAGCCGCTCGAAGACGAGGAAACCGACGGGATCGTGCTCCCGCTGGCGCTCATGCAGAAAGTTCTTGACGTTGCGCAGGACGAGGCCGTCGATGTTCTCCTTCTCCATGAGCTGCTGCTTGAGGCCCCGCATCCGATCCGAAAAGATGAAGGCCCAGCAGTCGGTGACCAGCTCTTCCAACGCGCTCTGTGCAGGCCGGGTCTGGCACCAGGCATGCGACATGGGATCTCCCACCGTCTCCTCGGCATCCCAGCGCTCGTGGCCGTAGACCCCGAGATAGCAGGGCGGGCTGTTCCACAGGCCACGCCGCTTCAGCTCACCCCCCAGCGCCGCCTGCAAGCCGTTCCAGGCCGCGTGGAGGAAATCCGCGTTCGGCGTCTCCGCTCCCTGTTGACTGCGGACGAAGGCGGTAAAGACGGACGGCATCGCGCTCGGACGGAAGCGGGTGGAAGAAGCTCTGGCCATGGTAGCCGGCAACAAGCCATGCAACAGGATAATTCCGAATTTTGCCGCTGCCGGCGAGCTCATCCGCCAATTTCCCGAATTCGCCCGTTAATAGTTGGCAGAGGAATCAGGTCGCCAAGACGTAAGAGGCGTGAGCTCTGCGCCTGCAACGCCACCCCGCCAATTTCCCGGCAGCGCCCGTTAGTAGCAGCAGGGACGGATCGCAGGTCCGTCCCCCGCGCTCAAGGGATCACTCTCTATTGCCGTATTGGCGATAGGGTTTCGTCAAAAGGAGTAGCTCGATGAAAAAGATGGGATCCGGGAAAAAGCTCGTCCTCTCGCGCGAGACGCTCACGGCGTTGGATCCGAGCCTGATCGCCAGGGCGGCCGGAGCTTCAGCGAACACCCACACGTGCACCAGCATGACCTCGGATGTGTCCGTCTGTTATGGCGGCACGAACCCCCTCTGCGCATAGGGAGGTGGGGAGCGGGGAGATGTGATTGGCTGCAAATGAGCTGCCATCGCAGGCCGCGCTCTACCTTCGAGCCCTGTGGAGAGCCCGCTCTCCACAGGGCTCGTCCCTCGATCGGGCTCCCGCGCGACCGCCGGGTTGCGCCTCTACAGAGCCGCCGATGCCGTGAAGGCGGCAGAAAAGGTCTCTGCGCGGTCTCTTCGCGGTCTCTTCGCATACTGGCCCGCCCGACCCGGCGGCTGCCGATTTCCCGGAACGCGCAGAAGTAGTATAAAGGGACCGCGTCGAAAGCGTTGCGAAGCCAGACCGGAAAGAGAGGCACGGGATGAAAAAAGAGAGCCAGAAGCCCAGAGCCAGGAAGCTCCAACTCATTCAGGAGACGCTGAGGCAGCTCGACGAGGACCGCCTCAAGGTCGCAGGAGGAACCATACCGCCGACCGACTGCAGCCTGAGCGCTATCTGCGGCGTGACAAAGGGCGGCGGTTGTTAAAGGGTCTGCCCGCTCCTCACCTCAGCTTGAGCAGCCAGATCTGCCCCTCGTCGACGACCCTGGCAAGGTACAGGGTCCGGTCATCAGGGCTCAAGCTGACGTCTTTATAGGTCGAGCCGGACTGAGAGGAGAGAATCAGCCGCGACCTTCCGGTCTTTACGTCTAATTGTAAAAGGCTGTAACCCTCGGAATAGAGAAGCCGGCGGCTGTCGTGCAACCAGAGGGGAATGTCTCCACGGTTCGTCAACCGCAGGTATCTTTTATCCGCCAGCGAATAGAGCAGGAGCCCTGGCTCGTGCGAGCCGTCCTGCCGCTGGCTGGCGCCCGCCAGCCACCTGCTATCGGCCGACCAGGAGTAGGCGATGAAGCCGGTTCCCTTGGCGGGAGGAGGAAGGGGCTCGGGGACGCGCTGCGCGAGCGGCTTCGTGAGGTCGATCAGGGCCTCGCTGCCCGCGACCTCGCAAGCGAGCTTCTTGCCGGCAGGCGACCAGAGCGGTGTGCTGACGAATTTTCCCGCCAGGCTCGTCTCCTGCGTCAGCCCGCGGCCGTCGACGCCGATCGTCCAGATTTCGTACTTGCCGCCGCGGTTCGAATAGAAAGCGATGCGCGAGCTGTCGGGCGAGAACTCGGGCAGACGGTTCTTGTGCTCGTCGCCGATGAGCCGCCGCCAGCCGCTGCCATCGGGGTGAACGACGAAGAGGTCTTCTCGCGGCGTCAGGAGCTGGTAGACGAGCCAATGGCCGTCCGGTGAAGCGGCGAACGCGATGATCGCGCCGGAGGTCTGGAGGATGACGGAGGGGGGGCCCAGGATCTCGCCGGCCGCCGGGTCGAAGGCGACCTTCTCGAGCGTCGCCTTGGAATCGTCGCTGGCATAGACGAGCTGCCGCCCGTCGCGCGAAAGGCTCGGCAACATGCCCTCCTGTTGCAGGGTCGTCACCGGCTCCGGCTTTCCCCGCACCCGGCCCGAGTCCTCGTCGATCGGCACCCGCCAGAGGTTCATGATGCCGCTCCGGTTGCTCGCGAAGTAGAGCGCGCGCCCGTCGGGCGACCAGACCGGGTCCCAGTTGAGGAACCGGTCGTCGACGACCGGGACCGCCTCGCCGCCGCTGGCGGGCACGGTCCAGATCAGCCGCTGGCCCGTCTGGGGCAGAAGCCCCCAGTAGGCGATCCTCCGGCCGTGAGGCGACCAGCTCGGCTGCGCGGCATCGCCGCCGGTGATCCGCCGCCGCGCGCCGGTCGCGACGTCGACGCGGAAGATCTCGCTGCCCGTCCTCCGGATCTGCGGGCTCACGATGCTGGCCGTGCCGCAGGCGATCTCTTTGCCGTCGGGCGACCAGGCCGGGTTGAAGCCGAAGTCGGTCAGGCGGCGCACGGCGCCGCCCCGGGCAGGCATGAGGAAGATGCCGCCGCCGTCCCGCTCCGAACGAAAGGCGATCTGCCGGCCATCCGGGGAGAAGCTCGGCTGCGTGTCGTCGGCCGGCGAATCGGCGGACAGGTCGACGGCGTCGGCGCCGCGGAGGGGGGGTTGCGAAAAGATATGGCTCCTGCCGCCGACGGAGCGGACATAGAGGACGGCGCTGCCATCGGGAGAGAGGCTGGGGTAGGTCGTCCTGCCTGGAAAGTCGGTGATCTGGGAGAGGGTCGTCCCTGAGAAGGAGCCGTTTTTTCTGACGACGAAAGAGCCGCCAAAGATCAGGCCCACCGCCAGCATCCCGAAGCCGGCGGCCAGGAGTCTCTGCCGCCGGCGAGCCGCGCGATGCTCCGGCGTGGCTCCGCTGAGCCGGCCTTCCAGGCGGTCGAGGTCGGCGAGCAGGGCGGCCGCGTGCGGGTAGCGGTCGGCCGGACGATGAGCGAGCATGCGCGAGAGGATGCCGTCGAGCTCCGGCGGTGCCTCCGGCAGCAGCCGGGTGATCGGTCCCGGCTCCTCCCGGAACAGGGCCTCCCCGTGCTCGTCGCGCCGGGGCGTCCGGCCGGTCACCATCTCGTGGAGGACGATGCCCAGCGACCAGACGTCGCTCGCGGCGTCGACCTGGTCGCCCCGCACCTGCTCGGGCGACCGGTACCGCGGGGTGCCGCTCGGTCCGGCCCGGACGCGAGGCGCCTGCCCGGAGAGCCGGGCGATGCCGAAGTCGAGGATCTTGACGATGCCGTCGCCGGTGAGCATGAGGTTCGCAGGCTTGAGGTCGCAGTGGACGATCCCCAGTTGGTGAGCCTTGGCCAGGCCGCGGGCCACCTGCCGGGCGATGTGGACGGCCTCCGCAATCGGCAGGGGGCCGCGCGCGAGGCGGCTCCTCAACGTCTCGCCGTCGTAGCAGGGCATGGTGAGGTAGAGCTGCCCCGCGCCCGTCTCCTCGATCTCGTAGACCGTGCAGACGTTGGGATGGTCCAGTGCCGAGGCCGCTCGCGCCTCGTTCAGGAATCGCTCCTTGGCCTGGCCGTTGGCGATCAGCTCGGCCGGGACGGTTTTGACGGCGACGCTGCGCCTCAGCCGGGTGTCCTCGGCGCGGTAGACGATCCCCATGCCGCCCTCGCCGAGGGGACCGAGGATCCGGTAGCGGTGGAGCGTGCTCTCGGCTGTGCCCGTCCCGTCCGCCAGGCCCGCGGCCGCCTCGCCGGCCGCCTTCCGCACGCTCAGGTAGGGGATGGTGGCGTTGGGATCGTCGGTCGAGGTCGATCCCGAGATCGCCTCGTCCAGGTCGGACTCGAGCTTGAAGCTGCCCATGGATGCCGTCTCCCAGCCGCCTCCGAAGGAGGTCGCCTCAGTTAGTACGGAGAAATGCGGAATCCGTTTCATCCGGCGTTTCTCGGGTCCCAGGCGCTCCGAATCCGCCGCTCCCGCGGGAAGCGTATAAAGTTGCGGAGGCGCACTCGGCGCCTGCCACGACCTTCAGAGGGAGACTGCGATGCACACCAAGATCAAGACCACCGCCGCGGCCCTGGCGCTTGCGGCTTGCGGATGGGCCTGCCAGGTGGGGGCCGACGCGATCAATACCGTGATCCCCGCTCCGGCGGTCGATACGCCCGCCGCCGAGGCGACCGGGCTGCAGACCGCGGTGCTCGCCGGGGGGTGCTTCTGGGGACTCCAGGGCATGTTCGAGCACGTACAAGGGGTGACGAAGGTCGTCGCCGGCTATGCGGGAGGCAGCAAGGAGACCGCCCACTACGAGATGGTGGGCACCGAGAGGACGGGCCACGCCGAGTCGGTGGAGATCACCTACGATCCCAAGCGGATCTCCTACGGGCAGCTACTACGCCTCTACTTCGCCGTCGCCCACGACCCCACGGAGCTCAACCGCCAGGGTCCGGACTCCGGCCCCAGCTACCGCTCGGAGATCTTCTTCAAGACCCCGGCCCAGGAGCGCATCGCCAAGGCCTACGTGGAGCAGCTCACCAAGGGTAAGGTCTTCAAGGGGCCCATCGTCACCAGGATCGAGCCCCTGAAAGGTTTCTATCCGGCGGAGGACTACCACCAGGACTTCCTCATCCACAACCCCAACCACCCCTACATCGTGCGGAACGATCTCCCCAAGATCGATGCCCTGAAGCGGGTCTACCCGGAGCTCTATCGCGAGACTCCGGTCATGGTGAGCAGCGTCCGCTGACTTCGAGGGACCGCTCAGGCAGTCGTCTCGAAGGGGCTCTCGTCGGCGCTCCGCCCGTAGACCGCCGGCACCGGAACGTCGAGGAAGCGCAGGTAGGTGCAGAGCTGGCCGCGATGGTGATACCAGTGGTTGAGCATGAGGGTGCGCACGACCTCAACCCGTGGCACGGTGAACACCTCCCGCTCACCGGCGGAGAGACGCCAGGGAGCGGCCGCGGTCTCCTCGTCGAGGCCGCCGAGGAAAGCCCGCGCGTCGGCCAGCGAGGTCTCCAGGGCCGGCAGGAGGGCCTCGGCGCCGGACGGGCTTGGAGGATTGAAATTCGCCGTCGAGGCGTCGAAACCGTCGAGACTGGCCAGCCGGGAGATGTTGCCCGGGATGCTGGCCAGGTGGAAGGCGAGCTGGCCCAAGGTCATGGCCTTCGGGTGGGGCTGCCAGTCCAACCGGTCGGCCGGGACGCGCTCCAAGAGGCGGCGGGTGGAGACAGCTTCCCGTTCCAACTCGTTGGCGAGGGCCTGCGTGGGGTTCGGCATGGGTTTCTCCTCCTCGTGGGAAAGTGGCTTGCATTCTGCAAGTGAGGGGGACTCTAGCCGAGTCACTTTCAAATTGCAAGCCTGTAGTGATACCCTGTCCCCATGGCTTCGCCCGCTCCCTCCTCGCGCCCGGTTCCGCGCTCGGCCTGTCCGATCGCCAACGCTCTGGACCTGCTGGGTGACCGGTGGACTCTGCTGGTGATCCGCGACCTGCTCTTCGCCGGCAAGCACCGCTTCGGCGACTTCCTGAGCTCGCCGGAGGGGATACCGACCAACATCCTGAGCGACCGGCTGCGCCGCCTGGAGGAAACCGGCGTGGTGACGAGGGTCCCCTACCAGCAGCGGCCGGAGCGCTACGAGTACCAGCTCACGGCGAAGGGCCGGGACCTCTTCCCGGTGCTGCGTGCCTTGGTCGACTGGGCCCGCAGCCATTTGCCCGGCGTGGCATCGCCGCCTCCCGGGGTCCTGGAGCGCTACGAGGAGAAGCTCCGCGAGCTCTCGGCTCCGGCGTCAGATTCTGAGGAACCTCAGCGCGCGGCAGGCTGCCCGGAGGATCTGACGTAAGATAGAGCGTCTCCGTTCAGGAGGGACCCATGGCAGTGACCTTGAGAGTCGAGAACGTCCCCGAAGAAGTTGCCGCGCGGCTCGAAGAGCGGGCCAGGAAGTCGCGGCGGTCCACAAGGGGAGCTCCTGCGGATCTTGGAGAGAGCCGTCGCAGAGGAGGACCGGCTTACCCCCCGGCAGGTCTTGGAAAAGGTTCGATCGCTGAAGCTCAAGACTCCAGCCGAGTCCGCCGCGTTCGTCCGCCAGGACCGGGATGCCCATTAAGGTCGTAGTCGACGCCTCTGCTCTCGCCGCCGTGCTCTTCTAATTCCGAGAGCAACTATGTGGGACATCTTCATCTCTCACGCCAGTGAGGATAAGGACCAAGTAGTGAGACCTCTTGCGGAGGAACTCCGCCAGCGCGGATTGACCGTGTGGTACGATGAGTTTTCACTCACTCTTGGTGACAGCTTACGACAGACGATCGACGAGGGACTGGCACAATCACGATTCGGGGTCGTAGTACTGAGTAGAAGCTTCTTCGCCAAGGAGTGGCCACAACGCGAATTGGGAGGGCTCATATCTCGCGAAGCCTCTGTCGGCAAGGTGATCCTTCCAATTTTGCATGGCGTCTCGTACGAAGATTTGGCAAAATACTCTCCCATTCTCGCCGACCGGCTGGCAATCAGGTCTGAAAAGGGCGTTAGAGCACTGGCCGAAGCTATCGAGAACGCTGTCAGAGACCAAGCTCGTCCGTCTGACTTGGCGAGGGAAGTCTATACGCAACCGTTTATAGACCCTCCATCAATTGCGCACATCGCTACTGCGAACTCACGGATTGAGGTCGGAAGAAAGGGCAAAAGATCGCTTAGTATGGTGGCGGCTGTCTGGGCCTCAGCGCGATCTAAAACGATACCGACTCTAACGGTACTTTGGATTCAATGGATTCTGGTCGTTTTCCTATTGTATGTGGATAGTCTTTACTTGGGACTATTCGGCTTCTTAAGCCCTTTGTGGCTGGTGCCACTAAGCTATTTAACTGCTCGGTTCATGGCGCGTGATACCAGCGTGGCTCGCGTTGTAGGTGGCGTTGCAGGAGGGATTATTAGCGCAGCGTTCGGCGTGTCACTCGGAGAGTGGGGACCCAGGTACGGCGTAGTTTTCGGAGTGTTTTTTGGGACCCTTCTCTCGGCCCATTTTTCAGCTCCAGCGAACCAAACAAAAGTTATATGGGCATTCTTGAGCACAATGTTGCTGATCGGCTTAGAGTTACTACACTACTCTGATTTTTATCGTTACATTCCTGATTATGCCTTTGTTGGAACCGTCTTTCCAGTTGTCATAGGGTTCTTGCTTGTATTTTATGCTAGGTTATACAAGAGGTTTCAGGAAGAAAAGGTGGACAAGGATCGTCAGAGCGACGATCTCGAGGACGACGCCCCTCCTTCATAGAAGCAATCCTCGGGCGTGCGCACGGCCAAACAAGATGTCGTCCAAGCTGAGACGGTTCTCCTCCGAACGGCTGCTGCATTTCGTCATTCTCCTCGATCGCGACGTCGAAATCATCATCCGGCCGAAGGCCGAGGGGCACGCGTCGGGAGTCGTGTCTGTGTCGGTCGCGAGCTGAGCACCTCCCTTCCCCAGCGGGACCGCGCGGCCGAGCCTATGCCAGGTCCTGGTTCTCCAAGAGCGCGAGCAACGCCGCGGCAAAGGCTCGCGGTTGATCGAGCTCCTCGTGGAGAATCCGCAGGAGCTGTTCATGGTCGATCGTGAGGTAGAGATGGACGAGCACATTGCGTAGCCCAGCCCATCCTTCCATCTGTTTGCCCAACTCGGCCGAGATGACTCCATGATCTCGCAATACTTGAAAGACCTCCCGATTGGTCGCCGGCGCTCGCCAGCCCTTCGATGCGATCACGTGTTGTCCGAGATCGAGCGACGCCTCGACGACGAGGTGCATCCAACGCTCCGTCTGCGCGAGAAGGCCCGGATCGCCGAGAAGTACGCTCGTCTCATAGCGGGCCATCTCGTCGAGGTGTCCGAGGAATTCGTCGAGCTTGGCGAAACGCAGGCGGAAGACGTCAAGATCGACCAAAGCGACCCTCCTCGATCCGGTGGCGCAGCGCTCGCCAATGCAGCTCCCGCCAATGGCGCTCATCCTCTGATCGCGCGATGGTCCGTACCTGGTAGCGCACCAGAGAGACCGGGTCGCGTACCAGGAGCCGGCGTCCCATCAGAGCGCGGTGTCCCAGGAGAGGCGGCGCGTCGTTGAGCACCACGACGTCGACCTCGCCGAGATCGTCGAGCTCCGCGGCGAGCTGACAGCGTAGCTTGAAGCGCTCGTGATCCGACAGCGCAGGGTCGAGATAGACGGCCACGTCCCAGTCGGAGTCTGGACGCGCATCGCCGCGCCCGCGCGAACCGAAGAGGTGCGCGAAGACGATCTCAGGGTGCTCGGCGAGCCGTGCGGCGAGGTGGTCGAACGCGTTCATCGTCCGCAGTCTACCAAGCTCGAACGCCTCGTGGCTTGCAGCACGCCCGGAGGCGGTCCTACGGAATGAGAGCGCCGCGAGTCGGCTTTCAGCCAGCCTGGCGGAGATCAGTTGGAGACGGCCGGCACGCACCGCCGCAGCCGGCGGCTGGACTCCTTCCGCCAGGTCGCGGCGCTGCCGCGCCGCAGGGTCAGCACGGTCACTTCCGCGGGCGTGCCGAGGCGGAAGGGGATCCCCCAGTAGTTGGTTCCCGGATTGATGTAGAGCTCCGAGCCTCCCTGCCGGTGCCGTCCCATCGCGTACTCCACAAACGGAGACGCAAGGCTCCATCCCAGGCGCGGGATGGCGATCTGGCCGTAGTGCGTGTGCCCGCTGAGCGTCAGCTCGACCCCGCGGTCCGCCAGGGCCGGCCAGAGGGCGGGGTTGTGCGCCAGTGCGAGCGTGAAATCGCCGGCCGGGACATCCGCGAGCGTCCGGTCGACGTCCGGAGCCACCGGAGTACCGCGCCGGCCCGCGGGGTCGCCCGTGCCCGCCACCCAGAAGCGGGCGCCGTTGCGCTCGACGGCGACCGCGCGGTTGACCAGCACGGTGATCCCCATCGCTTCGAGACCCCGTTGAACCGTCGGCCAGCCCGCATAGACGTCGTGATTACCGGGAATGGCGAAGACGCCGTACGGAGCGGAGAGCCCGCGGAAGGCCGCGGCGAAGTGCTCGACATCCCGCGCGTAGTCGTCCACCTGGTCTCCGGTGATGGCGATCAGGTCCGGCCGGGCCTCGCGGATCGCCGCCGCCACGCGGGCCAGGTGGCGGCGCGACGTGTGCGGTCCGACATGGAGATCGGAGAGCTGGACGATCCGCAGACCCTCAAGCCCGGCGGGGAGGTCCTCGATTCCGACGTCCAGATGACGCACCACGAGCCGGCGCACGCCCGCATACCCCACGAGCCCGAGCACGCCGAGAATCACCGCCGCCGCCCCGAGCGCCCAACGGCCCGCCGGACCGCTGCCGGCAAAGGGGAGCCCCGCGATCGCGCCGATCAATCCGGACACGGCGAGCAGAGGCAGGAAAAGCTGCGCATACCAGAACGGCCGGACCACCCACAGCCGCGTCAACGCCGACGGATACGCCGCGCCGCCGGCCAGTCTCCGGACCATCCACAGGCCCGGAGCCACACAAAGGAAAGCCGCTGCGAAAACGGTGAGCCAGCCACCGGGAAGGACCGAATGGAGCAAGCCTCCGATCACCAGCCAGCACGCGGCGGTCCAGAGGCAGAGGATGGTGAAGATACGCCAGTACGTTCGCATGGGGAATTCAACAGAGGAGGGCGTGCGGGTATTCTCGCGGGATTCAGGCGGAGGAGGTGCTATCATCAACCAGCGAAGGAGGATCGCCATGCCGCAACCAGCCAGAACCGAAACCGCGAGAGGCGCCGCCGCAGGCTCCGAGCCCAGCCTCGAGCAGGTACTCGAGGTAATCCGAAGTCTCGATGCGCCGGCGCGTTCGCGGGTCGCCCAGGCGCTGGCGGAAAGCGAGATGGATGCCCGCTTCGAGCAGCTCATCCTGAGCCTGGCCAATAGGCCGCCCGCCGACGAGATCTCCGATACCGAGATCCAAGCCGAGGTCAACGCGGTCCGCCGAGAGCGCCTCCGCACACCGTGCTGAAGATCGTCATCGACACCAACATCTGGATCCGCTGTCTGCTCGGAGGACGGATGACCCTGCCGCTCCTCGATGCTTGGCGCGCGGGCCGGTTTCAGGTTGTGGCCAGCGAACCGCTTCTCGCGGAGCTTGCTGAAGTCTGGCAGCGACCCCGCCTGAGGAAGCATATCGCTGAGCAGGACGCGCGGGATCTTCTCGATCAGCTACGTTGGTCCGGCTCCCTTGTGGAGCTCACCACGGCACCTCCAGAATGTCGCGACCCGAAGGATGGGCCGTTTCTGGCAACAGCCATCGCTGGCGATGCCGATGCGATCGTCTCAGGAGACGGAGATCTGCGAGCCGACGACCAGCTTCGTTCGGAGATGGCAGCCCATGGAGTCGAGATCTTGGGAGTCGAGGCCTTCCTCGCTCGACTGGATCAATCCTGAGCGGCGCCTAGCTCTCGGCTAGGCCGGAGTTTGGGGGCGCCCCCGCCTGCCGCCGGAGTGAGCCTCCGTCCCGCCAGATAGATCACGAAAGCCACGGCGAAACCGACGAACCAGGCGTAGTGATAAAGCTCGGCGAGGGGCCGCGGGGCGGAGCCGGGCGGCAGGAGCTTCACCTCTTCCAGGAATCCGGGGAGGCTCGGCAGCACGCCAGCGAGGAGGGCGACGATCGCGACGCCGCTCACCCCGTGCGTGTAGCGGTATTCACCTTCCTCGTCGTAGAGAGCGTCGAGATCGAGCCGGCACCGGCGATAGACGAAATAGTCCGCGATGAGGATGCCGCCGATCGGTCCCAAAAGGGCACTGTAGGCGAGGAGCCAGCGGAAGATGTAGCCGTTGGGATCGGCCACGAGCTTCCACGGCATCATGAGCACGCCTAAAATCCCCGTGATGGCGCCACCCATGCGGAAGGAAATCCTCTTCGGCGCAAGGTTCGCGAAGTCGTTGGCGGGGCTCACGACGTTCGCCGCGATGTTGGTCGCCAGCGTGGCGACGCAGAGCGCCAGCATGGCCGTCACCAGCACGGCGGGATTTTTGAAGCGGGTCAGGACGTCGACCGGATCCCAGATCGTCCGGCCGTAGATGATCGTCGTAGCGGACGTCACCGCCACGCCGATGAAAGAATAGAGCGCCATCGTGAGGGGCAATCCCAGCGCCTGGCCAAGCGCCTGGTCGCGCTGGGTTTTGGCATACCGGGAGAAGTCCGGAATGTTGAGCGAGAGCGTCGCCCAGAAGCCGATCATGCCGGTGAGCGCCGGAAAGAAAAAGGAGAAGAACTGTCCGGCTTGAGGCTGGCCGGGATCGAAGCGCGACGGCTGGGAGAGGATGGGGCCGAACCCGCCCGCTTCGCGATACGCCCAGGCGAGGAGCGCCAACCCAAGTGCGATCAAAAGCGGCGCCTTGATATTGAGCAGGAAGCGGATGGTCTCGATGCCACGGTAGATCACCCACAGGTTGGCGCCCCAGAAGAGGAGGAAGCAGACAAACTGCATTCCCGTGATCCCGAGCACCGGCAGCGGCGCGCCCGCGGTGAGAGTCGGCGCGAAGACGCCGGCGATCTTGAAGATCGCGTTGCCGCCGATCCAGGTCTGGATGCCGAACCAGCCGCAGGCGACGAGGGCGCGGAGGAGGGCCGGCACGTTCGCGCCGCGGGTGCCGAAGGCGGCGCGGCAGTAGACCGGGAACGGAATGCCGTACTTCGTGCCGGCATGGGCGTTCAAGACCATCGGCACGAGCACGATCAGGTTACCGAGGAAGATGGTGAGGACGGCCTGCCACCAGCTCATGCCGCCGCCGATCAACGACGATGCGAGCATGTAGGTCGGGATGCACGCCGCGAGGGAAATCCACAACGCGGCGAAGCTCGCCATCCCCCATTTCCGCCCGGCAGCGGGCACGGGCGCCAGGTCCTCGCTGTAAAGACGGCTCTGCCGCACGTCGGCCAAGATCACGGGCTCCTCCTCTCGGCGTATCATCGCGGAGGACGCCAGCCGATCAACTCATAAGGCCGTTGCAACCGTCCTGGGACGGGTTCGTAGGGCAGGGCCGAGATCTCCAGGCCGATACGTGCGGCGAGCCTGGCGAGTAGTTGGCGGCGGCCCACAGCCAGCGCCGATGCCTGCCGGCGGGCGAGCAAAAGCAAGCTGGCCGGGTCCCCGCCGTCTCCTTCGGGCAGAGCGCCGAGCAGCGAGAGCGCCAGGGGCACGATCCGCCGGAGGTGATCCCGATCGTTGGGTGAGAGGGCGCCTTCGCGGACCGCGAGCAGCACCGCGTAAAAAAACACGGGGCCGAACGCAAGCTGCTGCGCCCAGTACACCTCCGCCCGAGGCGAACCGGAGCGCAGCTCCTCGAACATCTGCTCGAGCACCGCCTGCCAGCGCGATGGCTGACCTGACCGCTCGCTCATAGCAGATCCTCGACGACGTACCGGAGGTTGTCCTGCACAACGGGATCAGCCTTGAAGGAGGCCGGCAGCACGTCGATGTCGAGGGTCACTCGCTGCTCCAGCCCGTGAGCGAGCACGGCAGCTCCTCCCCGAATGAGCAACTCCGTCGGATGCTCAAGGGCTTGGTCGAGCTTTTCAAAAATTTGCCTCAACTTGGCCGTGTCCATATCGACTCTCGGCAGACCTCTATCTTAATGGCCCCGAGCAGGGCCGGCAAGCGAAAGGCCTCAAGAATCCCCATTCCTACCTCAACGCGCCCCCGGTCCCAACGACCCGTGCTGCAGAATCGCGTTCCACACCAGGGGATGGCTGCCGATCGTCGAGCCGCGCCAGATGGGGTTGATCGCGAAGAGCAGCAGGTGACCCTTGCCGAGCGGCACCTCGACCACCGCGGCGCGGCGGGCCAACTGGTCGCCGTGCTCCAGCAGGCCGGAGACCAGCAGGTCGCCAGCGTCGCCGAAGCGCACCAGGGTCCGCGGGCGGAGCGCCTCGGGAATCACCGCGGGATTGTTGCGCAGCTCCTCGGTCTCCAGCGGCCTCGCCTCCCAGCGCTCGACCTTCGCCCGCGGCGGCTGCGGCGGCTGCGCGGGCCGCCCCTGCGGTGCATCCTCGTCCTTGGGACCGCCGCGACCCGTCGGGCGATCCTCTTCCTCCTGGGCCCAGCCGCCCGCCGCCGAATTGCTCAGCTCGAAGCTCATCCCATCGGCGCTGTAGACCGACAATCGATCGCCCAGGCCGTCGAGGACCGGCGACGTGGCGTCGGGGAAACGCGCGTCGAGCACGCTGCCGACCACCCGGAGGCCCTTGGGATTTGTGACGCGCACGCCGGGGGCCAGGCCGGCCGCGATCATCAATCGCGCCGTATCGTCGACGGCGACCAGCAGGCCCCCCTGCTCCACGAACTGGCGCAGGTGGTCGAGCCCGGCGTATCCCAGGCCGGGTCGCTGATCGTCGGTGGCATCGATCTTCCCGAGGTTCGGAGTCTCCGGCGTCGTCTTCCAGGGCATCGCCTCGCCCCACATCGGCAGGCCGCTGACGATGCGCTGCGGATCTCCGAACCCCACGGGCGGGAAAAGGATGACGTCGAAGCGCGCCGCGAGGCTTGAGTCGGCCGCGACGGCCTGGGTGCTGATGTATTGATAGGGAATCTTGAGCAGATCGAGGCGCTGGCGCCACCAGCCCTCGGTCTGGGCGTTGAGCCAGGAGTGCAGCAGCGCGATGCGCGGCTTCGCGACCGGCCGCGTCGCGACGTTCGCCGGGGCGGCGACGGCGTCCACTGCGACGCCGGCCGCCGCGGCGGCGTGATCAAATGCATCCTTCGCGATCCCGCTCACCAGCCAGGTGCCGCGCGGATAGTCGCGTCCCGCGGCCTTGAACGGCTCGGCCGCGGCTTCGACCTTGGCATCCCCGAGCGCGTAGCGCAGCGTGAGCATCGCGTCGTCTCCGCGCTGGGCGACGACGAACACGGGCCCGCTCCCCGTGACGCCGCCATGCCCGCGGACCGGCGCCTCGACGCGGCTCATCGGCGCCGCCAGCACCTGGCGGTCGGTGATCCGCACGGCCTCGGTGTCGAACAGTGCGGGGAAACACCAGCCGGTGTCGTCGTAGGGGCGCTTCTGCGGGTCGTCCGGGCTCCAGTACTGGCGGTCGAGCAGCGCGTCGGCGGCGCGGCTGTAGGGCTGATCCATGCGCACGACGTAGCTGCCGGCCGGGAACGTCCGCGTCGCCGGCGGTTTTTCGTTCTTGGCCTTGTCCTTGCCGCCGTCCTTCGACTCGGCGCTCGGCACAGTTGCCGTGAACGCTTTGTCGGCGCGCGAGATCTCGACATGTTGCAGTTGCAGGACCCGCAGCAGCTCGGCCTGGGCGCCCGGCCGCCGGTCGCCGGCGGGCAGGACGTACGCGGCCGGCCCCTCTTGCTCCGGCTTGGCGATCGAACGCTTGCTCTTCTCCCAGAAGTTCCGCAGCAGCAGCTCGCGATTCTCGGCCACGAACGCGAGCGAGACGAGGAGGCCGGTTTCTTCATAATTGTTATTGTTGCGTTGCGACCAGGAGACCGTCCGGTACGGCGGGTCCTGGCGATACCAGGTGCGGGAGGCCCGGCTCGGATCGATCTCGCGCATTTCGGTGTCGGCGCCGCCGTTGCCGAACGTCTCGTAGAGCCGCGAAACGCCGTTGTGCATGGCCGCGAGGAACATCAGATAGCCCGGGCTCCAGGTGTCGAAATCGCCGTGAGTGAAAACCCCCGGCATTCCAAACTTGGTCATCTGGGCCACGTTCATCCACCCGAACAGTTGCCACTCATTGGTGAGGAGGGGATCGACCCAGGCGTTGTAAGGGCCGTCTCCCACCGTGTTGTCATAGAGGAATGGCACCGACTCGTGCAGGTCGTGCAGCACCTGGGCGTGCCAGCCGAGATAGGTGTCGAGCACCTGCCGGGAGAGCGAGAGCGTCAGCCCCATGGCGTCGCGGTTGTTGTCGTGCGCGACGTAGTGACCCCAGTACACCAGGCGGGGCGCGATGGCCTTGGGGTGGGCGAGATGCCAGCGATACACGTCCACCATGCGGTCGCGGCCGTCGACCTCGACGACCGGTGTGATCAGAGTGATCACGCGCTCGCGGATTGCCCGGACGTACGGGCTCTCGTCGACCGCCAGCCGGTAGGCGAGCTCCATCAGCGCGGTGGGTGCGCCGGTCTCGGGAGAATGGATCGTGCCTGTAATGTAATAGACCGGTACGCTCGCGGTGATCAGGCTCTCGGCGCGCGCGTCGTTGCGATTGTCCGCTTTCAGGAGCCGCGGGTCCGCGAGTTGGGCGAGCCGCGCATCGTTCTCTTTCTGATGCTCCAGGTTCGCCTCCGAGCTGACCGCCACCGCGATCCGCTCGCGCCCCTCCTCGCTCGTGCCGATCGAAATCACCCGCACCCGCGGGCTCGCCGCCGCGAGCATCCGGAAGTAGCGGTTCACGTCCGCCACGTACGGCAGGATCCCCGGCGCTCCGGCGACGTCGCCGAGGACCGCGCTCGGGCTCGGCACGGTCGTGGACGCTGGCAGGTAGTCCGTGAGCGGCGAGTTGAACTCCGGCGCCGTCGTGTACTTGCGGATCCGCGCCGTGGCATCGGCATCGATGGGCTGCTCCAGATTGGGCTTGAGCTCGGCGGGAACGCGGGGCTGGGCGACGAGCGGATTCACCAGCCCGAGGGCCGGCAGCAGAACGGCAAGGGCGAATCGACGCATGCGGAATCCTCCGGGCGATTTGGGAGACGGAACCGTGAGCCCGCGCAGTCTATCGCGATCCAACCCTCTCCGTCTTACCGCTGGAAGGCGTAGGAGACCTTCACGAAGACCAGGCGGTCCGCCCGCTGCAGATCGCCGACGGGGTTCAGGAGCCGGTCGTCGGCGTAGCCCACGAAGAGCACCGTCTGCCAGTTGAGCTGGTAGGCGAAGAGGGCCGAGCCCGCGAACGAGCCGCTTTTGGCGGGCACGGGGAAGGTGTAGAGCCGCGGGTCGCTGGCGACGTCGAGGTATTCGCCGATCACCCGCAGGAAGGCGCGGGCGCTGAAGTTGTAGGTGGTCTTCAGGCGCTCGATCTGAGCGGTGAAGAGGCGCCCACTCAGTCCTCCCCCGGCATTGACGTCAAGCCACTGGCGGTCGGCGTTGAAATCGAACGCCAGGTGGTCCGTGGGCTTGAGGGTGCCGAAGACGGAGAGGTCGCCCCCCTGGCCGACCCGGCCGTTGGCGAAGTCGATCGCATCCCCCAGGGTGACGTTGAGGCCGACGCGCGAGAAGCGGCGCCCCGGATCGATCTGGAAGTAGCCGCTGACGTTGCTGCGCTCGAGGACCTGGTTGCCGACCCGCAGCCGCTCGCGCACCGCGACCTCGACGCCGGTCGCCATGTTGCGCTGCCCCTGGATCTGGACGCCCGGATGAGTCTGGCGCAGGATCAGATCGCCGTCGGGGCCCTCGACGTAGCGTACGACGGCGTACGGCTGGACGCGCCGGAACAGGCCGCTCTGTGGATAGAAATTGCGGAAGAGTGCGTAGCGGCCGGAGCGGTAGCCGACCTGCGGCACGAACCCTTCGTCGGCGCGGAAGTCCTCGCCGAAATCCTGCACCGTGGCCCGCCAGGTCCAGTCGCGGCCGGTATGGAGCCACTCCAGGTGGCCGGCGTGGGAGGTGAGCTGGCGGCCGTCCCAGGTGGGGAAGAGGTCGGGGCGGTTGGGCGTCTGGGTGTCGCTCACCAGCAGTTGCCCGGTCACCTGGTCGGCCTCGCTCTGCCGCCAGAGGAAGTCCGGGCCGGCGACCCGGTTGTGGCCGCCGCCGTCGTTCTCGCGGGCGGTGACGAGCAGGCCGGCATAGGAGGCGCCGAAGTCCCGCCGCAGGCTGCCGGCCAGCACCTTGGAGGAGAAGTCCTGCGGCGCGAAGTCGTTGCCGGTGGGGCCCGGGATGATGACGCTGCCACCCCCCTGGTCCTGGGTGACCAGCACGGTGTAGGAGGAGTCGCCCAGCTTGCCGGTATCCCGCAGACCCCACTTGGGATCGGTGATGGTGCGGGTGTAGACCGCCTGGATGGGGGTATCGAAGAGGTCCAAACCCTCGAGAAAGAAGGGGCGCTTCTCGGGGAAGAAGACGGCGAACTGGTTGTTGACCGCGATCTGGCCGACGTCGGACTCCACCTGCGAGAAGTCGGGGTTGATGGTGAGGTCGAGGGCGTTGCTCGCGCTCGGCGTCCACTTGACGTCGAGGCCGGCATCGGCCCTGGGGCTGCGATCTGTGAGCGTCGAGCCGAGCCCGTTCGTGGGCACGCCGAGGCGCTGGCCGGTGACGTAGGGCGCCCCCACGAAGTGGCCGCCGCCGGGCAGCCCCACCAGGCCGGTGAGCTCGCGCGACTGGCAGATCCAGCAGTTGCTGCCGCGGGCGATGGGACTGCTGTGGAAGGCGTAGCGCTGATCGCGCGGGTAGTTGCGCCAGACCAGGATGCCCCAGTGGTTCTCCGCCTGCTTGGGGTAGCGCAGCGAGGACAGGGGAATCCGCATCTCGGCGGTCCAGCCGTCGGCGGTGATCTGTGCCGCGGTGTCGTAGAAGAAGTCGGGGGACAGGTCCTCGTTGCCGCTGCTGTCGTTGTAGACCGCATCGGTCTGGTTGCCGCGGGGGTTGACGCGCAGCTCGACCGCCGAGCGGCGGTCGTTGCGGGTGTCGAGGAAGACTGCGACGTTGTCATCGGTGCCGACGATCTTGTCGCGCTCGACGAAGGGTGCGCGGATCTTCCCGGGCTCGGGGTCGAAGGCGTGGATGCCGACGTAGAAGTCGTGCTCGTCGTAGGTCAGGTAGACCACCGTCTTCGCCTTCGGCTCGGTGTTGTCGGCCGGATAGGTCTCGTAGAAGGTGTCGAGGACGGCCGCCTGCTGCCAGGCGGCATCGTCGAGCCTGCCGTCGACGACGATTCTGCCGGCCGCCCGCGGCACCTTCAGCGGCGGGCCGACGGGCGGCACCTCGGCGGCGGTCAGCAGAGCTGTCCAGAACAGAGCTAAAGCGAATCCAGCGATGCCGATCAGGGTGCGGGTCGAGGTGCGCATCCCGTGTTATACGAGGATGGGCCGGAAAGTTTCGTTGGTTTGCTGGCTGCGCCGCACGGCGAGTGCCGTTTAAGAAGTTTTGTAGCCGCAGAAGTCCCCTAAACAAACCATCCTCCGGGTGTCTCCTTGAAAACCAACGAGCTTCGCGAGTGGTCGCAGGAGCTCGAATCCGTGAGGAGGCCGGTTTTGGCGGAACCCGTTGCATCGATCCGATCAGAGATCCGACCCGAGCAGATGCTCACGGTGGTCTTCTTCGGCAAGACAGGCGCCGGCAAGAGCTCCACTCTCAACGCCCTCTTCGGCCTCGACCTGGCGACCGACCCCGCGGTGGCCTGCACCTCCGAGACTCGCTGTATCCAATTGTCCAAAGCCGGTGTGGACGATCGGATACATCCGCGCTGTCAGCCGCCCTTTGTACCTCGCCCCTCCCGCTGGCCGAGGGCCCTGGCATAGAAACTGCTCTGACCACTCAACACAAACGCCATGTCGGCCTGCGGTGGTCGCAGGAACCGGCCATGCTAACAAACTTCGAAATGGAGGCAAAACCATGTGCAATCCAGGGACGGTCGTCATGTGGGGCGGTACGCTCGCCAACATTCCTACAGGCTGGCTTCATTGTGATGGTTCGAAAGTCAGCCAAGCAACCTACCAAGAGCTCTTTAACGCAATCGGCGACAACTTCGGAGTAAATCCCTCTCAGGGATTCTTCTATCTGCCCGATCTGAGGGGACGCTTTATCAGAGGAGTCGACAGCGGCGCTGGCCGAGATCCGGATGTCAATTCGCGGACCGACATGCAGAATAATGCCCTGGAAACATCAGCTGTCGGTTCGGTTCAATCTTTCGCCCTTCAGGACCATGTACACTCTTATCAACAGTTCCCCGTGCCCGCTAGCGGCAACGGTATTGCAGGCGGAAGCTATTGGGCTTATGGTACATCCTATTCGGGCACGGCTAGCCCGACTGCTTCTCAAGCGAGTGTGAGTGTGAGTACCGAGACGAGGCCCACAAACGCCTATCTATATTTTATCATCAAGACCTGAGTCCGCATTTATACAACAGTGGCCAGGAGCCGTGATGCCGGGCCAGAGAGGCACCACGGCGGCCACCCGCTCTTGGGAGTAGATTGGAGAATGGCCGTCGAGATCCGCCGGGCCGATGTCCGCGAGCTGCTCGAAGGGATCGCACGCGAGCGGGGCGGAGTCTGCGCCAACCGGGCCCTGGTGTCCAGGGTCTTTACCTTCGGAATCGAGAAAGAGCACGTTGAGTCGAATCCCGTCTACGCGGGACTCCCGGGCACATGGTGGAAACTTCCGGCCGAGCTGTGGCGAGCAGGCCCATCCAGCCGATTTCGAATCGTGATCGTGCTCGACATCAACGTGGTCTCTGCCCTGATGTGGCGCGAGCCCGATCCGGTCGTGGTGGCGTGGCTCGACGGCCTGCTGTGATCCGGGATTGGTGGGGCAGCCGCAAGAGGTCCAGACGCGCCGGACCCCTATGTAGCCCGGTATACTTCGCCGGTGGAGATGGCATGCTGCCGATTCCTACGTTGCTCGCGTCGACGAACCGCACCTCCAGCAGGTCCCGAAAGCTGAGGACCAGAGAGTCCTCGAACGCGATCTGCCGGCGCCGGAGGGGGGCGACGTACGAGCGCTGCCATCGGCTGAGTAGCTGTATCTCTGGAGCCAGCGGCATGCGCCGGGATGAGCCTCCGGTCAGCCGGGCCGCTTCAAGGACGGAATAGACGCCCAGACCCAGAAGGCTCTCTCCTTCGTGGCCGCTGCTACCCTGAGGGAGCGAGTCTCATGCAAGCGCGGCAGTACGTGCACCAGTAGTCCTCCTGTGGCCCCTGGCGCGCGGAACGCCCTGTTCGCTCCTTTGCCGGTATACTTCGAGGGTGAGGTTCGAATGGGACCCTGAGAAGGAGGTCCACAACCTTCGGAAGCACGGGGTCTCGTTCGTGGAGGCGAGCACCGTGTTTGGCGACGGGTTGGCGGCGACGATTCCCGACTCCAAGCATTCCGAGCTTGAGGTCCGCTTCATCACGATGGGGATGTCCTCGGGGAACCGGCTGCTGGTCGTCTCCCATACCGATGCAGGGGAGAGCGTCCGGATCATCAGTGCGAGGACGGCAACCGCTCAGGAAAGAAGGCGCTATGAGTCAGGAACCTGAAGACGACGATCTCGAACCAGAGTACGACTTCTCGGGAGCGGTGCGCGGCAAATACTACCAGCGCTACCAGCAGGGCACGAACGTGATCCTGCTCGATCCCGACGTGGCTCATGCCTTCAAGGACTCGGAGTCGGTCAACCGGGCTCTCCGCCTTCTCCTCGATCTCGCCCGGCAAGAGGTTCCCCAGAGCCGCTGACCCCGGCGCACCATGCCGGGTGCGACTTCGTCCGCCGCCAAGGCGGATCGAGCGAAGTCATTGCTTGGGAGGGGTTTAGGAATGGTGCAGCCAGGAGGAGTCGAACCCCCAACCTACAGATCCGTAGTCTGTCGCTCTATCCAGTTGAGCTATGGCTGCACGTGCACCGACGTGCGGAGGACGGATTGTAGAGCAGCCGGCGGCGGCGTGCAACCCCCCTGGGAGCGCCGGAGCTAGCCGGAGCTAGAAAGCCGGCAGGGATGCCGGCGCTCCCAGGGCTACTCGAGCAGGCCGGTCGTCGGGGAGGAGGCGGAGGCGTAGAGCTTCCTCGGAATGCGGCCGGCGTTGGCGGCGAGCCAGCCGGCTTCGACGGCCAGCTTCATCGCCCGGGCCATGCGCACCGGGTCCTTCGCCTCGGCCACGGCGGTGTTCATCAGCACGCCGTGGGCCCCCAGCTCCATGGCCAGGGCGGCATCGCTCGCCGTGCCCACGCCGGCGTCCACGATCACCGGCACCTTCGCCTGCTCGAGGATGATCCGCAGGTTGGCCGGGTTGCGGATGCCCATGCCGGAGCCGATCGGCGCACCCAGCGGCATCACCGCCGCCGCTCCCAGCTCCTCCAGCTTGCGGCAGGTCACCGGGTCGTCGCTGGTGTACGGCAGGACGATGAAGCCCTCCGCCACCAGCCGCTCCGTCGCCTTGAGCAGCTCGACGTTGTCGGGGAAGAGGGTCCGCTTGTCCCCGATCACCTCCAGCTTCACCCAGTCCCAGCCCCCCAGCTCGCGGGCCAGGCGGGCCGTGCGGATGGCCTCGTCCGCGGTGTAGCAGCCGGCCGTGTTGGGCAGCAGCAGGTAACGGTCCGGATCGACAAAGTCGAGCAGCGAGCCCTGGCCCCGCTCGTCGAGGTTCACCCGCCGCAGCGCGACAGTCACCACCTCGGTGCCGGACGCCTCCAGGGCGGCGGCCATGGTCTGGAAGTCGGGGTACTTCCCCGTCCCGAGGAACAGGCGCGAGCGGAACGTCCGGCCCGCGATGGTCAGCGGCTCGACTTCGGCCGCGGGAGCAGTGGTTTCAGCCAGAGTTGCAGTCATTACAGCCTCCTCCAGCCGATTGTAGCGCAGGGGCCTCTCAGGGACAGGTCGCGAAGGCCGACGAGTCCAGGATCGGCTGGAACGCCGCGCCCTGAGGGTTGTTGTAGGTCTTCACCGTCCCGTTGCTCGTGTCGGTGACGGTCAGGGTCACCTGCACGTTCGTCAGGCCGGCCGCGAAGACCCAGAACCTCTGGTTCAAGGTGCAGGCGTCGAGGACCTTCACCACCACCTCGACGTTGGTGTTGCTGAAGAACCAGAGATAGCCCGTCTCATCCGTGAGCTTCACCACCCGCGCCCGGCCGTGCTGCGCGCCGGTGTTGAACGTCGCCTCGACCTGGAAACGGCCGCCGTTGAGACAGAGCGCCGTCGAGGTCGGCGTGCACGCGACGGGAGGCGGCGGAGGGGGCGGCGGCGGCGAGGTCAGAAAAGACGAGATCGACGGCCAGGTGGTGGACAGCGCGCCATCCAGCACCGAGGTCACGGTGTCGCATCCCGAGCTCCCCGCCGTGCCGCACTCGCCGAGGAGCTGGCCGACCACCTTGCCGTCCGAGGCCCGCACGACCGGCGACCCCGAGCTGCCGCCGAAGATGCCGCCGAACGTGTGGCTGCTGTACAGGTAATTCGGCCGCGGCCGCAAATCGCAATGCGGCCCGCTTCCCGTCACCGTGGTCACCGAGTAGGCCATCGGCATCCCCTGGGGATGGGAGAGCCGTTGCAGCTCCGTGCCGTTCGCGATCACCTCCGAGGTGGAGCCCAGGAGGCCGCGGCCCGGCGGCAGGCTGGCGAGGCGGACCAGAGTGAAGTCGCTCCCCTCCCCGGTGGCCAGCAGGGTGGCGCCGTTCGTCCGCGGCACACTCCCCAGGGACGGCGCCGCGCCGTGGCAGCCGGCATCAATGTAATCGAAAAACGCCTCCAGGGTCGAAACCGTCGCCTGCGTGCTCAGGCAGTGATTCGCCGTGAGGAGATAGGGGATGACCGTCGAGGTGTCCGCATCGTTCAACAGCCCACCGGAGCAGAGGAAGCCCTGGCCGCCGTTGACGAATTCCAGGCGTGCCACGGCGCGCTTGTAGACGTCCATGATGCCGAGCGCCGAGCTGTCGAAGCAGGCGGCGTCCTGAAGACAGCTCAGGTCCTCCTTCGGCTCTCCAGGGAGGCGTGGCGACCCGTCGGCTTTCAGCTCGAAGCTCTCCAGGACCTGGTCGATCACGAAGCGGGAGCCGTCGATTCCTCCCTCGGGCAGCCGGACCTCCAGCCGGATCGCCGGCCCGGCGACGCTGGGCGTCCAGATCTCGCCCTGGAACGTCACGTCCCCGGCCGCCACCGAGACCTCCTCCGTCCCTTCTCCATAGACCCAGATCCGCGCCCCCTTGGGCAGCGCCACTTTCGCAAGATGCAACCGCAGGCGATGGGAGTCCTCGACCCGCACCTCCGCGCCCCAGACCAGTCCGCCCGACGGCGGCGCCAGCAGAGCGCCTCCCGCCAGCCGGCCGGGCTGGCTCTTCAGCAGGTCGGCCGTGAAGCGGACCGCTTTCGGAAGGGGGAGCGGCCGCGCGAATCCGTTCCTCGCCGGCACCGCGCCGGACCGGTTCCAGGCCGCGATCCCGTCCAACTGATCGGCCGCCCCGAGGCTGGCGGGGCGCAGCGACGCCAGGGGCGCCACGGCCACCGCCTCGGCCAGTCGCAACGAAGGGAGGCTGGCCCGCTGGAGCGGCTCGTCGGGCAGGAGGAGCGAGTCGATCTGGATCGCCGTCACGAACCGGGCGGCAAGACCGAGGACACAGGCAAGCACGACACGACGGACCATCGGCGGGACCTCCCTGAAGCCGAGAGAGCTCTACGACCGCCCATTCTACCCGAGGCGGCCCGTGCCCTGATCCGCCTCAGGGACAGGTGGCGAACGCCGACGTGTCCAGGATCGGCTGGAACGCGGCGCCCCGTGGATTGTCGTAGGTCTTCACCGCGCCGGTCTTCGCATCGGTGACCGTCAGCCTCACCTGCACGTCCGTCAGGCCGCCCGCGAAGACCCAGAATTTCTGATTGAAGGTGCAGGCGTCGAGGACCTTCACCACGGCCTCGACGTTGGCGGCGCTGAAGAACCAGAGATAGCCCGTCTCGTCCGTGAGCTTCACGACCTGCGCCTGGCCGCTCTGCGTGCCGGTGTCGAACGTGGCCTCCACCTTGAACCGGCCCTGGTTGAGGCAGAGCGCCGTCGCGATCGGGGCGCAGGTGAAGACACCCGCCGTCTCCGGAGCTAGATACGGCGCGAGCACCGGCCAGGCCTGGGAGAAGGCGCCGTCGACCTCCAGGTTCGCGCGGTCGCAGCCCTGCCCTTCCTGCCCCACGGGACCGCACGTCCCCCAGGCCTGGCCGACGAGCTTGCCGTCCGAGCTCCGCACGACCGGCGCCCCGCCGCTGCCGGCCAGATGATCGCCGAGGGAGAGGTCGCTGTAGAGGAAGTCAGGCCGCGGCAAGCCCGGGCACGCGGGACTGCTCGCCGTCATCGTGGCCACGGAATAACCCTGCGCCCGATTGAGGGAATGAGCCAGGCTGTGCAGGACCGTCCCGGCCGCCACCGGTTCCGAGGTGGAGCCCAGAAGGCCCCGTCCCGGCGGCAGGCTGGTCAGCCGCACGAAGGTGGATCCCGACGTGTCGCTGGTCGCCAGCAGCGTCGATCCGGTCGTGCGCGGCAGGGTCTTCAGGTCCGGTGCCGGGCCGCCACATCCCGCATCGATGTCGTCGAAGAACGCCTCCAGCGTCGCAGCCTCGGCCTGGGTGGCAAAACACTCATGGCTGGTGAGGAGATAGGGGATCGTGGTCGAGTCGTCCGTATCGTTCAGGAGCGCACCCGTGCACCCGAAGCTCTGGCCGTTGCTGACGTATTCGAGATAGGCGACGGCGCGCTTGAAGAGCTCCATGGTGCTCAGATTGGAATCGTCATAGCAGGCCGCATCGCGCAGGCAGCTATCGTCGACCTTCTGCGCCGCCGGCCCGAGCCGCGGCGCGCCCTTCGCGTCGAGCTCGAACGTCTCGAGCACCTGATCGATCGTGAACCGCGCGCCGTCGAGACCCTCCTCCGGCAGCCGGACCTCGAGACGGATGGCCGGACCGCCGACGCTCGGCGTCCAGAGCTCGCCCGCGAACGTCACGTCCTCGGCCGCCACCGAGACCTCTTCGTCCCCCTCGCCATAGACCCACAACCGCGTGCCCTTGGGCAGGCGGACTTGCGAAAGGTGCAACCGCAGACGGTGCGAGCCTTCGACTCGCGCCTCCGCACCCCAGACCACCCCTCCGGAGGGAGGCACCAGCAGCGCTCCGCCAGCGAGCCGGCCCGGCTGCCGGGTCAGAAGGTCCGACGTGAACCGAACCGGTGTTGGCAGCGGCAGGGGCCGAGCGAAGCCATTTTTGGCCGGCTTGGAACCCGAACGGTTCCAGGCGGTGATCGCATCCAGCGCGTCGGCGGCGCCGGCGCTCGCGGCACGCAGCACCGCCAGGGGCGCCACGGAGACCGACTCCGCCAGGCGCAGCGCGGGAGGCGTCGGCGCCTTGGCGGGCATCCTGGGCAACAGCACGGAGTGGATATCGACCGCCAGGACGGCGCGAGAGGCGAAGCAGACCCAGAGAATGAGCGACAGCCGGCGAAGCACGGACCACTCTCCTTCCTCAACGTAAGAGTGGGTGATTCCATGCATTTTACTCCTCTCGGGATCGCCGCACAAACTTCATCATGCGCAAATAGCGATAGAGAAAAGGAATTCTGGGCACAAAAAGAGGGGGCCTTGTGGCCCCCTTTCGAGAATTAGATCAGAGCTTCTAGGCCTTGACTTCAGGCTGTGTGGCACCATCCGTGGACGCGACCGCCGGCTTCTGGGAAGTCGGAGGGGGAGTCCCGGTGGTGGCGGGAGGGGGAGTCGGCGCGGGAGTCTGCTTCGCCTTGCGGGACTGCTTGCGAAGCGGAATGCCGAATCCGAGCAGGGTCTCGTTCTTGAAGCCCAGCTTGCCCCGGAGCTGCGCAGCCACCCGGCTGCGAAGATCCTGACCTTCCAACTCCGACTCGCGCCGCAGCCGGGTGATCTCCCGCAGCCGGCCTACCGTGACCTGCTGCTCGTTGTCCAGGGACTTGGCCCGCGTGATGAGCGTGTCCAACTGGATGGACTCGTCCTGGAGGTGAGGCATGTCCTTCAACAGCGGCTTCAGGTTGGCGCTCAGCAGCTCACAAAACGAGACGATCTTACGAAACGAAATTCCAGGCATGATACTTCTCCTTTCTGTTGTTTGGTACAGCGTTTGTTTAGTTTTGGGCCACGATGGCCCGGTTTTCCTCAAACGTACTTCAATTCGCAGACTCACTTGCTCAATTATCCTAGAGACACCTCCTTTCCTGCGTTTCCAGCGGCTCCATTGCCTCTTGGAGGCTGTCGAACCGGTCCAACCAACTGCGATGGACAGAGGCTAATCCAAGCCTGGCCGATTTGTCAATAGGGTGTCCCAGAATTCTTCCGGAAAAGTTTGGCGGGCCCGGACAGGCGGGAGTTGGCATGCCCAATGAGAATCACTCGCCAACTTGGACGAGCCATTCCCTGTTCTAGCCTTTAAAGCGTCTCTATGCGAACGGGAATGGCGGTATTCCACGCCCGCGGAACGTTTCGCGGGCCAGGTTGAGCGCTCCGGAGAGGAGGTTGAGCGTTCCGGGACCGAGGAAGAGCGTTCCGCGGAGGAGGATGAGCGCGCCGGGAGGGAGGAGGAGCGTTCCACAGAGGAGGTTGAGCGCGCCGGGAGAGCGGATGAGCATTCCGGGAGGGAGGAGGAACGCGCCGCGGGCGAGGAGGAGTGTTCCGCGGAGGAGGATGAGCGCGCCGGGAGGGAGGGTGAGCATTCCGGGAGAGAGGAGGAACGCTCCGGCGGGAAGGAGGAGATCTCCAGAAGCGAGAGCACGCGTTCCGCGAGCTGAACGAGGGAGGAAACCGCTGTCTGCGAGCGAAGCCTGGGGATTCAGGGCCGGACTAGGCGAGGAAAGGGTTGGATGGTCAGGATCTCGGCCAACGTCGGCAGAGTGAGCACGCGACCATCCGTGTCGCGAACCACAGGTCCAAGCGCGTCGGCCGTGCGCCGCCATCCCAACCCAGCCAGCATCGCGAATAGCGGTATCCCTCCGAGACGGTTGGCCTCTCCTCGCAAGGAGGCATACCGCGCGGCTTTGTCCCGCGCCGTCCCTCCATCGTTGGCAACCTTGCATTCAAGGAGCGCAAGAAGGGTGTCGGAGCCGTTGAAGATCACGAAATCTGGTGCCGGCCTCACGGTGATTCCAAACCGTCGCGCAATCTCCTCCTGATTGTGCGAGGCCGTCCGGATGAACTGAACCCCATGCTCCTGAAACAGCTCTTCGACAGCATCCTCCAATAGATCGCCGCGCTTCGTGCTCGTCGCGTCCAGGAGCTGGCGAAAGGCTCCGCCATAATGCCGCTGATGGAGAAACACTTCGAGAGGTACGCCCTCCGCTGCATAGCGCTGCACCGTTCGCCAGCCTTCGAGCGTATCCGGTTTCTGGATCTTCGGTTGCACCGCTCCGGTCGGCGGTGCAGCGAACAGCTCGCCTCGCATCCCTTCCTCGACGAGGAGAGCGCAGCATCGCGCCGCATCCTCGTCACAGGCCGAACCGGCCTCGATGCTCCGGATTCGGCCGATACTCAAAGCCTTGGCTCCGTGGCGCTCGGAAACGATCAGGGTGGCGGTCGCAAACTCCTGCGCTGTGAGCCCCAAAAGCAGACGGAAGATCCGGAGCGTCTTCGGCTGCGCCAGAATCGCTGCGGTGAGGCCGTCCACGCCTGTTGCCGTAAAGCCCGCCGTCAGCTCGTGAGCAGCCCTGTAGGCGCCCTCGATGGGGGCGAGCTCGTACTCGGTGCGCCAGTGCACGTAGCCGAAGTCCGGAGCGAGATTCGGTACGTAGACCTGCTCGGCGACACGCGCGTAGACGTCCCGGTGAGCGGCCTGGCCGAACAGCTCCGGAATCTGACGAATTCGCGCCACGCGGGAATTCCAATCGGTGGCGGCAGCCACCTCCGCAACCATGGCGTCGACCTCGCTCATGGAAAAAGGAGTCGTTCGCTCTGTTGAAACCGTTCCGGAACGACGGCCGCGTATTTGGGATCGATCTCGGCGACGAGCCAGCGCCGGCCAAGCTGCTCGGCCGCGAGGCCCGTCGTCCCGGTTCCCCCGAAGGGATCGACGACCAGTTGCCCCGGTTGCGAGAGAAGCTGGATGAAAAACTTCGGGAGCTGCAAGGGGAAGCGTGCAGGATGCCCCCCGGGATTGGTCCCGAACTCTGGCTCCAGGTAGAGCAGTGTCGAGGGCCGTACCATGTCAGGGCCGGCCTGGACTCGTTTGCGGCCCTGGCCCGAGGGGGCATTCACCCGCTCATAGTTGTGCGCCAAGCGTTTCCGCCGCTCGCGGTCCCTGGCGTCCCAGCGGGCGGGTGAAAGGCATTGCTCGGGAAAGAATTGCCAATGCGGTGTCTTGGCAAACTGGAAGCAGTATTCCACGGCATCTTTCAGAAATCTGTTGAAGCGGCCCGGCGGCGGCGAGGGCTTGCCCCAAACGAAGTCTTCACAGAAGAGGAATCCCCTGTCACGGAGCCAGAAGATCAATTCATACTGCAGCGTCCCTCTCTCAGCGCCATGACGCTTGGAGCGATAATTGAGGATGAAGCTGCCGTGAGGCTTGAGGGTACGATGAATCTCGGTTGCGACGTCCATGAAAAACCCGGAGTACCAATCCCGATCGTATTTCTCGCCATTCCCATACTTGGGTTGGCCATCGTAGGGAGGCGAGGTCACCACGAGATCGACCGTCTCGTCACCGAGCCCGCGCAATACCTGCAGGCAATCGCCGACCACGAGCTGTCCAAGATCGGTTGTAAAAGACGCTGCGGGCTGAAGAGCGCCTGGCTGAGGGCCACCCTTGGCTTTATGAAGCGTCGAGGCCGTTCCGCTCACGTGCAATGTTTCCATCGTCTCCTCGGGCGCGGCCCTTCCTATCGACTTCCTGTCGAAGCGGGCCGCTGCGCCATTGTGGCATAAGTTCATACCGGCTCGCTGCCCCTACGCAAAAATCCGCGGCACCTCGGCCGCCTGGTGGACCTCTTCGTTCGTGAGGACTTCCCCGTCGACGTCCAGGTAGCGGCCCTGGCCGATGTCGAGCAGGCAGCGGTTGCGGCCTCGACGCTTGGCTTCGTAGAGGGCTTCGTCGGCGAAGAGGATGAGCTCGGCGGCGGTCTTGACGTAGAGGTCGGGGAAGGAGGCGACGCCGGCGCTCAGGGTGAGCGGCACCTTCTGCTCGTCCACTTTGAAGTCCACGGCCTCGACGGAGTAGCGCAGGCGCTCGGCCACGGCCAGGGCGTCCTCGCCGTGGGTCCCCTCCATCAGGAGGACGAACTCCTCGCCGCCGTAGCGGCAGCAGAGGTCCCCTTCACGACGCAGTTGCTTGAGCACTCCGGACACGGCCACCAGGGCGGCGTCCCCCGCCGGATGGCCCCAGGTGTCGTTGATGCGCTTGAAGTGGTCAAGGTCGCAGAGGATCACGGCCATGGACTCGCCGGTCTCGCAGGCCCGGGTGTGGACCTGGTGCAGCCGCTTCTCCAACTCCCGCCGCAGGGCGACGCCGGTCAGCGGGTCCTCCCGCGCCTCGCGGTCCAGGAGGCAGCGCTGGACGGAGAGGGTCATCTGCGGCAGCAGACGGTCGAGCAGCTCGATCTTCCGCTCGTCGATGCGCCGCGGGTCGCACCAGAGGCGGATGCGGCCGAGGATGGTGCCGTCCGGGCGGGAGCGGAGCTGGCGCTCGACGAGTTGCCAGTTGGTGCGCTTGTGGAAGCCGGGGAGCTTGGGCGGGTAGAGGTCCGGCTCGGGGACGCCGTCCTCCAGGATCTCGGACTCGGGACCGCACCACCAGCTCTTGAATTCACTCCCGGGGGCCATGGCCTCGAACTGGAACCAGAAGAAGTGGATCACCTTCTCGCACTCGACGCGAATGCGCTCGGCGATGGAGGCCATCTCCCCCGCCGGGGTGCTGATGCGCTGGGCGGCGCGGCGCAGGCGTTCGAGGTCGCGGGCACGGAACTGGGCCTTCTCCCGCAGCAGCCCGTGGCGGATGGTCTCGACGGCCAGGGCCACGAAGCAGACGGCGAGGAAGGCGGCGAGGGTCCACCCCGCGGCATCGCCCACCAGGAGGAGGCCGGCGCCGGCGATCCAGCCGCCGAGGTCCAGGGAGAGGGGGGATAGCATCTGCCGCCAGCGCAGGGGCGTCTCGGGCCGGCGGATCTTGTGGTCGGCCGCGTCGAGCCCGACCTCCATCAGGAGCCAGACCGCCGCCGCGGCCGCCAGGATGGCCACGGGAGACCAGCGGCCGAGGAGCCACGTCCAGACCGCGCCGGCGGCGAGGGCCGCGAAGGCGGTGCGGCCGGCGTCTTCGAGCACCCGCGGCAGGAGGGCCCGGCGTTCGGGCGGCTGGAGGGAGGCGAGGCTGCGGATGAGGCGCAGGCAGAGGTCGCTGACGATCAGCGCCGACGCCGCGAGGGCCGCGCCGCGGGCCGCGCCGCCCAGGCGGAAGGCGACCGGCAGCACCATCACCCCGAGCCCCAGGGTGGTGATTCCCACCGCCGGCCGGTGGCACGCCAGAGCCGCTCCGGCCATTAGCAGGGTCACCAGCAGCCAGGCCGGGACGGGCGACCCCGCCACCAGCCGGGGGATCTCGAAGGCCGCCGTGAGAGCGACGGCGCCACCCACGATGGGCAGCAGGGATGCCCAGAGGTCGCGGAGCGAGCGGGAGCGCTTCATGGAATGGCGGTGGTGGTCCGGTCTAGTGGGATGGTACCACCTCGGGGGCCTACCTTATTGATAGAGGGGGTCGATCCCGCGCCGCCGGCAGCACTCCCAGGCCGTCCGCCTCAGCCACTCCGGTGAGGATCGCCTCGGCCACGGCGCGCTCGGCGAGGATGCCGATCTGGTTGACGTGGGCGCGACGCTGGTTGGAGGAGAGGACGATCACGAGGTCGCCGTCGAAGAGGGAGAGGGCCGGGGAGAGGGTGCGGTAGAAGCCGCCGAAGGCCATGGCGCAGACCTTGAGGCCCGTGGGCTTGGAGAGGATGGCATCGGTCATCACCACGGCGAGGGTGGTGTTCCCTTCCCAGGGACTGGACGCCTCGGGCGGCAGGTTGGCGATCACCCGCTCGGCGTGGGCCAGCTCCAGCGAGTCCGGCGCCGTGCGGCAGCCGGCGAGGAGGGTGCCGTCGAGCCGGCGGACGTCGCCGAAGGCGTTGACGGCCACGGCGGCGGCGACCGTGGGACCGCCGGGGACGCCCGCAATCGTCAGACTGGCGAAGCCGAATCCCCCCTTCATGCCGCAGGTCGGTCCCAGGGCCTTGCCCACCGTAGCGCCCACTCCGGCACCGATGCTGCCCACGGCGACTGGCCCCGCAGCGGCGTTCGCCAGCGCCGCCTCGGAGAGGGCGCGGGTGGGACGGGTCAGGGGATCGCTGCGGAAGAGGTCGAAGAGGATGGCGGTCGGCACCAAGGGCACGGGAGCGACGCCGGTCTGGAACCCGAAGCCCCGGCGCGCCAGCCAGTCCACGACGGGATCGGCGGCCGAGAGGCCGTAGCCGCTGCCGCCCGAGAGGACCACGGCGTGGGCCTTGCTCCCCAGGTGCTGCACCGAGACGAGGGAGTCGAACTGCCGGGTGCCGGTCGCCGAGCCGCGCACCTCGGCGGCGGCGGTCATCCCCTCGGGACAGAGGATGACGGTGGTGCCGGTCAACGCCTGCCGGTCCGAGCCGTGGCCAAGGGTGAAGCCGGGGAGGTCGAGGACGAGCGAGGGCGGGGGGACGGGGGGCGGAGTGGGCATGGGCAGATTGTAGAGGCGCGCAGGTGTCGCCGCCCGGGTTCACGGCCCCGGGCGGCTCAGGAGCATCGCCTCAAGCGCCGCCGCTAGGACCGCAGAGCTTCGCGACTCCGCCGTTGGGTGTGAAGGAGGACGTGGTTGAAGTCGTTCCCGCAGGGCAGGGATTGATCGTCCCGCTGCAGCACTGCGATTCGGTGGTCTGCCAGCTCACCGTGGTGATCGTGTGAGCCGTGAAGTTGAAGCACGTCGTGCGGCAGGTGCCGTTCTGGGGAAACGCGCCGCGGGCCGAGGCGAAGGACGCGAGAGCGAGGGCGGCCACGAGGCCGGAGGTGCGAAGCAGGGTCTTCATGAGGTCTCCTTTTGCAAGACGTGATCGGGCTCAGTTGGCGCGGACGGGACCACAGAATACCGGGACGCCGCTGCTGGGATAGAAGGAGTAGGCGGTCGGAGTGGAGCCCGCGGGACAGGGATTGAAGGTCTCGCTGCAGCAATCCGCTTCCGTGGAGGACCAGCTCACGACCGTGCGAGTCGTGGAGTTTATGCACGTCGTGCGGCAGGTGCCGATCTGGGAGAACGTGGCTCGGGCCGAGGCGAAGGACGCAACAGCGAGGGCGGCCACGAGGCCGGAGGTGCGGAGAAATGTCTTCATGGGATCTCCTTTCCAGGATGTGAGCTGCCTGTCCGCAGCTCTTGAGGCCAGGCTTGGCGCCGGCCTACATCTCGAACAGTGCTGGCGAGGGGAACAAGCGCGCCGCCCTGCCACCCGTCCCCATTCCCGTCTATCCTGACCCGCTGCGAGGCCCCCCGCCAGCCCTCGGCGGGGGGCGGGGTCATAAGGGCAGCTACCATGGCCAGGCCGATGATGGCGTAGAGCGCCCGGTAACGGGCTTGCAGGCGGCGGATGCTCGCATAGGTGAGGCCCTCGGCCAGAGTCTGGAGCGACCAGTGCAGGTGAATGGGGTAGAGGGCGACGAGGGCTGCCAGGGGACGGGGGAGGATGCCCTGGAGGGCCAGGAGGAAAAGGAGGAAGTAGGCGAGGGTGAAGAGGGCCAGGCTGGCGGCGAAGGTGCGGCGCTGGCCGAAGATCACCGCGTTGGTCCTGATGGCGTTGAGGACGTCGCCTTGGTGGTCGCGGATCTCCTGGGTCAAGTGGCCGGCGGCGAAGGTCAGGCCAAAGAAGGCGGCCATGGCGAGGCCGCGACGGTCGATGGCACCCCCCAGGGAGTAGCCGAGGAGGAAGTGGAGGGCACCGCCGGCCAGGTGGGCCGCGGAGCTCAGGAGCGGTCTGCCTTTCCAATTGAAACGGGGTAGGGAGTAGAGGGCGCTCAGGGTGGCGATGGCCAGGGCCAGGCCGAGGGTGCTTGGGGCCAGGCGGCTGAAGAGGAGGAGGCTCAGGGCCAGCAGGCTGGCCGCCAGACCGCCGATCTCCTTGCGGCCCACACCTCTGGCCGTGAAGACGCTGGCGGCCTTGTTCGGGTCGGCGAGGTCGGTGGTCAGGCCGGACCAGTCGTTGAGCATGAAGATGTGCGCCACCAGGGCTACGTTGGCGACGATGAGGATCGCCAGCGGCCCCACGTTCTCCGCCGCCGGGTGGCGGATCGCGAAGGCGGCGCCGAGCAGGGGCGAGCCCTGGAGAACGAGGATCTCCTGCCGGCGCAGGCAGGACAGGTAGCGCACCGCAGCAGCTTTAGGCGCCGAGATGGGGATGACCGAGGTGTGCATGTTCGTAATAGAGCCTCAGCCAGAGCGCGTAGCCGGCGTCCTCCGACCAGTAGTATCTGGGGACCGTCGCGGTGAGATCATTATGATAGAGGAGCGGCGGATTCTTGCGCAAAAGGGCAAAGTCGTCCCTGGCAAGCTGGCGCAGCACCGCCTGGATCTTCTCCGCGTCGGCCGGTGAGCCGCCGGGGGTCCGCGCGCGCGCCAGCAGCCGGACGACGGACACCCAGATCTCCTGGCCTGGCACCGCCGTCCGCAGCCGTGACGCGGGCAGCTCCAGCTCGCAGCCGGCGCGCTGGAGGTCGGGCAGGCGCAGGATCGGGACCAGCGGCGTCCTTCGATAGTAGACCCAGACCCGATCCTGGTCGGCGACCGGGCGGAGAGCTGCGCAGAGCGCACGGCCGGCCGGCGGCTGCACCTTGGCCAGCAGCAGCAGCACGTGCATCTGGATGGCGATGTCGGTCGGGTCCGGATCGTTGCCCGGGTCGAGGCACTGGTAGGCCTCCCGCGGCGCGAGCCAGGTGCGGTAGAGGCCCTCGCGGGTGCGATAGCGATCGAGAGTCGCCAGGGCGGCCGGCAGCCGCCGGCGGTCCCGGCGGTCATTATCGGAAGCGAGCCTCCAGACGAGCGCCGTGTCGTCGGCATCCGGGGTGATCGCGCACCCCAGGGTGCCGATGGTCGGAGCGTCCGGCAGGCCATGGTAGCGCACCAGGCCGCCGGCCTCGATCTGGCCGGTGAGGTGCTGGCGGGCGCGCTCCAAGCTGTCGCCGAGACCGCCGGTGGCCGCCAGCGGATCGAGCAGGTCGACCAGGAGAGCCGTGAGGAAGGTGTTCATCTCCTGGCGCGGCTCCTGGAAGCGCGCCGCGGTCGTGTAGGCGGTGAGCCAGTAACCCGGCCCCTGCTGGTGCGCACGCAGCCGCGCCGCTGCCGTCCTGAAGCCCTCGCCAAGGTCCTCGTCGGCCGTCCGCACGGTCAGCTTGCGCTTTGCCAGGTAATATCCCTCCCCTTTCTCGGAGGCCCAGGCGAAGGCCTCCAGATCGTGCTCGCCGGGAGCGAGGCCGGCCGTGCCGAGCGGGATGCGCCAGCCGGCGGGGCTCGCCTCGTGCAGCGTAGCGCGGACGTCGGGCCGGTCGAAGAAGGTGCGGGAGGCGACGGTCTGCCGGCCGTCGAGGATGACTGCCACCTGCCAGGGCGTGGCGTGGCCGGCCAGCGCCCAGCCGGTGGCGGCGACCTGCTGGCCGGCGGTGACGGCGGAGGTCGCGCGGCCGCCGGCCTCGATGGCGTCAGTCTCTATGGAGTCAGTCTCTATGGAGTCAATATTGCCGCGCATCTCGAGCGTCAGCTCCGCCGGCGCGAAGCCATGCTCTAAGGAAGCGACGAAGGGTGCGTTGCGCCAGTCCCACGCGGCCCGCATCTGGTGGGGGCCGCTGGCAACGGCGAAGATCGCGCTGTCGGTCGCGCCGGTGTACCAGAAGGCGCCGATGGCTTCGATGGCGACCGCGGCGCCGACCGCAACCAGGAAGCACACCCGGCCGAGGCCGCGCAGTGAGGCGACCACCGGCACCAGCATCCACAGGAGCAGCGGCAGGAGGTCGGTCATGTAGCGCGGCCCCCAGGAGATGCCGGCCCGCCAGTCGGCCTTGGCATAGAGCAGGAGCTGGAGGACGACGCCGGCGCTCATCGCGAGGGTGAGGCCGCGGTCGCCGCGGTCACTCGGCAGGCGCCGCCAGGCCAGGATGAGGAAGAGCAGGAAGGGTGAGAAGACGAGCAGCCCACGCGTCGGGCTGAACAGCAATCCGCCGAGGCCGGAAAGCAGGTCGTGCTGGAAGAAGCGGGCCTTGCCCTTCAACCCGTAACCGCCGGCGAAGTGACCGGCAACTCCGAGGTTGTAGAGCAGCACCAGGCCCATCGGCAGCGCCGCCGCCGCGGCGAGCAGCGCCGCCCGGCGCCGGCCCGCCCAGAAGAGCCCATAAGCCCCCAGCACCGCCGCGAGGATGACGTCCGGCGGGCGGTTGCCGGCGATGAGCCCGACCAGCAACCCCGCCGCCAGCGCCCGCGGCGCGGTGCACGGCCCGGTGAGGAGCAGCAGGGCGCCGATCACCAGGAGCTCAGCCATCCCATGCTGCCACAGAGCCTGGCTGCTGATCACCCAGGTGGTGGTGCCGAAGGCATAAGCCAAGGTGAGCAGCAGTGCGATCGACGCCGCCGCCCGGCGCCGCAGCAGCAGGTAGAGGAGCGCCGCGGAAAGCGCCGCCACGAGCGAGGCGGAGAGCTTCTCCATGATCCTCGCCATGTGGTCCAGCCGCCCATCCGTCCAACCCCGCAGGCGCAGGTAACCGACCGCGGGTAGGTAGAGCGGCGCGAGGAGCACCGGCTGCACCACGGGATACAGCGAGATGGTGTGGCCGCCCATCACAGGTACCATCCAGAATGCCGTATCGCCTCGCCCCTGGGCGGTGAGCGTCGCGATCGGATCGAGAAGGACGCTGTGGTACTGCCAGATCGCGAACGGCAGGTAGCGCGCCGGGTAGGTGTCGCCGGCGCTGATCGCCCGCCGGTTGGCGTTGTAGACCAGCAGGCAGCAGAGCCCGATGAGCAGGCTGGCCCGCAGCTCGCGCCGGCCGCCGAGGATCGGGGTCAATAGTTTCCTGCTCACTGGCGCTGGCTTCCTACGGGTCCTGGCTCCACTACGACGTTGGCGAGTGGCCGGAGGCTACCACAGGGCGCCGCTGCTGGCCCGCCCCTTGCCACCCGCCCCCATTCCCGTCTATCCTCTCCCGCTTCAGGACCCCCCGCGCGCGCTCCCGGTATATAGATGAATGTCTGACCCCACGATCGACCCGACGAAGACGACCCGCCCGGACGCCGCCGCCGTCGCCTGGAATTGGCGGGACCGCACCGCGGTCTCGGGAGAGGCGCACGCCGGCGAGGCGCGGTCGCTCCGCATCCGCGGCGTGGTGGGCGGCGCGATCGGCCTGGCCTTTGCGGCGCTCCTCTACGTCGTCGGTCACAAGGTGCGGCCGGCCGAGATGGTGGCGGGGATCGCGGCCCTCCTCGCGCTGCTCGCCCTGGCGGCTCCCCTCACGGTGTTCAAGAAGGTCAACCACGCCCTGGAGGCGTTCGCTCGGATCCTGGCCACGGCCGTGACCTGGGTCTTGATGACGATCCTCTTCTATCTCGTCTTCCTGCCTATCGGCCTCGTGCTGCGGGCGGGGAAGAAGCTGGCGATCACCAGGGGTGCCGACCGGCGGCTGCCGTCCTACTGGATTTCGACCGAGGGCCGGGAGACTCCTCTCGAGTCCTACCGCCGGCAGTTCTGACCGTGAAGCTCCTCGGCATCTCCTGCTACTACCACGACTCGGCCGCCTGTCTGGTGGACGCGGGCCGCATCGTCGCCGCCGCCCAGGAGGAGCGGTTCACGCGCAAGAAACACGACGAGGGGTTCCCCTACCACGCCGTGCGCTACTGCCTGGCGGAGGGGGGCGTGGGGAAGGGGGAGCTGGACGGGGTCGTCTTCTACGACAAGCCGCTGCTCAAGTTCCACCGCATCCTGGAGACCTACCTGGCGGTGGTGCCCAAGGGGTTGCGGTCGGCCGTCATGGCCCTCCCCCTCTGGCTGCGCGAGAAGCTGTGGATCCCGCCCCACATCCAGGAGGCTCTGGAGCGCTGCGGCGTGGGCGATCCCAGGGAGATCTTCTTCACCCAGCACCACGAGTCGCACGCGGCGTCGGCCTTCTACCCGTCGCCCTTCGAGGAGGCGGCGGTGCTGACGCTCGACGGCGTGGGCGAGTGGGCCACCACCACCATCGGCGTGGGCGAGGGGCACAGGCTGCGGCTGATCCAGGAGATCAAATTCCCCCACTCGCTCGGCCTCCTCTACTCGGCCTTCACCTACTTCACCGGCTTCCGCGTGAACTCGGGCGAGTACAAGCTCATGGGCCTCGCCCCCTACGGCGAAGGGAAGTACACGGAGGCCATCAAGCGCGAGCTGATCGACGTCCGCGAGGACGGCTCGTTCCGCATGAACATGGACTACTTCGGCTACCTGGACGGCCTGGAGATGACGAATGGCAGGTTCGCCCAGCTCTTCGGCGGTCCGGCGCGGAAGCCCGAATCGCCCATCTCGAAGCGGGAGATGGACCTCGCGAAGTCGATCCAGGAGGTCACCGAGGAGATCGTCCTCAAGCTCGCCCGCCACGCCCGCGAGCTCACGGGCAAGCGCAACCTCTGCATGGCCGGCGGTGTGGCCCTCAACTGCGTGGCCAACGGCGTGCTGCTGCGGGAGGGGATCTTCGACGACCTTTGGATCCAGCCCGCGGCCGGCGACGCCGGCGGCGCGCTGGGTGCGCCGCTCGCGGTGTGGCACAACGCGATGGGCAACCCGCGGACGGTGGCCCCGATGACTGCGGGGGGCCGGCGGCGGGATGCCATGCGGGGTTCGCTGCTGGGTCCCGAGTTCCCCCGCGAGCAGATCAAGGAGTACCTCGACGCCCACCAGCTCCCCTACGAGGAGCTGCCGGAGGCGGACTGGGCGCGGCGGATCGCGGAGTTGATCGCCGGCGAGAACGTCATCGGCCTGTGCCAGGGGCGGATGGAGTTCGGGCCGCGGGCGCTGGGCGGCCGCTCGATCGTCGGCGATGCGCGGTCGCCCAAAATGCAGTCGGTGATGAACCTGAAGATCAAGTACCGGGAGAGCTTCCGGCCGTTCGCCCCCTCGGTGCTGGAGGAGCGGGTGTCGGACTACTTCGAGCTCGATCGCCCCTCGCCCTACATGCTGCTGGTGGCGGACGTGGTGGCCGAGCGGCGCATCCCGAAGCGGGGGGACGAGAACGACCTGCCGCTGCTGGAGTGGGTCAACCGCCCGCGCTCGGACGTGCCGGCCATCACCCACGTCGACTACTCGGCGCGCATCCAGACGGTGGGCGAGGAGAGCCCGCGCTACCACGCCATCCTGGCCGAGTTCGAGCGGCTGACCGGTTACGGGGTGATCGTCAACACCAGCTTCAACGTGCGGGGCGAGCCCATCGTCTGCACGCCGGAGGACGCCTGGCGCTGCTTCATGCGCACGGAGATGGACTACCTGGTGCTGGGCCCGTTCCTCCTCGACAAGAAGGCACAGCCGAAGCTCGAGGAGAAGGGTGACTGGCGGCAGGAGTTCCAGTTGGATTAAGATCTGGAAGGAAGAACCATGCGCAGACTCCGCTACTTCGGCTCCATCCTCGGGGAGATCGTCCAGTTCGCCAAGCAGAACAAGGTGTACTGGATCGTCCCCCTGGTGCTCATCCTGGGTCTCGTGATCCTGCTGGTGGTCACCAGCCAGGCGACGGCGCCCTTCATCTACACGCTGTTCTAGGGCCGCACTTGCCCTTCCCGGGCGGTTGGGCCAGAATAGCCGGACCATGCGGCGCTTCAAACCGGTTCACGGGATCCTGATCGTCATCCTTTTCCTCGGGACGGTGTGGGCGGCGGAGACCGTCCTCGAAGGCCGTCTCAATCCGTCGGGGTTCCAGAAGGTGTCGCCCGGCCAGGACGGCCAGGTGCACGTGGACCTGGCGGGGCTGAAGCCCAACGACGTCCGCTTCTACCAGTTCCTGAACTCCAGCAACCAGGAGGTCCGCTTCTTCGTTGCCAAGGACGGGAAGGGCGAAGTGCAGGTCGCCTTCGACGCTGACGAGACCTGCGCGAAGGCCAAGCGCGGCTTCCGGCACGAGGGGGAGTGGGTGGTGTGCAACAAGTGCGACAAGGCCTTCAAGATCTCGGAGATCAAGTCCGGGGGTGAAGGGTGCACGCCCGTTCCCTTGCACCACCAGGTGCAGGGCAGCGAGCTGCTGCTGGCGCAGAACGACGTCATCTCGGGCTGGCGGCTGTTCCATTGAGCCGCCCTTCCGGCCGCCAACTGGCAGAAACAACTGACGTGAAATCAGAGCTTTGACGGCCCAGCCCGCGATGTTGTATCTTCGCGCGGTCCGGAAAGGGTAGCCATGTGCGCAGACTTCGTGCTCTACGAGGAGGAGTTCAAGCACCTTGAGGAGGCCCTGCGCCGTCTGCGCCAGGAGGCGAATGGCAAGGCCGTCTTCCTGATCGACAAGAACGGCCAGCAGATCGCCTCGGCAGGTGAGGTCGAGCAGTTCGACACGACCTCGCTCGCCTCGCTGACGGCGGGCAACGTGGCCGCGACGGACGGCCTGGCCAAGCTGATCGGCGAACGGGAGTTCTCGGTGCTGTTCCATGAGGGCCAGCAGGACCACATCCACATCTCCATCGTCGCCAAGCGCGCCATCCTGGTCGTCATCTTCGACGACCGGTCGTCCCTCGGCCTCGTCCGCCTGCGGGTGAAGCGGGCCAACGTGGATCTGGAGAAGATCTTCGAGGTGATGGCGCAGAAGGGCGAGAAGGGATCCCAGGGAGCGGCCCACGCGAGCCCCTTTTCCGAGATCACCGACGACGACATCGACGCGCTTTTCGGCGAATGACCGGAGGCACCGAGCCCAGAGGGGAGCGCCGCGGACCGGGAGACGTATTCTCCAGCCCCGGCGGACGGCTCGGGACGGAGCGAGGCACCGAAGATGACTTTCATCAACTACGCCAGCAAGGAGATCAACTGTAAAATCGTCTACTATGGTCCCGGCCTGTGCGGGAAGACGACGAATTTGCAGTACATCTACAACAAGACCGCCCCCGAGTCGAAGGGGAAGATGATCTCCCTGGCCACGGAGGCGGACCGGACGCTGTTCTTCGACTTCCTGCCCCTGGACCTCGGGAGCATCCGTGGCTTCACCACCCGCTTCCATCTCTACACCGTGCCCGGGCAGGTGTTCTATGACGCCAGCCGCAAGCTCATCCTCAAAGGGGTGGACGGGGTGATCTTCGTCGCCGACAGCCAGCAGGAGCGGATGGAGGCGAACATCGAGTCCATCCGCAACCTGGAACAGAACCTGAAAGAGCATGGCTTCGACCTGGCGACGATCCCGTACGCCCTGCAGTTCAACAAGCGGGACATCCCGAACGTCATCCCGGTCGAGGAGATGTATCGCACCTTGAACTACAAGCGCGAGCCGACGTTCGAGGCCGTGGCGACGACCGGGGTGGGCGTGTTCGACACCCTGAAGTCCGTCGCCAAGCAGATCCTGATCGAGCTGAAGAAACGCTAACCTGGAGAAACTCGGAGCCCGAGTCAAGAGACAGAGCCTATGGCCAAGGCCAAGCCCACTCCCCCGACTTCCACGCCGAAGAAGACGACGCCTGGCGCGGCAGCCGCCCAGGCCGATCCCGCCCTCGACCACTTCGCCCAGGGGCTCACCGCCCTGCAGGCGAAGGATTGGCAGAAGGCCGTCGACCACCTGGAGAAGGCCGTCGAGACCGCCGATCGGCCCGACCTGCGCGACCGGGCGCGGCAGTTCCTGAGCGCCGCCCGCCAGAAGGGCGCACCGGCGGCGGACAAGGCCAGGAACCCCGAGACCGATCCGTACCTCCAGGCCGTCTTCGAGAGGAACCGCGGCGACCTCAAGGCGGCGCTCGACATCGCCCGCAAGGGCGGCCGCGACCAGCAGGACGAGCGCTTCGCCTATCTCGTGGCCTCGATCCACGCCGTGGAGAACCGGCCGGACGAGGCGATTCAGGCCCTGGCCAAGGCGGTCGAGCTGAACCCCAAGAATCGCATCCATGCCTTCCACGACGCCGACTTCGCCGAGCTCAAGAAGAACCGCGACCAGCGCCACCTCTTCGGCCTCTCCTGAGCCGGCGTCCGCGGCGGGCAGGGCCCTGGTGGCGATCGGCGGCGGCACCGGCCTGTCGGCGCTGCTGCGCGGTCTCAAGCACCACGTGGGCACGGACCGCCTGCGCCAGCTCGCAGGGGTGGTCACCGTTACCGACGACGGCGGCTCCTCCGGCCGGCTGCGCAAGGAGTTCGGCGTCCTGCCGCCGGGCGACATCCGCAACTGCATCGCCGCCCTGGCCGACGACGAGGACCTGCTGACCCGGCTCTTCCAGTACCGCTTCCCCAACGGCGGCGGCCTGCTCGGCCACTCCTTCGGCAACCTGTTCCTGACGGCGCTGACCGGTATTACGGGCGACTTCCACCAAGCCATCCTCACCGCCGAGTCGATCCTCTCGGTGCGCGGCAAGATCTTCCCCGCCACCTTGACGGACGTGCGGCTGCGGGGGCGCGGCGTCTCGGGGCGGGTCTACGAGGGGGAGTCGGCCGTGGGGCTGTCGGGCGAGGAGCTGGCGGCGGTCGAGATCGATCCGGCGGCGCCCCCGGCCTTTCCGCCGGCGGTGGCGGCTCTGGAGCGGGCGGACCTGATCCTCCTCGGCCCCGGCTCGCTCTACACCTCGATCCTCCCCAACCTGCTGATCCCGGGCATCCGCCAGGCGGTGGCCCAGGCCCAGGCGCCGGTCGTCCTGCTGCTCAACCTCATGACCCAGCCCGGCGAGACGGACGGCATGATGGGCGCCGACCATCTGCGCGCCCTGGTGCGCCACGCCGGCGCGGGGCTCATCGACGCCGTCCTCGTCAACTCGACCCCCATTCCCGAGTCGCTGATCCGCCACTACGCCGGGACGGGGTCCGAGCCCGTGGCGGTCGACCGCGCCGCCCTGGAGGAGATGGGCGCCGAGATCGTGGAAGCCGATCTCCTGGCCGCCGACGGCGACCTGGTCCGCCACGACCCGGCGAAGCTGGCGGGGGCGGTGCTGGGGTTGAGGGAGCGGGAACACCCGAAGGAGAGCCCATGCCCAACCCCGCCCCCCGACCCCGCGTCGCCGTAATCCTCGCGGCCGGCAAGGGGACGCGCATGAAGTCGTCGCTCCCCAAGGTCCTGCACGAGGCCGCCGGCCGGCCGCTGTTGGCGTGGGTGATCGACGCGGCCCGGGGGGCGGGCTGCGGGCGCATCCTCGTGGTGGTGGGCCATGGCGCCGAGCGGGTGCGGGAGGCCATCGGCGGCGAGAATCAAAGCGATCTGACCTGGGTGCTCCAGGCCGAGCAGCGGGGCACGGGGCACGCCCTGGCCCAGGCTGAAGGGGAGATCTCAAGCGAGGCGACCGTGCTCGTCCTCTCCGGCGACGTGCCGCTGGTGCATCCCGCGACGCTCGACCGGCTGGCCCGCGGCGCCGAGGAGGGCTGGGGCGCCCTGGCGGTGGCCGAGATGGCAGACCCGGGATCGCTGGGACGCGTCCTGGTCGACGGCTCCGGCGCCTTCCGGGCGATCGTCGAAGCGCGGGACGCCGCGCCGGAAGATCTGGCCGTGCGGCGGATCAACGCCGGACTGTATGCCCTCCCGGCGCCGGACGTCTTCACCTACCTCCACAACCTCAAAGCCACCAACGCTCAGGGGGAGCTCTACCTGACCGACGCGGTGACCCACGCCGCGCAGGACGGTCACCCGGTGCGGCTCGTCGACCTGCCCGATCCGGACGAGGCCCTGGGAGTCAACGACCGGGCGGAGCTGGCGAAGGTCCACCGCCTCCTCCTGGACCGCCATCTCCAGGCGCTGATGAAGGCGGGGGTCACCGTCCTCGAGCCGGCGCGGACGGTGATCGAGCCCGGCGTGCGCGTCGGAGAGGACACGGTGATCCACCCGGGAGCCTCCCTTCTGGGCCGCACCTCGGTCGGCCGCGAGTGCGTAGTCCACCAGGGCGCATGGGTACGAGACTCGACGGTCGCCGACGGCGTGATCGTCGAGCCCTACAGCGTTCTGGACGGCGCCGAGGTGGGGGACGGCTGCCGGGTGGGACCCTTCGCCCGGCTGCGCCCGGCATCGCGCTTGCTTGAGGGAGCCCGCGTGGGCAACTTCGTCGAGGTGAAGAATTCGGAGATCGGCGCCGGCGCCAAGATCAACCACCTCTCCTACGTGGGGGATGCGACCGTGGGTGCGGGCGCGAACGTCGGGGCGGGGGTCGTGACCTGCAATTATGACGGCGTACGGAAGCATCCCACGGAGATCGGCGCCGGGGCTTTCGTCGGCAGCGATACGATGCTGGTGGCGCCGGTCAAGGTCGGAGCGGGCGCCTCCACGGCCGCGGGCTCGGTGATCACGAAAAACGTCCCCGACGGGGCGCTGGCGGTGGCCCGGGTGCGGCAGAAGAACCTGGAAGGCCGGGCCGGCGGACTGCGCCGCCGGCAGATCGATCCCAAAGAGGATCCAAAAAAGGAAGGCTGAAAGACATGTGCGGAATCGTGGGCTACGTGGGGCAGCGCGAAGTGGTGCCTCTGCTGATGGACGGGCTGCGCCGGCTGGAGTACCGGGGCTACGACTCGGCGGGCGTGGTGGCGGTGCAGGACGGCGCATTCCAGACCGCCAAGGCCGAGGGGAAGCTCGACCGGCTGAAGGAGAAGCTGGAGAAGCACCCCCTCACGGGGCACTACGGCCTCGGCCACACCCGCTGGGCCACCCACGGCGCGCCGAGCGAGCGCAACGCGCATCCGGTGGTCGACTCGCGCCGGCGCCTGGCGCTCATCCACAACGGCATCATCGAGAACTTCCTGCCGCTCAAGAAGCGCCTGATCGCCGAAGGCTGGACCTTCAGCTCGGACACCGACACCGAGGTGGTGGCGAACCTCGTCTCCTCCTATCTCGACGGTCTCGACGGCGACCTCAAGACCGCGGTGGCCCGGGCCGTCGCCGAGCTCGAAGGGATGTACGCCTTCGCCGTGGTGAGCACGGAGACCGATGGCCAGGAGATCGTGGCCGCCCGCCAGGGGCCGCCGCTGGTCATCGGCCTCGCCAGGGAAGAGCAGTTCCTGGCCTCCGATCCGGCGGCCCTCCTCGCCTACACCAAGGACGTCATCTTCCTGGAGAACGGCGACCTCGCGCGGCTGACGCCGGCGGGCGTCGAGGTCTGGGACCGCAAGGGCCAGCGCGTCGAGCGGCCCGTCCAGCACCTCAACTGGGACCCCATCCAGGCCGAGAAGGGGGGCTACAAACACTTCATGCTCAAGGAGATCCACGAGCAGCCGCAGGCGGTGCAGGACACCTTCGCCGGGCGCGTGGACTTCGAGCGCGCGGAGATCCTCTTCGACACGGTCAAGGTGACGAAGGAGGAGCTGGCCCGCGTCGAGCGCTTCCACCTCCTCGCCTGCGGCACCTCGTGGCACTCGGCGCTGGTGGGCAAGTTCCTCATCGAGGAGATCGCCCGCGTGCCGGTCGAAGTGGATTACGGCTCCGAGTACCGGTACCGGGACCCCATCGTCTCCGACCGGGTGCTGGCTGTGGGCATCTCCCAATCCGGCGAGACGGCGGACACCGTCTCGGCCATGGAGGCGGCGCGGGAGCGCGGCGCGCGCCTCTTCGCCGTCTGCAACGTGCTGGGCAGCCAGGCCACCCGCATCAGCGAGGGGGTGATCTACACCAACGCCGGCCCCGAGATCGGTGTCGCCTCCACCAAGGCGTTCACCACCCAGCTCGTGGCCCTCTACCTGCTGGCCCTCTACCTGCGGCAGGTGCGCTTCGGCCACCTCGAGCGGCACTACCTGGACGACCTGTCGCGGCTGCCTCAGGCCGTGGACGACGTCATCCACCGGCAGGAGCAGCACATGGACGAGCTGGCCCGGCGATACCAGAAGTCGCAGAACTTCCTCTACCTGGGCCGCGGCATCAACTACCCCATCGCCCTCGAAGGGGCGCTGAAGCTCAAGGAGATCTCCTACATCCACGCCGAGGGCTACCCGGCGGGGGAGATGAAGCACGGCCCCATCGCGCTGATCGACGAGAACCTGCCGGTGGTGGCCATCGCCACGGGCGAGCACGTGGCGGAGAAGGTGAAGGGGAACATGCAGGAGGTCAAGGCCCGCGACGGCGTCGTCATCGCCTTGACCGACCACGACCCGGAAGAGCTCGGAGGGATCGCCGACGAGGTCATCGAAGTCCCCTCCCTCTCGCCCCACCTCCAGCCCATCGTCAACGTCGTGCCGCTGCAGCTCCTCGCCTACTTCATCGGCGTGCGGCGGGGCGCGGACGTGGACCAGCCGCGGAATCTGGCGAAGAGTGTGACGGTGGAGTAATGTGGGGCTTGGCGTGCTGAGCGAGGAGATCAGGACAGAGATCCGCCCGAGACTGGAGGCTGCATTCCGGGATCGCTTCCGGGGAGTGCTGCTCTTCGGTTCCGAGGCGCGGAACCAGGCCGGCGAGGACAGCGACGTGGACCTCATGGTCCTCCTGGAGGGACCGGTCCGGCTCGGCAGGGACCTCGAGATGATCGTCGAGGCCCTGTACCCTCTTCAGTTGAGGGTGGACCGCCCCATCCATGCGTTACCGGTCTCCTCGGAAGCCTTCGAGGAAGGACGGTACGGCATCTACCGGAGCGCTCGGAGAGAGGGCTTGTATCTGTGAGTCCCGAGATCCAGGAGCTCTGGGAGCGGGCGCTTCGCGCCCTTCAGACGGCCGATGAGCTGGTGGATCGTGATTCTGATGCCTCATCGTCCAGAGCCTACTACGCAGCCTTCTATGCGGTCTCAGCCCTTCTAGCTCTAGAGGGACAGTCGTACTCGAAGCACACTGCCGTTGAGCGAGCAGTCCATCGCGATTTCGTCAAGACCGGGAAGTTTCCGCCGGAGGTCGGAGCGGCGTTCTCCTGGCTGGCCAATCTCCGGTACACCGCCGACTACGGAGGAAGCGAGCACGCGGAGACTGGCGATGCTGGACAGGCCGCAACGGCCCATATCTGGAAACAACGCCCCATTATCCCGAGATACAGCCCGTTGTCCGCAGATATGCGCCGTATCTGTGGATATGAGCCGTTGTCGGGAGATACGCGCCATATCCGCAGACCATGAGCCGTTGTCCCGGGATATGGCCCGTTGTCCGCAGATACGCGCCATATCTGTAGATACGAGCCGTTGTCTGGAGATATGCGCCATATCTGCGAGTCATGGCTCGTCGTCCGCAGATACGGCCCATATCTGGGGGATACGGGCCGTTGTCTCCGGATATGGAGCCGCCCTCTATACTCTGTCCCATGTCAGCCCAGCCGGACTCGGTCTACCGGATGGAGCGGATCGCGGGGGACCAGCCTCGGAATCTGGCGAAGAGTGTGACGGTGGAGTAGAGGCGCCTCTTCACGTTGAGCGGCGATGTCGCTGCACCAACTCCCGTGTACGGGAAGACTTCCGCTTGTAAGCGCGAAGGCAATCAACGGCTATCACACCTTTGCCTGGATTGGTTCCGCTGGAAACCAGATTGATCTCAAAGGCCGCGATTTTTGAGAGATCGAGCTTGGAATCGTTGATCCTGGCGCCTTCCCCATACGAACGATAAAACTCCGCGAAGGGAGCATAGAGCGTGCGCGACTCACCCCAATGGGTGGCAAGGAAGTCGGGCGGAGCGTCATACCACCACATCTCATCTGCTCCGTGCTTTGCTACATCGTTCGCAGTCGCGACGTCGGTCAGGGTGAGGCGGAATCGGGTGTTTGCGACAGACTCCGCCTGCACTTGAATCGCCAGACCCGCATACTCATGTAAGTCGATAGCCGACTCAAATTCCCTGCGAATAGTGAACCAATTCCCCCAGCTAAAGAGTGGAGGGAGGTTGTACGATATTTGAAGAGCGCTCTTCCCTCGACCCATCGGTAGTCGGCGAAGATTTACGTCGGCCTTTTCGAAGTAGATCCCGTAGCCTTCCCAGTTTCTTACGGTTTCGCCATGGAAGGGTTGGTATAGCCGCAGCGGGAGTGGGGCGTCGAAATGGTCGATATGCCAGTAGAGCCACCGGGGCGATCCGGCTGCCAGGCTGGGGACCATTGCCAAGAGGAAAAGGATAAGCATGCCTAGAGAGTAGAATGCCGTTCTCATGCAGGTTTTGGCCATGGCAGAACTCCGTGGAGTCAGCAGTTCCAAGTCAGATGACTTCTTCCTACCTCTTCGTCTTAGCTTTGGGCCCTATCGTGTGCGATGCACCGTTACGGTTTCAGACCGCGCTATATACGTTGGGAGCTCATCGATCTGGTCTCCTTCCTTTAGCTTCTGTTCGGTCACGATCGCGATAACCTCGAATGCCTCACCAACGCCCTTGCTCGGCGTGCCGAAGTAACAATCGGTCTTCCAAGACCCATTCCGATTCGTTGGCGCTGGAGGCCGCTCTACCCACCAAGTGCTACTGCGCACCGGCCGGATCAGCACGTAGACGCTGAGGTTCGAGTCCGAAGCGCTTCCACTCACCGTCTCCTCTCGGCCCACATCTGCGCCCTCGACGGGTGAGGTGATCTCGATTTGGACGGACGCGGCAGAGTTTTTCGCCACCGCCAGAAGCGCGAGTCCAATGAGTATCCCGACGGCTATGTTCCTGCTGTTGGCCATGGTTTGCTCCTTTCGATTTGAGCCTGCCTTCCTATCTGGACACCGTCACCGGGAAATTGTTGATGCTCTGTCCTCTAAACAAGTCTGCCCTCTTCGGTGTCGAAGAACAGCATGCGCTATCAAGACTTCTGCATCGAGTTCGGGCCGCCGGACGGAAAGGTATTCCCTGTCAAGGTCCGCGGCTCTCCGATGGGTGAGGAGGGGCAACCGCAGTTCTTTGGCATTCCCTTTTCAGATGAAGAGCTCAAGGCGCCCCTCTACGACACGAAGAGTACCGGAATCAGGCTTTACGACCTGCTCTTTAAGGGACAGGTCGGAGAACTTTTCGCCCAAACCCTGGGAAGGCTCGAGGATCTGCCTCAGTGGGGCTTGAGGATCAATATTTGCCTGAACCCCGTTGAGCCGGCGGTCTCCTGCATCGCGGCCCTGCCATGGGAGGCTTTGTTCCGGCAGACCACGAATGAATTCTTGGGCCTAGACCGCCGGGTCTCGATTGTCCGCCGACTCTTGGTGCCTCGGCCGGCGGGGCCTCCCCGTCTGCCTTCCCGTATCCGTATCCTCGTAGCTATCTCGTGTCCCCGGGGGCTCAATCCTATTGACTCTCACGCTGAGCGACAGCGAATAGCTGCGGCCGTGAGCCACAACCCCTTGGTGACCCTCACCTTTCTGGAACACGCTACAACCGCCAACCTCCGCGCCAAACTCAGGCAGTGTCGCAGATTCCATGTTCTCCATTTTATTGGACATGGCGATTTCAACGCGGACTCACGGGTGGGACGACTCTATTTCGAGGACGATCGGGGCTACCCAGACCCGATCAATGGAGAGCACCTGGCGCGGCTGATTCAGGGGAGCCACTCTCCCCTGCTCGTTTTTCTAAATGCCTGCAGCACAGCTCAGACCACCAGAATGGGCCACCCAAGCCCCTTCTCCGGCGTCGCCGAAAGCCTCGTCTTTCATGGCTTCCCCATCGTGATCGCTATGCGGGCGCCGATACGTGACGACGTGGCTATAGGCTTCAGCGAGACCTTCTACGACTCTCTCTCTGGCGGACGGTCGATCGAGGAGGCCATGGTGGAGGCCCGTCTGGCGCTGCTCGACTCGCATGGGGAGGATCACTGGACGGTGCCCCAGATCTTCACCCGCACAGGCGTTTCGCCTCGAGAAACGGCTTGGCGCCGCTGGGCTGGATCTGTCTTGGGTCTGGGTATTACCCTGGGGAGCCTCTGGGTAGGATCGCGATCCAATCGTGCGCTGAGTATCGATCATCCCGACGACAGAGGGATTGTCGGCCCTCAATCGGAGGTGTCCGGTATGGCTAGCACTCACAAGCCTTTCCACTATCTCTTCGTCCAGACACCGGACGGGATTTGCTATCTACAGGAACCAGCACCGCTAATCGTTGACTCGACTGGCATATGGCATGCCGAGGCCCACTTTGCCGGAGCCGCTGGCGAAAGAGAGCTTATTGTCCGGGCATCACGCGAAAAGCTACCTGAGACACCTGTGGGCGAGGCGATGCAGTGCCCCGCCCCGGACGAGGCAGAGTATGTGAGGAGATCAATCCTCTTCTCCTATCGCTAGATCCTGAAGACATCGGTGAATACCGCGATAGGATCGGGCGATGAGTCTGCCGGACTCGACCTACCAGCAGCGCCGCGACGCCTTCGCCGCCGAGGAGCATCGCCTCGCGGGGATCTCCCTGCGCTTCTCCCTCCTCCGCGGCGCCCTGTTCCTCGCTTTCGCCGTCTGCCTGATCGTGATCCTCGTCCGCGGCGGCCGGCCGGGTTGGGAGTGGTGGGCCGGGGCGGGGTTCTGGCTGGTGGCGTTCTTGGGCGTGCTGCCCCGCCATGAGCGGATCATCCAGCGGCAGCGGCGCACCGGCGAGCTGCGGCGGATCAACGAGGAGGGGCTGCTTCGCCTGGAACGGGACTGGGAGGGTCTGCCCCTCCCCACGCTCCCCGAGCCGGGGGAGGAGAGTCGCGCGGTGGCCCGGGACCTCAACCTCTTCGGCCGGGCCTCCCTCGCCCAGCTCCTGGGGACGGCCCACACGCCACCAGGCAAGGCCGACCTCGCGAGCTGGCTCCTGCGGCCGGCACCCCCGGCGGAGATCGCGGGCAGGCAGGCGGCGGTCGCCGAGCTGGCGCCCGAGATCGACCTTCGGCAGCAGCTCGAGGTCGGCGTGCGTCCCATGGAGAAGTCGCCGCCGGACCTGGAGACGTTCCTGCGCTGGGCCGAGGACAAGCCGTGGCTGCTGGATCACCCGGCGCTGATCTGGCTTGCCCGGCTCCTGGCCGTCCTCACACCGGCGGCCCTCCTCCTCTGGGCGGCGACGCCGTTCCCGATCAAGGTCTTCCTCCTCCTGGCGACGGTCAACATCGCCCTGGGCTACACCTTCCGGGAACGGACCCACGCCAGCTTCAACCGGATCGAAGCCCCGGAGGGCGACTTCCAGCTCTACGCCGAAGCCCTGGAGCGGATCGCCGGTCGTTCCTACGCGGCGGCCGACTTGCAGCGGATCGCTGGCGAGCTCACCCTCGGAGGACAGGCCGCCCATCGCTGGATGAACCTCCTTCATCGCCGGGTGGAACTCTCGCACGTCCGCCACTCGTCCTACCTGTACCTCATCCTCCAGTCTCTCCTCTGCTGGGACCTCCACGTGCTGGCGCTGCTGGAGCGCTGGCAGCGGGAGGCCGGCCCGCGCGTCCGGGGTTGGCTGGCCGCCCTGGGCCGCTTCGAGGCCCTGGCGGCGCTCGCCACTCTCCGCTTCGAGAATCCTGACTGGTCCTTCCCCGTCGTGGCCGCGACGGAGGACCGTTATGAAAGCCGCGGGCTGGGCCACCCCCTGATCAGGGACGGGCAGCGGGTTCCGAACGACGTCACCCTCGGCCCGGCCGGAAGCTTCCTGCTGGTGACGGGTTCCAACATGTCCGGCAAGAGCACGCTGCTGCGCGCCATTGGCGTCAACGCCGTCCTGGCGCAGGCCGGCGGGCCGGTCTGCGCCGAGTCGCTGCGGATGCCGCCGGTCACCCTCGGCACCAGCATCCTGGTGGAGGACTCGCTGGCCGAGGGGGTCTCCTTCTTCATGGCCGAGCTCCAGCGCATCCGGTGGATCGTGAAGGAGGCCGACCGCGCCCATGCGGAAGGCCGCGTCCTCCTCTACCTGCTGGACGAGGTCTTGCGGGGGACCAACAGCTACGAGCGGCAGGTGGCGGTGCGCCGGGTGGTGCTCCACCTGCTGAAGCAGGGGGCCCTCGGCGCCGTCTCCACCCACGACCTCCAGCTCGCCGAGGTGCCGGAGATCGCGGCCGTCTGCGTGCCCGTCCACTTCCGCGAGACCCTCCATCCGGGAGAAGATCCGCCCATGACCTTCGACTACAAGATGCACCCCGGGGTCGCGACTACGGTCAACGCGCTGAAGCTGATGGAGCTGGTGGGCCTGGGGCCGGAGGAGATGTAGATGGCGAAGACCAACGAATTCTGCGATCACCTCATGGACCGCTTGGCGCCGCTCGGCGCGCCGTCCTACAAGTTCATGTTCGGCGGCTACGGTCTCTACCTCGATGGCCTGATGATGGGCATCGTGTCCCACGACGTCCTCTGGCTGCGGACCGACGACGGCAACCGGCCGGACTACGAATCACGGGGGCTCAAACCCTTCCAGCCCATGACCAAGAACGGTCCGATGGGCGTCATGCCTTACTACACCGTGCCTGACGACGTCTTCGAGGACCAGGACGCCTTCGTGGAGTGGGCGGGGAATGCCCGTGACGCGGCTGTCCGTCACAATCAGGCGAAGGCGAAGAAGGGGACCGCGGCGGGGAAAACGAAACGGGGCGCCACCCGCAAGTAGCGCCCCACCGCTGTCATCCAGCCGAGCCGCCCCGCCTCAGTGCTTGCCGGTCGTCTCCACCGGGATCCGCATGCCGTAGAACGAGCGCCAGACGAAGACGGTCGAGATCACGAAGAAGACCGCCGCGAGGCTCACCCGCAGCGTCGGCTGCATGCCGACCGCCAGCTCCACGGCCAGCAGGCCGAAGAGGGTGGTGAACTTGATGATCGGGTTCATGGCCACCGAGGAGGTATCCTTGAACGGATCGCCCACCGTGTCGCCCACCACTGTGGCCGCGTGCAGCGGCGTGCCCTTCTCGTGCAGCTCGACCTCGACGATCTTCTTGGCGTTGTCCCAGGCGCCGCCGGCGTTGGCCATGAAGATGGCCTGGTAGAGGCCGAAGACGGCGATCGAGATCAGATAGCCGATGAAGAAGTACGGCTCCAGGCAGGCGAAGGCGAGGGTGCTGAAGAACACCGTCAGGAAAATGTTGAACATCCCCTTCTGGGCGTAGGTGGTGCAGATCGCCACCACCCGCTTGCTGTCCTCGATCGAGGCCTTCTCGGCTCCCGCTTCCAGCCGGATGTTCTGTTTGATGAATTCGACCGCGCGGTAGGCGCCGGTGGACACCGCCTGGCAGGAGGCGCCGCTGAACCAGTAGATCACGGCGCCGCCGGTGATCAGGCCGAGCAGGAACGGCGGATGGAGGATCGAGAGGTACTTGACGAGGTCCGGCTTCAGCCCCTGGGTGAGCACCACGATGATCGAGAAGATCAGCGTCGTCGCGCCCACCACGGCGGTGCCGATGAGCACCGGCTTGGCCGTGGCCTTGAAGGTGTTGCCGGCGCCGTCGTTGGCCTCCAGATGGTGCTTGGCGCGGTCGAAGTCCGGGGTGAAGCCGTAGTCTTTCTGGATCTCCTGGCCGATGCCCGGCAGGGTCTCGATGGTGGACAGCTCGAAGACCGACTGCGCGTTGTCCGTCACCGGGCCGTAGGAATCCACGGCGATGGTCACCGGGCCCATGCCCAGGAAGCCGAAGGCCACGAGGCCGAAGGCGAAGACGGCGGGGGCGATCATGAGGCCCTCGCCGAGGGTGGTGCTGACGCCGTAGCCGGTGCCCATCAGCGCCACGATCGTCAACCCCAGCCAGTAGCCGCTGAAGTCGCCCGCGATCAGGCCGGCGAGGATGTTGAGCGAGGCGCCGCCTTCGCGGGAGGCGGTCACCACCTCCTTGACGTGGGCCGACTCCGTCGAGGTGAAGACCTTGACGAGCTCGGGGATCAGCGCGCCGGCCAGGGTGCCGCAGGAGATGATCGTCGACAGCTTCCACCACAGGGTGGGATCGCCGTTGAGGTTCGGAATCATCAGGTAGGAGATGAGGTAGGTCACGACGACCGACAGCGCCGAGGTCAGCCAAACCAGGGAGGTCAGCGGCGCCTCGAAGTTCATGGTCTCGGCGTTGCCGTAGCGGCCCTTGGCGATCGTCTCGTTGATCAGGTAGGAGACGCCGCTGGTGACGATCATCATGATGCGCATGACGAAGATCCACACCAGGAGGTCGACCTGCACCGTCTTGCTGGTGACCGCGAGCAGGATGAAGGTGATCAGCGCGACGCCGGTGACGCCGTAGGTCTCGAAGCCGTCCGCCGTGGGGCCCACCGAGTCGCCGGCGTTGTCGCCCACGCAGTCGGCGATGACGCCGGGATTGCGGACGTCGTCCTCCTTGATGTTGAAGACGATCTTCATCAGGTCGGAGCCGATGTCGGCGATCTTGGTGAAGATGCCGCCCGCGATGCGCAGGGCCGCCGCGCCCAGCGATTCGCCGATGGCGAAGCCGATGAAGCAGGGGCCGGCGTAGTCGCTGGGCACGAACAGCAGGATGCCGAGCATGAGCACCAGCTCGACGCTGATCAGCAGCATGCCGATCGAGATGCCGGCCTTGAGCGGGATGGCATAGGTTGGGAACGGCTTACCGCGCAGGCTGGCGAAGGCCGACCGTGAATTGGCGAAGGTGTTGACCCGGATACCGAACCAGGCGACGCCGTAGCTGCCGGCGATGCCGATGAGGCTGAACGCCAGGATGGTGATCACCTTGGCCAAGTCGAAGCCGCGCAGCGTATAGAAGTAGACGAAGATCACGATGCCGATGAAGACCTCGAGCAGCAGGATGAACTTGCCCTGGGTGACCAGGTAGGTCTTGCAGGTCTCGAAAATCAGCTCGGAGATCTCGCGCATCGAGCGGTGGACGGGCATGTTCTTGAGCTGCGTGTAGATCGCGAGGCCGAAGAGCATGCCGAGCAGGCAGACGAAGAGGCCGCCGAGGAGCAGGGAGTGCCCGTTGATGCCGAAGAACGACTGGCTCGCGAGATCGGGCAGCAGCAGGTCGGCCTCGCTGGCCGAGGCGGGCGCCACGCCGAACAGGGAGAGCAGCGCGATCAGCCCGAGCAACAGGCGCCCCCTGCGGGCCGGCGCGGTCCGGTCAAGGACGGTGTGTTTGGACATGTTTCCTCCAGGTGCCTTAGAGATCGAAACAGATTTTCAGCTAGCGCGAGACAGGTGTACCCACGGCTCCGGCGAGCAGATCCGCGGGAAGGTATCACAACTAGGGGAAAACCGAGAGCCGGCTTCGAGCTCCCGTTCAGTTCCCGTTCGGGTGGGCGCCGATGAAGCTGCGGTACGCGTCGTAGGCCGGCTTCGGGCTGCCATCGGAGCGCAGGACGCCGAAGGTGAAGCTGGCCGGCGGGTCCTGGAGCTCATAGAAGAAGACCTTGTCCACCCAGTCGCGGTTGACGCCGAACCAGTCGCCCAGGAGCGCCTTCAGGTTGGCGGCCTGCCGGTCCTCGGAGATGCGCCCCGATTCCCAGCCGGTCTCCGTCAGCCAGAAGGGCTTCACGCGGTACCAGCCGGTGGTCTTGAGGACCTCGCGCACGGAGGGCTGGACCACGCTCCAGAGACCCGGGTTGTTGGCGAAGACGGTGCTCTGGTCCAGCTTCGAGGTCACGCCCTGGTTGCTGGTCGAATCGTAGACGTGGTGGGTGATGACGTCGAGCTGGTCGCCGGCCTCCAGGAGCGTCAGCCGCAGCCAGTCGTACCAGTCCGCGTCGCCGGTGACGAGGTGGGCGAGGTCCGGGCCTCCCACCTTGGCGGCGGGGTTGCCGGCGTGGATGGCGGTGGCGCCGGGCCTCAGGATGAAGTCCACGTAGTCGGCGCGGCTTCCCGACCAGAAGCGGGGGAGGTTGGGCTCGTTCCACATCCCCCAGTAACGGATGGTGCGCTTGTAGCGCCTGGCCGCCCGGAAGCAGAACTCCGCCCAGTCGTCGAGGTTGCGGGGCACGCCGGTCAGCTCCGGGCCATCGGTGGCCCAGGCCGGGGTGTAGGCCAGCGTGGCGTAGACCTGGAGCCCGCGCGCCTTGGCGGCATTGGCGATGGCGTCGTAGGCCCGCCAGTCCCAGGTGCCCGGCTTGGGCTGGACCGCGGCCCAGATGAAGTCGATCCGCACCCAGCCGATGCGGGCCGCCCGCACCCGGTCGAGCTGCGCCGCCAGTGCCGCGCCCTGGGGAGCATGGATGTTGATACCGTACGGAGAGTCGGCGGCGGTCGCCGGCAGCGCCCCGGCCCCCAGGGTGAAGACGATCAGGAGGAGGAGAAGGAGGAGAGATCGGGACTTCGACATGGCTGCACCTCATCAGGGGGTACGTCTCTACGCCTCCCCGGGTCGGATTTCAATAGAGTCTCCTCTATACTACCTCTGTCTCAAAGTCGGATGTAGGTCAGAAGAGGGGATGTGATGCAGCTCCGCGAGCTCACGGATCGCTATCAGCTCCTGAAGATCCTCAAGTCGACCCGTTTCGGGACCGTCCTGAAGGCCACGGACACCCGCTCGGGTCAGACGGTCGCGGCCAAGCTGATCACGGTGGGCCCCTCGCCCGGGCTCGCCGTCGGCGCGCCGGACTTCGAGAAGCTGGCGGCGCTCCTGGCCGGGCTGCGGCACCCCAATCTGCCGGCGGTCCTGGACTCCGGCTTCACCCCGGACGGCAGCGCCTTCCTCGTGCTCGAGCTGCTGGAAGGCAAGAGCCTCGACCTGCTCTCCGGACTGTCGCCGGCCCGCGTCCTGAAGATCGTGGGGCAGGCCCTGAGCGCGCTGGAGGTGCTGGCCGCCAAGGGAGCGGCCCACCACAACGTCTCGCCGGACAACCTGTTCGTGGCCGCGACCGCGGCCGGCGAGCAGGTGAAGGTGCTGGGGCTGGGCACCGCGATCTTCCGCCCCCGGGGCGCGGCGGCGGTGAGCGGCGTGGCGGCCGAGAACGCCCGCTTCCTGGCGCCGGAATTATCTGCGGGGTCTGCGGGGGCCGCGGACACGCCGGCGGACTGGCGCGCCGACCTCTACTCCCTGGCCCTCACCACCTGCCATGCGCTCGGCGCCACGGTCGGGCTCGGCGACTCGCCCGTGGTGCAGATGCCGCTCGCCGTGAGCTTCGAGCTGGAGAGCGATGACGCGTTGCGGCAGGTGCTGGAGCGCTGCCTCCGCCTCAAGCCGGCGGAGCGGGCCAGCCCGCGGGAGCTCCGGGAAGCCCTGCTGCAGGCGCTGGGAAACCAGGCGTCGGCGCCGGCCGCCGCACCACCCACGGCGCCACGGCCCACCGCGCTGGCACCGGCCATCGCGACTCCCCTCGGTACGGCCCTCCCGCCGCCGGCCGCTCTGCCCTCGATCCCGCCCCCGGTTCCGTTCCCCGCCGCCGCCGTGGCGTCGGCGCCGGCTCTCTCGTCCGAGCCCGTGGCCGCTCTGCCTCCTGCGGTGGGATCGGCGGTGCCGGCGGGAGCCCTGCCGGCGCTCGACATGCCGCCTCTCGGCGGGCCTTCTCCCGAGGGGGACGTCCTCCAGTCCGTGGACGACGAGGTCCTGAACGCCCTCCTCTCCGTTCCGCCGCCGCCCCCCCGGGCGCCGCAGCCGCCGCAGCGGGGAGGGGCCGGCGCCGGGGCGAAGGTCGTGCCTTTCCTGAAGAAGAAGCCGGCTGCGCCGGTCGCCGCGGGAGCCGCGGCGGCGGCCAGCCCGCCCGCGCCGGCCCCGGCCGCCCCCTGGTTTCGCCATCCCATCCTGCTGGGGGCGATGGCCGGACTGGCCGTGCTCGCCGTCGTCGCGGCGGCGGTCTGGTACGTCCGGCGCCCACGGCCGTCCCCCATTGCCGTCTCGCCGCCCGCCTTCGTGCCCAGGGTGCCCACCCAGCCGCCGGTGGCGCAGCTCGAGGCGGCGATGCTGTCTCTGGCGCAGGGGGACGACCTCAAGGCCCGCCGCACCCTGCGCGCCCTCTCCTTCGGCGAACAGGGGCTGCTGCCGCCCGCGGGCTGCCGCCAGCTCGGCGCGCTCCAGGAGGCGCTGGTGCGGATCGGCCTCGAGCGGCTGCCGGCGGACCTGGAGTCCGGGCTCAAGACCGGCGACCTGGAGCTCCTGCGCAACGCCGTCGAGGCGGGCAGCGGCCAGGAGACCGGAATGGCACCGAACCTCCGCGCGGGCTTCGACCGCGCCCGGGGGATCGTGGATGCCTACGGCCAGGCCCTCGTCGCGGCGGCCCAGAGGAATCAGGTCCTGGTCCTGGAGCGGTTCGCCAACCTGCACTCCCTGCTGCCGAAGATGAGCGATCCCGAGGACCTGCGGGGCAAGGCTGCAACGGCCCTCGAAGCCGAGGCCGACGGGCTGGTCAAGGAGGCGAAGTACGACCAGGCGCTCGCCCGTCTCGAGCCGGTCGAGCGCACCTGGCCCGACCGGCCGGGCCTCAAGGACCGGGTCGCGAAGTACCGGACCTTCCAGCAGAACGAGAACCGGCAGGAGACTCTGCTCGCCGCCCTGCCCGGTATCGAACGCCACAGAAAGCCCGCCGACGGGCTGGAGGCGTTGAGCGGCGTCGAGCCCACCCCGCATCTCGCACCCCGCTTCGCCGAGGCCCGCCAGAGGCTCCAGGACCAGCTCGCCCAGCTCGACAGGGAGCCGCCACAGCTCGTGCTGCGGGACGGCTTCCTCCTCGAATACTCCCGCGGCACCGTGGTGGAGCTGAGCTTCCGCGCCACCGACGACTACCAGGTGAAGAGCGTCAAGCTCCTGGCCCGGACGCAGGGCGGCAAGATGCGCGAGCTCCCCCTCCAGAAGACCCGCACCGGCTACTACACGGTGGAGATCCCCCCGTCGTTCCACCAGAACGAGACCGTGGATTTCTACGTGGTGGCCACCGACCTCTCCGGCCACGAGGGCTATCTCGGCAGCCGCGACAAGCCGCTCCAGCTCAAGCGCCGGCAGGGATTCGAACGGCTGATCCGGTAGGAGCCGCACGAATCGCTGGCGCGGTCCTTGCTTTTTTCGGGATCAGCCGCGGGAAGGTCTCGCGGCTCGCCGAACGAAGGAGGACGTCATGCCCAAGGCCTGGAGCGCCAAGGACGAACGCCAGTACGAGCACGTCAAGGAAAGCGAGAAGAAGGAAGGCCGGTCCACGGAGCGGGCCAAGGAGATCGCGGCCCGCACGGTGAACAAGGAGCGCAAGAAGGAAGGCCGGACGAAGAGCTGAGGGCGCTCAGATGGAGACCAGCGGCAGCCGTCCCCGTCCCACCCCGGCGTCGGCCGCCGCTGCCGCCGGCTCCTCGACCTGCTCTTCCACCGCCTCCCCCGGATTGCGGAAGAGGTTGGATTCGAGGTTGTACTGCCGGGTGTAAAGGGCGTGATAGCGCCCGCCGAGGGCGAGGAGCTGGTCGTGCCGGCCGCGCTCGATGACCTGGCCGCCCTCCAGCACCAGGATCGTATCCGCCCGGCGGATGGTGGACAGCCGGTGAGCGATGACGAAGGTCGTCCGCCCCTTCATCAGCTCCGCCAACCCTTCCTGGATCAGGGCCTCGCTCTCGCTGTCGAGCGAGGAGGTGGCCTCGTCGAGGATCAGGATCCGTGGGTCCGCCAGGATCGCCCGCGCGATCGCCACTCGCTGCCGCTCTCCACCCGACAGCTTCACCCCGCGCTCGCCGACGATCGTGTCGTAGCCTTGGGCAAGCCGCTGAACGAAGTCGTCGCAGTGGGCGATCTGCGCGGCCCGCAGCACCTCCTCCTCGGAGGCGTGGGGCGCGGCATAGGCGATGTTCTCCAGCACTGTGCCGTCGAACAGGAAGTTGTCCTGGAACACCACCCCCAGGTGGGAGCGGTAGTCGCCGAGGCGCAGGCTGGCCAGGTCCTTGCCGTCCACCAGGATGTCACCGGTGGTGGGGTGATGGAAGGCAGCCACCAGGCCGATCAGCGTGCTCTTGCCCGATCCCGAGGGGCCGACGAGGGCCGTCGAGGTCCCCGGCTGGGCCACGAACGAGATCCCCTTGAGCACGGGCACCCCGGGCTCATACTCGAAGTGGACGTCGCGGAACTCGATCCGCCCCTCCACTTCCGGCAGGGGTTGGCGGGAGGCCTCGCCCTCGTCTTCCGGCGTCTCGTTGCGGAGCTCGCGGATACGCTCCAGGCCCGCGAAGGCCTCGGTGATCTGGCTGCCGATGTTCACGACCTGGACGATCGGCCCGATCATCAGGCCTAGAAGGAGGGTGAAGGAGAAGAATCCGCCCACCGTCATCCGGCCGGCCAGGACGTCGCCGGCCCCGACAGCCATGATGGTGACGCCGATCGCGCCCAGCAGCAGGGTCGAGACGGCGGTGATGGCCGAGAAGCCGGTGATCGTGCTGGCGACGTTGCGAAACAGCCGGTGCGCCCCCTTGGTGAAGATCAGGGTCTCGCGCTTTTCCGCCCGGTAGGCCTTCACCACCCGCACGCCGGAGAACGACTCGGTGAGCCGGCCGGACAGGTCGGCGTTGATCACCGACCGCTCGCGGAACAGGGGCTTCAGGATCTTGAAGGCGTACTGCATGACGAAGCCGAAGAGGGACAGCACGCCGAGGGCGATCAGCGTCAGCTTGACGTTGAGGTGGAAGAGGAGGCCCATGGCCAGCCCCGCCGTCACCAGACCACCCAGCACCTCCACGAGACCGGTCCCCACCAGGTTGCGGATCCCTTCCGCGTCGTTCATCACCCGCGCCAGCAGGGTCCCCGCCTTGGTCTTCTCGTAGTAGCCGACGGAAAGCCGGCCGACGTGCCGCTGCACCTCGCGGCGGAGCTCCGTGATGGAGCGCTGCGCGGCCTTGCCCAGGACCTGCGCCAGCGCAAAGGAGCTGGCCGCCTGGACCAGGGTCGAGACAGCGGCGATGAGCACCAGCCAGGGGAGCATCCCCCGGTTGTGCTTGCCGATGACGTCGTCGAGCAGATACTTGGTCGTGTAGGGCGCGACCAGTCCCGTGACGCGGTTCATCGCCATCAGGAGCAGGCCAAACGCCAGCCGGCCCTTGCGGGCCCGCACCAGGTCGAGGGCGTCGTTGAGCACCGTCCGGGGCTTGAGCGACGACTTGCGGCCGGTCCCCGCGGCAGCGTCCGCGTAGGGCGCCACCGGTCGCCGCCGCGACGACACGGGTCCACCAAAAAGGCCCTGGCGAGCGGGGCGGCGGGGAGCAGTCGCTGAAGTTTCAGTCATGGCTCATGAGAACCGGCGGCGGGCGAGAGGAGATTCCCGCGAAACCCCGGGGGTCGAGAGACGCAGTATACAGCGCCCCAGCGGAAAGCCAGGCATCAGGACCAGCGCAGCGTTCAGGGCCGGACCCGGGCTCGGACTTCGAGGGGGTCGTTCAGCCTGACGCCCACCACCGAACCCTGCGGGATTACGACCTCCTCGCCGGGAGTCTTGGAGGCGATGGCCGTGCCCGCTATCGCGCCGATGACGGCGCCGATGACCGAGGCCTTGCCGCGGTCCCCCTTGCCGAGGATGTTCCCGAGGATGGCGCCGCCCGCCGCGGCGCCGCCGATGGTGGCCGCATCGCGGCCGGTCTTGCTGCGTCCCTGCTGGACCAGGGAGGCATGGATCGGCACCGTGGAGCCCGAGGGGAGCACCAGGTCGGTGAACCTCACGCCGAGCTTCGCCTGACCGCCGAGCCGGGGCAGCGGCACCGCCTCGGTGACCACGCCCACGATCTCCGAGCCGCGGGGGATGGCCACCACGCCGTCCTCGCGCACGTCCTGCGCGATGCGGACGCGGAAGGTGTCGCCGACGTGGCTGGTGTTGCTGGCCAGCCGGTCCAGGAGCTCGACGTCGAGCGCCGTGCCGGCCGGCAGACTGACCTCGACCGTGCGTGGCGCCTCGACGGCCGGCGGCTCGGGAGCGGGGGCCGGCTCGGGAGCGGGCTCCTCACGGGCCGGCTCGGGACCCGGGAGCGGCGCCGAAGTCTCCTCGCCTGGCTGGTCCGGCGCCGGTGCCGGGGCGGGTTCCGGCGCCGGCCTCCTGGGCCTCGGCGCCGGGCGAATCACGCCGGAGCGGGCCTGCTGCTCCTGCTCGCGCAGGTGGCGCTCCCGGGCGGCGATCTGCGACTCCCGCTCCGCGAGCGCCCGCTCCCGGGAATCCAACTGGGCCTTGTCGTCGCGGCCTTGATCGACCGCCGGCGGTGCCTGCTCGTGGATCTGCACCGACTGAGGCTCGGGCCGCAGCTCGTTGACCGGGGGCTGAGACGGCTGAGACTGGGGCACAGCCGGCGCCTGCGCCGTCTGTGTTGCTGGTGAAGGCGTCGCCGTCGCAGCCTGGCCGGTGTGCTCCTGGCGTCCGCAGGCGAAGGCGAAGAGGGCAGCCGCGCAGAGGAAGGCGGGCAGAAGCTTCTGAGTCTTTACGGTTCGCATGGTCGGTCTCCCTCGCCTACAACGGCGGCGGGGTGCGGAGAATTTCGGCGCGCCTCACCGCCGGCGGGAGGGATCGAAGCGGATGACGCCCGGCCGGGCGGGGCCGGCCGGCGGCTCCGGCTCGGCCTCTTCCGGGATCGCCGCCTCCGGCTTCGGCTCCACGGCGGCTTCGGCCGCGCCGACCGCCTGGAAGCGCAGGCCGAAGTCGGCGGACGGATCGGCGAAGGCCGTCAGGGCGGCGAAGGGGACCACCAGCCGCTGCCGCGAGCCGCCGAAGCTCAGCAGCACGGAGAAGGACTCGGGCCCGACCTCCAGGCCCCAGAACTGATTCTGGAGGATGATCGTGACCTCCTCCGGATACTGCTCGCGCAGGAACCGCGGCACTTCGACGCCGGGGGACCGGGTGCGGAACCCGACGTAGAAGTGGTGCTCGCCGGGCAGCCCGTGCTCGGACACCTGCTCCAGGATCCGGCGCACGGCGTCGCGCAAGGCCTCCTGAAGGATGGCCGGATAGTCGATCTTGTCCGGGTCCATGGCAGCTCTCCGATCCGCGGGGCAGCATGGGCCGCGACGAAAAGTTTGTCAACCGACGACAGCGCTCTCAGGGCGGATCGACGGTGCCGGCCGGCGTCCAGGGGCCGCAGCGGAGGACCCGCCAGGCCGCCAGCCAGCTCCCCTTCCAGGCGCCGTACTTGCGGATCGCCCCTTCGCCGTAATGGCTGCATGTCGGCGTGAACCGGCAGCGGACGCCGAGCTCGCCCAGGTGCGGCGAGAGCGTCGCCTGGTAGAGATGGATGGCGCCGAGCAGGGCGCGGGCAGAGACCTGGTCGCGGGGCGGCCGGGCGAAGTCGCAGGCGAGAAGAAGGCAGGCGGCCAGGATGACGAGCCAGATCTTCAGCCGGCGGCTGGGTATTGCGCCCATCGATTCCAGCTTAACGCAGTCGGAGTGCCCCCCGGATTTCGATTAGCCCGAGCAGAGGCAGCAGCCTTGGAAGCAGGCGGCGAACTGCGTGCCGCCGCAGAAGGTGACGCACTGCGACGCCTTCTGGCAGAGGGGGGTTCCGGTCGGATGGCAAATGTAGCCCTGGCTCACCGTGGGAGTGCTCAGGCTGCCGGCGACCGCGAGAGCGGCCACGCCAAGGAACATCGTGAGTTTCCTTTTCATCTGCTTTCCTCCATCCACACCGCGGGAGTCTATAGCTTTGGAGGCGGGATAGTCCAGCTTCCGAGGCTACGTCTGTCCGGATTTCCCCGTCACCACGGCAGCGTCCCCGTCGCCACCCGCCCCAGCCAGAGGGCGACGAGCGCGGCCAGGTTGGCCAGGAGCAGGGTGTCGGCCCGAGCCGGCAGGCGTAACGGGCGCCGGGCGGCGAGCGCGATCCCCCACGCCACCCAGCCGAGGATCAGCTCGGCGGCAAGGAACGGGGCCAGGGGATGGAGGGCGACGGCCGCGGACCAGTCCCCCTTGGCGAGAGCGGCGAAGGCCCGGGTCATGCCACAGCCCGGACAGGGGAGATGGAACAGGCGGCGCAGCAGGCAGATCGCCTGGGCCGGGTCCCCCGAGGGAGTCCAGACATGGAGGACGGCGAGCCCCGCAAGCCCCGCGAGCCCCGCCGCCACCCAGGTCCGGACCCCGCCGCTCAATGGTTGGCAAGCCCGGACAGCACGGCCATGCCGCCCATGAAGAAGATCCAGATGAGCTGCAGGCACAGAAGGACGGAGCCGACGATTCCCAGGATCATGCCGGCCCTCGCGAGACCTTCGCTGGCAGGCGGAGAGGCTCCTGCCTGGATCGCCCTGATCTCCTGGTTTCCGATGTACCACGCGATGGGAGCCAGGAGGCCACAGCAGATCACGCCGAGGATGCCGAGGATCAGCGACGTGATGGCCTGAGTGCTGGCGGACTGCTGGGCCTGCGGCACCAGCGGGGGCGGCGGAGGCGGCGACGCTACGGTCATCGAGCTACCCTCCCTTCAAGGTCGGCGCGGGAGAGAGCCGCGCGGCCCTCTCCCGCGGAGAGATCAGAAGCGATCGGCGAATTCGCTGATGCCCGGAATGATGAAGCGTTCCCCTTTCACCGCCTTGAGGATGCAGACGATGTGCAGGACGAGGATACCGAGCGGCAGCACCACCGTCAGCATGCAGCCGATGATCGTCCCGAGGACCGGGATGAAGTGCAGGACGTTGATCAGGATGAACAGGATGAACTCGGCCACGAACAGCACCAGCCCGTGCTTCGCGTGCCACTGTACCTCCGGGTCGTTCTTCTCGACGAGCAACGGGATGAGAGCGAGAAGCCCCAGGTAGGAAAGGACGAGCATGAGGGTCCGGTTCGGGCTGACGCCACCCGGCGGCGGCGCCCCAATGGGTGGCGGGGGTGGGGTATAGGATGGGGGCGGCGGAACGCTCGGTTCACTCATCGCTGGACCTCTCCTTTCAAACGGATCGACAGGACCTCTGGCTGAGAGAGTATACAAGCCCTCGTCCTTGGGAAAAAAGGCGGCTCGCGAAACGCCAGGCTCTTAGAGATTGCTTTCTTTTTCGGCTTCCAGGATCTCCCTGGCCCCCAGCTCGGCCAACGCCTCCTCCAGGGCCTTGCCGGGGGGCGCGGTACGAGGCCATGAGAGCAGCGGACGTCAGGGGCAAAGTCAGGGCAGGCCCGTCACCTTCTCGTAGAGCGCCCGGTAGCGAGCCACCACGGCGTCCTGGCTGAAGCGCGCTATCGCCTGCCGCCGGCCCTCCTCGCCCATGCGCCGCCGCAGCTCCTCGTCGCCCAGCAGGCGCAGGGCCGCTGCGGCCATCCCCTCCACGTCCGCCACCGGCCGCAGGAAGCCGGTCACGCCGTCGTCGACCACCTCGGGCAGACCGCCGGCGTTGGCGCAGATCACCGGTACCTCGCAGGACAGGGCCTCGAGGGCGGCGAGGCCGAACGACTCGGACTCGGACGGGAGAAGGAAGAGGTCGGCCCCCACCAGCACCTCCTCGACCAAGGGGAGGCTGCCGATGAAGGTGATGGAGCCGCAGATGTGGTGCTCGCGGCAATACTGCTCAACCTTGCCGCGGTCCGGCCCGTCCCCCACCATCAGCAGCCGCGCCGGGACCTGCTTCTGCACCCGCTCGAAGGTGGCGATCACGTCCAGCACCCGCTTGACGGGGCGGAAGTTGGAGATGTGGACCAGCAGCCGCTCCCCCTTCTGGGCCCAGCGGCGCGCTCCGGTGAGCTGGCGGGCGGTCTCGAAGCGGGCTGGATCGATGAAGTTGGGGATGACGTGGATCTCGTTGCGCGTTCCGAGCTGCTCGACGGTGGTGCGGCGCAGCGACTCGGAGACGGCGGTGACGGCGTCGCTCTGGTTGACCCCCCAGCGGGTGGTCTCCAGATAGTTGGGATCGTTGCCCACCAGGGTGACGTCGGTGCCGTGCAGCGTGGTCACCACCGGCAGCGGCTGCGGCGCCATGATCTCCCGCGCGAGCACGGCCGACACGGCGTTGGGGATGGCGTAGTGGACGTGCAGCACGTCGAGCGGCGCGTGGCGGGCCACCTCGACCATCTTGGTGGTGAGGGCCAGCGAGTAGGGGGGGAAGTTGTCGAACAGCGGGTAGGTCGGGGTCACCACCTCGTGAAAGAAGATCCGCGAGTTGAGGAACGAGAGGCGGGAGGGGAGGGCATAGCTGATGACGTGGACCTCGTCCCCCCGCGCGGCGAGCGCCATGGCCAGCTCGGTGGCCACGATCCCAGATCCGCCATACGTGGGATAGCAACTGATACCGATCCTCACCGCACACCTCCCGGCAGAATCGCCAGCAGATCGGAGACCGCCAGCGGCAGGCGGCTCCAGAACGGCTCCCCGAAGGCCGCGCCGATCAGCAGGCCGAAGTGGCGGGCCCGCCCCTCGACCGCCAGGCGGAACTCCGGCGACGCCACCTTGGTCATGGGAGCCCCATCCCTTTCCTCTTCGTCCTTGCCGTCCTTGCTGTCCTTGTCGTCCTTTTCAAACTGGTGAAGCTGACTGCGGTACGCCCGCAGCGACGCGAGCTTCACCTCCCAGACTCCAGTGACGTCGACGATGAAGCTCGGCTCGAACGGGTCGTGCTGCATGTAGGCGAAGAGGGCGGCCGGCCGGTGGGGCTCCCCCTCGCCGCGGTTGCGCAGACCGGCGTAGAAGCAGGCCGCCTCGGTGAGCTGGTGGGCGCGGGTGTGGTCCGGATGGCGGTCGTGGGGGGCCGGCGCCAGCACCAGGTCCGGGCGCCACTCGCGGAGCTTGGCGATCAGGGAGTCCTCCTCGGCCGGACCGGTGCGCAGACCGCCGTCGCCGCAGTCGAGGAAGCCCATCGCCGCAGCGCCCAGGGCCGCCGCCGCCCGCTCGGCCTCGGCCCGCCGCTCCTCGGCCGTGCCGCGGGTGCCCCGCTCGCCGCGGGTCAGGTGCAGGATGCCCACCTTCCGTCCCTGCCCAGCCAGCAGGGCGAGCGTCCCGCCGCAGCCCAGCTCCACGTCGTCCGGATGGGCGCCGATGGCCAGCACGTCGAGCTTCATGGCACGATCACCTGCAGATGGGCGGAGTCGAGCTCCATCTGCTCCCACAGGCTCTCGGCGAGCTCCGGGCCGTACTTGCCGGGGAAATGGGCAGTCGACACGATCCGCTCCTGCGGCTTGCCCAAGGGCAGGCAGGCTTCGCGGAGCTGGTGGGTGCGGCGGTCGACCACCTCGTTCTTGCGTGCCGCCGCGGCCGTGGCCTTCTCGCCGAAGACCGCGAGGGCGTGCAGGATCTGCTCCCGCGTCTTCTCGAAGGGGCGCTCGAGATTGGGATCGGCCGCGAGGATCGCGCCGTGCAGGTCGCCGAGCGAGTCTTCCAGACAGCGCCGCACCGGCCCCACCAGGTCGCCGCCGTCGCGCTCCGCCAGCCAGCGGTCCACTCCGGCGTGGTCGCCCAGCAGGGTGGCGAGCGGGATGCCCAGCTCCCGCAGGCGCTCGACCTGCTTGGCTTCGAGGACCAGGGTCTGCGGCCGCAGCGCCACCCAGGGCGGCGCCACCTCCAGCACGGCATGGGTGGCGGCGGCCTGGGCCATGTAGGAGAGCTCGCCCGGCCCCAGCACCTGGAGGGCGGTGCCGAGCACGGCATCCTGCACGGCGGGGCGGGCCAGCACGCCGGGGGAGACCACGGCCGGGTTCTCGTCAACGATCCCCAGCAGCTCCTCGATCGTCCCCGGCTTCTCGTCCCGCCCCCGCAGGGCATAGCCGCCGTCGCGCCACTCGATCCGCCGGCGCTCGCCGTGGCGCAGGAGGAAGAGGGGGCTGGCGCCGCGCTGCGGGCTCACCTGGAGGGAGTAGCCGCGCTCCTTGACCTCGCCGTCGCGCTGGATGAGGGCCTCCTCCAGCTCCTGCCGACGCTCCACCAGCCGCCGCAGCCACGGCCGCTGCGCCGCCTTGAGCTCCGGCAGCATGGAGTCGAGCAGCAGGGGACATCGGGGTCCCATGACGTTCGCCATCAGGCGGCAGAAGGCCTCGCCGAAGCGGGCGTCCGGCCGGTACCAGCGGGCCACCGTGCGCAGCCATTCGTGGTAGCGGTCGCCCGGCACGGCCTCGGCGATGCCGCGCAGCACCTCCTCGATCGCGGGTCCCAGCGTCCGCATCCCCACCGGGGTGAGCGGCTCCGGGTCCGGACCGAGGTCGAAGGCGCGGGCGCCGTCCGGGGCGAGGACCACCGCCTGCTCGACCTCCGCCCAGTCGTGGTCCTCGGTCGCCACCCAGAAGACGGCCAGCGCCGGCTGCCCGGCCGCCTCCAGGGCCGCGGCCCAGCGCGCGGCGGCGATCGCCTTGGCGAGACAGTACAGCGGTCCCCCGAGCAGGCCTGGCTGCTGGCCGGCCACCACCACGCGCACGGCCGGATCGGCCAGCCGGCGCGCGAGCCGGTCGGCGTTCTCGTTGCCGTAGGCGCGGTTGCTCAAGGCGAGCGCGCCGGCCAGCTCGCGGCGGTCCACCGGCGGCGGCGTGAACGCCGGCAGGCGGCCCGGCGGGAGGAATTTGAGCGGCGCCAGCAGGTCGAGGTCGAGACCGGCCAGCCACGCCGAGGGCAGCGGCGCCAGCAGCCGGGCGGCGGCGAGGTCGACCCGCGGCTCAGGCCGGGGGGGTGCGGAGGAGGCGGAGAGGTTGGCGGTCACGCTCGTAGGGATCTCCCTGGAAATTTCACCGGGCTGCTTCGCCGGGGGCATGGGCCGATCCTATCCCCGCCTGCCGCAACGGTCCACGCACCGGGGCTATGCTAGAGGAATGCTCCCCGACGGGATCGACTGGATCGACGTCCCGGGCGGCCTCTTCTGGATGGGCGGCGGACCCCGCGACAACGAGAACCCGCGCCACCAGGTGCGGGTCTCGCCCTTCCGGCTGGCCCGTGCGCCGGTGACCCGGGAAGAGTATCAGTCCTTCCTCGACGCCACCGGCCACCTGGCTCCTCCCTGCTGGGAGGAGCCCGCCTTCGGCCATCCCCGCATGCCGGCGGCAGGCCCGTCCTGGGAGGACGCGGCGACCTTCTGCATCTGGGTCAGCGGGCGGGAGGGCTGCGCCGTGCGGCTGCCTACGGAGGCGGAGTGGGAAGGGGCGGCGCTGGCCGGCCGGGGTGTCCTCTATCCCTGGGGGGACGATCCACCCGAGAGCCTCCCCGACTACGCCCGGCGCTGGCGCGAGGGTCCGGAGCCGGTGGACGCCTACCCGTCGCTGCATCCGCTCGGCTTCCTGGGGTTGGGGGAGAACGTCCATGAGTGGTGCTCGGACTGGTACGATCCCCGCTACTACGAAGTTTCACCCGTGAACGATCCCACGGGCCCGGCCGCCGGCGTCCGGCGCTCGTCCCGGGGCGGCTCGTGGCGGCACCAGGTCAAGGGGAGCCGCTGCGCTGCCCGTTCGGCCATCCCGCCGGGGATGCGCTACACCGACTACGGCTTCCGGCTGGCCGCCGGCGGCAGGAGACCCTGATGCTTCGCCCCTCGCGCCGCGCCGCCCGCACCGCTTTGATCCTCGGCTTCCTGATCCACGCCGTCATCGCCGTCCTCGTCTGGTGGACCTGGGGCACCTTCGGCCGCGGCAACGTCCTGGCCTGGATCGATCTTCCCGTCTCCCTGGCTTTCCTCCATTTGGACGGCGCGCCTTTTCTCTTCTGGAGCGTCCTCGCCGGCGGCCTCCAGTGGGGCGCCATCGCGGCGCTGCTCAGTCTGTGGCTGGGGCGGACGGTGCGGGGAACCCCTTGACGCCTCCGCTACAATAACCCCCGCCATGGTGCATCTCGGCCCTCTCCGCATCGATCCCCCGCTCTGGCTCGCGCCCATGGCCGGCGTGACGGACCGCGATTTCCGCCTCATCGTGCGGCGGATCGGCGGCGTGGGGGTGGTCTCCATGGAGTTCATCTCGTCCAAGGCCATCGTCCAGGGCAACCAGCGCACCCGCGAGCTGATGTACTTCAGCGCGGAGGAGCGCCCCCTCGCCATTCAGATCTACGGCTCGGACGTGGCCACCATGCGCGAGGCGGCCCTGGTCGTCGAGGAGCTGGGGGCCGACGTCTGCGACATCAACATGGGCTGCCCGGCCAACAAGGTGCTCAAGGGGTGCGCCGGCGCCGCCCTCATGGGCGACCTCAAGCTCGCGGAGGACATCGTCCGCACGGTGCGGGCCGCGATCTCCATCCCCCTGACCGTCAAGTTCCGCCTGGGACTGGACGACTGCCGGCGCAACTACCTCGAGCTCGGCCGGATCTGCGAGGCCAACGGCGTCGCCGCGGTCGCGCTGCACGCCCGTACGGCGCGGCAGATGTTCACCGGCGAGGCCGACTGGAGCCACCTCGCCCGGCTCAAGGAGGCCCTCTCCATCCCAGTGATCGGCAACGGCGACGTCCGCGAGCCCGAGGACGCCCTGCGCATGCTGGCCGAGACCGGCTGCGACGGCGTCATGGTGGGCCGCGGCGCCACCCGCAATCCGTGGATCTTCCGCCAGACCGCGGCCCGCATGGCGGGCAGCCGGGTGAGCGAGCCCACCCTCGCCGACCGCCGGGACCTGATCCTCGAGCACTTCCACATGGTGGCCGAGCGGGAGGCGTCCACCTTCGCCCTCCACAAGCTGCGGAAGTTCACCGGCTGGTACACCCACGGTCTGCCCAACGGCCGCAAGCTCCGGCAGGCCATCAACCAGCTTCCCGACGTCGAGACTTTCCTCGTCACGGTTGAGTCCTTCCTCGACACCCTCCTCATAGAGCAAGAAGAAGCCGCCTGAGACGTCTTTGCGGGCTCGGGCGCGGACCTTCAAAAAGGAGGCGCTCATGCCCTCGAAGCGACCTATCGACCGGCTGATCTTCGTCTTCGCCGCGGACTCGGGATCGTTCAACGCCCTGCTCGACAGCGCGAAGAAGCTTCTGCGCATCAAGAACTGCACGCTCTGCGCGATCACCCACGGCCTCGCCGGCGAGAAGTCCGAATGGCGGGATTGCCGCGAAGAGATCGGGGTGCCGATCGACTACCTTCACCGCGACGAGCTCTCCGGGAAGCTGAAGAACCTGGTGGAGAAGAGCCTCCCCTGCGTGGTCGCGGACTCCGGGGGGGACCTCACTCTACTGCTCACACCTGACGTCCTGGAGCGCTGTCAAGGAAGTGTCGCCGACCTCAAGGGCCGCCTCCATTACTTCGCCGCCAGCCGCGGCCTCGAGATCAGGGAACAGGCGCCCGCCTGAGGGCCTTTGTCCTACTAAACTCCGGCGAGCGCAAACGGGACTGAATTCCCCCTGTCGCAGATGGATTCGCCGGCAGCGGCGAGCCTCTCGCCAGTCTCGGCGAGTCATGCGCCGGCAGCGGCGAACCTTTCGCCGGTCTCGGTCGGTCGTTCACCGGTGGCGGCCGGTCTCTCGCCGGAAACGGCGGTGCGTTCGCCGACGAAGATTTTCCTTTCGCCGGCAGCGGCCGGGGTCTCGCCGCTTGCGGCCGGGCGTCGCCGAGGACCGGCGGGTCAAGAAATACGGGGCGAGAGGCCTCTAAAGGATCTGTAGACGCCCCGGCCCCCGGCTAAGGCCCCCGGACCTCCTTCGGCTATGCTTCCGCCGATGGCAGAGCACGCGGTCGACCTCGACATGCCCCCGGAGCGGGCGCTCTCGGCCCTCCGGCAGACGGCGGAGGACTGGGGGGCCAACCTCCAGCCGGCCGGAGCGGGAGGGCGCCTCCACCTGCCGGTGCTGGCCGGCATCCGCCGCGGCCTGGTCTCCGGTCCCGTGGAGGTCCAGCCGGCCGAGGGTGGCTCGCGGGTCGTCTTCCGGTCCGAGGAGTCGGTCTACTACGTCCAGACCCCGTCGGTGATGATCCTGATCCTCTCCATCGCCGGCGCGGCGCTGACTGTGCTCTGGCCCTTCTACCCCCGGTTGATGTCCGTGGCTCCCTTCGGCGCCATCCTCGCCCTGGGCGGCTGGTTCCTCGTATTGTCCCGGCTGCGCACCAGCGGACCGGACGAGTTCCTGGCGGCGGTCGCCGCGACGCCACCGGCGGCGACAGGGGGTGGGGAATCATCCTGACCGCCTTCTGGTTTATACTGGGCGACGGGTTCTTTGCAAACTTGGGGGTGTACCGGTTTCGACGGGGAACAGAGCGGTTCAGGGGTAGCGTGTCGAGCTTCCACTCGTAACACCGGAAAAAATAACTGCGAACGACAACTTCGCCCTCGCGGCCTAAAAAAGGGTCGTGACGTCCCGACGGGAGCCTTGATTCGCGGCGCCCGGCGGGATGACGCCAAAGCGGATCAATGGGTGCGGCGGCCTCGAGTCGCATCCGGATATTTAGAGGCTGGCTTCCGCGCCAGGTTGGCCTTCTTCCAGCGCGCGGCGGCGAGAAACGGATAGAAGGATACACACGTAGAAGCTCCTGGGACGCGTTTTCCGGACGTGGGTTCGACTCCCACCACCTCCACCAAGTTTCCTGCCTGCAAGTCCACCCATCCAGCCGTCCGCCGATCGCCGTGCTCCACCTCTGGGGAGGCCTGTCCTTCCCGTTGGCATGAACCGTGAAAGTTCACAGGGCGAAGGAGGAGGACGTCATGAAGAAGAATCTCCCCAGGAAGCTCACTCTCAATCGCGAGACCCTCCACCAGCTCGACGAAGCCGGCCTGCAGGTCGCGGCCGGCGCGGAGCTGACCGGCACCGGAACCGGTCCATACACCCTCCAACTCAACTGCCGCTCGCTGCCGATCACGGTCTGTGAGTGCACGGGTACGGGTCCGACCGTCTGAAGGAGGACGTCATGAAGAAGAATCTCCCCAGGAAGCTCAGCCTCAATCGCGAGACCCTCCGCCAACTCGACGAATCCCGCCTGCAGGTCGCGGCCGGCGTGCCGCCGACGGCGGAATGCCCGTTCACCCTCCAGCTCGCCTGCCACTCCAACGTGATCCCGACCTGCGTCTGCACGGGCACGGGTCCGACCGTCTGAAGGAGGATGCCATGAAGAAGACTCTCCCCAGGAGGCTCAACCTCAATCGCGAGACTCTGCGCCAGCTCACGGAGCCGGACCTTCGGGTTCCGGCCGGCGCGGCGGCGACCAACCCCTGCCCATACACCCTCCAGCTCGCCTGCCATTCCGCCCAGATCCCGAGCTGCCGGTGCACGGTCGCGGTCTGAGCCGTCCCCCCGGGGACGGTCGAGGTCAGCCGGAGAGGAACAGCCCCTCGATCGTCCCCTGGATCTGCAGCGCCGCCTGATAGGGATCGGAGGCGTTGCGGATCGGCCGGCCGACGACGACGTAGTCGGCGCCGTTGCGCAGGGCCTGCTCGACGGTGACGACGCGCTTCTGGTCGTCCATCGGACGGTTCTCCACCGGCCGGATGCCCGGCGTGACGATCAGCAGCTTCTCTCCCAGGTGATCGCGGAGGGACCGTGCCTCCAGCCCGGAGGAGACGACGCCGTCACAGCCGATCTCCAGGGCCCGGCGGGCGCGGGAGAGGACGAGGCGGTGGACGTCGACGGCGAAGCCGAGGTCCGTGAGGTCCCCCTGGTCGAGGCTGGTCAGCACGGTGACGGCGAGGATCTTCAAGTCCCCCTTCTCGCGGCAGGCGGCCTCCAGGATGCCGTCGTTGCCGTGGACGGTGGTGAGGGTGATGGGGCGTAGCTTGAGCTGGCGCACGGCCGAGCGGACGGTCTCGGGGACGTCGAAGAGCTTGAGGTCCGCGAAGACCTTCTTGCCCTGGTCCACCAGCCAGTCGATCAGCTCGAAGTAGCCGCCGGTGGCGAACAGCTCGAGGCCGACCTTGTAGAACTGCACGGCTTCGCGCAGGGTGAGGACCAGGCGTTTGGCCTCGTCGACGCTGGGCACGTCGAGGGCGAAGATCAGCCGGTCTTCGGGGGGGATGGTCTTGGTCGAAAGGTAGACGGGATCGCCGGAATCGGGGTCCTTCGGGTCCTCGAAGGTCATGTCACCTCCTCGGAGAGACAAGCGTAACATACCCCGCGATGCCCCCGATCCTCGAACGCCTCTTCCACGTCCGCGCCGCCGGCTCGACGCCGGGGCGGGAAGCTCTGGGCGGGGTGACGACGTTCCTGACCCTGGCCTACATCCTGGCCGTGAACCCCGTCTTCCTGACCGCGGCCGGGATCCCCGCGCCGGGGGCGATCGTGGCCACGGCACTCAGCGCCGCCTTCGCCACGCTGCTGATGGCCTTCGTGGCCAACTACCCGATCGCCCTGGCGCCGGGAATGGGGATGAACGCCTTCTTCGCCTATGGCATCTGCGTCGGCTCCGGGGTGCCCTGGCAGACGGCTTTGGGGATGGTGTTCTGGGCCGGGGTCCTCTTCGTGGTGCTGACGGTGACCGGGGCGCGGCGGGTGCTGGTGCGGGCGGTGCCGGAGGTCGTCAAGCTGGCGGGAGCGGTGGGGATCGGCCTGTTCATCGCCTTCATCGGCCTCCAGCACGGAGGGATCGTCCGCGCCGACAAGAACACGATGGTGGCGCTGGGGAATCTCTCGTCGCCCGCCGCCCTGCTGACGCTGTTCGGCCTCGCCGTCTCCCTGGGGCTGATGGCGGCGGGCGTGCAGACGGCCCTCTTCTGGGGGCTCGCGGCGACGGTCGCGGCCGGTCTGTTCACCGGGGAAGTGACGATGCCGGCATCTCTGGTGTCGGCGCCGAGCTTCGCCCTGCCGGGGTTGCAGATCGACTTCCTGGGCGCTCTGCGGCTCCAGTACGCGCCGCTGATCCTGGTGCTCCTCTTCTTCGCCCTCTTCGACACCCTGGGGACGCTCATGGGGCTGGCCCACCAGGCCGGCCTCTTGAAGGACGGCGAGCTGCCACGCATCGAGCGGGCCCTGACCGCCGATGCCCTGGGGATGGTGGGGGGCGCGCTCTTCGGCACCTCGCCGGTGACCTCCTACATCGAGAGCGGCTCGGGGGTGGCGGTGGGAGCGCGGACGGGGCTCGCGAGCGTCGTCACCGGCGGGCTGCTGCTGCTCTCCCTCTGCTTCACGCCGCTGGTGGGCGCCATCAGCCGGCCCGATGCGGGGGGCTTCACGCCGCTCACGGCGCCGGCCCTGATCCTGGTGGGGACGCTGATGGTGCGCGCCGTGCGCGAGATCGACTGGACGGACACCACGGAGGCGGCCCCCGCCTTCTTCACCGCCCTCCTGATGCCGCTGACCTTCAACATCTCCCACGGCCTGGCGGCGGGGATCGTGGTCTACGCGCTGGTCAAGCTGGCGGCCCGCCGCGGGCGGGAGGTGCACTGGCTGATGTACGTGCTGGCGGTGCTCTTCGTGCTGCGCTACGCGCTGCTGCCGGCGTAGGACCGGGGCCTACCGCAGCACCGAGCGGAGCTGCGCCGGGTCGACGGGCTTCGTCAGGTGCAGGTCGAAGCCGGCCTCTTTCGAGCGCTTGCGGTCCTCGTCGCGGCCATAGCCGGTGACGGCGATCAGCTTGGCCGAGCGGGTGGCGGGATCGCGGCGCAGCTCTTCGGCGACCTCGAAGCCGGTCATGCCGGGCAGGCCGATGTCGCAGAGCACGACCTCCGGATGGAACTGCCGCGCGGCCTCGATGCCGGCGGTGCCGTTCAAGGCGAGCTGGACCTCGTGTCCCGAAAGCTCCAGGAAGTCGCGCATGGTGGCGGCGGCGTCGGGGTTGTCCTCGACGACCAGGATGCGGCGGACACCGCTGGGGACCTCGGCCTCCCGGGCGACCGCTGCGGCCAGCGGTGCGGCGGCGGCTTCCAGGGGCAGGCGGATGGAGAGCTCGGCGCCCTTGCCGGGGCCTTCGCTGCGCGCCTCGACCTCGCCGCCGTGCATTTCCACCAGACCCTTGACCACGGCGAGACCCACGCCCAGGCCGCCGCGGGAGCGGTCGAGGCTCTGGTTGTCGGCCTGGCTGAAGACCTCGAAGACGTAGGGGAGCTCTTCCGGCTCGATGCCGGCACCGTTGTCGCGGACGGTGAGCTCCACGCGCCAGTCCCCCGGGAGGCGGGCCATGCCCACCGTGATGCGGCCGCCCCGGGGGGTGAACTTGACGGCGTTCTGCAGCAGGTTGGCGAGCACCTGGGAGAGGCGGAGGCGGTCGCCGCGGATGGGCAGCTCGCCTGCTGGCAGGTCGAGGTCGAGGGTGAGGCCGGCCTCGTCCAGGGTCTCGCGGTAGCCGTCGACGGTGTCGCGCACGAGCTGCGTCAGGTCCAGCTCCTCGCACTGCAGCTCGATCTGGCGGCGGGTGACCCGGGAGGCCTCCAGCAGGTCGTCGATCAGCAGCGCCTGGTGGTGGACCTGGCGCTCGGCCGCGTCGATGGCCCGCTTCCAGGTGTCGTCGCCCTCGCCCTTCATGCGCAGGACCTGGAGGGCATTGCTGATCGTCCCCAGCGGGTTGCGCAGCTCGTGGGCGAGCATAGCGAGCATCTCCTCCTTGGCGCGGTCGGCCCGTTGCAGGGCGGCGCGCTTCTGGGCGAGCCGCAGGGTCACATCCTCCAGCTTCTGCTCGGAGAGGCGGGCCTGCTGGAGCTGGGCCACCATCCAGTCGATCCGCTCTTCGGCCGAGCGATCGCCGAGCACCATGTCGGGGGGCTCGTAGTAGGCGTTGTGGCAGATCTGATGGCCCAGCACGACCAGCGGATGGGTGTGGAGGGCGTCCTGGATGCGGTCGGCGGGGACGCCTTCGCGGCCGTAGCGGCAGAGGGCGCAGGTGCGGCTGCCGGGGAGGAAGCGGTTGAGGTGGGCCTCGTACTCCAGCAGCCGGTCGGCGCCGGCGGTCCCTTCCAGCACCCAGCTCATGTTCCAGCTCGCCCGCAGGCCGCCATGGCCGTCGTCGAGAGCCTGCTGCTCCGCCTGCCGCAGGACATCCATCATCGTGCCGGGATCGAAGCGGCCGGCGGGGAGCCAGTCCGCCTGCCGCGTGAGCAGCACGAGGGAGCCCCGGTCGCGCTCGGCGTCGACCGCGACGCCCGCGCTTGCGAGGGCGCGCTCCAGCCGGCGGGCGCTCGTGCCGTGGCCGACGAAGAGACAGCGCTCGCCGGCGGCGAGGCCGGCTTTGAAAAAAGACACGATCGCGGCCGCCTGCTCGGCTGCGCTGTGATAGATCAGGCAGAGATGGTCACCCGGCCGCAGCCGGGCAACACGCCATTCGAGATCGACGTCCACGAGACCACCCTCCGCTGGAACGAGCGATGGCCGGCGGGTCCGCTAGGGGATTCCGTGCGCGATCGGAAAGCGTTCCTCAAGTACCGTGCTGCCGCCGTCATTGCCCGCTCCGCGTGTGTCCTGCGCGCCCTCGGCGCCGCGAGTGCTACCCGCGGCCCACCGGCGGAGGCTGCAAGAAGCGTGCGCGACCCCGGGTCGCCGGTGAGGAAAAGGGGGCGCATCTCCTGGGGCCTCCTCACCGGCTGCTCTGCCACAGGCAAAGCAGCGGCTTCAGACGGCAAGAGGAACGGCGAGAGGCGGCCACGCAGGGCCGCCGGACCTCAGCTCGGCTCTTCTTCCGGCTCTCGCGGCGCCGCCGCCGGCGGCTGGGCGATCGCGTTGTGGAGGTAGCGCACCAGCTTGTGGAAGCCCTCGAGCATCTCGCTCAGGGCCTGCTCCTCCTGCGCCGGGATCTGCCGGTTCAGCCCCAGGACGCGATAGACGTTCAAGCCGCTCGCATCCGTGGTCTCCTGCCCGCTTTGGGGCAGGTTCTGCCAGTTGTCACGACCCGAGCCGGGACGACGGATCGCCTCCGGCCGCTCGTTGACGATCTGGAGCGCGTTGTGCAGATCGTTGAGGTCGCACTCCAGAGCCACCAGGATTTTCTCCAGAGTGTCGAGAGACGGCTTCTGCTTCCCGGTCTCATACGCCGAGAGCATCGCCTTGGTGATCCCCGCCGCGTCGGCAACCTGGTACTGCCTTTTGCCTTGCCTGTCGCGGAGCCAGCGTAAGGCCCTGCCAAGTCCGTTAAAGATCGACATGACCGGAAATGTACCTTCTCCGAAGCTCCATGGCAAGCACAAACTTATGTGGTTCAACGATTTCGCCGGGAAAAAAGGTTCTGCCGGGGCGTACCCTTGTTCTTTTCTAGCAGGCGATTTCCTGTAGGAGCGTTGCCAGACTGCACCATATCTGTTCTATACTAGCGCCGAAAGTCCCCTCGGAAGTTCTCGCTTCCGGCATTGCGAGCGAGTAGGGACGCGATTCCAGACGGCCGTAGAAAGACCGGCCACGGGCCGGGGAGGCACTCGCAGACATGTCCGAAGACCATCCTGATTCGCAGCTCCTCGAACGCTTCATGCGCAACCAGGCCGACGCGCCGGAGCGCCGCGCGGTCGTCCTTCACCTCCTCGGTGGCTGCGCCCAGTGCGTGGCGGTGACCCGCCGTCTCTGGAATCTCGGCGAGCTCCAGCCGGAAGACGTCGCGGAGGCCACGGCCGGCCAGGAGCCGGTGGGCGGCGACCTGACCGGGGCTCTGGGCTCACCGGCAGCGGCGGTAGCGGCGGAGGCGGCTTTCCGCGGGGCGCTGCAGGAGTCGCTCCGAGAGGGCCTGGGCCGCGAGGCGGCCCGGGCCCTCCTCGGCCTCGCCCTGCTGTACGAGCGGCAGGGGCGGGCCCGGGACCTCGAGCGGCTCACCGAAGAGCTGTACCCCATCTGCCGGATCCAGGGCGTGGGCCTGAGCGTCACCATGGCCCTGCTGTTCTTCCGCCGGCTGGTGGAGACCGGCTTCGCCACGCAGGAGGTGCTCCGCGAGGTGGCACGCTTCCTGGCAGGCCCGCAAAAGGGGCAGCGGGCGGGGCCGGGGTGGGAGGGGTAGTACACTCACCCCGGTGAGCGAGTCGCCTTCCCCTCCGTCCGCCATCCTTTCTCAGGCGACGGCGCAGGCGCTGGAATTCCCCAGCCTGCTCGCCGTCGTCTCGCGCTTCGCGGCGAGCGACCTGGGCCGTGAGCGGGTGCTCGACCTGCGGCCGTTCGAGGAGCTGGGAGAGCTGCGCGCCCAGCGCACGCTCTTCGAGGAGGCTTCGCGCCTCGTCACCGAGCGGTCGCTCGTCCCGGACTTCGAGGTGCCGCTGGGCGAGCTGCTGGTGCGGCTGATGAACGGCCGGCCGCCGATCGAGGGGATCGACGTCGTACGGCTGGCCGACCTCGCCCGGGCCACGCGGACGGCGGTGACGCGCATCCGCGAGGCGGTCCCCCCCTGTCCCGCCCTGGGAACCCTGGCCGGTGGGCTGCCCGATCTCGAGCCGCTGGTCAGGAAGATCGACCGCACTCTCGACCGCCGGGGCGAGGTGCGGGAGGACGCGAGCCCGCGCCTCGCCGCCCTGCGCCGGCAGATCCGTTCGGTCCGCGATCAGATCTACCGCGAGCTGGGCGACTTCGTCGCCGGCCACAAGGAGGAGCTGTCGGAGGACACCATCCCGATGCGCGGCGGCCGACTGGTGGTGGTCCTCCAGTCCGGCGCCAAGGGGCGCAGCGGCGGCCTGATCCACGGCCGCTCCGCCACCGGCCGGAGCTTCTACTTCGAGCCGCTCCAGGTGGTGGAATCGAACAACTCCCTGCAGCAGTCGGTGGAGGACGAGGAGGCGGAGCGCCGGCGCATCCTCGCCGAGCTGATCGACGCGGCGCGGACGTCGTTCCCCGCCCTGCGCGAGCACGCCCGGTTTCTCGCCGGCCTCGACCTGCTCCAGGCGTCCGTGCGCTTCGCCGACCGCTGCGGCGCCGTGCTGCCCGAGATCGGCGCCCGCCACGACCTGCGCCTCGCGGCGGCGCGCCACCCCCTGCTCGACCCCTGTCTGGCCGCGGTCCGCGAGGAGGCTCTGGGCCAGGCGGGGCACTCAGGGGACATCGTCCCCCTGGACCTCGAGTTCACCCCCGAGCGACGGCTCCTGGTGGTCACCGGCCCCAACGCAGGCGGCAAGACGGTGTCCCTGAAGACGACGGGCATCCTCGCCCTGATGGCCATGTGCGGGCTGCCGATCCCCGCCGCGGCGGGCAGCCGGGTGCCCTTCCTCTCTCGATTGGTGGCCACCGTGGGTGACGAGCAGGACCTGCTGGCCGACCGCTCCACATTCAGCGGCCGGCTGCTGCGCCTCAAGGAGGCCTGGGAGGCGGCGGGGCCGGACAGCCTCGTCCTGCTCGACGAGCTGGGCTCCGGCACTGATCCCGAGGAGGGGGCGGCCCTCGCCTCCGCTCTGCTGGAGGGGCTGCTGGAGAAGGGGAGCCTGGGAGTGATCACCACCCACCTTGCCCAGCTCGCCGCCGCGGCCCTGGAGTACGAGGGGGCGTCCTGTGCGGCCATGGAGTTCGACCCGGCCACGGGCCAGCCGACGTTCCGGCTGGTTCCCGGGCCGCCGGGCGCCAGCGAGGCCCTGGCCCTGGCCCGCCGGCTGGGCCTGCCGGCCGAGTGGCTGGACCGCGCCGAGGCGCGCCTGGGTTCCGAGCACCGCGACCTGCGCCGGCTCATCGCCGAGGTCGAGAAGGTGCGCCAGGAGCTGGCCGAGACCCGTGAGCGTCTGGAGACCGAGGCCGCGGACGCCGAGAAGCTCCGGCGCCGCCTGGCCGCGGAGCGCGCCGCTCTGGAGGAGGAGCGGCGGAGCACGGGGAAGAAGATGCGCACCGAGCTGGAGGACTTCCGCCGCCAGACCGCGGAGCGGCTGCGGCGGGAAGAGGAGCGGCTGCGGGAGCGTTTCGAGGAGGGCCGGCGGCGGGGTCTGGCCGCCGAGGCGGTGCAGACCCTCTTCGCCGCGGCGCCTGTCTTTATAGAGGAGGAGCCGACGGAGCCGTCGGGTCCGCTGACGGTGGGCGGGGCGGTCCGCCACGTGGGCCTCGGCTGGCAGGGGGTGCTGGAGCGGCTGGAGCCCGGGCGGGCGGAGGTGCTGGTGCGCGGCAAGCGGGTGCGCTGCCGGCCCGAAGAGCTGGCCGCCGCGGGTCCTGAGCACCGCGATCGGACGGATCGGTCGGATCGGTCGGATCTCCGTGCCGGCCGCGGCGACGTCGATGAGGCGACGGCGGTGCCGCCGGAGATCAACCTCATCGGCATGCGGGTCGAGCCGGCCCTGGAGGAGCTGGAGGGCTACATCGACCGCGCGCTCCTCGCTTCCAGGAGGGAGGTGCGGGTGGTCCACGGCCACGGCTCCGGCCGCCTGCGCCAGGCGGTCCGCCAGCACCTGCGGGCGCACCGGGGGGTGGCCGGGATCCGGCCGGGCGCCCCCAACGAGGGGGGCGACGGCGCGACGGTGGTCACCTTCCGGGGGGCGTGAGGTGTCTTAAAGGATAGCGGCCGGCGGTGCGGCCGGCGAGAAGAATCAGGACCCCATGCCCCTTGGCAACGTCAACCTCACCCCCCAGCTCGTGCAGGCCGTGCGCGACGCGGTGGACATCGTATCCATCGCCTCCGACCACACGCGGCTGCGCAAGGCGGGACGGCGCTACTCGGGGTTGTGTCCGATCCACAAGGAGAAGACCCCCTCGTTCAGCGTCGATCCGTCCGCGGGGCTCTTCTACTGCTTCGGCTGCGGCGCGGGGGGCGACGCCATCAAGCTCCACATGCTGACCACGGGCGACGACTTCCCGGCGGCGATCGAAGCGCTGGCGATGCGCTACGGCATCCCCCTGCCGAGCCGCTCCGAGGCGCGCTTCGCGGGGGGCAAGCCGGAGCAGGACCTGGAGGGGGCGCTCCAGGCGGCGGCGGCCTTCTTCACCGACCAGCTCAAGAAGTCGGCCTTCGCCCGCGAGTACCTGGAGCGGCGGCGCATCCCGCCCGAGCTGATCGAGCGCTTCGGCCTCGGCTACGCCCCGGAGGGGTTCCAGAACCTGACCCGCGCCCTCCATCCCCGCATCCCTCAGGCGGACCTGGAGGCGGCGGGGCTGATCGCGAAGTCGGAGCAGCGGGGAGACTGGTACGACCGCTTCCGCCACCGGCTGATGTTCCCCATCCACAACGGCTCCGGCCGGCTGGTGGGCTTCGGCGGCCGCACCCTGGGGGACGACAAGGCCAAGTACGTCAACACCAACGAGACCGACCGCTTCCACAAGGGGCTCCTCCTCTATGGTCTGCACCTCGCCAAGCGGGAGATCCGGGAGACGAGCCGGGCCGTGCTCGTGGAGTGGTACTTCGACGTCATCGGCACCGTGGCCTGTGGCTTGGAGGGCGCCGTGGCGGGGATGGGCACCGCGCTGACTCCGGAGCAGGCCAGGCTCCTCTCGCGCTACGCCGAGGAGGTGGTGGTGGCCTACGACGGCGACAGCGCCGGCGAGAACGCCTTCCGCAGGGCCCTGCCCCTGCTCCTCGCCGACGGGCTGGGAGTGCGGCGGGCGCGCTTCCCCGGCTCCCACGATCCGGACTCCCTGCGGCTGGAACAGGGGGAGGAGGCGGTGCGGGCGGCCATCGGAGCGGCCGAGGACGCGGTGGTCGCCGAGCTCGACCGCGCCATTCCGGCGGGGACCTCGCGGGAGCCGCAGCTCCAGGCCAGGGCGGCGGCGGCGGTCGGCGAGCTGCTGCGGCCCATCCCGGATGCCGTCCTGCGCTACAGCTACGCGCGGATCGCGGCCGACCGGCTGGGGATCCCGGTGGAGATGCTGTCCCGGCGCATGGGAGGAGGGGGTGCCAGGCCTGAGCCGGCGAGGCCGGCATCGCCGGCCACGGCGGCGGATGGCGGTCCACGCCTGGTGCGCAGCCTCGAGGAACAGGTGATCGATCAGCTCCTGCAGCGGCAGGAGGATTCCCCGCCGATCCCGTCCCGTGACCAGTTGCCGCCGCCGGCCGTCTTCCTCGACACCGAATGCAGGAATATTTACGAGGCTTTCTGCGCTCTCTATGCAGAAGCCGGCTCCCCCCCAGACGTTCACGGAGTCCAGGCGCGGCTGGGAGAGGGGCAGGGAATAGTTGCCCGGTTCGCGAAGATTATGGTAGAAGGGAGTTTTGCGTCCGGAAGAATCGGGCTTCTGGAATCCCTCGACAAATTGGTGGACCGCTGGCGGCGACAGCGGATCAAGGAACTGCACGGAGAGATCAACGAGGCGCAGCGCAGGGGTGACCATGCGCTGCGCGACCGCCTCGCGGACGAGAAGACGCGATTGAGCCGCAGCTTGCATCGGGGATCCCGGCCAGGAGCGAACGAGGGGCTCGGTTGAGCCCTTTTCGCGTCCTCGCCTCGGTCGGAGCTCAAAGGAGAGCACATTGACGATTACCAGCCTCACACCCGTCGAAGAGAAGTACAGCTCGGTCAAGCAGCTCATCGAGCTGGGCAAGGAGAAGGGCTATCTTCTTTACGACGAGATCTACGAGATGCTGCCGGAGGAGGTGGTCAGCCTCCCCGACGAGCTCGACGAGATCTATCTCCGGTTCGCGGACCTGGGAGTCGACGTCATCGATCGGCCCGAGCGCTACCAGAACCGGGACGATTTCGAGTCGGGCCCGAGCGAGTTCGACAAGAAAGAGGACGAGACGACGGAATTCGGTCTCGCGACCCACGAGAAGACGAACGATCCGGTCCGCATGTATCTGCGCGAGATGGGGACGGTCCCCCTCCTCGACCGTGAGGGCGAGGTGGAGATCGCGCAGCGCATCGAGCAGGGCGAGTGGCTGATCTACGAGGCGTTGTGCGAGAACCCGGTGGTGCTGCGGGAGCTCCTGCGGCTCAACGAGATGGCGGCCAAGGACAAGCGGATCCTGCGTGAGCTGGTGGCCGCCGATCCCGACGAGCCGCTCGATCCCAAGGCCGCCGATCGCATCAAGGGGAACTTGAAGATCTTCGAGCAGATCGCGGCCAACGACCATGAGATCGGCGAGCTGCGCAAGCGCCAGAAGCGCTGCAAGCCGGACGGCGACAAGTACCTGGAGATCGAGCGCGAGATCGACCGCTTGGTGGCGAAGATCGCCAAGGACATCCGGACGGTCGACTTCAGCGTCCAGACCCGCAACCGGCTGGTGGACTTCCTGAAGGACATCGACAAGCAGTTCTCGCGCTTCGAGCAGGACATCAAACGGGCGCAGACGGCCTTGAAGCGCGAGACCAACGAGGAGCTCAAGGCCCTGCACCGCCGCCGCATCGAGAAGTACCGGGGCCACCTGCGCGAGCTCGAGGAGCGCTACGGCACCACCCACGCCGAGATCGCCGCCACGATCAACAAGATCCGGCAGGGCGAGGCGGTGTGCGAGCGGGCCAAGGAGGAGCTCATCGTGGCCAACCTCCGGCTGGTGGTCTCGATCGCCAAGAAGTACACCAACCGCGGCCTGCAGTTCCTCGATCTGATCCAGGAGGGGAACATCGGCCTGATGAAGGCGGTGGAGAAGTTCGAGTACCGCCGCGGCTACAAGTTCTCGACCTATGCCACCTGGTGGATCCGGCAGGCGATCACGCGCGCCATCGCCGATCAGGCGCGGACGATCCGCATCCCGGTGCACATGATCGAGACGATCAACAAGCTGACCCGCACCAGCCGCTCGCTGGTGCAGGAGCTGGGCCGCGAGCCCACGGCGGAGGAGATCGGCGAGCGCATGGACCTGCCGGCGTCGAAGGTGCGCAAGATCATGAAGATCGCCCAGGAGCCCATCTCCCTCGAGACGCCCATCGGCGAAGAGGAGGATTCGCACCTCGGCGACTTCATCGAGGACAAGAACGCCGTCTCGCCCATCGACTCGGTGATCTTCGCCAACCTCAAGGACCAGACTCGCAAGGTGCTCAAGACCCTGACGCCGCGCGAGGAGCTGGTCCTGAAGATGCGCTTCGGCGTCGGCGACGGCTCCGAGCACACCCTGGAAGAGGTGGGCCGGTCGTTCAACGTCACCCGGGAGCGCATCCGGCAGATCGAGTCCAAGGCGCTGCGCAAGCTGCGTCACCCCAGCCGGGCGACGAAGCTGAAGCCGTTCCTGGACAACACGATGTAGGCTTTGCCTACCTGGCCGGATCGCCCTCCGGGTTTGACACCGGCGGGCGATCCGCCTAGAATCTCGCCTCCCGGGGCAACCCGGCAGCTTCTTTTACACTCCTCGGTAGCTCAACGGTAGAGCGTTCGGCTGTTAACCGAAATGTTGGGGGTTCGAATCCCTCCCGAGGAGCCATTCTCCTCCCCTCAAGGACAGACCCTTACTGGACGTGCTCGGCGAGAGCCTTCAGGAAGGCGCGCAAGTAGGTGGGTCCCTCCCGGGCCGCGCGGTAGACCAGCTCCATGTCGAGCCGGGCGGTCGGCGACCCGATGGAGGTGCCGCTCGATGGCGGCGACCTTCTCGGCGAACAGCTCCTGGTCCAGCACGCTCATGATTTCGCCAGTCCCTGGAGGGTCTCCTTGTAGGCCGCCCTGATGATCGGCCCCATGTCGCACCAGTAGGAGATCGCCTCAACGGCGAAGCGCTCGAAGACGCCGTACCTGGATTCGAAGAGCGTTTTCCCTTCGGCTGCGGCGCGGTAGCGGAGGAGCCCGTTGGCCCGGCTCAGGTCCACGAGGTCGATACAGTCGGTCCCCAGGAGGAGGACCAGACGGGCCAGGAGATCGTAGGGATCGAGCTCCGGACCCGCGAGGTAGCCGAAGTCCCAGTCGGACCCGGGGCGAGACTCGCCGCGAGCCCGGGAGCCGAACAGAAGCAGCAGGTCGAGCCCTGGAGACTCCCGCGCCAGCTCAATCACCGCCTGGAGATCCGGTCCGTTCATACGGCAAGCCTAGCAGACGAGCTCCTGATACCTCCGCATGAAGCGGCGATCGATGCGGTCCTTCAGCCGCCAGGCCCAGCGGCTGTGGGAGACGAGCCCCTTGTAGTCGAGCAGAGCGCGGCCGTCGCCCGTGTTCAGGATGGAGAGGAACCCCTGCTGCGGCACGTAGCGGGGGGGCTCGCCGCCCGTCATCGTGGCCTTCAGGCTCTGCCAGAGGACGGGACCCTCGCGCACGGCGTAGACGCCGGCCTTGGGGGTTGCGGGATGGCTCGCCAGGGTGCCGCAGTCGCCGGCGGCGAAGATCCGGGGATCGTCTACGGAGCGGAGGGAATCGTCGATCAGCAGGAACCCCCGGTCGTCCAGCGGCAGCCCGGAGTCTCGGAAGAGGGGCCAGGAGACGGCGCCGGTGAGCCAGACGGTGAGGCGGGAGGGGATGCGCGTCCCGTCCTGGATCTCGGCCGCGTCGGAGTGGACCGCGGTGACCCGCACGCCGGTGCGGGCCACGATCCCCCGCTGATGGAGGATGCCGCGGGCGCGTTTCCTGAAGCGGTTGCGGTAGCCGGAGAGGATCTTCTCTCGCTCCTCGACGATGGTGAGGCGGTGTGCCGCGCCCTCTTTCTCCAGAATGGCGGCCATGGCGAGAGCCACCTCGACGCCCGCCGCGCCGCCCCCGACCACCACGGCCGGCACCGTGCCACCGCCAGCGGCCAACTCGCGCAGGCGGCCGTGGAGCGTGGTGACCCGCTCCAGGGGCTTGATGCGCTGCGCCTCGCCGGCGACTGCGGGATCGTCCACGCCCGCGGTGTTGGAGCCGACCGCGAAGGAGACCAGGTCGTAGGGCACCTCCACGACCTCCCCGGGGCCGGTCTGGACGTGGACGGCCTGGCGATCCGGCCGCAGGCCTACGGCCCGGCCGGCGAGGAACCGCCCTTTCGCTCGCGCCACCAGGTCCGTCACCCGCACCGCGATCTCGTCCTCCTGGTAAGTCCCCTGGAGATAGCCCGGCACCATCCCCGAGTAGTGGTGGAGGGGGCCGAGCGACACGAGGGTCAGCTCCAGACTCGGCAATGGCTCCAGGATCAGCCGCCGCAGGATCTCCAGATGGGTGTGGCCGGCGCCCACGAGCAGCAGGCGGGTGGGCCCGCGGCCATCCACCGTCATGTCTCCATCAGGATCCGCCGCAGCAGGAAGACCAGGCAGAGGGCGGCGACCCCCAGCATCATGGGGCGCAGCCAGCGGCTCCACCAGGGCTGCCCGCCGGCCGCGGCGTTGCCGCCGGAGCCGATCTCCGCCGGCTGCCAGGGACGGCCGAGCAGGGCGTCGCCCACGGCTTGGAGGTCGTAGGAGGGGGCCTTCAGAGAGTCGGGGCCGGCCAGCAGCCGCACCGACGTGCCGCCGGGCCAGACGAACAGGAGGACGTGGCGGCGGCGCCAGACGGCGGTGTCGAGGTCGGCGAGGGGCGGGTTGTCGCCGTCGCGGAGCTGCAGCGCGAGGACGGAAGGGGCGCGGCCGGGCAGCGGGATACGCAGGCGGCAGGGGAGGGGGGGCTGGGGCATGCACTCCCAGGTCTCGCGCAGGTTGGGGAGGGGCACGGGCTTCGGCGCCTCGGCGCCCCGTTGCGCGAGTTGGGCCACCGGCTCCAGGTAGCGTACGGTCAGGCTCCGGTGCAGGGGCCGGGCGGGCGCCAGGACGTCGAGCTCGGTCAGCGGCAGGCCTGGCCGGGCGAGGTGGATCTCCAGCGTGCCCTCCTTCGCCCGCACGTCCTCGCTGGGGCGGACGCCGCTCTCCCACAGGGCGAGGTCCGGGGTGGCCGGGGACCAGAGGTAAAAGGGGATCTGCCGGTCGGCCGCCACCAGACGGAGGTTTCCCAGGTCGGTCCGGGCGAAGGCATAGACGGCCTCGGGGAGCTCCAGGCGGACGAGCGAGCCCGCCCGGGCCGCCGGCGCCGTCACCCGCCAGGAGGCCTTGAGCCGCAGGCTCCCCAGCCGCACGCCCGGTGCCGCGGCGGTGGCCGGCAGCGCCGGCAGCGGGTGCTCGCTCTCGGCGCCGGCTTCCAGCCAGTCCGCGTCCTCGTCCACCGCCGGCGCCGTCCCCGCCCGGCGCGGGGCGCCGCCATAGGCCAGCGTGTACCGCCCCGCCTCCTCGGCCTTGAACAGGGCGGTCTGCACCGGCAGCTCGAGGCCATAGCTCGCCAGGCGCGGCGCGGCTCCGGCGGCGTAGAGCTCGAGGCGGAGGTGATCGTCCGGCAGGGCCTCCGCGCCGCCGGTCAGCACGTGGCGCGTGCGACGGCCCTCCCGCTGCCAGACCCCTTCCGCCAGGCTCCGCCAGCGCCCCTCACGAGGGGCGTCCAGCCGGTAGCCCACGTTCCCCTTCCCTTCCACCTCCACCGTGAGCCGCCGCACCACCTGGCCGGCGGCGGGCAGGGGAAGGGTGCAGAAGATGGCGCCGGGAGGGCCGGGGTCGCAGTCGGCGTTGCCGGTGGCGACGGACAGCGTGGGACCGGTGACCGACTCGACCTCCGCCGCTGCGATCTTCGGCGCTCCCGCCTCGCGCGGCCAGTGAAGCCGCAGCCAGCGGTCTCCCGTCGCCGGGTAGGAGATCGCGGTCCAGTCCTCACCGGCCTGGGCCCGGAAGGTCTCACCCGGTGCGAGGGGCAGCCAGCGGTTGCCGTCCGCGCTGCTCTCGATGCGGTCCGGCCGCGCGAGGCTGGGCCGGACGGTCTGCAGGAAGAGCCGCTCGTGGGGGATGGTGTCCGGCCCCAGGTCCAGGAGCAGGGACCAGCCCGTTTCGTCCCGCTCCGCGGTGGCGGGCTTCACGGGCCGGCGCTCGGTACGGGGGGCCGCAGTTTCGATGTGCACCGGCACCTCGCCGCCGGCCGGCGACACGACGTGGAGGTCCGCGCCTCCTGGCGCCAGGTGCTGGATGGCGGCGAGGTCGAGGGGCACCCGGACCCACCCGGCCGCGGGCACCTGGACCTCACGGGTATAGTGGTAGCCCTCCACGGCGCCGTGAGCGGCGCCGGCCAGGAGGGCCAGCAGGACCGGGGCCACCGCCCGGAGGCTCAGCGCGGCTCCTTCCGGCGATGGCGCCGCCACCGGACGAGGCGCTGGACAGTGCCGGGAAAGAGGACGGCGACGAGCACCACCAGGACCGCGAGCTCCCAGCAACCCATGGACTGGACTCTATATCGGGGGATGGGGGGATGGGCGCGTGGCGCCGGGTTTGCAACAAAGATCCCCCCGCCGGGGACCTGCCAGACCGGAGAGAGGGGCCTCTGAAACAAGAAACTGGAATCTAGTCTAGCACGGCCCCGGCGCGAGGCATAGCCCCCCTGTCTCTTATACGGATTGGTGGCGGTGATCGTCTACCAGCTTCTCCACCACGGAGGGGTCCGCCAGGGTGGTGATGTCCCCCAGCTCCTCGTACTCGCCGGCGGCGATCTTGCGCAGGATGCGGCGCATGATCTTGCCCGACCGCGTCTTGGGCAGACCGGTGACGATCTGGATGCGGTCCGGTGTCGCGATGGCGCCGATGGCGTGCCGCACCTGCTCCTTGAGCATGCCCACCAGCTCCTCCGGATCGGTCTTCTCGTAATCCGGCTTCGGGTGGACGTAGGCGTAGATCCCCGTCCCCTTGATGTCGTGGGGGAAGCCCACCACCGCCGCCTCGCCCACCGCGTCGTGGGCCACCAGGGCGCTCTCGATCTCCGCCGTCCCCAGCCGGTGGCCGGAGACGTTCAGCACGTCGTCCACGCGGCCGGTGATCCAGTAGTAGCCGTCCTGGTCCCGCCGGCAGCCGTCGCCGGTGAAGTAGAGGCCGGGATACTGGGAGAAGTAGGTCTTCTGGAAACGCTGGTGATCGCCGTAGATCGTCCGCGCCTGCCCCGGCCAGGTGCCGCGCAGGCAGAGGTTGCCGGAGACGTCGTTGCCCTCCAGCTCCCGGCCGTTCTCGTCCACCAGCACCGGCTGGATGCCGAAGAAGGGGAGGGTGGCCGAGCCCGGTTTCACGGGGGTGGCACCGGGCAGCGGGGTGATGAGGATGCCGCCCGTCTCCGTCTGCCACCAGGTGTCCACCACGGCGCATCGCCCCTCGCCCACCACGTCGTGGTACCACAGCCACACCTCGGGGTTGATGGGCTCGCCGACGGACCCCAGGATGCGCAGCGAGTCCCGCTTGTAGCGCTTCACCCACTCGTCGCCGGCGCGGGCGATGGCGCGGATGGCCGTGGGGGCCGTATAGAAGATGTTGATCCCCAGGTCGTCCACCATGCGCCAGTAGCGGCCCGCATCGGGGTAGGTGGGGATGGACTCGAACATCACGGTGGTGGCGCCGTTGGTGAGGGGACCATAGAGGATGTAGCTGTGCCCCGTGACCCAGCCGATGTCGGCGGCGCAGCAGTAGACATCCCCCGGGTGATAGTCGAAGACCAGCTTGTGGGTGAGGGCGGCGTAGACCAGGTAGCCGCCGGTGGTGTGGAGCACGCCCTTGGGTTTGCCGGTCGAGCCGGAGGTATAGAGGATGAACAGCGGGTCCTCCGCGGCCATCCATTCGATCGGGCAGGTGGAGCGCTGCCGGCTGGTCTCCTCCTCCAGCCAGAGGTCCCGGCCCTGCCGCATGGGGACCTCCTTGTCCGTGCGGCGGACCACGAAGACCTTCTCGACGATGGACAGGCCCTCGACGGCCTGGTCCACGGTCTGCTTCAGCGGGATGCGCCGGCCGCCGCGCAGTCCCTCGTTGGCGGTGAAGACCACCTTGCAGCCGGCGTCCAGGATGCGGTCGCGGAGGGATTCGGCCGAGAAGCCCGCGAAGACCACCGAGTGGACGGCGCCGATGCGGGCGCAGGCGAGCATGCTGTAGGCCAGCTCGGGGACCATGGGCAGGTAGATGCAGACCCGGTCGCCCTTGCGTACGCCGTGGGCGAGGAGCACGTTGGCGATGCGGGCGACGTTGTGCTTCACCTCGCGGTAGGTGATAAAGCGGTAGTCGCCCGGCTCGTCGCCGGCCCAGATGATGGCGGTCTGCTCGCCGCGGGTGGAGAGGTGGCGGTCCACGCAGTTGTAGCAGGCGTTCAGGCGCCCGCCGGAGAACCAGGAGAAATCCACCTCCTCGACGTCCACGTCCATGACGTTGCGCGGCGGGTAATACCAGTCGACGATGCCGGACATCTCGCGCCAGAACGCCTCCGGCTCCGCGACGGACCGGCGGTACATGTCCTGGTACTCCGCAAGGCTCTTGACGTAGGCGCGCTCGGCGATGTTGGGCTTGACGGGGATCATGGCTTCGCTCCTCCGGGTCGGGTCGGGGACGCAACTCCCTGGCGGTCGAGAATTCTATACCGCTGGGCGGGCGGGGGTGCCCGCCTCCGGCAGGCGAGCGTTTCCCGTGGAGGGAATCGCAATCCTTGTCGCGAAGTTCGCGAGTTTTGTTGCGAAACTCGCGAGGCCTGCCGCAAAGTTCCCGAGCCTGTCTGGGGGATCGCGATGCCTGCTGCAAAACTCACGAAATCTCGTAGAAGGCTCGCGAGGCGCGGACCGGGCTTCGCGAGTTTCGCAGCAGGCTTGGCGAAGTCGCACCAGGGCTCGCGAGTTTTGCGACAGGGTCGTCGTTCGCTCGACTACAGCAGATCGTCCAGCGACTCCCCCGTCCCCCGCTCCTCCGGCTCCAGCCCGCGCCGGAAGATCCGCGCCCCCCGGTTCCCGCCCAGGGTGGCTTGATCGCCCTCCACCCGGATCCAGGCTCCTTCCCGGAGACCCACGACCGGTATCTCATTCTCCTCGTGGAACTCCCTGATCCGCTGCTCGCGGGTCTCGCCCATGTGGGTGGAGCCCGGGTCGGGGTCGAGGTAATGAGGGTTGATCTGGAAGGGGACAAGCCTTAGGGCTTCGAAGGAGGCGGGCTGGACGATCGGCATGTCATTCGTCGTCCGGATCGTCGGGGCGGCGATGTTCGTGCCGGCGCTGCTTCCCAGGTAGGGCATGCCGGCTCGCGCCCGCTCGCGCAGGATCTCGAGGAGGCCGCTGTCCTGGAGGGTCTTCAACAGCCGGAACGTGTTGCCGCCGCCGGTGAAGACCGCCCCCGCCTCCCGCGCCAGCCGCCGTCCCACCTCGTCCGCCGTCAGGGTCGCGACCTCGACGCCGATCGCCGCCAGCCGCTCCCCGGCCTTAGCGCCGTAGGCAGCGCGGTCTCGTAGGGCGAAGGGGACGAAGACCAGCCGCCGGACCGGCCCCAGGAAGGCGTCGATCTCGGCGAGGACGTGGTCCAGGTAGCCCTGGCCGTGGTTGGTCGAGTTGCTGACGAGGAGCAGGCGTCGGGACATCAGGTCTCTCCGGCATCGCGGCGCAGGAAGAAGCCGTTGCCGATCATGGTCAGCACCTCTTCCCCCGCCTGGTTGCGCGCAGTGTAGCGGAGCTTCACCAGGCCGCCGGGCTTGCTGCGGGCAGGTGTCGCCGCGAGGACCTCGACGTGGAGCGTCAGGGTGTCCCCGGGGCGGACGGGCTTGAGCCAGCGGAGCTCGTCGACGCCGGGCGATCCCAGGCTTCCCGACTCGCCTTGCAGAAACTCCTCGATCAGAATGCCGTGGCAGATCGCCGCCGTGTGCCAGCCGCTGGCGATGAGCCCGCCGAAGGGCGAGCGGCGCGCCGCCTCCTCGTCGACGTGGAAGGGCTGGGGATCGAACTTGCGGGCGAAGTCGAGGATCTCCTCCCGGCTGACGGTGCGGCTGCCGGCCACGCGGGCGCTGCCCACCGCGAAGTCCTCGAAGAAAAGCCCCATCGTCCACCTCCGGGGGTGAAAGGTAGCAGATGAGCTACGCCGGGAACGGCGAGTCCGGCAATCGGAAGGTCCACGGCCGCCCCTTTTCCGCCGCGTCCATCTGGAGGAGCAGCATGCCGATGCCGGCGGCGCCCTGCATGTAGCCGGTCTGCGCGTAGACGTACTCCGGCTTGATGCGGTGCTCGGCGTGGATCCACTTGAGGCCGCCGCCGGGAGTCGGCGTCGCGCGCTCCAGGAGGTTGCGGGCGACCCGGTGGGCGAAGGTCGTGTAGGACGCATCGCCGGTGAGCCGGCCGAGATCGAGGAAGAAGGCGGCGACTCCCGCGGCGCCGCAGCATTGGCCGAAGTTGTTCCAGAAGCCGGGGGTCTGATGCTCGGGGATGCCGCTCGCCTGGATGGCGTTCGCCCCCTTTTTCGCCCAGTCGAGCCAGCCGCCCTTGGGATCGATCTGGTCGAGGCGGAGCCAGAGGCGGGAGGTGCCCACGGGGCCGTGGCACCAGCCGAGGTAGTAGAGCTTCTTGTTGTCCGGCTCGTCGTGGAAGATGAGGCAGGTCTCACCGGTGACGTCGGCGATCGACTGCAGGTAGCGCGCTCCGGCGAGGGCGGCGTCGAGGAATTCCTGGCGGCCGGTCTCGCGGTGGAGGGTGGCGAGGAAGTAGGCGATGCCGGCCGTGCCGTGGGAGAAATTCGGCATCAGGCGGGGGAAGTCCGGGTCCGAGCGCCACTTGAGGCCGCCCTTCTCTGGAATGCCCAGCTCGATCAGCCGCAGGCCCGCCCTGGCCGCCAGATCGCGGGAGGCAGTGTCGCCCGTCCTGGCCACGTTCAGGAGATAAAGGCCGGTCCCGGCGGTGCCGTTGATGACGTCGGTGTACTTCCCCCAATCGATGCCCTTGCCGGCCGCCTGGGCGGCGGCGTGGATCAGGTCGCGGCAGCGGACGGCGGCCTTGCGGTACTTCTCGTCGCCGGTCTCCTGGTGGACGCGTTCGAAGGTGAAGCCAAACCCGGCGATACCGGTGTAGAAGGCGCCCTGCAAATTCTCCAGATTGAGCCTCTCCGGCAGGGAGGCGATCAAGGCGTCCGCGCCGGCCGCGGCCTCCTCCCGGTGGGTCTTGTCTCCGGTGGCCCGGGCCAGCTCCAGGAGGAAGAGGACGATGCCGGCACCTCCCGTGTAGAGGTGCGTGGTGGTGTCGAGCCCATCGGGACGCTCGGGGCCGGTCAGCCACAGATAGCCGTCCGGCGTCTCGACCCGGGCGGTGCGAATCCAGCGGGCAGCCTTGACGGCGGCGTCCAGAGAACCGGAGGCCGAGGGCGCCGACGTCGCTGATATCGCCGGCGCGGCGGCAGGCTTCGGGGTTTCCTCTCCGGCCGCGAGACCGAGCCCCAGAGAGGAGGCGGCTCCGGCGGCGACGGTGAGGCGGAGGAGGTCGCGGCGGGTGAGATCGGATTGGCTCATCTCAAAGACTCCAGAGAAGATGACCTTGAAACGAAGTGTAGTTCGCTTTCCTCTCAGGTTGACGCAACGGCACGATGGCGAGCCCTGTTGCGAGGCTCGCGAATCGTGCGGCGAAGCTCGCGAAGCCGCACCAGGGCTCGCGAGCTTTGCAGCAGGGTCCTCCTGGAACGTCCTACAGCCGCGCCACCGTGTCCTTGTAGAACCCGTCCAGGATCTCGCGGTGGCGCTGCTCCACCACCTTGCGCTTGACGCTCATCTTGGGGGTCAGCTCGCCCGTGGCCTGGGAGAGGTCGTGGTCGAGGAGGTGGAAGTCCTTGATCCGCTCGTAGGAGGCGAGCCTGGCGTTGACGGCCTCCAGGGCATCGCGGATGAGCTGCTTCACCTCGGGGCGGGAGGCGAGGCCGGCGTAGTCCTGGTAGTCGATGCCGTGCTCGCGCGCCCACTTGCCCGCCGTCTCCTCGTTGAGGGTGATGAGGGCGACGCAGAAGGGGCGCCGGTCGCCCAGCATGACGACCTGAGAGACGTAGGGGCAGCTCGCCTTGAGCTGGTTCTCGACGTTCTGGGGCGCGATGTTCTTGCCGCCGGCGGTGACCAGGATGTCCTTCTTGCGGTCGGTGATGGTGAGGAAGCCGTCGGCGTCGAGCTGGCCCACGTCGCCGGTGTGGAACCAGCCGTCCGGCTCCAAGGCCTCGGCCGTGGCCTCGGGGTGGTTGTAGTAGCCGCGCATGATGTTGCGGCCGCGGAGCAGGATCTCGCCATCCTCGGCAATCTTCACCTCGACCCCCTTGAGGGCGCGGCCCACGGTGCCGAACTTGAAGCCCTCGACGCGGTTGCCGGTGCTGCCGGCGGAGGTCTCGGTGAGGCCGTAGGCGTCGAGGATCAGGATGTCTGCGGCGTGGAAGAACTCGGCGATGGCCCGCGACAGGGGGGCGCCGCCCGAGATCATGAAGCGCAGCCGGCCGCCGAACCGCTCCTTGAGCTTGGAGTAGACGAGCTTGTCGGCCAGCCGGTGCTGGAAGGCCAGGAACCCCGAGGGCTGCCGCTGCTGCTGGCGCACGGCGGAGACCCGCGCCCCCACGCCCAGGGCCCACTGGAAGATCCTGTACTTGACGGCGCCCCCCTCCTTTGCGCCGGTGACGACCCGGTTGTAGACCTTCTCGAATACCCGGGGGACGCCGGCCATCACCGTCGGCCTGACCACGGCCAGGTTCGGCAGCAGGTCGTCGATGTTCCCGTCGATGGCCGTGGGCACGCCGAGGGCGATGAGCGCCACCTCCAGCACCTTGCCGAAGGAATGGGCGAGGGGGAGGAAGAGCATCTGCTGGTCCTCGGGGCCGAGGATCTTGAGATCGACGAGGGTCTCCGCCTCGAAGACCCAGTTGTCGTGGGTGAGCATCACCCCCTTGGGCCGGCCCGTGGTGCCCGACGTGTAGATGAGGGTGGCGAGGTCCTCCGGCCCCACGGCAGAGGCCGCCTGGTCGAAGGCGCCGGGGTGGCCGGCGTCCCACTGCGCGCCGCGGCTCTCGAGCTCGGCGAGGGGGATCGTCCAACCGTCATTGGCCTCGGGTGAGCCGTCCATCAGGATCAGATGCTCGACGTTCCCGACCTGATCCTTCACCTCCCGGACCTTGGCCTCCTGGGCGGGGTTCTCCACGAAGCAGAAGCGGGCGCCGGAGTCCTCCAGGATGTAGGCGCTCTCCTCGGCCGTGTTCGAGGTGTAGATGGTCGAGGTCGCGCCGCCCGACGAGAGGATGCCGACATCGGCGATCACCCACTCCGGGCTGCTGGTGGCGAGGATGGCCGCCCGCTCCCCCTTCTGGAGCCCGAGGCTGAGCAGCCCGCAGGCCACGGCCCGCACCCGCCGGCCGGCCTCGCCCCAGGTGAGGGAGTACCACTGGCCGTCGCGGCGGCCGGACATGGCCTCGCGGTCCGCCGAGGACTCGACCCGGTGCTGGAACAGATGGACGACGGAACGGAACGAGGTCTCACTCATCGGTGAGGAGATGATATCAGCCCTTCCCGGCCCGGAACGGAGTCAAAAAGCGCAAGTTTGTTCAAAAGTCTGTACGCGGCCCGGGACACCCTGATACACATCTGACAAAGACGTCCGAGAAAGCGGGGGTCCCCCGAACGGGGACCGTGCCTCTCGTAAACCATCCGGTCGCTGGTGGCCTGACGGATGGGAGAGCTTCATCTCGGAGTCCGCATGGGAGAGACATGAGAGAGAAGCGATCTCTACGACTGCTGGTTGGCCTCTGGCTCGCCCTGCTGGCGCCGGGGCTGGCCGGCGCTGCCGACCTGGCGAACGCGCGGCTGCTGATCGCCGGCAGCCGGCTCACGGTCTCTCCCGAGAGCCAGACCGTCCCCTTCGACACGCCCACGATCGTCGACACCCATCTCGAGGGCTACGACGTCGAGCGCGGCGTGCTGCCCAAGGACCTGCGGGTGGTGGCGGACTTCACGGGTCCGGAGGTCAACGGCATCCTGGTCCTGGAGACGGTCCCCAACCAGCCCTTCCGCATCCCCCGCCTGCGCCTCGAAGGGGAGTACCGGCTGGACAACATCCGCCTGATGCAGGGCAGCGACCTGCTGGCCTACGCCGAGCCGCGCTCGGCGGCGGTGCGGGTCACCCAGGTGTTGATCACCAAGGTCACCTCCCGCGCCCTCACCCTGGACGAGATCCGCAGCTACGGCATCGTCGTCAACGACGACAGCTTCCAGGCCTTCAACTTCACCTTCGCCTTCGCGGTGGCGGGGGAGACGGTCAACTACAACATCCCCGTCATCTACATGGGGCCGGCCAAGGCCCCGTACATCCTCTGGGACGGCCTGACGAACTTCGACGCGCCGGCCTGGCACTCCTCATCGGTCCGCTTCGAGCCGCCGCGCATGGCGCCCTTCCAGCTCTCGTTCGACAGCGGGGACGGCGGGGACCAGTCCAACGGCGGCTGCGAGGCCGCCGACGGCGACTGCTCGAAGAGCGACGTCGTGCCGATCCCGGGCGTCATCCTCTTCCCCACCGACATCAGCCTGCTGCACCAGTTCTTCTCGGTGATGCTGATCGCCCAGAACGGCGCCCCGGCGGGGGACCCGCTGGAGATCCACGACCTGACGGCGCGGGTGACCCTGCCGCCGGGCCTGCGCCAGGCGAAGACGGACCCGCCGACCCCCCTCGGCGTGCCGGTGCCGGTGCGGGTACCGGGGCCGGACGGCAAGCTCGGCACGGCCGACGACCTGACCTTCCTGGTGGCCCAGGCCTCGGGGCAGGCCGAGGTGCAGGTCGAGGGGTTGCGCGAGGGGACGCACATCGTCCAGTTCGATCTCGACGGGGTGCTCCACGGGCTGCCCGGCGGCCAGCTCCGGCGGGTCACCGGCACGGCCAAGGGCGCCGTCATCGTCCGCGACCCCACGCTCAACGTCACCATCACCCACCCCGACGTGGTGCGGACGGACGAGGAGTACTCGCTGCTCCTGACCGTCACCAACACCGGCACGGCGCCGGCCAACCTGCTGAAGGTCCGCCTCCCCCTCGACAAGCTGACCGGGGTCGAGGTGGTGGGGGTCAACGAGCAGACGGTCACCATCCTCCCCGGCGACGCCGAGCTGCTGGAGTTCCGCCTGCGCTCGAAGCGCACGGGCCGGGTGGTGGCCACGGCGGCCCGCAGCTCCAGCGAGATCACGCCCACCTTCGACCTGACGGTGGGCGTGGGGGAGAACGGCATCCCGCTGTCGCCCACCTCCATCATCCTCCCCCGGGCCACGGACGCGCTGCCGCCGGATCTGGTGCGCAACTCCCTCAACCTGATCGGCCTCGGCTTCTCGCTGGCCACGGCTCCCCCCTCGCTGCTGCGGGCGGACCTGCCGCGGGTCTCGCGCTCGATGGTCGACAGCCGGGTCTACCAGCTCTCCCAGGCCGGCCGCCAAGTGACCTTCGGCGAGGACCTGTTCGACAGCGCGGCCGAGCTCGCCGCGGAGTGGAACGGCTCCCGCGACGGCGACTGGGAGTGGGACCTGCTGCGGCGCACGACACAGAAGGGGGCCCGGGTGGGCGTCTCCCTCGGCGCCATCTTCGCGGCCGAGGCCACGGCCACCTCGCCGGCGCAGGCCTTCGAGCGCTTCGCCAGGACCACCGGCTACCTGCCGGCACTCCAGGGCGCCCTGGCGACGGGCGAGGGCGTGAGCCTGGAGATCGCCAGCCGCACCGGCGGCCAGCGGCTGCGGGGCGGCGGCAACGACGCCACCCGCCTGCGCGAGCTGCCGTTCGCCGACCTCTACGCCCTGGGCACCGGCGCCCAGATGGCGGTGATGACCGTCCCCGAGGCGGGGGGGTACGAGGCCCGCCTGCGCGCCGCCGCCGCCGTCTCCGCCGGGCTCCACGTCCTGGTGCCGGGGGCGGACGGCGGTCTGCGCCTGGTGAGCTGGGACAACGTCTCCCTCGCCGCCGGCGGCGTCGCCGTGGCGGCGTTCCGGGCCGCGGACTCCGCCTTCGTCCTGCAGGTGGACACGCAAGGCGACGGCACGGTGGACGACCAGGTCCCCGGCACGGTCGAGACCCTCCAGCGGCGGCCGTTCCAGGCCATCGCGGCGGTGCTGAACACCGAGGTGGATCCCACCGGCCACGTCGCCGAGGTCCTGTTCACCACCGACGTCGACCCCGCCAGCCTGTCGCCGGCCGATCCCCGCCACTTCACCATCCCGGGCAAGGTCTCCAACGGCGGCTGGGTGCAGGGCGAGGACGACGTGATGGACGGCTCGGGCAACACGATCCAGAACCCCTTCAAGGGGATGCGCAACTCGCGCATCGTGCGGGTCGTCTTCAACAACCCCCTGAGCCCCTACACGCCGCAGGACCTGACGGTGGCGGGAGTCAAGAACCCGCTGGGCGAGCAGGTGGTCTCCACCACCGTGCGGGTGCGCATCCCCAATACGGCCATGCCCGGCACCCTGGTGCAGGGCACGGTCTACGGCCCGGACGGCAAGCCCGTGCCCTTTGCGGAAGTCGAGCTGCAAGAGAGCGACCGGTGCCTCTTCTGCGAGGACAGTTGCCGGACGCACAAGACGGCCGCGGTGCGCGCCGACTCCTCCGGCTCCTTCCTCTTCGACTACGTCCGCCAGACCGATTGCAGCGACATCTACTCGCTCAAGGGGATCGACGCCGGCACCGGCCGCAGCGGCACGGCCACGGGGCGGGTGCGCTTCATCGGCCAGCACGCGACGCTCAACGTGGTGATGCTGGGCCGCGGCACCCTCCGTGGCCGCGTCACCTACGACGACGGCACGGTGCCCGCGAATGCGCGGGTGATCGCCGAGAGCCCGGTGTTCCGCGAGGGGACCTCCGTCAAGCCGGATGCCAACGGCAACTACGCGGTGAGCGACGTCGCCGTCGGCACCATCACCCTGTCGGCGAGCGACGGCCAGGGGCGGTTCGTGGTCAAGACGGTCGAGGTCCCCGAGGCCGGCAGCGTCGTTCAGCACGACCTCGTCATCCTGCGCCGGCCGGACCAGCCGGTGGCGAACGGCACGGTGCGGGGCATCATCTTCCGGCCGGACGGCACCACCACCGTGGCCGGCGCCTACGTGGCCCTCTACACTGACGGCAACCTGGTGGGGACGCGGCGCAGCGGCACCGACGGCACCTTCGACTTCGGACCCGTGCCGGCCGGCCGCGGCGAGATCGAGACCTTCGAGAACCAGACCGGCCAGTCGGGCGTCCAGGTCTTCTTCACCATCAACCCCGACCAGGTCAACCAGGTCAACCTCACCATGCGCGACCAGCGCGGCGTGGTCCAGGGGTACGTCTACAAGCAGGTCAACGGCGCCAACGTGCCCATGTTCGGCGTCATCGTCTGGGCCGAGGGGACGCCGTTCAAGACGGTCACCGACCCACAAGGGCACTACGTCCTGGAGGGCGTGTTCGCGGGCACCCGCAACATCTCGGCCGCCGACCTCGACAAGAAGGTCAAGCTCAGCGAGGCCGTGACCATCGGCGTCGAGGGGCAGGTCGTCGACAAGAACTTCTACTTCCAGGACGCGAGCGTCGTGGGCGGCATCGCCGGCGAGGTCCTGGGGGTCGACGGCAGCCCGGTGGTGGGCGCCACCGTCCACCTGGCGGCGGACGACCAGCACTGGTACCGCACCGCCACCACCGACTCCTCCGGCCGCTTCTCCATCCCCAACCTGGGGGTGGGCAGCTACGGCGTGCACGCCTTCAAGGGGACGGCGGGCGGCACCGCGGGCGCCCTGGTGCGCTTCCTCGGCGACACGCCGTTCGTCTCCATCCGTTTCAAGAAGGGGTCGATCCACGGCGTGGTGCAGGCGGAGAACGACTCGGGCCAGCCCGTCGGCATCACGGCGCTGGTGACCTACCGCACCACGGCCGTGCGCCTGGAGCTGGTGGGGCTCGACCTGGAGGCGCACACGATCACCACCCAGGCGGACGGCACCTGGTCGATCCCCGAGGCCCTGGTGGGCCCCTACGTCATCACCGTCTCCAACTCCTTCTATGGCAGCAGGACGGTCCGCGGCGAGCTGGTGCAGAACGGCGAGGACCAGACCCAGAACGTCCTCTTCGAGAGGAACGTCACCGGCACCATCAGCGGCCGGGTGCTGGACCAGGACGGGGTCACCCCGGTCGGGGGGGCGCACGTCGAGCTCAAGCACCCCACCCTCGCCAACGACATGGACACCAATGCCGACGGCCAGTTCAGCTTCTCGCTGCTGCCGCCCTCGCCCTGGGCCTTCCCCGTCGACGTGACCTGGCAGAACGGCGTCGTCTTCCGCCAGGCCGAGGTCTGGGTGAACTTCAGCCAGAAGGGACAGAACCTCGACCTGGAGATCGTGCTGCCCAAGCAGGGGTCGGTCTCCGGCCGGGTGTCCGACGCCGACGGCAATCTCGTGCCCGGCTCGGTGGTGACCCTCCAGGAGGGCTCCTACCCGCGCCGGACGCTGGTTTCGAACGCCGACGCCGGCGGCAACTTCGAGTTCCACAACGTCTTCGCCGGCACGGTGACCCTGTCGGCGCGGGCGCCGTCGCTGGGCGGCCTGGGCGGCAAGACCACGGTCGAGATCAAAGCCGACGGCGAAGAAGTGGCGGGCGTCACCATCTTCCTCGAGCCCACGGGGAAGATCCAGGGGCGGATCACCAACCCGGGAGACGGCTCGCCGGCGGCCTCGGCCGAGGTCCAGCTCCTGCGCTGGGGAGGGCTCTTCGACACCATCAACGCCGACGCCGACGGCAAGTTCGAGTTCGACCTCCTGCCCATGGCGGTCTACGACGTCCAGGCGCTCGATCCCCGCACCGGCCGCCACGGCCGGCGCAACGGCCTGCAGCTCAGCCAGAACGACCAGGTGCTCCAGGCCGACTTCCAACTGGAGACGCGGGGCGCGGTGGACGGGCACCTCTACGAGCCGGGGAGCACGGTGGCGATCCCGGGAGCCACCGTGCGCCTGGGCTCCAATGGCCTCGTCAGCTTCACCACCTACAGCAGCACGGGAGCGGACGGCTTCTTCGAGTTCCTCGGCATCCCGCAGGGCAGGTTCGACCTCCTCAGCCGCGAGCCGGGAGGCCGGCGGGTCGCCAACGGCCACGGCGAGATCGTCAGCGAAGGGCAGCGGGTGAGCCTCGACCTGTTCCTCGAACGGCAGGGAACGGTCACCGGCAGCGTCCTTAACCCGCTGGGCTCGCCGGACGGCGTCTTCCCCAACGCCAACACCGTGCTGCAGCAGGACGGCCTGAACGTCGGCGCCACCCTGGACAGCACCTACTCGTTCGACGGCGTCATCCTCGGGCATCCGTTCTGGCTGGAGACCCAGGAGATCGGCGGGCCGCACCGCGGCGAGACCTGGGGCAACCTCACCGACCAGGGGCCCGTCAAGCTCGACGTGCGCATCCACCCCATCGGCTCGGTGGTGGTCAACGTCCGCGACAGCTTCGGCAACCCGGTCAACGCCGCCAGCGTCGAGGTGGTCAACAACGGCTTCTACGGCTGGAAGCGGTTCACGGGCGACACCGGCACCGACAATTCCATCACCTTCCAGAACGTCGGCGAGGGCGGGGTGACGGCCTTCGCCACCAACCCCGCCACCGGTCTGCGGGGCTCCGCCAACGCCGTGCTGACCCACGAGGGAGAGATCGTCCAGGTCAACCTGGCGCTCGAAAATTCGGCGCAGATCAAGGGCATGGTCGTCATCGCCGACGGCACCACGCCGGCGGCCAACGCCCTCGTCGCCCTGCAGATCGCCGGCCGTACCCTCACCACCTTCACGGATGAGGCCGGCGCCTTCAGCCTGCCGTCGGTTCCCATGGGCGGCTTCCTGCTCGTCTTCCAGGAGAGCTTCGGCCCCGGCATGCGGGAGATCCGCGGCAGCCTGTCGACCAACGGCCAGATCCTCGACCTCGGCACCGTCGTCCTCGACGCCGTGAGCCCCAGGGTCGTCGACATCACGCCGGCCAACGGCGCCGTCGACCTGCCGCTCGGCACCCAGCCGGTCGTGCGTTTCAGCGAGGCCATGGACACCACCCGCAACCTGGTGGACAACGTGGTTCATATCGAGACGGCGTCAGGCCAGTGGGTGGGTGCCCACAACACCTGGATCGACGGCAACACGGCGATCCGCATCGTGCCCTACCAGCCGCTGCAGAACTTCAACACCTACCGGATCAAGGTGTCGGCGGAGCAGCTCTTCGACGTCGCCGGCCGCCGCCTCGACCAGTCGGTGCAGACGAGCTTCACCACGGCCGACGTGCTGCCGCCCGTGGTCATCGAGGTGAGCCCGGCCAACAACGCCAAGCAGGTTGCGCTCGCCAGCCAGGTCCGGGTGATGTTCAACGAGCCGGTCGACCTCTTCTCGCTCTCCGGCACCCACATGGTCCTCCAGGACGTGACGGCCGGCGCGGGGGTGACCACCACCTTCCAGCTCGACACGGCGGCGCGCACGGTGACGATCAACCCGGTGGCGGCGCTGATCGACGGCCATGCCTACCAGCTCACCCTCCTGGGGGTGGCCGACCGGGTGGGCAACGCGATGACGACGCCGTTCGTGACCACCTTCTTCACCGTGGATACGACGCCGCCGGTCATCTCGAACCTCCTGCCGGCCGAGGGGACGACCTTCACCTCGGGCGACCGGATGACGGTGAGCGCCACGGTGGTGGATCCGGCGGGCGTGGCCTCCGTGGCCCTGAGCACCGGCCGCTGGGTGCTGGTGGACAGCCAGGCCCCGTACACCTGGAGCGTGCCGGCGCCGGTCGTCTCGACGCCCACCGACGTGCCCTTGCAGATCGAGGCCGTGGACGCCTGGGGGAACCACGCGGCGATGGTCCGCACGGTCCACATCCTGCCGCGGTCGAACAGCCATCCGCCGCAGGTGACCCTCGACTGCTTCGCCCGCCACGTGGTGCCGGGCGCCGAGCTCGACCTCCCGTTCCACGTCACCGACGACGAGGGGATCGAGAGCTACAAGCTGACCGCGGGCGGCATCACTCTGGCCGACGTGCCGCTGGCGGACAGCGCGGACGTCTCGACGTCCGCCACCTGGACGGTGCCGGCCACGGCCGCCGCCGGCGATGTGCTGACCCTGCACCTGGAGGCCCGCGATTTCGCCGGCAACGTCGCCGCCTCCGACGTCACGGTGACGGTGGTCGCCGGTGTCGCCTTGAAGGGTGACCGCACACTGGCGGACGTCTATGGCGGACAGACGGTGTTCCTCTCCAAGGGCGCGGTGACGGTGACGGCGCCGCTGCACGTCGGCGGTCTCATCCTCCAGCAGGCGACCCTGAAATCCGCGGCGGGCGGCACGGTGGGCGTGACCGCAGGCGGCCTGGTGGAGATCGCCTGCGGCGCGGCGGTCGACGTCTCGGGCCTGGGCTATGCGGGTGGAGCGCCGAATGCCTGGGCTGGCGGCGCGCCGGCAGGGGTGGCGGCGGCGCAGCCCGATGCCGGCGGCTCGCATGGCGGTGCGGGCGGGCTCGGCATGACCGCCGGCCCGGCCGGCGCGGTGTACGACAGCGTGTACCAGCCGAGCCTGGCCGGCGGCGGCGGCGCCCTGCGAACCGGCCTCTCGCTCCAGAAGGCCGGGATCGGCGGCGGCGTGGTGTCGATCGAAGCCGGCGAGTTGGTGTTGACCGGCCAGATCCGGGCCCGCGGCGAGACGCGGCCGCCGAACGAGGGCGGTGGCGGCGCCGGCGGCACCGTGTCCTTGAAGGCTGGAAGCCTCAAGGGCGCGGGGACGATCGACGCTTCGGGTGGCGATGCCGGGGCCTGCAGCGAGAGCGCCGGGGCCGGCGGCGGCGGCCGGGTGTCGCTGCGCGTGCAGTCGCTCGACGGCTTCGATCCCGCGGCGCAGGCCAAGGCCTGGGGCGGCGAGCGCAGCATCTGCAACAACGCCCAGCGCTGGTATGCCTCGCCGGGCACGGTCTACGTCTTCGACTCGTCCTCCACCTACGGCCGTCTGGCGGTGGATAGCGGCGCGGCGAGCGGCAGCGGCGCCGACCGCGTGGCGGCAGCCACGGAGCTGCCGGCGCTGGGCGGCGGCGCGGTCACCGGCTTCGCGGCTTCCGGGCAGGATGCCTGGCTGAGCGCCGCCTCGCCGTTCGGCGGCCAGTGGCTGGGGACCTGGGTGGCGGTGAAGGACGCCTCGGGCGCGTCTCTGGGCGCCGGCTTCAAGGTCGTGGAAATCGACGGCAGCCGCATCCGGCTGGCGGGCGCTGCGGCCGTGACCGGGACCGCGACCTACAGCGGCGAATATCGCTTCGACTCCGTCAGCCTGAGCCACGGCGCCGGAGTGGTGGGCAGCTCGCCGGTGACCGCGCAGGGGATGGTGATCCAGGGTGACACGCGGCTCTCCGGAGACTTGAGCGCGCAGTCCCTGCAGGTGAAGTCGGGAGCCGTCGTGCACCCGGCCGCGGGCAATGCTCTGCGCTTCAAGGTCACCGGGAGGATGACGGTGGAGGCAGGGGCTCGCCTCGACGTTTCGGGCCTCGGCTACGCGGGCGGCAAAGCGGCTGCGCACGCAGGCGGCGCACCGGCCGGGGCGGCAGCATCCCAGCCCGATGCCGGCGGCAGCCATGGCGGCGCCGGTTCGCTCGGCACGACCGCAGGTCCGGCCGGCGCGGTGTTCGACAGCGTCTACTCGCCGAGCCTCGCGGGCGGCGGCGGTGCGCTGGCGGCCAACCTCGGCGGTTCGAGCTCGGGCGGCGCGGGCGGTGGCGTGGTCACCATCGACGCCGGCGAGCTGGAGCTGGCGGGCGAGATCCGGGCCCGCGGCGAGACGCGGCCGGCCAACGAGGGCGGCGGCGGCGCGGGCGGCACGGTGCTGGTGCACGCCGGCACGCTGCTGGGCGCGGGCAGCATCGACACCTCGGGCGGCGACGCGGGAGCGTGCAGCCAGGCGGCGGGAGTGGGCGGCGGCGGTCGCGTGTCGCTGCAGGTACAGACGCTGAGCGGCTTCGATCCCACCGCGCAGGTCAAGTCGTGGAGCGGCGACCGCACCCTCTGCAACGACGGCCGCCACTGGTACGGCTCGCCGGGCACGGTCTACGTCTTCGACTCGACCTCGACCTACGGCCGTCTGCTGGTGGACAGCGGCCAGTCGGGCACGACCGACCGCACCGGCTCCTCGACGGAGCTGCCGGCGCTGGGCAGCGGCGCGGTGACGATGGTGACGGTCGCCGGGTCCGACGCCTGGGTGAGCGCCGGCGCGCCGTTCGGGCCGGAGTGGCTGGGGACCTGGGTGACGCTGAAGGACGGCTCTGGTATCGCGATCGGCGCCGGCTTCAAGGTCGTCGAGATCGACGGCAACCGTCTGCATCTGGCGGGAGCGGCAGCGGCGGGGTCGGCGGCCACCTATGCCGGCGAGTACCGGTTCGACTCCGTCGACCTGCGTCACGGCGCGGGGGTACGCAGCAACTCGCCCATCACCGGCTCGCAAGTGATTTTGCAGGGCAACGCCACGGTGGCAGGCGACATCTCGGCGTCCACGGTGCTGGTGAAGTCGGGCGCGGTGGTGACGCCGGCCGCGGGCAATGCCCTGCGCTTCAAGGTCACCGGGCGGATGACGGTGGAGGCCGGGGCCCGCCTCGACGTCTCCGGCCTTGGCTATGCGGGCGGCACGGCGGCGTCCCACCCGGGCGGCGTCCCATCCGGGGTGGCGGCATCGCAGCCTGACGCCGGCGGCTCCCACGGCGGCGCGGGCTCGCTCGGCACGACAGTGGGGCCGGCCGGCGCCGTGTTCGACAGCGTCTATGAGCCGCAACTGGCGGGCGGCGGCGGCGCCCTGGCGATCAACATCGGCGGCACGAGCCGCGGCGGGGCGGGCGGTGGCCTGGTGTCGATCGACGCCGGCGAGCTGGAGCTGGCCGGCGAGATCCGGGCCCGTGGCGAGACCCGGCCGGCCAACGAGGGCGGCGGCGGCGCGGGCGGCACGGTGCTGGTGCGCGCGGGCACGCTGCTGGGCGCGGGCAGCATCGACACCTCGGGCGGCGACGCGGGGGCGTGCAGCCAGGCGGCGGGAGTGGGCGGCGGCGGTCGCGTATCGCTGCAGGTGCAGACGCTGAGCGGCTTCGATCCCACGGCGCAGGTGAAGTCGTGGAGCGGCGACCGCACCCTCTGCAACGACGGCCGCCACTGGTACGGCTCCCCGGGCACGATTTACGTTTCCGATTCGTCCTCGACCTACGGACGCTTGGCGATCGACAGCGGTCAGGCGGGTGGCGTCGACCGCACCGGAGCGTCCACGGAGCTGCCGGCGCTGGGCAGCGGCGCGGTGACGGCGGTGACGGTCGCCGGGTCCGACGCCTGGGTGAGCGCCGGCGCGTCGTTCGGTCCGGAGTGGTTGGGGGCGTGGGTGACGCTGAAGGACGCCTCCGGCGCGGCGATCGGCACCGGCTTCAAGGTCGTGGAGATCGACGGCAGCCGTCTCCGCCTGGCGGCAGCGGCCTCGGCAATGTCGGCGGCTTCGGCCGTCACCTATGCCGGCGAGTACCGGTTCGACGCCGTCGACCTGCGTCACGGCGCGGGCCTGCGCAGCACCACCCCGATCGTCGGCCAGCAGGTCGTGTTCCAGGGCAACGCCACCGTTGCCGGCGACGTCACGGCGATCAACGTGCTGGTGAAGTCGGGCGCGGTGGTGACTCCGGCCACGGGAGGCGCCCTCAACTTCAAGGTCACCGGTCGGATGACGATCGAATCCGGGGCCCGGCTCGACGTCTCGGGTCTTGGCTACGCGGGCGGCACGGCGGCGACCCATCCGGGCGCCACCCCGTCCGGGGTGGCGGCATCGCAGCCCGACGCGGGCGGCTCCCACGGCGGCGCGGGTTCGCTCGGCACGACTGCGGGTCCGGCCGGCGCGGTGTTCGACAGCGTCTACGAGCCGCAACTGGCGGGTGGCGGCGGCGCCTTGGCGGCCAACATCGGGGGTTCGAGCCGCGGTGGGGCGGGCGGCGGTCTGGTGTCGATCAACGCCGGCGAGTTGCAGGTGGACGGCGAGATCCGGGCGCGTGGCGAGACCCGGCCGGCCAACGAAGGCGGCGGTGGCGGTGGCGGCACGGTGCTGGTGCACGCCGGCACCCTGCTGGGCGCCGGGACGATCGACGCCTCGGGCGGCGACGCCGGCGCGTGCAGCCAGACGGCGGGCGTGGGCGGCGGCGGGCGCGTGTCGCTCCAGGTGCAGACGCTGAGCGGCTTTGATCCCAACACGCAGGTGAAGACGTGGAGCGGCGACCGGACGATGTGCAACGATGGCCGTCACTGGTACGGCTCCCCGGGCACGGTTTACGTCTCCGACTCGACCTCGACCTACGGCCGTCTGCTGGTGGACAGCGGCCAGGCGGGCACGACGGACCGCACCGGCTTCTCGACGGAGCTGTCGGCGCTGGGCAGCGGCACGGTGGCCTCTGTCGAGGTGGCCGGCGGCGACCTCTGGGTGAGCGGCGCGGCGCCGTTCGGCCCGGAATGGCTGGGAGCCTGGGTGACGCTGAAGGACGCCTCCGGCACCTCCCTCGGCAGCGGCTTCAAGGTCGCTGAGGTCGCCGGCAACCGGCTCCGCCTGGCCGGCGCAGCCGCGAGCTCGACGGCGGCCACGTACGCCGGCGAGTACCGGTTCGACACCGTCGACCTGCGCCACGGTGCGGGTCTGCGCAGCGCCGCCCCGATGGTCGTCGGCCAGCAGATGGTCCTCCAGAGCGCCGCGACGCTCGCCGGCGACCTCACGGCAGCCAGCGTGTTGGTGAAGTCGGGCGCGGTGGTCACCCCGGCCACGGGCGGCGCCCTGAGCTTCAAGGTCAGCGGCCGGATGACGATCGAGTCCGGCGCGCGCCTGGACGTCACCGGGCTCGGGTATGCCGGCGGCGCGGCGGCGGCCCATCCGGGTGCCGCTCCGTCCGGGGTGGCGGCGTCGCAGCCCGACGCGGGCGGCTCCCACGGCGGCGCGGGCTCGCTCGGCACCACGGCGGGTCCGGCCGGCGCGGTGTTCGACAGCGTCTACGAGCCGCAACTGACCGGCGGCGGCGGCGCCCTGGCGACCAACATCGGCGGTTCGAGCCGCGGCGGTGCGGGCGGCGGTCTGGTGTCGATCAACGTCAGCGAGTTGCAGTTGGATGGCGAGATCCGGGCCCGTGGCGAGACCCGGCCGGCCAACGAGGGCGGCGGCGGCGGTGGTGGCACGGTGCTCGTGCATGCCGGCACTCTGCTGGGCGCCGGGACGATCGACGCCTCGGGCGGCGACGTGGGGGCTTGCAGCCAGAGCGCCGGAGCGGGCGGCGGCGGGCGCGTGTCGCTCCAGGTGCAGACGCTGAGCGGCTTCGATCCCAACGCGCAGGTCAAGGCGTGGTCCGGCGAGCGCAGCATGTGCAACAACGGCCAGCGGTGGTACGGCTCGGCGGGCACGATCTTCGTCAGCGACTCGACCTCGACCTATGGCCGGCTGCTGCTGGACGCCGGGCAGGTCAACGGCGCCGACCGGCCGAGCGGCGCCACCGAGCTGCCGGTGCTGGGCAGCGGCGCGGTGACGGCCTTCGCGGCTCAAGGCGGCGACGCCTGGATCACTGCCGCCTCGCCGTTCGGCCCGGAGTGGCTGGGCACCTGGGTGACGCTCAAGGATGCCGGCGGCGTCGTCCTGGGGAGTGGCTACAAGGTCGCCGGGATCAACGGCAGCCAGCTCCGCCTGGCGGGCGCCGGAGCCCTGACCGGGGTTGCATCCTATGCGGGCGAGTACCGTTTCGACTCCGTCGACGTGCGCCATGGCGCCGGCCTCCTGTCCACGTCTTCGGTGACGACCCAGACCGCGACCTTCGCCGGTGGGTCGCAGCTCTCTGCCGCCCTGCAGGCTCAGACGCTCCTCGTCAAGGCGGGAGCGGTGATGCGGCCGGCGACCGGCAACGAGCTGAGGCTCTCCGCGAGCGGCACCCTGACGGTCGAGACGGGCGCGCTGCTGGACGTCTCCGGCACGGGCTACGCGGGCGGCTCAGGGAGCCATCCCGACGGCTTCGCGCCGGCTGGCGTAACCGCGTCGAAGACCCGGGCGGGCGGTAGCCACGGCGGCCGTGGCGGGCTCAGCACGGCGGGCGAGGTCTACGACAGCCTCTACTCGCCGCTGCTCCCGGGGGGGGGCGGCGCCTACCAGAGCAGCTCTGCCGGCGGCAGTGCGGGCGGTGGCGTCGTCCGTATCGCCGCCGGCGAGCTCGCGTTGGCGGGAGGCATCAAGGCGCGAGGCCAGTCGATCTGCGGCGACGGCGCGGGAGCGGGCGGCACGGTGTCGGTCGCGGCCGGGGTGGTGAGCGGCGCCGGGACGATCGACGCCTCCGGCGGCGACATCACCTGTGCCACGGGAGTGGTGAACGGCGGCGGCGGCGGCCGGGTGTCGATCGTGACCGGCACGTGGAACGGCTTCGATCCTCTGGCCCAGGCGAAGGCGTGGGGCGGCGCCTACAACACGTCCTACGCGGCGCCGGGAACGGTCTACACCAAGAGGACGGGCGATACCTACGGCTCGCTGCTGGTGGACCAGGGCGCTACGTCCGGCACGGTCGGCACCACCGTTCCACCTTCGATCGGCAAGGGGATCGTGGGCGCCGTCTACGCCGAGCCGGGCAATGCCACGGCCCTGTGGATCGAGCCGCAGGACTCCACCCGCAAGTTCGACCTCGGCGTGGTCGGGATGTGGGTCCGGATCAACGGCACCGACTATCCCGTGCTCGCGCAGAGCGACGACCGCCGCCGGCTGCTCCTCGATGGCGCGGCGGGCGCGGTCGCCGTCGGCCAGACTTACGTCGGCATTTACAAGTTCGACGCCGTGACCGTGAAGGGCAAGGCCGTCCTCCAGTTCCTGGACGGCGCGGTGATCGGCTCCTCGACGGTCGCCTCCGGCTCGACGCTGACGCTCTACGACCTCACTCCGCCGACCGTGACGTTCACCCAGCCGGCGGCGGGGACGGTCTACACCCCGGGCCAGACGGTCCAGATCGCGGCCACCGTCACCGACGACCGGGCCGTGGCCTCGGTGACCTTCCATCTCGGCGACCAGAGCTCCACGCTCACGGCCGCGCCTTACACCTGGTCGGTGCCCGCGCCGGTGGTGGCCGCCGAGGGCGACCTGTCCATCACCGCCGAAGCGGTCGACACCAACGACAACCACACCACGGCGACCCTGCTGATCCACGTCCGGCCGCTGGCGCCGGGCGCGGCCCCCGCGGTGGCGTTCACCTGCCCGACGCCGGGCGTGATCCTGGCGCCCGGCACCGGCGTCGACCTCAACGTGGCGGCGAGCCACGACAACGGCATCGAGCGCGTGGAGTTCCTCCAGGACACGACGCTGCTCGCGACCGACTTCCAGGCGCCTTTCGTCTATCACTTCACGGCGCCGGCCGGCGCGACCGAGGGCCAGGTCTTCACTGTCACGGCGCGGGCGAAGAGCTTCACCGGCACCACGGCCACCACCACGCTCGACCTGCGGGTGGTGCAGGGCAACGTCCTCTCCGCAGACCGGACGTTCGCGGCGACCGACACCTCGCTCGACAACACCAGCGTGGTGGTGACGGGTGGCACCCTCACCGTCAGCGGTACCCACACCTTCCGCGACCTGGTGGTCCTCGACGGCGCCAAGCTCACCCACCCGGAGACCACGGCGACGGTGGAGTCGAAGCTCGACCTGACGGTGCAGCGCGACGTCTACGTCTCCTGCACCGGTTCGATCGACGTCACCGGCCGCGGCTTCCTCGGCAGCACGGCGTCCAGCGCGCGGGCCTACGGCTTCGGCAACGTCACCAGCGAGGGCGCCAACACCGGCATCGGCGGCAGCTACGGCGGCCGCGGCGGCGCCTTCGACGGTTCGAGCCCGGTCTACGGCAGCTTCTACGATCCGCGCGACTCCGGCGCCGGCGGCGGCTACAGCGGCGCCAAGGGGCGCGACGGCGGCGGTATCGTGCGCCTCACCGCCACCGGCAACGCCGTCGTCGACGGCTCGGTGCTGGCCAACGGCGAGACCGGAGCGTCCGGTGCCGGCGGCGCCGGCGGCTCGATCCGCATCAACGCGGCGGCCCTCCGCGGTGCCGGCGTCATCCAGGCGTCCGGCAGCGCGGGTGGCGGCGGCACGGCCGGGGCCGGCAGCGGCGGCCGGATCGCCTTCTACGGCGCGAGCCTCGACTCGGGCCTCCTCGGCCGTACCCTGGCGGCAGGCGGCAAGACGAGCTCGACCGATCCCCTGACCTGGGGCGCCGCGGGCACGATCTTCGTCAAACCCGACGCGCAGGCTTTCGGCGACCTCATCCTGGACAACGGCGGCACGGCCTCGAACCAGTACACCGAGCTGCTGGTGGTGGGCCACGGCATCATCGACGCGGTGGCGGCGAACGGCTTCACCGACAACGAGGCCGACTTCCACTCCTTCCTGGGCGCCGCCGAGGTGGCGTTCAACGGCGACTTCAATACGCTCTACACCATCCTGAGCCACAGCCACCACGGCACCAGCCTCACCCTGAACGTGCCCACGCCGCCGCTGACCTCGACGGTGCACGTGGGCGACACCTACGACGGCATCTATCGCTTCAACAGCGTCACCGTGCGCAACGGCGCCTTGGGGTTAGCCCTCGACCGCGTCACCGCCGGCAACACGCCGGGCTCAGGCTGGACGCAGAGCTACGCGCCGTCGGTCCAGCTCACCAGCCCGGCGGCAGGGGCCAGCTTCACCTCGGGCACGAACTTCACGGCGGCGGCGAGCGTCCAGGACGTCCTCGGCGTCAAGAGCGTCACGTTCACCTTCAACGGCCAGTCCACGACCGTCACCGCCTCTCCTTACAGCGTCGCGATGACGGCGCCGGCCGTGACCCAGGCCACGGACTTCACGGTCACCGCCGCGGTCGTCGACCTGTCGGGGAACCGCTTCGCCACCAGCCTCACCCTCCACGTGCAGCCGATCGTCGATCCCAATGCGCCGGTGGTGACCCTCGGCGGGTGCCAGGCCAGCGGCGATCTGATCACCCCCGGCGTGGCCGTGACGATCCCCTTCACGGCCACGGACGACCAGTCGATCCAGAGCTACTCGCTGGTGGTCGACGGTGTGACCCAGCAGACCGTGACCGTGAACCAGGCCACGGTCTCGGCGAGCTTCACCTGGACGCCGCCGGCCAACGCGGCTGCCGGGCAGACCTTCGCGATCCGCATCGAAGCGCGCGACTTCGGCGGCGGCATGGGCTACGCGACGCTGTCGCTGTCTGCGGCAGCCACCACCCCGTTGACCGGGACCCAGAACCTGACCTCCGCCCGCAACGGCCAGGCGCTGGTCCTCGGCGCCGGCACCTTCACGGTCCAGGAGCCGATCAGCCTGACCTCGCTGACCCTGCTCAACGGCGCCAAGGTGGTGGGCCTGACCGGCCAGACGCTCAGCCTGACGGTCACCGGGACGACCCGCATCCAGTGCGGCGGCCTGCTCGATCTGAGCAACCTGGGGTATGCGGGCGCGACGGCGACGAACGGCGCCGGCGGCACGCCGTCGGGGGTGACGGGCTCGAAGACCGACTCCGGCGGCAGCTACGGCGGCGTCGGCCAGGTGTGGGGCAACCCGGGTCCGGCCGGCGAGGTGTTCGGCAGCGTCTACCTGCCGCGGCTCGGCGGCGGCGGCGGCTCGGAGCGCTACGGCGGCGTTCCCGGCGGCGCCGGCGGCGGCACGGTGGAGCTGACGCTGGGCGACCTGGTGCTCAACGGCGTGATCCAGGCCAAGGGCCAGCGCAAGCAGACGACGGGCAACGGCGACTCCAGCGGCGCCGGCGGCTCGGTGCTGATCACGGCGGCCACGATGAGCGGCACGGGCACGATCGATACCTCGGGCGGCGACTACCAGGCCAGCTCCGCCTATGGCGCCAGCGGCGGCGGCGGCCGGGTGGCACTGTACGTGGGCAGCTTCACGGGCTTCGATCCGGTGTCGCAGGTGAAGGCCTGGGGCGGTACGACGTGGGGCGGCTCGACGCCGTCCTTCTACGCGGGTCCGGGCACGGTGTTCGTCAAGACGTCGAGCGACACCTACGGCCGGCTGATCCTGGACAGTGGCAAGGAGTCGAGCGGCGCCGAGCGCATGGGTCCGCAGACGCCGCTGCCGGCACTCGGTACCGGTGCGGTGACGGCGATCACGGCGCAAGGGGCCGACGCGCTGGTGACGGCGAGCGCGGCCTTCAAGGTGCAGTGGAATGGCGCGTGGATGGCGCTGAGCGACGCGTCGGGCGCGCAGCTCGGTTCGTTCCAGGTGCTGTCGATCGACGGTCAGGGCCGTGCCTTGCTCAAGGGCGCGGCGGGCGCCACCACGGCCACCACGTACCGGGGCCAATACCGGTTCGACCGGCTGGACGTGAAGAGCGGGGCGGGCGTCTCGAGCACGGACGACGTGATCGTGGGCGACGTCCTCGCGGAGTCGAAGGGCCGTATCCCGTCCACCCTGACGGCGACGAACGTGACCATCAAGGCAGGCTCGCCGGTGATGCTGGCGATGGGCGGCGCCTTGAAGATGACGGTGTCGAACCTGATGACGGTGGAAACGGGCGCGGTGCTGGACGTCTCGAACGGCGGCTACCCGGGCGCGACGGCGACGAACGCTGCCGGCGGCACGCCGTCGGGGGTCGCGGGCTCGTTCTCCGATTCCGGCGGCAGCCACGGCGGCATCGGCCAGGTATGGGGCAACCCGGGTCCGGCGGGTGAGGTGTTCGACAGCGTGTACCAGCCGATCCTGGGCGGCGGCGGCGGGTCGGAGCGTTACGGCAACGTGCCGGGCGGCGCCGGCGGCGGCACCATGTCGCTGAACGTGGGGCAACTGGCGCTCAACGGCGTGATCCAGGCCAAGGGCCAGCGCAAGCAGACGACGGGCAACGGCGACTCCAGCGGCGCCGGCGGCAGCGTGCTGATCACCGCCGGCACGGTCAGCGGCACGGGCACGATCGACGCCTCGGGCGGCGACTACCAGGCGAGCTCGGCCTACGGCGCCAGCGGCGGCGGCGGCCGGGTCGCGCTGTACGTGGGCAGCTTCTCGGGCTTCGATCCGGTGGCGCAGGTCAAGGCCTGGGGCGGCACGACGTGGGGCGGCACGACGCCATCCTTCTACGCGGGTCCGGGCACGATCGTCGTCAAGACGTCGAGCGACACCTACGGCCGGTTGATCGTGGACAGCGGCAAGGAGTCCAGCGGCGCCGAGAGGATCGGCCCCCAGACGCCGCTGCCGGCCCTGGGAACGGGAAACGTCGTCTCTCTCACCGCCGCGGGAGCCGACGCCGTGGTCGATGCGGGTACGCCCTTCAAGGCGCAGTGGGTGGGCGCCTGGATGGCCTTGGACGACGCCGCGGGGACGAACCTCGGCTCTTTCCTCGTGCTGTCGCTCGACGCGCAGGGACGGGCGGTGCTCAAGAACGCCGGCACGGTCACCGGTGCGGCCCGCTACCGCGGCCAATACCGCTTCGACCGGCTGGACGTGAAGAGCGGCGCCGGCCTGTCGAGCACCGACGAGGTGGTGGTGGGAGACGTCTTTGCCGAGTCCAAGGGCCGGCTGCCGAACACCCTCTCGGCCACCAACCTGACGATCAAGGCGGGCTCGCCGGTGACGTTGGCGAAGACGGGGGCGCTCACGATGACCGTCTCCGGCGTGCTGACGGTCGAGGCCGGCGCGGTGCTGGACGTCACCGGACAGGGCTATGCGGGAGCGACGGCGACGAACGGCGCGGGCGGTACGCCGTCCGGCGTGACGGGCTCGAAGTCCGACTCCGGCGGCAGCTACGGCGGTATCGGCGCCATTTGGGGCAACCCGGGCCCGCCGGGCGAGGTGTACGGCAGCGTCTACCTGCCGCGGCTGGGCGGCGGCGGCGGCTCGGAGCGCTACGGCAACGTTCCCGGCGGCGCCGGCGGCGGCACGGTGGAGCTGACGCTGGGCGACCTGGTGCTCAACGGCACGATCCAGGCCAAGGGCCAGCGCAAGCAGACGACCGGCAACGGCGACTCCAGCGGCGCCGGCGGCAGCATCTTGATCACCGCCAACACGGTGAGCGGCTCGGGCTTGATCGATGCCTCGGGCGGCGACTACCAGGCCAGCTCCGCCTACGGCGCCAGCGGCGGCGGCGGCCGGGTGGCGCTGTACGTGGGCAGCTTCACGGGCTTCGATCCGGTGTCGCAGGTGAAGGCCTGGGGCGGTACGACGTGGGGCGGCTCGACGCCGTCCTTCTACGGGGGTCCGGGCACGGTGTTCGCCAAGACCTCGAGCGACACCTACGGCCGGCTGATCATGGACAGCGGCAAGGAGTCGAGCGGCGCCGAGCGCATGGGCCCGCAGACGCCGCTGCCGGCACTCGGAACCGGCGCGGTGACGGCGATCACGGCGCAAGGGGCCGACGCGCTGGTGACGGCGAGCGCGGCATTCAAGGTGCAGTGGAACGGCGCATGGATGGCGCTGAGCGACGGGTCGGGCACGCTCGGCTCGTTCCAGGTGCTGTCGATCGACGGTCAGGGCCGCGCCTTGCTCAAGGGCGCCGCGGGCGCCACCACGGCCACCACGTACCGGGGCCAGTACCGGTTCGACCGGCTGGACGTGAAGAGCGGCGCGGGCGTCTCGAGCACGGACGACGTGATCGTGGGCGACGTTTTCGCGAAGTCGAAGGGCCGTATCCCGTCCACCCTGACGGCGACGAACGTGACGATCAAGGCAGGCTCGCCGGTGACGCTGGCGGTGGGCGGCACCCTGAAGATGACGGTGTCGAGCCTGATGACGGTGGAGACCGGCGCGGTGCTGGACGTGACGGGCGGCGGCTACGCGGGCGCCACGGCGACGAACGTCGCGGGCGGCACGCCGGCCGGGGTCGCGGGCTCGTTCTCCGATTCCGGCGGCAGCCACGGCGGCATCGGCCAGGTGTGGGGCAATGCGGGTCCGGCGGGTGAAGTGTTCGACAGCGTGTACCAGCCGGTCCTCGGCGGCGGCGGCGGCTCGGAGCGGTACGGCGGCGTGCCGGGGGCCAACGGCGGCGGCACCATGCTGCTGAACCTGGGCCAACTGACGATCAACGGCGTGATCCAGGCCAAGGGGCAGCGCAAGCAGACGACGGGCAACGGCGATTCGAGCGGCGGCGGCGGCAGCGTGCTGATCACCGCCGGCACGGTGAGCGGCACCGGCCTGATCGACGCCTCGGGCGGCGACTACCAGGCCAACGCGGTCTATGGCGCGAGCGGCGGCGGCGGCCGGGTGGCGCTCTATGCCACCACGCTCTCGGGCTTCGATCCCTCGACCCAGGTGAAAGCCCGCGGCGGCGCCACGCTCAACGGCACGCCCGCCTTCCGCTGGGGCAGCCCCGGCACGGTCTACGTCAAGCTGCCGGCGATGACCTACGGCAAGCTGTACGTCGATCAGGGCGGCACCTCGAGTCTGCCCGTCCCGAATACTCCGCTGCCGGCGATCGGCATCGGCACCGTCGGCACCGCCACGGCCGACACGGTGAACACCTCCGCGCTGTGGATCGACCCCGCGAGCCCCACGGCCAAGTTCGCCCTGGGTGTCGTCGGCATGTGGGTGCGAATCAACAACACCGACTACCACGTGATCGACCAGAGCGCGGACCGCCGCCGGCTGCTGCTCGACAGCGCCGTTGGCGCCGTCTCGGCGGGCGACGGCTACCGCGGCGTCTACAAGTTCGACGAAGTCATCGTCCGCGGCGGCTCGAAGCTCGAGTTCCGCGATACCAACGCCGTCGGCACGTTCACCGTCGACGCGACCTCCTCCGTGATCCAGAACGTGCCCTGAGAGCTGCCATGACCAAGCGCCGATTCCCGTCGTTGCAAGCGTTGTCGCTGTTCGCCGTCCTCGCCCTGCTGGCCATTCCGGTGGGCAAGGCGCAAAACCCTCCGGACACGGACCCGCCGCAGATCCACGTCCTCGAATCGGGCGCCGATTTGACCGACGGCCGGCTGTTCAACCGGGCGGCGACACCGGTGATCCAGACGACCGACGCCTCGGACGTGACGGTGAACGCGACGCTCGACGGCGCTCCCTTCACCTCCGGCACCCCGGTCTCGGGCGAGGGGACCCACCTGCTGTCGGTGACCGCCACGGACGCCGCCGGCAACGCGGCCACCCTGGCCGTGGGCTTCGAGATCGACACCACGCCGCCGGCCTTCCTCGCGCTGCAGCCGGCCGATGACGCCATCCTCGCCGCCGCCCAGGTGACCCTCCAGGGCCAGGTGGCCGGCGCCAATGCAGTCAAGGTGGACGGCCAGCCCGCGACCCTGGTGGGCCAGGACTTCACGGCCGGCCCCTACACCCTGGCCGAAGGCGTGCGCAGCTTTGCGATCGTGGCCACGGACGCGGCCGGCAACACGGCGCAGCGGACGCTGCGCCTCACCCGCGACTCGCAAGCCCCCACGGTCGCCATCTCCCAGCCGCCGGTGGGCGCCATCCTCAAGGACGCCTCGGTGGACGTCGTGGGCTCGGCCCAGGACCCGCAGCTCGCCGCCGTCACGGTCAACGGCATCGCGGCCACCGTCACCGGCACCACCTGGCTCGCCCGCCAGGTGCCGCTCGCCGAGGGGAGCAACACCCTCACGGCACGGGCCGAGGACCGGGCCGGCAACGCCGCCCAGGCCACGCGCACCCTGGAGCGCGACTCCACGCCGCCTGTCCTCGCCATCACCGACCCCGCGCCCGGTACCGTGGTGCCCGGCGCCAGTATCACCCTGCGCGGGACGGCCGGCGACGCGCACCTCGACCGCGTCGAGGTCAACGGCGTCCGCGCCTCCCTGTCGGGCAGCGCCTGGTCGCTCGCCATGGCGCTGACCGCAGGTGTCAACGACTTCACGGTGCGGGCCTTCGACAAGGTGAGCAATACCTCCGAGGCGACCCTCTCGGTCACCCGCGACAGCCAGGCCCCGGCCGTGCAGATCACCCAGCCGGCGGACGGCGCGCGTTTGAACGCCCAGACCGTCACGGTGAGCGGCACCGTGGACCAGGAGGCCGGCCTGACCCTGACGGTCAACGGCGTCGCGGCGACGATCACGGGCGGCACCTTCAGCGCCGCCGCCGTCCCCCTGGTGGAAGGCAGCAACACGCTGATCGCCCGGGTGAGGGACGCCGTGGGCAACCAGGGCACCCACACCCGGGTCGTGGTCCGCGACACCGTGGCGCCGAAGCTCGACGCCGCGGACCCGGCCTCGGGGGCCCTGGCCCTGCCGGTGGACGCGAGCTTCCGGCTCACCTTTTCGGAGGACATGGCCGAGCCCGCGGCCGGGAGCTGGCGCCTGGAGACGGGCGCCGGCCAGGCCATCCCGGCGACCGCCAACCGGGCCGGCAGCGTGCTGACGGTGCGCCCCTCGGTGCCCCTCCCCTCCTCGGCCCAGGTGCGGCTGGTGCTGACGGCGGCCCTGACCGATCTCGCGGGCAACGCCCTGGGCCAACCCCCCACGCTGACCTTCCTCACGATCGATACCACGGCGCCGGCAGCCCCCGTGCTCGATCCCGCGCCGCCGGCGGCCCTCTGTGCGGCCGCCCTCACCCTGACCGGCACGGCCGAGGCGGGAGCCGTGGTGCGCGTCGAGGGCGCCGCGGCGGCGGCCGAGGCGCGGGCGGACGAGAGCGGCCACTTCTCCCTCGCCGTCCAGCTCTCGCCCGGCAGCCTCAACCGGCTGCAGGTGACGGCCACGGACGGCGCCGGCAACGTCTCGGCCCCGGCCCTCGCCGCGGTCGTCCACGACTGCCAGGCGCCGCGGGTCGTCTCCGCGGACCGCCAGGGGAACGTCTTCCACGTCGTCTTCAGCGAGCCGGTGACGCCCGCCAGCCTGGCCGGCGCCGTGCAGCTCTCGGCCGCGTCAGGTCCGGTCGCGGGGGCGGTGGCTCTCGCCACCAACGGCCTCACGGCCACCTTCACGCCGAGCGGCTCGCTGCCGGCGGGCGCCCTGCGCCTGGAGGTCACCACGGCCGTGCAGGACCCGGCGGGCAACGCCCTGGCCTATCCCTGGTCGCAGGTCTTCGGCGCCCAAGGCGGCAGCGGCTTCCTCCTCGGCACGGTGATCGACAATGCCACCGGCCGCCCCCTGGCCGGCGCCCGCGTGCTGGTCACCGCCAGCAACGGCACGGCCCTCCCGGAGCCCCTGCCCCAACAGGTGACGGGGGAGGACGGCCGCTTCCGCCTGCCGGTGCCGGCCGGCACCCACGACCTGACCATCGTGCGGCCGGGTTACGCGCCCGCCTTCCGGCTCGTGGCCAGCGGCGCCGGCCAGGGCACGGAGATCTTCGACCCGCGCCTGACCCCGGCGGCCAGGCCGCAGACCCTCGGCGCGGCCGGCGGCACCTGGGGGAGCGGCGGCGACGCCATCCTCACCCTGCCGGCCGGCGCCCTGGCCGCGTCCGTGAGCGTGGCGGCGACCCGGCTCGACGAGCAGGGCCTGCCCATGCCCCTGCCCTACGGCTGGTCCCCCCGGGGCGCGGCCTGGCTCGACCTGGGCGGCGTCGCGCTGCTGGCGGATGCGACCCTCAGCCTGCCGGTGGAGTCGGCCAACGGCACCACCCTCGTCCTCGTCCACCTCGACCTCGCCGCGCTCCAGTGGCGGGTCGTGGGCACCACGCAGGTCTCTGGCGGCCGGGTGACCTTCACCCTGCCGGCGGCCGCGGCGGGGTTGAACGACGGCGGCTGGGCCGCCGTCGAGGCGGACGACGGCCCCCTGGCGCCGCCCGCTGCGGTGACCGGCGCGGTGCTCGGCGCTTCGGCGCGGCCGGCGGGCAACGAGGCCACGGCCGCCACCCTCACCTTCAATCCCGAGGTCGTCCTGCCCTCGCAGAGCAGCCAGGTGACCGCCGTCTACACCCTGTCCCAGGGGGTCGCGAGCGGGCTGCCGGTGACCCTGTTCATCCAGGAGGAGCTCACCCTGCTCGACAACTCGGTCCGCCGGCAGACGCCCTACCAGGCGGACCTGATCCTCTATCACGCCCCGGACGGCACGCCGCGCTCGCGCTTCCAGCTCCGGCCGTCGCAGGCGGCCCAGGACCTGCCGCTGAAGCTCGGCGCCGAGGACGTGACCCTGCGCACCTACGGCGGCGAAGCGGTGGCGGGCAACGTGGTCGGCGCGGAAGGGGGCACGGTCACCGGCGATCAGGGGGACCGCATCGACCTGCCGCCGGGCGCGGTGACGGAGCCCACGGCCATCGTCGTCACCCGCCGGACGGCGGCGGACCTGGGGCTCGCGGCGCCGGCCGGCACCGAGCTCGCGGGCGTGGTGGACCTCGACCTCGGCGGCAAGAGCCTGCTGGTGCCGGCCGCCCTCTCGCTGGCGCTCTCGCCGGCTCCGGGCGCGGGAGACAAGGGGCTTCTCCTGCAGGTGATCGACCTGGACTCGGGCAAGGCCTTCCGCGCCGTGGCCGCCCTCCAGGCCACGGCCGCGGGCTGGACCACGGCCGCCATCGATCCCACGGACCTGGCCTGGCCCGGCGTCCGCGACGAGGGTCTCTACGCCTTCGTGCGCCTCACCGCCCCGGCCGGCTATCTCCGCGGCACGGTCTTCGACGTCGGCGGCGGGCCCCTCGCCGGCGCCGTGGTGCGGGGCTCGGACCTCGGCTGGTTGCAGATCTCCAACGCCAACGGCACCTCCGTCCTGCCGGCGCCGGTGGCGACGCTCACCGTCACCGCCGAGAACCGGGTGACGGGCAACCTCGGCACGGCGCTGGCCACGGTGCCGGCCGCCGACGCGCGGGTGGACCTGGACATAACCCTGGTGCCGGTCGGTCCCCACGTCGTCGCCATCACGCCGGCCGCCGGCGCGGTGGACGTGCCCCAGGGCATCCAGCCCACGGTCCGCTTCAGCGAGGCCGTGGATCCGGCTTCGGTATCCGCGGCCACTGGCTCGATCCAACTCCTGAGCGAGGGACAGCCGGTGGCGGTCGACCTCGAGGTCCAGGGGGTGCTGGTCCGCGTCACGCCCCGCGCCACGCTGCTGCCGGCCACCACCTATGAGCTGCGGGTCACCTCCGGCGTCCGCGACCTCCAGGGCAACCCCCTGGAGAGCCCGGTCGCCTCGACCTTCACCACGCTGCGGCTGCTCTTCTCCAAGGACGTGGACCTGACGCGGATCTTCCTCGTGGCGCCGGACGTCACCGGCCAGTCCCGCGTCCTCGGCCGTGCCGGCGCCGTGCCGGCCAACGCCCTGGTGTTCGTGGAGAACCGCAGCGCCCTGGTGACGACACCCTCGGCGACCGCGGGTCAGGACGGCAGCTTCGACATCTCCATCCAGGCCGCCCTCACCCACACCCTGATCCTCCACGTGCTGATCCCCAACGGCAACGAGGTGGTGGCCAAGCTGACCCCCTTCCGCACAGCGGACCTGAAGGGCGCCTACGTGGACGACAAGGCGGTGACCTTCACCACGGGCGAGGGATTGACGGCGGCCATCCCCGCGGGCGCCTTCTCGGGGCCGACGATCGTGAGCGTGGCGGCGCGGCCGGTGGCGCCATCGCCGGTCCTGGCGCGCGACGCCTTCGCGGCCGTGGCCGCCTTCACGCTCGACTTCAGCGGCGCCGAGGCGCACAAGGCGCTGGAGATCAGCCTGCCCCTGCCGGCCGGAGCGCCAACGCCGGTGGGCGGCTTCTACCTCCTCAACCGCGTGGTCGAGGCCCTTGGCGATCACTACTGGATGATGCACGACCTGATGCGGCTCGACGCCGCCTCGGGCCGGCTCACCACCGCGGAGGCGACCGCCGGTGCGGCCGCGGCGCCTCTCCAGGCCGGCGTGGCCGCCGTGGTGGCGTCGCTGGACGCGCCCTTCGCCCTGGCGGCCGCCACCACCCAGCCGCGGGCGGTCACCGCCGCTGCCATCGTGCCGCAACACAAGCAGTACGTCCCGGGGGCGTCCTTCCCCGGCCAGTATCAGGTCGAGGCGCCGCTGATCCCGCTCGGCTTCGCCATCTTCCCGGTGATCGAGATCAACAGCCAGGTGGGGGTCTGGAACCTCGGGCTCGAAGGGATCTTCACCTCCATGAACGGCTCGATCGCCCGGCTGCTGGAGCAGGACGGAGTGCTCATCCCGACCCGGCTCGACCGGCCGTCCCGTTTCGTCGTGCGCGACCTGGAGACGGGATACAAGCTCTTCGACGCCACCTTGCCGCCCCCCACTCCGGAGACCCCCGTCACGCTGCCCCCCGACGTCTACGGCGACAAGACGCCGCCCTGGCCCGTCGGGGGCTCGCCGATACGGTTCTTCCCCGTCGACGTCGTGATCGACGGCCGGCAGGACCTGGACCGCGGGCTCTACGCCGAGGTGGCTGCGGGCCGGCTCACGATCAAAGGCGAGGCGGGCGCGGCGGGAGACGGCGTCGACGTCCGGCTGATCGGGCTCGACGACAGCTCCCAGGAGAGCGCCACCACGGGCAACGATGGCGCGTTCACGCTGACCCATTCGCCGGGCCACGACGCCAGGCGTTTCCTGCTGGCGATCGGAGCCCGGGTGACGAATTCTCAGACTTTCGAGGTCTCCTTCAGCGAGGCCCTGGACCCGGACTTCACGGGCATCGAGGTGCGGGACTCCCACGGCAGGAAGCTCGACGTGGTGAAGCGGCCCGTCGGCAACCAGGCGGTGGTCCGCCTCGAGCCGAAAGCGGGCTGGAGGGCGAAGGAGCTCTACACCCTCCACCTCGGGCCGGAGATGCGGGACGCCATCGGCAACGAGTGGGGCAAGACGCTGGAGATCGAGTTCGAGGCGGGCGCGAGCTCCCCGATCACGACCTCGCCGCTCGCTTCGGCGCGCGACGTCGCCCGCCTGGGCAGTCTCCTCTTCGTGGCCGGCGACACGGCGGGCCTGGTCGTGGTCGACGCCAGCGATCCCGGCAGTCTGCACGTCAACGGCTCCTACCCCTTCCCTCTGGGCGATGCCGTCACCGCGGTGGCGGTCGATCCCCATGGCCGGGTCCTGGTGGCGGGCGGCGGCGTCAGAGCTCAGGGCCAGCTCAAGATCTTCGATCCGCTGACCAACTCCTTCAAGGGGAGCACCATCCTGTCGGATGCCCTGGGCGCGCCCGGCACCCAGCTTCCGGCGGGCATACCGCAGCGCATCCTCGTCCACTCCGAGGACACGACCGTGGGGTGGAAGGTCGGGGACCCGGCTCCGGCGGGCCTCACGCTGGAGCCGGCCGCCGTGCCGACCGACGAGTCGGGCGAGCCGGAGAAGGAGTTCACGCTCGTGGTCCGCGGCACCGGCACGGCCAAGCTGCCGGTGACGCTCCAGGACCTGACGGCCGGCCGCTGGACCCGGGTGGACGCCGCCATCGCCGACGGCGCGTTCCAGCTCTCTTTGAGCGTGCGGCCCGGCGACCAGCTCCAACTCCTCCGCAACACCAAGAGCACCGCCTACGTGCTGACCCGCGGTGTCGGCATCGAAACCGTGGACGTCAACGCGTTTTACAACGAGTCGGGCAACCGGGTGTTGAGCGACGTGGTGTCGATCTACAGCGGCTTCCAGGACCCCAAGCTCCGTCTCTGCGGTGAAGCCGTGGCGGACCTGAGCACCGCCGTGAGCGACTTCGCCCCCCTGTTCGATGGCAACAACATCAATCCCCTGACCCTGGTGGGCCTGGTCGGCTTCCGCGGGCTGGTCCTGCTGAGCAGCGATCCGGCGGGCACGGTGTCGTTCCTGAACGAGGCGTGCGCGGACGTTGCCGGCAGCCGCAACGTCTCAGGGCTCCTCGTGCTCCAGCAGTACGCCTTCGACCTCAACAACGACGGCCAGTTCACGGACGACGAGCGCCGCGACTACATCCTGGTCTCGCACCAGCAGGCGGGGGTGCTCATCTACGACGCGACGAACCGGCAGAACCTGGTGCTGGTGGGCCGCATCCGGGTGCCGGGCACGGCCTCCCGCCTGGGGGTCGACCGCGACAGCCACCGGCTGTTCGTCTCGGCCCTGGCCGATGGCTTCTACGTCGTGGACCTGAGCCGGAAGCCCTCGGTGGACTTCATCGACGTCAACGGCGACGGCATCGACGACCGCATCCTCGAGACCGTGCCCCTGACCGGCAACGTCAACGTGCCGGTGAGCGTGATTCCCGAGCTCGGCCTGGGCTACGTCGGGGGTACCAGCCGCGGCCTGACGAGCGTGGCCGTGGGGCATCCGGAAGTCGAGATCCTGGCGCGCGACGCGGAGGGCAACGAGCGCCAGGTCGACCGCCTGGCGCCTTTCGGAGTGCCCACCGCGCCCGAGAGCAGCGATCCCCAGGCCAAGAACCTGCCGGGCTCCATCCGCATCGTCGCGTCGTTGCCGGGGTTCACCGGCGACGAGGCCCACCTCGACGTCATCGCCGAGGACATGGGCGGCTTCCCCATCCCCGAGGCGGGCAATCCGGACACGACCGAAGGTCTGCCGCGAGCGAGCTGGACGGGCGACCACAGCATGGTCCTGCACCGCCTCGCCACGCACCCCTGGGAGCCCGGTTACGAGCGCTATGCGACCGACGACGTCGCCGTCATCACCGATCTGCGGGCCTCCGCGGCCTACAAGCGCAGCTCGGAAGAGAACGACGTCTGCGTGCGCTGCGACCAGCAGCAGGAGAAGGTGGCGAAGGACGCTCTCCAGCTCCTCTCGGGAGACTTCATTCGCATCGCCTTCCCGCAGTCCCTGCGCGACCAACTGGCTGCGATCTACGACCGCGAACGGCTGGACGCGGCCGAGAAGCGGCTCACGAGCGTGCGCTGGGAGCTCTCGCCGGCGCCCAAGCAGGAGACGGAGCAGAACCCGGCTCTCACCCAGGCTCCGGGAGTGCTCGGGCACAGCGGCGAGATCACCCTTTCGGCCGTCGACCTGGCCATCCCGGGGCGGGGCCTGGACTTCGTCTTCCAGCGCACCTACCGCAGCCAGACCGTCGGCTCCGGCACCCTGGGACCGGGTTGGGACAGCAACGTTTACGAGCGCCTCCAGGAGCTCCCCAACGGCGACGTGGCGCACTTCGACGGCCGCGGCCGGCGGGACGTCTTCAAGAAGGAGAAAAACGGCGACCTCACGGCGCCGCCCGGCGTTTTCGTCACCCTGGAAAAAGTGTCCACCGGCTGGGTGATGATCGATGCCCGCCACACCACGACGCGGTTCGACCGCTTCGGCCGCTTGATCTCGATCGCCGATGCGGTGAAGGATTCGAAAGACACCGGCAACGAGATGACTTTCCATTACGGTCCGGGGCGGCAGCTCCTCCGGGTCCACGACCCTCTGGACCGTGACATCCGCTTCGAGTACGACGACAAGCAACGGCTCAAGAAGATCACCGACTTCACCGATCGCGAATTCACCTTCGAGTACGACACGCCGGGCCGCCTGGTCAAGGCCCTCACGCCGCCGGTGGTGAGCGTGCTGGCTCCGGACGAGGTGCTGGTGACCCAGAACGGTCCGCTGACCACGGAATACGTTTACGACGACGCCACCGGCAACCTGACGAAGACCCTCGGTGCGCGCGACAACGTCAAGTCGGTCAAGGACGCGAAGAACCAGACCTGGCTGCAGGTCAACTACGCCCATGCGGACGACGACAAGGCGCCGCAAAAAGTGGAGTCCACGGTCTGGGGGGGCGGCACGGTCGGCCTGCAGTACGGCGACAACGCGGCCACGGTGACCGACGCTCTCGGCCACGACTTTGCCTATTCCTTCAGCACCAAGGGGCAGATCACCGGCATCAAGGATCCGGCGAACGCGGAGGTGCACTACACCTACGACGACGAAGGCCTGGTCACGTCGCGCACCGATCCTCTCGGCCGCGTCACGCAATACTTCTACGACTCGCCCTGCAACGGGGATCCGATCGGCAAGCGGCGCAGCCGCGGCAACCTCACCCACGTGGTGGTGACCGCCGGCGCCAACGGCGCGAACGGTCCCTCGAACAGCGTGGAGACCTGCACCGACTACGAGCCTTACTCCAACCAGCCGGTCAAGGTGGTCGATCCGCGGGGCATCGTCACCCAGATCTCCCGCACCGAGGTGGGCCTGCCGGAGCGGATCGAGCAGGGCTCGGGAACGCCCGATGCCTCCGTCACGGAAACCCACTACAACGAGTTCGGCCAGCCCATCCTGGTGTTCAACCCGAACCACCATGCCACCCAGTATCAATACTCCAATTCCGATCCGAGCACCGGCTATCTCGAGCGGATCACGGTCGACCAGGGCCAGGGGGGCCTGAACCTCGTCACCCGCTTCGAGACAGATGCGCGCGGCAACGTCACTCGCATGATCGATCCACGGGGCGTCGGCTTCACCCGCGTCTACAACGACCTGAACTGGATCGTCGAATCGCGCCGCGCCTCGAGCTCGGCGGTGCCCGACGCTCCGGCTCTCGACTACGTCACGACCTATTTCTACGACCCCAATGGCAACCTTTCCGAAGTGCGCCTCCCCTATGGAGACGACGGCTCGACCTTCACCCGGGTGCAATACGTCTACGGGGCGCGGGACGAGCTCCTCGGCTCTGCGCGGCAGGTGAAGCCGGGCGATCACGGCGCCGACTGGGTGAAGGAGTACCTCTTCTACGACGACGCCCTGAACCTCATCAAGAAGATCGAACCCGAAGGCCAGACTACCCGCTACGTCTACGACCAGCGCAACCTGCTGTCCGCCATGGTGGAGGGGTACGCCACCCCGGACGCCGTCACCCTCGGCTTTGGTTACGACGCCGACGGCCGGAGGATCGCCTTCAGCGACGGCCGCCAGTCCGTCTGGACCACCGCCTACGACGGCTTCGGCCGGATGAAGGAGACGCGCGACCCGCTGGGCAATCGCGCCACGGTGCTCTACGACAACGGCAGCAACCCGGTCGAAACCAGCGTCTACCAGCCGCCCGCGAATGTCACGGACCCGCCGACGCTGCTCGCCCGCCGCTCGGCTGAATACGACGCGCTGAACCGGGTGCGATCGATCACGGCGAAGCTCTGGGCCTACGATCCCCTGCATCCCGGTCTGCCGGATGGCGCCGTCAGCCTGGTCACGCAGAAGGTGTACGACCCGGCCTCGAACCTCCTCAGCGTCACCGATCCCTTAGGCCGGGTGAGCCGCATGGAGTACGACCATGCGGAGCGGCGGGTGGCCACCGTCGACGCCGCAGGTAACCGGATGGAGTACGATCTCGACCCGACCGGTCATCCGCTGGTCACGCGTTCGATCGAACAACGTCCCGTGGGTGGAGCGGTCACGGTCACCGGCCGGTCTTCTTATGATGCGTTGGGCCGCCTTTCTTCGACCATGGATGGCTTGGGCAACACCCAGCGTCATACCTACGACGCGCGCAACAACCTCCGGCTGTCGATCGACGCCGAGGGGAACGTCACCGAGCGGAGCTACGACGGCCTCGACCGTATGACCCGGCAGGTGCAGCCCGAGGGTATCGCCGTCGATTACAGCTACGACAAGAGCTCGCGTCTCATCTCTTATCGGGACGCTTTGAATCAGGAGACCGGCTACACCTACGACGTTCTCAATCGCCGGAAATCCGTCCTCTATCCTGCGGCGAGCACAACCCGCCCGCAGGAGCTGTACGCTTACGACGCCAACGGCAACCTGCAGCAGGTCACGGACCCCAACGGCACCGTGGTCACTCAGACCTTCGACACGGCGAACCGCCTCACCGGCCGCGCGGTGGGGCCCGCGTCCGGAGTCCTCGGGCCCACGGCCGAGAGCTTCACTCACGATGGCATGGGGCGCACGACCCACGCGCAATCGGGAAACATCGCCACCGACTTGACCTTCGACTCCTTGTCGCGCGTCACTCACGAGCGCAACGCGGGCCGCGACCTGAGCTTCGACTACGACGGCGCAGGCAATGCGCTCCGCGTCCAATACCCCTCGGGCTTCGCCGTGGGCCAGACCTTCGACGGGCTCAACCGGCCGCTCTCCATCGGCAGAGCCAACGGCGCCGAGGTCGTGAGCTATGGCTACCGCGGAGCCGATCTGGTCGCCTCGAAGTCTCTGTTCAACGGCCTGGCCGGCAACCGCGACTACGACGCGGCTCGCCGGCTGCTCGACGAGACCTTCCGGCTGGCGAACGGCCAGACGGTCTTCCGCGAGAGCCTGGCCTGGACCCCGAGGAGCCTCAAAGCGGCCCAGTCCCGTGGCGATCTCGAGAAGCAAGGCCTGATCCTGGCGTACGACGGCGCCGAACGGCTCACGCAGGCAGGCAAATCGCCTGACCCGCTCGCCCTCGTCGCCAACAACCATGTGGTTGACCCGACGGCTTTCAACAATCTGCCGGATGTCTTCTCCTACGCCTACGACAAGGCGCAGAACCTCCTGGCCCGCACGGAGACGAAGTACGGCGCGCCTCAGTCCGTGGCCCTGCCGCTCGACGACTCGAAGCGCAACCGCCCCGCCGCCATCGGCGGCGTGGCCCTCGAGTGGGACACCAACGGCAACCTCACCCGCAAGGGCGACCTTCACTTCCAGTATGATTACCGCAATCGCCTCACCCGGGTGACGCGCGGCACGGGCGAGGAAGTGGCAACCTATCAATACGACGCGTTCAACCGTCGGATCAAGAAGACGGTGGGAAGCGAAAATCGTGAGACCGCTTGGCGTGGCTGGCAGCCGATCGAGGAGTACAAAAACGGCGGCCTCGACCAGCGCCGCGTCTACGGTCTCGGACTCGACGAGATCGTCCAGCTCCAGGTCGACCTCGACGGCAACGGCGATCCCGAGCAGACGTACGCTCCGCTCTACGACTCGACGGGCAACCTCGTCGAGCTGACCGGCAACAACGGCAAACCGATCGAGCGCTACGAGTACACGCCCTACGGTCAAAGGAAGATCTTCGTCGACAGCACTCCGCCCGCCGTCGAGCAGGTGCGGGTGAAGGGCAACGCTCTGGTGGTCGAGCTCTCGGAAGGAATCTCTTCGGATGCGCTCGCCAAGGTTCTGACCGCCAATACCTTAACCTTGACCAACCTTGCGACCCAGCAACCGATCGGGGTTATGGTGACGCAGCCGGTCTTGACCGGCCGCGAGGCTCGCCGGCGGCTCCTGATCACCATCACCGGCCCGCCTGCCGCGGATACCCAAGTTCGCCTCACCATCCCGGCCGCGGCGCTCCAGGACTCGTTCCTGAACCAGCCCGCGCAGGACTTCCAGCTCACCTTCGCCTGGCCGGCTGGCGATGCCGTCGTCCAGGACGACAAGCCCATCCAGCTCCAAAGAGTCGCCGTACGCGACGGATTCCTGGAGATCGAGCTGTCCGAGGAGCCCAACCTCGCGACCACGAGCGCCATCCAGATCGACGGCGCCAGCATCACCTGGGCCCTGGGAGACGACCGCTACACTCTGAAGAGCACGAATCCCTTGACGATCGGATCGCACGTTCTTGCGATCGGTACGGCTCTCGCCGATCTCAACGGCAGCGCTCTCGCCCAAGCTTTCACTGCAAACGTCTCCGTGGCAGCACACGAAAACCTGGCTGTCTTTGAAGCCCCTGACCCGCGGGAGACCGCCGCGTCGACGACCGGCAATCTTTTTGGCTTCCAGGGCCACCTGCTTGATCCGGAGACAAGCCTGATTTATTTCCGGAATCGTTACTACGACCCCGAGATCGGGAGGTTTATCACGCCCGATCCGGTGGGCTATGTGGATGGGCCAAGCCTGTACGCATTCGTGGGAAATGATCCACCCAACCATGGAGACCCACTGGGCCTGTACGAGGCGGACTTCCACTATGGATTGACATTCTTCCTGGCACGACAGGCAGAGTATGAGATGATCGATTCAAAAATAGTTGCCATGGATGACGTGGGCGTCGACCTCCATGCCTCGACCAGTCCACTGGTACAGGCTCAGCGAGGAAGCTGGGCTGTTGTGGAAAAGTACCATTTTCCGATCAATCCGGTCACTAATTCGGTGGTGGAAGGTACGGAACGGTGTGCAAATCCTGCCGCCTGGGAGAAGGTAGACAACGCAACCAGCCTAGGAGCTCTCGGGATTGGCCTCCATACGCTGCAGGACTCTTTCTCCCATGAAGGAGCTTCCCCTGGGAACCTGCGCTCTAAGATGGACCTCATCACTGGCGGGCAAGCCGGTTTGTGGATCTATGAGCATATGCTAGGCAAGATTTCCAAGTCCGAGGAGGGAATCACTCACGACTTCAACGAGTATAACGTAAAGGAGTACGGAGCTGAGGCCGGCATCCACTCCGTGGATTGGACTTTCACGAATCCCGATAAAGCCATTAGGGCCGCCAGGGCCACGTTCGACGCACTGATTGACTACAAAGTACATACAGGAGAGTATGATGAGAAGCGCGCTGCCGAGGTCCGAGCTAAGTGGGCCTCGCTCGTTCCTGCGATTCGAGAATTTGCCGAGGCGAAGACGGTGGAGGAGAAGAAGGCTTGGCTTTTTAAATATCAGCGACAAGCGCTGGGTTATATGCCATGGGATGATCTGAGTCTGCCGAAGGATGAAGCCAAGGAGACCAAGGAGACCAAGGAGACCAAGGAAAGCAAGGATAAGTAGGAGGCTTCTGGTGAGATCAAAGGGAGCTACGATCACGCTGGCGATCTTTGGGATCCATCTGGTGCTCGGTTTCGCGAGCAGCGCTTATGCTGGCATCGTCGGCATGATTCCCGCTCTCTTGATCCATGAAATCTACGATGGTATCTCGGGTAAACGGGGTGCAGTGGAGTATAAGATCGCGGCTGCCTCTGCGTGGATACCCCTAGCCTTGGTGATGGAAGGTGCGGCCCTGCTGCTCTTGGCGCTGTTCTTTCATAGAAGAGGGAGAGCAAAGCGCGGCTAAGCAGGGTTCCGAGCCTTTTCAGACCCCCGCCTGTAAACCGCCTCATGGAACGCCCGCCCCTCCTCGACGAGCTGGACGCGTCCCTCGGCGAGCAGGCGGCGGAGGGCTTCGGAGACGCTGCGGACTCGGGCGGGGCTTCGCAGCCGCCTGGCGTGGCGGTTGTTGATCTCCTGGGCCAGGGCGGTGGCGCTGAACGGCTCGTCCTCGCCTTTCTGCTCGATGAGGCGCGCGACCAGCTTGCTCAGGGTCGAGCGCGTGCCCGCCTCAGCGTCCTCCAGCGCTGGACGGAGGGCCGCTTCGCGGCCGACCTCCTCGCCGGCCGCTTGCGCCGCGGCCTTGAAGCTCGCGTAGCGCTCCCGCAGCCGTGCCAGCTCGCCAGCGTGCAGCTCGCGCTGGCTCCGATGGAGCCCCTCCTGACCGGCATGGAAGGTCTCCCGTTCCTCGTGACGGGCGATCCGCGCCTCGAGATCGGCCAGCACCTGCGCGATGGAGAGGTTGGAGCTCATGGGTTGTGCGCAAGGTTGCCACATATCCGGAGAGGATGCAACAAACCGCCAAATTTTGCCTCAAATCCGCGAGCGACGCCACAGATGAAGCCATGTTGCCTCATATCGCCGGATGCCGCCTCAAACGCAGAGATATGAGGCGATATCACCGGGAATGAGGCAGTCTGGTGGAAGAACGCCACAATTCCGCCCGGATCGCCACATATTTGCGGAGGTCGCCACATATCCGGAGACGCTGCATCATATCGCCAAACGTTGCCTCATATCCAGGGACTTTGCAACGTATGGCCGGACGCTGGACCGTAGTCTCAGTTTGCTTTCACCTGTACCAGAAACACTCCGCCACCCAGGTACTCCATCTCCGGATATTTCTCCAGCCATTGAAAGGCCTCCGGCCGCACCGGCACCATCCGGCCGCCGGCGTAGGTCACGTAGGGATAGCCGTGCAGGAAGTTGGCGCTGACGGCCACGAGGCCGGGGCGGTCGGGGCGCGGGAAGTCCCAGGCGATGCCGTAGATCGCGGGGTCGACGTGGCCGAAGTAGGCGAGGCCGATGTGGTCCAGCTTCTCGCGGTCCATGTACGCCTTCACCCGCTTCAGCCCCTGGCCCCAGTCGAAGTTGGAGTCGATGAGGAGGCGGTCGCCGCGGCCGCGGGCGAGGAGGTTGAAGTAGTCGAGGGTGTTCGGAGTCGCCAGGAGCGCGGAGAGGGGATAGAGCGCCAGGGCGGCCAGCGCGGCGATCCGCAACCCTCGGATGCTGCGGGTTTCCAGGTAGGGCGCCAGTCTCCCCATGTAGATCAGGGCCAGGGGGAGCACGGGGAGGATGTAGCGGATGCCGTAGGCGATCCGGTGGAAGAGGAGGGAGGAGGCCGCGAGGAGCAGGAGCAGGGGCAGGGCCACGAAGAGCTCGCCCCGCGGCCTGGGCCGCAGCCGGGCGAAGGGCGCCGCCAGCCAGGCGGCCAGCAGCAGCAGGGGCGTCTTGAACAGCAGCGTCGCCGGGTAGTAGAGGACCGAGCCCTCGCGCGACCAGCGGCCCAGGAAGTAGCTCGGGAACTCCCCGAGCTCGCTGTCGAGCTGCACCATGTCGAACCCTTCCAGGAACGGCACCGGCAGGGGGACGGGGAACGCTCCGGGAAGCACGCTCGCGAGCCGCGTCAGGAAGTGACTATGGAAACTGTAGCTCGCCAGCGGCCGGCCCACCCCCTGGAAGAGATAGCCGAGGTCGAGCACGCCGACGCTCAGGGCGAAGATCACGACCAGGGCCGCGAGGCTCCCGAGGATGGGCCGCCGCGCGCCGGGCCGGAGAGGGAAGCGGTCCCCTCGCATCAGCGCCGCCAGGGCCAGCAGGCCGAAGATGGGGTAGAGGAGGAGGGAGGAGAGCTTCGCCAGCTCCGCGAGACCCAGGGCCAGGCCGCAGCGGAGGAGCCGCCGCGGCGATGGCTCGGCCACGTAGCGTTGGAAGGCCCAGAGCGCCAGGAGCATGAAGGCCGCGGCGCCCGCGTCGATGGTGGCGAGGTGGGCGTGGGCGATCAGCGTCGGGCAGAAGGCGTAGCCGGCGAGCGAGATCAGGCCGGCCCGCGGGCCGTAGAGGTCCCGCGACCAGCGCCAGACGATCCAGCCCAGGAGGACGCCGAGGGCGAGGATGGGCAACCGGCCGAGCAGGAAGATGCGGTCGTAGATCGCCCGGTTGCGCTCCATGAAGTCGGTGCCGAAGATCCACGGCTGCCAGGCGGGGGAGCCGCGACGGGGCGGCGGCCCGATCGCCGGCTGCAGGGCCAGCAGGGGGAGAGCCGCCAGGGCCTTGAGCAGCGGCGGGTTGTGCGGGTAGAGGGAGAAGTCGGCGGTCTTCAGGTAGTACCAGCCGGCCGGCAGGTGGGCGAACTCGTCGACGGTCGGGGTATCCATCACCAGGCCGTGGACGCCGAGCACGGCGAAGACGCCGAGGAGGAGCAGGACGGCTCCCCGCTCCGAGAGAAGCTTAGGGTAGGGGCGGGTCTGGACGGTCGGGAGGGGGCTCGACCCGCCCTGCTCACTCGAGCTCGAAGAGGGGGTTGCCATTGTCGACGGCCTGTCCGGGCTGGACGTGGATCTTCGTCACCGTGCCGTCGTGCTCGGCGCGGATCTCGTTCTCCATCTTCATGGCTTCGAGGACGAGCACGCCCTGGCCGGCCGCGACCTCCTGGCCCTCCTCGACCAGCAGGGTGACCACCCGGCCCGGCATGTACGCCTTGACGGTCTGGCGCCGCCGGCCGCCTTTGCCGCCGCGGGTCTGGGTGGCGAGGGCGGTGAGGGGATCGGAGACCTCGACGGCGCCGGAGCCCTGCGCGGTGCTCACCCGGTAGACCCCTTCGCCCTGGTGACGGACGGCCACCTCGTGCTGGGCGCCGTCGATGCGGAGGCTGCGCAGGCTCTGGAGCCCCGCCCGGGCCGTGGCCGCATCCACGCGATAGGTGCGATCGCCGATCGTGACCGCGTAAACGTCGTCCTCCTCGCGGCGGACCTTGACCTTCTCCTCCCGCGCGCCGGAGCGGACGATCAGGTCCATGAGGCGTTCCTCCGCGCCTCGTAGCGCGCGGTGCCGGCCCAGCGCGAGCGGCGGGCGGGAGTGCCGTCGGACGGCCCGGCGGCGGTCTGGTAGGCGCGCTCGTGATGGGCGAGGGCGGCGGCGATCAGCGGCAGATCCGCCAGCGCATCGTCGGTGGGCGGCTTCAGCTCGCCCGCGGCCAGCTTGCGGTCGAGCATGCCGATGTCGAGGTTGCCGGAGCGGAAGTCGGGGTCGGCGAGCAGGGCGCGGAAGAGGGGCGCCGTGGTGCGGATGCCCTCCACCCGCAGCTCGGCGAGGGCGCGCTCCAGGCGGTGGAGCGCCTGCTCCCGGTCCGCGGCCCAGACGATGAGCTTGGCCACCATCGGGTCGTAGTGGATGGAGATCTCGGAGCCCTCGTAGACGCCGCTGTCCACCCGCACGCCGGGACCGTCGGGCCAGCGCAGGATCTCGATCCTCCCCGGCGACGGCGCGAAGCGCTGGAAGGGGTCTTCGGCGTAGAGGCGGACCTCGATCGCGTGCCCCCTGGGCTGAAGGTTCTCGATATTGTCGAATTCCGGTCCCAGGGGCTCGCCCTCGGCCACCCGGACCTGCGCCTGCACGAGGTCGATGCCGGTCACCAGCTCGGTGACGGGGTGCTCCACCTGGAGGCGGGTGTTCATCTCCAGGAAGTAGAAGTTGCCGTCCCGGGCGAGGAGGAACTCGCAGGTGCCGGCGTTGCTGTAGCCCACGGCCGAGGCGGCCTTGACGGCGGCCTCGCCCATGCGGCGGCGCAGCTCGGGGGTGACGACAGGCGACGGCGCCTCCTCCACCACCTTCTGGTGCCGGCGCTGGAGGGAGCACTCCCGCTCGCCCAGCGAGACCACCCGGCCGTGGAGGTCGCCCATCACCTGGATCTCCACGTGCCGCGGCTCGACGATGTACTTCTCCAGGTAGACCGAGTCGTCGCCGAAGCTGGCGGCGGCCTCGGAGCGGGCGGCGCGGTAGGAGCCGGCGAGCTCGGAGGGGGAGGGGATCATGCGCATCCCCTTGCCGCCGCCGCCGGCCGCGGCCTTGAGCATCACCGGGTAGCCGATGACCTCGGCGGCGGCGCGGGCGGCGTCGAGGTCGGGCAGCGGGTCCTGGCCGCCCGGCACCACGGGGACGCCCGCGGCGATCATCAGCCGCCGGCTCTCCACCTTGGAGCCCATGGCGTCGATGGCCTCGGGCGACGGGCCGATGAAGGTGACGCCGGCGTCCCGGCAGAGCCGGGCGAAGCCGGCCCGCTCGGAGAGGAAGCCGTAGCCCGGATGGATGGCGTCGGCCCCGATCGCCGTCGCGAGCTGGACGATGGCCTCCCCCCGCAGATAGCTCTCCCGCGACGGCGCCGGGCCGATGGGGTAGGCCTCGTCGGCCAGCAGCACGGGCAGCCCCAGGCGGTCGGGCTCGGAGTAGACGACCGCGGAGCGGATCCCCATCTCGCGCAAGCCGCGCAGGATCCGCACCGCGATCTCCCCACGGTTGGCGATCAGCACTTTGCGGATACGCCGTCTCGGTCCAGGGTCGGTCATGGCAGGGCGGGTATCTTAGCAGGGCCGGCTGGGCAACGCCGCCCCGAAGCCCACAGATGCGCTAACTCTGCCACAGCGGGCCCCCGCCCAAGACCCTCATCACCCCGGCCCTCTTCTCCCGACCCCCTCCACCCCCTCCCCGGGAGAAGAGGGAGAACAGCCAGCAAAGACGGCAAGGACAAGGTGTGGATTTGTAGGAGAGAATGTGCGGTCTCAATCGGCGAGGAGGTGGGTTTGCCTGGACACCAGTTGGCTCGGATGCTGCGCCGTAGCGCGACTCCGGCCGAGAAGGCTTTGTGGCAGAGGCTCCGCGACCGGCAAGTCGCGAAGCTGAAGTTTCTGCGCCAGGTTCCGATCGGCCCGTTCGTAGCGGACTTCTGTTGCCGTGATCTTAGGCTGGTCGTGGAGCTTGACGGAGAAATCCACTCCAGAACTCAAGAGGTCGCCCGCGACCAGGAACGAGACGCCTACCTCAAAGGCCACAACTACATCGTCCTCCGCTTCCCCAACGAGCAAGTTCTCTCAGACATCGAATCGGTGCTGCACCGAATCTCCGGCGTCGCCCTTACAGCCCCCTCCCCCTGGCAGCGTAGCAAGTCATCGAGCTAGCCAACTCCCCCTCCACTGAGAGGGGAACCCGGTTGGAGCGGCCTTGCTGTTCTCCCTCTTCTCCCGGGGAGGGGGTGTCGGGGGTCGGGAGAAGAGGGTCGGGGTGATGAGGGTCTTGGGCGGGGGCCCTCTGAGGCGTCAAAAATTGGCGCCTATGCCCCGAAACCCATCAGGGAAGATCGACGGGCTGGGGCCGGAATGGCTTCCCTGAAAAGCGGTCCCCCTCCTTATCGCCGCTTCCGGAACCCCCACCAGCCCAGCCCCACCACCCCGATCAACCCCGCCGCCGCGCCCCACAGGCTGCGGTGGAGGGGGCGGCGGTCGATCCAGAAGCGGACGCGGTGGCGGCCGGCGGGGAGGCGGACGCCGAGGTGGTGGGCGTTGGCGGTGCGGACCGGCACGGGCCGGCCGTCGAGGTCGGCCAGGAACAGGAGGTTCGCCCGCTGGAGGACCAGGAGGGCGCCGGCCGGCCCGGCGTCGGCCTCGACTTCGACCTCCTCCGGCGCGACGCGGAGGAGGCGCGCCGTGCCGCCCCCCGTCTCCTCCAGCGGCCCGGCCTGGCCCATGAGGACGGCGTCGCTGCGCGGATCGAGCTCCGGCGAGGCGAGCCGGCGGAAGGCGGCGGGGATGTCGCGCTCGTGGAAGATGCGGCGGGCGAGGTAGACCTCGGGCGCCCGGTCCAGGACCTCGTAGACGTAGAGCGCGCCGCCGAAGCTCGGCACGGTGGCCAGCAGCCGGCTCCGCGCCGGGGGCGGCGCCAGCGGGTGATCGACGAGCACGCGGCCGATCCCCCAGGCCGCCAGCATGCGGAAGCGCTCCTCGTTGGTCTTCGCACCCTTGACCGCGCCCTGGGCCCGCCGGGAGAGGAAGGCGTCCAGCCCCTCGGGCGCGGTGTTGAGCTCGTAGCGCAGGCCCCAGAGGGGACCGGAGAACGGGAACAGCTCGTAGAAGGAGCGGCGCTCCACCCAGCGCAGGGTGGGCTCGGGGAACTTCCCCTGGCGAAGCTGAGAAGGGCCGAAGAGATAGTTGTAGTCCGGGTTCACCACCAGGACGTCCGGCGGCACCCAGCGCAGGGCCGGCGGCGGGTTCAGGTAGGGCACCACGGAGTCCATGGGATAGAGCGGCCGCAGCAGCCAGAGCTGGGAGCCGGCGTGGAGGAGGAGGAGGAGCGGACCGCCGATCCGCCACCAGCGGCGGGAGATCCCCAGGGCGAGGCTGAAGGCCAGGAGGAGGAGAACGGTGAGGAACGTCAGGCCGGCCCAGCGCAGCCGCTCGTTGGCGATGAAGCCCGCAGGCCGGGGGATGAACAGGCTCATCCACCTCTCGGCCGGCCCTGGCGCCGCGCTCAGGAAGAGCCAGAACGCGGCGAAGGCAGCCATCATCAGCAGGAGCACCCGGCGCGCGCGCCGGCGGGCGCCATCCGCGGCTCCGGTCCCGCTGGCGGCCCGCAGCCGGGCGAAGCCGATGCCGCAGAGGAGCGACGCGCCCACGGCCACCGGCAGCCAGAACTTGATCGGATAGCGCAGGCTCTTCTGCCAGGTCAGCAACCACTGAGCCACGGGGTTGAACCGCCCGAGCGAGAAGAAGATCCCGAAGGCGATCCACCCCCAGGCCCAGGCCGCCGCCCGCCCCCGGGGCCGCCCCGCGGCGGCGATGAGCGCGAAGGTCAGGAGCCCCGGATAGAGGGAGAAGTAGAAGGGTGGGAAGCCGGTGTAGAACTGCAGCCCCCAGAAGGCGCCGCGGTCGATGACGTCCGGCCGGCCGAAGAGGAAGGGGAGGAGCCACTCGGCCGCCTGCCGCGGGTCCAGGCTGGAGATGGTGGCGACCTTCTCGTCGTACCCCTGGTAGCCCCGGTAGGAGATGGGGAGGATGCGCAGCAGCTCCACGATCTGCGGCAGGGCGATGAGCGTGCCGGCGGCGAAGGCGGCGGCCAGGAGCGCGAGGGCTGTCCGTCCCGAGCCCGCGGGCCGTTGCCGCCAGGTCAGGGCCACCCCCGAGACGGCGAGCAGGAAGGCGAGGATGCCCATCAGGGGATCGCCCCCCAGCACCAGCAGCGTCCAGAGGACGGCGACGGCGGGTGCCAGCAGGCCGCGCCGCCGGGGATGGCGCACCAGGTCCAGGCAGGCGGCCACCAGGGCCGGCGCCAGCGCCACCCCGGCCACCAGGTTGTAGAAGTTCAGGTGCGAGAGGAAGAAGCCGGAGACCGTGTAGCACGCCGCCGCCGCCCACGCCGGCTCGCGCTCCAGCCCCCAGCTCCGCGCCAGCCAGTGGAAGGCGAACGGCGCCAGCATCAGGTGGAGCCAGAAGTGGACGTTGAAGGCCCAGAAGGTGGGACCCAGGAGATAGAGGACGTTGTCCGGATAGAACGGCGCGGCGTTGAGGTTCCCCGCCAGCGGCTGTCCCCCGGCCCGGTACGGGTCGATGATCGGGAAGGTGCCGTGGCGCATGGCCTCGGCCTGCGACCACTTCATGGGCAGGTGGGCGTTGAGGACGTCGCGCAGGATGAGCGTCTCCGTGCCGCGAACGAGCGGCAGGAAGATCAGCACCAGCAGGAGCAGCAGCGGGCCGGCATAGAGGAATGGCGAGGCCTCGCGAGGCGGGGCGGGCGGGGAGGCTGACGTTGAGCGCCCCCACCCAAGACCCTCATCACCCCGGCCCTCTTCTCCCGCCCCCTCGCCACCTCCCTTCCCGGGAGAAGAGGGAGACCAGCGAGACAGCTCCAACCGGGTTCCCCTCTCCCGGGGAGGGGGGTGGGAGGGGGCGGGAGAGGGGTCAGGGGTGAGGGCTTCGGGGCGGGGGCGCTCCGAGGCTAAGTTGGCGCCGGGCAGCGGGGCGGGCGGGGAGGGGCCGCTGATGGATTCCTCGGACATTCCGCGTCAGGTTCCTGAGAGCTGCGGAAGCGTACCAGGATCCACGGGTTTTCGGCGTTCCTCGTCCTCTCCCATACAATACCGCCCGTCATGGGACCTCTCCTCCGTTCGATGCGCCCCGCGCAGTGGGCCAAGAACCTCTTCGTCCTCGCTCCCCTGGTCTTCGGGGGGTTGTTGCTGTCGGCCGGCGCCGTGACCCGCGCCGTGCTGGCGGTGGTGGCCTTCTGCTGTGCGTCGAGCGCCGTCTACCTGATCAACGACCTGCGCGACCGAGAGGAGGACCGCCGGCATCCGCTCAAGCGGCTGCGCCCCCTGGCGGCGGGCACCCTGAGCGTCTCCACGGCGGTGGCGGCCGTCGCCGTCCTGGGCGCCGCGGCGCTGGGCCTCGCCGTCTGGCTCGGCCGCTCCTTCGCCTTCCTCCTGCTCGGCTACTTCCTGCTCAACGTCCTCTACACCTTTTGGTTCAAGCACCTGGTGATCCTGGACGTGATGTCCATCAGCCTCGGCTTCGTGCTGCGGGTCGAGGCGGGCGCCCAGGCGATGGGAGTCGAGGTCTCGCGGTGGCTGTTCCTGTGCACCATCTTCCTCGCTCTTTTCCTGGCCTTCTCCAAGCGCCGCCACGAGATCACCCTGCTGGCCGGCGAGGCTTCCAGCCAGCGGCCGGTGCTCGATCACTACAGCCCGGCCTTCCTGGATCAGATGATCAACGTCGTCACCGCGTCCTCGGTGGTGTCCTATGCTCTCTACGCGGTGGCTCCGGAAACGGTGGCGAAGTACCACACGCAGAACCTCGTCTTCTCCATTCCGCTGGTGCTCTACGGGATCTTCCGTTATCTCTACCTGATGTACCAGCGGCCGGGCGAGAGCAATCCCACGGAAGCGATCCTGCGCGACCCGCCGTTCCTCATCAACATGGTCCTCTGGGGCGTGGCCGTGGTGCTGATCGTCTATGGCCGATAAACGGGGCGATAAATTGGCCGATAACACTCCGCCAGCCGCCGGCTCGGCTCGCGTCGCCGTCGTCGTCCCCTGCCACGACGAGGAGCTGACGGTGGGCAAGGTGGTGACGGACTTTCGGGCCGCTCTGCCCGATGCCCTCGTGCTGGTGGTGGACAACGCCTCGCGCGACCGTACCGCCGAGATCGCCCGGGCGGCCGGCGCCGAGGTGATCCGCGAGCCGCGCCCCGGCAAGGGGTTCGCCCTGCTGACCGGCTTCCGCCAGGCCCGGGCGGCCGGCGCCGACTACCTGATCATGGTGGACGGGGACGACACCTACCCGGCCGAGGACGCGCCGAAGCTTCTCGCCGCCGCCGCGGCCGGCGCCGAGATGGTGATCGGCACCCGCCTCCAGGAGTTCGAGGACGGGGCGTTCCGCGCCGGCCACTCGTTCGGCAACTGGCTCTTCATCTTCCTGGTGCGGCTCCTCTTCGGCGTCCGCACCCGGGACCTCTTCTCCGGCTACCGGGTGATCACCCGCCGTTTCCTCGAGTCCACGCCGCTGATCGCCCAAGGGTTCGAGGTGGAGGCCGAGCTGTCGCTCCAGGCCACGGTGCAGCGCTTCCCCGTGGCCGAGGTGCCGGTGCGCTATCGCGCCCGCCCTGCGGAGAACCCGAGCAAGCTCCACACCTACCGCGACGGCTACCGCATCCTGATGGCCATCTTCACCTTCTTCCGCGATTACAAGCCGCTGACCTTCTTCGGCCTGCTGGCGGTGTTCTTCCTGGTGCTGTCGCTCGCCGGCGGCGCCGTGGTGATCACCGAGTTCGTGACCACGGGCCTGGTGCCGCGCCTGCCGCTGGCCGTGCTGTCCGCGGCGCTGTTCATCCTGGCGGCCCTGTGTCTCACCTGTGGCGTGCTCCTCTCGACGATCAACCGCCGCTCGGCCGAGATCGCCTCCCTGATCCCTTGGAAGTAGATTCCCTGGAAGCAGCTTGAAGATTTTCCTTCTGTACGAGGCCGTCTACCCCGACTTCCTCGGCGGGGTCGAGAGCCGCAACCACGAGCTGGCCATCGCCCTCGCCCGCCGCGGGCACGAGGTGACGATGGCCGGCTTCCGCAAGGCCCGGCCGTCGCCGGATCCGCCGGGGGTCCGCGTCCTCTCGCTCGGCGAGCGCGAGAGCCTCACCAACGCCGCCGGCCGGCGCAGCACGCGGCTGGCCATCCGCTTCGCCCTCACCATCCTCCGGCTCGACGTCTCCGGCTACGACGTGGTCGAGACGGCGAACATGCCTTACGTCCACCTCTTCCCCCTGGCCCTGAAGTGCGCCCTGGCGGGCAAGCCTCTGCTGGTGACCTGGTACGAGTACTGGGGGGACTACTGGAAGGGCTACGTGGGCCGCCTCAAGGCCCCGGTTTACAAAGCGATTGAATGGCTCACCGCGCAGCTCGGCACGGCGGTCACCGCCACCAGCCGGCTGACCCAGGAGCGCCTGGAGAACCGGCGCGGTCATTTCGGCCATCGAGGTCATCGTGGAGTCGAGCTGGTGGCCTGCGGCATCCACGTCGACGAGGTGCAGCGCGCCGCCCGCGCCGTGGATGTGGAAGCGCCCCGCCACGGCGAAGGGCCGCCCCTCGTCTACGCCGGCCGGCTGCTGCGCGAGAAGCGGATCGACCTCCTGCTGCGGGCCGTGGCGCTGCTCGCGGACCGCCACCCCGGCGTGCTCCTCACCGTCTTCGGCGACGGCCCCCACCGCGAGACGCTGGTGCGCCTGACGGACGAGTTGGGGATCGCGGACCGGGTGGACTTCCGCGGCCACGTCGAGACCTACGACGAGGTCTGGTCGAGCCTCGGCCGCGCCCGCGTCGCCGTCCAGCCCTCGGAGCGGGAGGGCTTCGGCCTTTTCCCCCTGGAGGCCATGGCGTCCGGCCTGCCGGTCGTCTACTGCGAGTCCTCCGAGAGCGCCGTCCCCGAGCTGGTGCGGGATGGGATCGAGGGCCTCTGCACCGCTCCCGAGCCCGCCGCCCTGGCCCGCGCCCTGGAACGCCTGCTGACGGACGACGCCGAACGGTCGCGCCTGCGCGCCAACGCCCTCGCCCGCGCCGCGGGGTACGACTGGGACGAGATCGCCCGGCAGATCGAAGCGGCGTGCGAGCGTGCTCGCTTCCCGTAACCAGGGTCTGGCGCGATACGGCTTTCCGCAATAAACTGCGGAGCATGGCCCGTCGCAAGCCAGACGACCAGCTCACCCTCTTCGACCTCGGACCGCCGCCCGAGCCGCCGCGCCAGGGCGTCGGGGCCGCCTCCCAGCCGCCGGAGGTGGAGGAGCTGGGCCGCCGGCTGCCACCGGAGATCCATCTCGGAGGGTCGACCTGGTCGTTCCCGGGCTGGGCGGGGCTGGTGTGGGACCGCTCGTACTCGCAGTCCAAGCTGGCGCGGGAGGGGCTCGCGGCCTATGCCCGGCACCCGCTGTTCCGGGGCGTGGGAGTCGATCGCACCCACTACGCGCCGGTCGAGGCGGCGGAGCTGGCGGCATATCGGGAGGTCGTGCCGGCGGGGTTTCAGTTCCTGGTGAAGGCCCACGAGGCCTGCACCGTGGCCCGCTGGCCCGACCACGACCGCTACGGCGTCCACCGCGGCCAGGCCAACCCCCTCTTCCTCGATCCGGCGTACGCAGCCGAGCAGGTGGTGGCGCCTTTCGTGGAGGGGATCGGCGCCGGGGGCGGCGCCCTCCTCTTCCAGTTCGCCCCTCAGAGCCTGGGCACGCCGGGCTGGTTCGCCGAGCGCCTCGGGGCCTTCCTCGCTGCTCTGCCTCGGGGACCGGTCTACGCCGTCGAGCTGCGCAACCGCGAGCTGGTGAACGCCGAGTACGGCGACACCCTGGCTGCCGTGGGCGCCTGCCACTGCCACAACGTCCATCCGCGGATGCCCGACGTCCGCGCGCAGGCCCAATTATCGGGCTCGGACCGGGGGCCGATGACGATCCTCCGCTGGCTGCTGGGGCCGGGCCTGACCTACGAGGAGGCGGGCCGGCGCTACGCCCCCTTCAACCGTCTCGCCGCCCCCGATCCCGCCTCCCGCCGGGCGGTGGCGGACCTCGCCCGCGCCGCCCTGGCCGCGGGCCGGCTCTTCCTCTGCACCATCAACAACAACGCCGAGGGGTGCGCGCCGCTGTCGGCGGTGGAGCTGGCGCGGCAGATCGTGGGCGAGGGAAGGTAGGAACCTAATCCATCCGCCGGGCCACCGAGCTGCCGCTGGCGTTCGCGGCGTCGCTCCAGAAGTTGCCGCGCAGCGCTCCGCGATCTTGGGAGAGCTGCCAGGAGAAGCCGCCGGCGGCCGAGCGCCTCGCCCCTCGCTCCGTGAACTGGAGGGTCACCCGGCGGCCGTCGATCCTGCCGCTGACGCTGATCGGGCTCCGCGCTCCCGGCGGGATGGGGCGGCCGTCCTCGGTCCACTTCTGACCGCGGCCGGTGAGATGGTCGCCGTCCTGCTCGAGCTGGAGACGGTAGCCCAGGCGCAGACCCCGGTACTGCTCGTAGTTGGTGGACTGGATGGTGTTCGTCAGCTCCCACCAGCCGGAGAGGTCGTCCTCGGCGGGCGCTGCCTGCCGTGCGTCGTCGGCGCCGGCCTCCTCGTCCTGGTCCTGGCGGGCGCGCCGCTGCTGCTCTCGCTGCTGCTCCCCCTGTTGCTCAAACACCTGGGCCGTCCGCGCCTCCTCCCGCCTTGCGCGTTCCGCCCTGCGCAGGGCCGCCTCGCGGGCGGCGAGCTCCCGCTCCTTGCGATCGAGCTGCGCCCTCCGCACCGCCGCCTCCCGCGCCGCGATCTCCCGCTCGCGCCGGCTGGCCGCGGCCTCCTCGCGGGCGAGCTGGTCCTTGCGCGCCTGGAGAGCGGCCTTCTCCTGCCGATCCTTCTTCTCCCTCTCCTGCGCGATCCGCTCGGCCTCCTGCTGCTGTTTCTGGAGCTTCCGCTGCTCCTCCTGGCGGGCCCTGGCGATCCGCTCGGCCCTCCTGGCCTCCTCCTGCCCCTTCTCGCGCTCGGCCAGCAGACCCTGGGAGGGGAAGCCGTCGGCGGGCGGCGATTCCCGGCCGGGGCAGAAGGCCGCCGGCTCCTTCCCGGCGAGAAACAGCTCGCGGGCCGGGGAACCCGCCGAGCTGCAGCCCGCCGCGACGATCAGCCCCGTGGCCGGGTCCACCGGGCGGGACACCACGCCGGCGGGTACGCTCCAGGGCTTGGGCTCGGGCCGCTTCTGGTAGACGCGCGCCAGCATCCGCCCCCAGGCCGGCGCCACCAGCCGGCCGCCGGTGGCGTCCGCGAGGATCGGCCGCGGCTGGTCGAAACCCAGCCAGAGACCGGCCACGATCTCCGGCGTGTAGCCCACGAACCAGGCATCGCTACCCTCGTTGGTGGTGCCGGTTTTTCCCGCCGCCGGAGCGTGGAGACCGGTCTGCTGGACGAGGTTGCCGGTGCCTCGCACCAGCGCATCGGACAGCACGTTGGTCACCAGGTACGCGACGGCGGGATCGAGCACGGGGTGACGGCGCGGCGCCGATCTCCACAGCACCTTGCCGTTGTCGTCCTCCACCCGCAGGATCAGCCGCGGCTCGGCGGCCTGCCCGAGGCTGGCGAAGGCCGTGTAGGCCGAGGTCAGCTCCAGCGGCGACACCGCCACGGTGCCCAGGGCGATGGCGGGGACGGCCGGGATCGGCTCGCTGATCCCCGCCGTCCTGGCCAGGGCGGAGACCTCGCCCAACCCCACGGCATCCGCCAGGCGCACGGTGGCCACGTTCTTCGAGCGCACCAGGGCGTCGCGCATCGAGATCTGTTCCTCGTAGCGGTCCGAGAAATTGCGCGGCTGCCAGACCTGGCCGTTGGACATCCTCACCCGCAGCGGCTGGTCGACGAGCGGCTGGCTGAGCACCCAGCCGTGAGCGAGAGCCGCGGCATAGACGAACGGCTTGAAGGCGCTCCCCGGCTGCCGCCGTGCCTGGACCACGCGGTCGAACTGCGACTGCGCGTAGTCGCGGCCGCCGACCCAGGCGAGCACATCGCCGTCGCGGGCGTCGAGCATCACGGCCGCTCCCTGGAGGTATTTCGTGCCGCCCGCCGGCGCCTCGGCCGCCGGGGAGTACCGCGGCCCGTCGAAGGCGCCGAGCTCGCCGCTCTCCACCCGCTTGAGCTGGCCGCGCAGCTCCTCCTCGGCGGCGCGCTGGGCGGCGGAGTCGAGCGTCGTGACGACGCGCAGGGGCCGGGTGTAGAGGTTCGAGCCGAAGCGCTCCTCCATCTCGTGCCGCACCTGCTCCACGAACCAGGGAGCGAGCCCGGATTCCACCTGCGCCTGGCGCGGTGGCGGCACGATGCCGAGCGGCGTCGTCTTGGCCTCCTCGGCCATCCGCCGCGGGATGCGCCCCTGCTCCTCCATCAGCGACAGGACCAGGTTGCGGCGCTCCAGGGCCTTGTCGGGGTGGCGGCGCGGGTCGTAGTGGCTGGGCGCCTTGGGGAGCGCCGCGAGCAGCGCCGCCTGAGGCAGGCTCAGCTCCTTGGCCGGGACACCGAAGTACTGGCGCGCCGCCGCCTCGATGCCCCGGGCGCGGTTGCCGAAGTAGATGTGGTTTAGGTACAGCTCGAGGATCTCCTCCTTCGAGTACCGGCCCTCGATCTCCTGCGCCACCCGGATCTCCAGCAGCTTGCGGCGGGTGGTCTGCTCCTCGCCGGGAATGCGCTCGGGGAAGACGTTGCGCGCGAGCTGCATGGTGAGGGTGCTGAAGCCTTGCGTGAAATCGCCGGAGTGGAGGTCCGCCAGGATGGCGCCGCCCACCCGCGTCCAGTCGACTCCGCGGTGCTCGTAGAAGCGCTTGTCCTCGACGGCGAGGAAGGCCTGGGCGACCTGCCCGGGCAGCGAGGACAGAGGTACGACCGGGCGCTCCGCCTGGGCGAGGTCGGCGAACACCTCGCCGTGGCGGTCGAGGAGCAGCGGCGCGCCGCCGGGCTGGAACGCCGCGAGCCTCCCCACGTCCGGGCAGGTGGAAAAAAAGCAGTGCGACCAGGTGAAGCCGAAGAAGAGCACGACCGCCCAGAGCATGGCCAGGAACAGCGCCAGCGGGCGCGGCCCCTGCTGCTTGAGGTCTCTCCAGAGCGTGCGCCAGCGGTCCGAGCCCTCCATGGTGGCTTGCAGGGGAGCAAGGGGCTTGCCAACGGTGCGCGGTGCGACGACCCTGCCTCTACAATACTCCCCATGACCTCCCCGGACGGCCGCACCCCTCTCCCCCGTCGTCTCCTCCTCCTCGTCCTCCTCGCCGCGCTGGCCCTCTTCTCCACCGGCGCGCAGGCGCGGGCGACGCCTCCCCAGTGGGACCACGACTGGGCGCGGGGGGCCGTCTTCTACGAGGTCTTCGTCCGCAGCTTCCAGGACTCCGACGCCGACGGCATCGGCGACTTCCGGGGGCTGACCGCCAGGCTGGACTACCTGCAGGACCTCGGAGTGGACGCCCTCTGGCTGATGCCGGTCTTCCTCTCGCCGAGCTACCACGGCTACGACACCATCGACTACGAGAGGATCGAGCCCGGCTACGGCACCGGCGCGGATTTCGATAAATTCCTGGCCGAGGCCCACCGGCGCGGCATCAAGGTGATCCTCGACCTCGTCCTCAACCACACCAGCAATCAGCACCCCTGGTTCGTGGACGCCGCCTCATCCCCGAAGTCCGGTCACCGCAACTGGTACGTCTGGCGCGGCGACGATCCCGGCTGGACCCAGCCCTGGGGGAGCGGACCCACCTGGCATCACAACGACAAGGACGGCCAATATTTCTACGGCATCTTCTGGGGCGGTATGCCGGACCTCAACTACGACGAGCCCGCCGTGCGCGAGGAGATGAAACGCATCGCCACCCACTGGCTCGCCCGGGGCGTGGACGGCTTCCGCCTCGACGCCAGCCGCCACCTCTTCGCCAACGGCCCCGGCCCGATGCAGAACGACCAGCCCCAGACCCACGCCTACCTCAAGGAGCTCGCGGCCGCCGTGCGCCAGGCCAAGCCCCAGGCCGTGATGGTGGGGGAGAACGCGGCGGACCGGGAGGACCAGATCGCCCCCTACTTCGGCTCCACCGCCCAGATCGCCGGCGGCGACGAGCTGCCCATGAGCTTCGACTTCCCGCTGGCGAAAGAGATCCTGGACGGCGTCAACGCGGGCGAGGCTTCAGGGCTCGGCGCCCGGCTCGAAGAGGTGAACGAGGCCTATCCGCCCGGGGTGATCGACACTCCCTTCCTCACCAACCACGACCAGACGCGCCTCGCCACCCAACTCGGCAACGATCCCGCGAAGCTCCGGCTTGCCGCCGCCATCCTCCTGACCCTCCCCGGCGCCCCCTTCCTTTACTATGGCGAAGAGCTGGGGCTCCAGAACGGACCAGGCGGACCGGACCCCTTCAAGCGCACCCCCATGCCCTGGGACGCGACGCCCAACGCCGGCTTCACCACCGCCGCCAAGCCCTGGTTCGACCTCGCCCCGGGCTGGCGGACGGCCAACGTGGCGGCGGAGACCGGCGATCCCGCCTCCCTCCTCTCCCACTACCGCCGCCTGATCCACCTGCGCCACGCCTCGCCGGCCCTGAGGAAGGGGACCCTGACCGTCCTCTCCCCGACCAGGACCAGCACGCCCGTCCTGGCCTTTCTGCGCAATGTCCGCGACGCGCCCGGCGAGCGAGTCCTGGTCCTCCACAACCTGGGCACCACGGAGATCCAGGCCGGCCCTTACGACCTCAAAGCCGGCTCGGCCGAGCGTCTCTTCGGCCCGAGCGACGAGGCCGTGAAGGGAGCGGAAGGCTGGACCTTCCACCTCCCGGCTGGAGCCAGCGGGGCCTGGCGGCTGAAGCAAGGCTCCTAGCCGGGTCGAGATCAGGCGAGCTCCGGCGGTACCTGTGGCACGCACACGACCCCGGCCTCCGTGAGCTCCGCCTCGACCTCCTGCAACACCTTCGCGTCGCGGCTGACGGAGCGGATCAGGGGCATCACCGCGACCGGCCGGCCGCCATACTTCAGGGCGTCGAGGCAGGTGGCGCGGACGCAGTACTCGAGCGCCACGCCGGTCACGTAGACCGTGGCTCCGGCCTGCCGGCGGACGAGGTCGACCATGGCGGCGTTCTCGAAGGGAGAGTAGCCGAGCCCTGCCCGTTCGCTCCCCTTCGAGACCACGACCACCCCCTCGGGGAACCGCAATCCGGGATGAAATTCCGCGCCGGGAGTGCCGGCCACGCAGTGATCAGGCCAAATGCCGCCATTCTTCTGGAAGCTCTCATGGTCGACGGGATGCCAGTCCCGAGTCGCCACGATGGTGAACCCCCGCCCCCGGGCCGCCGCCATGGCCACGTTGAGCCCCGTGACGATCGAGCTGGGCTCAACCGTCGGCAGAGCGCCCTCCTCCATGAAGTCGCGCTGCATGTCTACGACGACGAGGATGGGGGTGGGGCTCGCGCTCATGGGGTAGGGATACCACGGGGGCGGGGTGGGGCTCAATGGCGGGAGCTCTTCCTGGCTGGCAACCGACGTCTTGCAGCCCGTCCCATGCTGCTACACAAAATCCTCCTGTAGGTGTCCTGATAAGAGTCTGCGACCGGGATCGCGGCACTCATCCTGGGTTGCCAGGGGAGGTCTTCCTTTGATAGGATCAGAAAAGAAGCATAGATTGCTGGCAATATTCCTTCTGACGACAGCATCGCCGTGGGACCGGTTTTACTCGAGGGCCGGATTGCGGTTCATAAATTTCGGAGGATTCGATGAGTTCTGCAAAGCTCTGTGGTCTTGGCTGGGCCCTGGCGATAGGAATCGGACTCTCTCTGCCTAGCGAGGCTGCCTCTGCTGCTCCGGCCAAGTCTCCGAAGGGTCCCAATGTCCAGTTCTTGTCGCTGTCTGACTTCAATAGCGCGCAGGACGCCTACTGCAAGGCACTGGCAGAATCTCTCAACCAACCGATCGATTGGCATATAGTCCTCGACATCTCGGGGAGCTATAAGGACAAGGACAAGAATGCGCTGGACACGGTAGTTCATTTGATCCATTCGCTGCCGCTCCAGGACAAGGATACTCTCCGGTTTGATACGTTTGGGGAAGGTTATAGCGAAGGGACCGGTCCGAAATATGTTGATTTCTCTTGGATACAAGCGTTACAAGCTAGCGAAAGCCGCTCCAATGGTGAGATCGAGACTTGGTTGCTCCCAGCCTTGAAGCAAGCACCAGTGCAGCGCGGCCACACGAATCTGCAGGCGTTAATCGGCTTGCTGGGCCGCTCCGAACACCGGGATTGCCCAAAGGCTCTTAGATATTACGTCGTACTTACAGACGGGATTAACGAGCCTCCGGAGTCTCGCGGCTTCGTTCCGCTCTTTGGTAAAGACAAGACCTCAAGCTTTCTGCAAGACGCCTTGAACTTCGTGGCACCGCCATCAAAAGGCTCAGAGATCCCTGCGCGTGGTCTAGCCTTCGTCATCGACCAGAGATTTACCAAGAATACCAAGCTGAAGGAACTGGTTCATGCTGACTGGGTCGAAGGCAGGCGCAGAATGAGAGATGGAGTCGGCCCAAAGGTTTCGGACTTGAGACCTCAGGCTACGATCTGGCATTCGCCGACGGATGAAGGGGTCTTCGAGGATCGCAACAGCTTGGCCTTGGCGCGTGATCCTGGTATTTTCCCTTGCTTGATATCCAACTCTGGTCCTGACCTGCCAACAGCCACGGGAAAAGCCTATCCGAGCACCACCGAATTGGGTATCACTGGCGCACTTCCCCCAAACAATACCGGCGACTACTCGCTGATCCTGCCGGATGACGTTCTGAACGGCACCGATGAAGAAGTGCCGTTAAATTTGGCGCTACTATCCCGAGGAAAAATTGACGGAGCTCTTCTCGTGAGTGTCAGGAAAAAGATAGACAATCTAGAGCCCAATCTCTGGCCAATCATCTATTCAGAAAGATTCCCTATCTATGGAGTTAGTAACCCTGCGGCTGGATGGGCCATCCAAACGCAAAAAATTAAAATTCCTATATCCGAGACCAGATTGGCAAATTATCCACCAGCCTGGATCGCCGATTTCTCTCTTGAAGGCAAGAAAGGCATAAGGCATTTCTTGGATATCAATTTAGATGCACCGTTAGGTGTGAGTGAAAGCGCTTCACTATTCTGGCGGGATATGTGCAAATTTGGAGGCATCAGGGGACGGTTTTTTGCTGGTGCATCCCTGCTGGCATGCGTCGTGGGGATGATCCTTATGTGGTTCCGCCACAGAGCCTTGCTGATGTCTGTAAGCATCACCGGTGATGGGATTTCCCCTGCTACCGCACCACAAGAGTCATTCATGAGAATCTATCACCATCGGCACATAAGAAACAAAATTGGTCGCTCTCGTTTTCGCAGAGTTTTGCGAGAGGATGGCCCTACGCTCTCTGAGGAGGCTGGCGAGGTAGAGCTTGACGTAATTCCAATTTTTGGAATGGTATACCACGTAGCAAACTTTGTTGACAGCAGGTCGAGGATTTTGGATTCGAATATCGCCAAAAAGGGACCTAGATTTTCCCAGACATCCTTCAAAGGAAAGAAAAACATGTTTGCGTTTTTCTTTAAACCTCAGACCTTCTGGAGATTTAAGAGAACGGATCGAGGAGCGCCATCTTATATCTGGGAACAGCCGGTCAAGGTTCCGAAAGAAGTAGAAGGTGACAATTCTGAATTCTGGACGGAGGGCAATCTCGGGTCTTTACGCGTAATTACCACAATTGAGGAAACTCGCTTAAGTTTGCTGGGCTCGGCCGCAATAGCCCTTATAATGTCTGTCGCCTTCGCCTTTGCAGCTATAGCGCTCATCCAATCGATGAGTCTGCGCCGCATGGATTTTTTACCCCTGTCTGGTGAATGGCAAGTGGCACTATTAATCCCCTTGGTTTACTGGATAGTTGTTTCTGTCTGCTCAGGCTGCGGTGTTTGGTTAAAATTTTGCATGTGGTTGAGGCACGTCATGTCACTTTTCATTTTTGCCGTTTTAGTAATGGGAATGTTGTTCCCATTCATTCCAAATGGCACCGCGCGATTTTTGATCGAAGTGGTAGTAATCGGCGATTGTGTTGTAATAGCTCTCCTGTGCAATGAGATGTTGAAGCGAAGAATCTCGAACCAAGAACCGCTCAATTCCTGGGAAATGGCTTGCGAGTGGTTCCTCCGGGTATCCCCGATCCTACTCTGACATCAGGAGGCTTCGTGCAACCGAGTACGCGACAGAATCACAATTCAAGTCTCTTGGAGGCTCCCAATTACCTCTGCCCCGGCCCCCATCGCGGCCCGGTTTTGCCGCCGCCGAGCCGGGAGGTCTTCGGCGGTACGGCGCTCTGTCCGGACTGCGGCACCGTATCGAGGATCTGCCCGCGTGCGGAATGTGGGGGCAGGGCACGGGCTGGGGGCTTCTTCTGCAGGGTCTGCGGTGAGCCCCTGCCTGCGGCTTGGCGAGATGACTTCTGGGCAGAGTTGGACCGCGACGTGGAGCTCTCTGCCCCGGTCGTGGCGAGGACTTTGTCGGCGCGCGAGGTCGGGCGAGCCGAGCGGATTCGCCTCGCGGCGACCGATGCCTGGATCGCGCTCTCGTTGGACGAGCGTCTGCTGCTCCTGGAGCCCGGTCCGCGGCTGGCAACCTTCTGCGAGCATCATATGGAGCCAGGAGAGTTGTTCGTCGACCTGCGGAGGAGCGGCGACGATCCTCCGGGGTGGAGGCTCCTGACCACGCGGCAGGTCCTGCGGCTCGAGCCGCGCGGTTTGACATGGCTTCCCGATCCCGTCGATAGGTTCCCAGAGGGCGAGGGAGAGTTGCTCTGGGAATCGGGAGCGCTGCGGGCCCTCTACCGGCCGGGCGCTGGCAGCTCCCTCTGGCTGCGATCCCCGCTGCGCAAGCTGATCGAGGCCCATGGCCTCCTGTCGCAGCCGGCCTGGCTACCGCAAGGGCAATTCGTCTGCACGGACGACCAAAGCGTCTACCTGGGCTCCGTTCGCGAGCCCGGCCCTCCCACTCCCTTCCGGGTATCGGAACCGCTGAGCCCCCATGCGCCGGTCTACGACTCGAGGACCGGGAGAATCTACCTCCCCGGCGAACGGAAGCTCCTCTGGTGGCAACCCGGGACGAAGAGCTTCATCCCCTTCCTGCCTTCGGGTGCCGGAGCGGTGCTCCTTGCGCCTCAGGGGGTGATACTCTTGGAAGCCGACCGACTCCAATTCCTTCGGCCTGATGCGCGCCGCCTCTGGGACTCGAGAACCGCCATGTCTGACTTTGCCCGTTCATCTTTGCATTGGGACCGCGCTGGAAGCACTCTCCTGATGCCCCTCGCGCAGCGCGGCGCCGCGGCGCCCCTACTGCTGATGGACCTCGAGAGTCCGGGGCGGGTCTGGCGGACGGAGCTCGCGGCGGCCCCCCCTTCCGAGCCACGCCTGGCCCCCGGTGGGATCGTGGCGGTCCAGCGGCGAGACGAAGAGGGCCCGCTAGACCTCGTCTGGTTCTCTGTGAGCCGCAGGAGCTCGTTGGACGGATGAAGCTCGCCTCACCGCTCTGCCTCGGAGTTCTACTGCTTGCGGCCGTAGCCGTGCCGGCAAGGGCAGGGTCGCCGTTGCTGGTCATCGATCGTTCCGGCAGCATGGTCGGCTTCGACGACACCCACGCCGTGCCGGAGACCGTCAGGATGCTTCGGGACCAGATCCCTGGCAGCCCCCAGGTCCTCTGGGCGGTGAGTGACCGCGGCAAGCCGACCCGACTCATCTCCCCTGATTCTCCGACTACTGAGGGGTACGGAGGAGAGACCCGGCTCTTCGAGTCCGTTCAACTGGCGCTCAAGCAGCACCCCTCGGCATCCAGCCTCTGGCTGCTGACTGACAACGTGCCCAGCCATGAGCAGCCTGATCAGGACCTCGACCGGCTTTACGACTGGCTGCGCAATAGCAACCCTCCCTACCAACTCACCCTGTTCGTGCTCAAGCTGCCGTTCAAGGGAACGCTTTACCGGGCGGACGGGACGAGCCACCTGACGGATGCCTATGCCGGAACGCGCGCCGTCGTCCTCTACGCGGCGCTGCTCGATCTCGGGGCCGAGAAAGAGTTCCACACGGCCCTCGACCGGGTGGGAGCGCTGCTCGATCGCCAGCGGCCGCGAGCCCTTCTGCGCCTGCGCTGTAAACCGCTTCAGTTGGACTCAGTCACCATGGAGATCGAAGGCGGCAGCATGCGGCTGGCGCCGGATGGGGCACTGGAGGGGAGAGGCCGGGAAGGAGAGACGTTCACGGGAACGTTCAAGATCCGGCTGCGCTCGAACATGGAGCACGTCCAGTTCCGGAACGTCAGGCCGCTGTTCGAGACGAGTGAGTTTTTCCGCACTGCGGACTTCGATACAAAAGAGGTGCGCCCCACGCTCTCGGAGCGCAACATCGAGGAGATCGGCCGGGGCTGGAGCGGCCTCGAGGCCACCCTGTCGCTCCAGCCGGTCCGCCTCGACCGGACCTTCAGCTCCTCCCTCAAGGCGCTGGCCAAGGGGAAGGACCCTGGCATCATCGAAGGCTACCTGACGCTCGGTCTCGAGGTCGACCGCAAGAACTTCGTCATTCTGCCCGAGGACGTCCGCGCGTTCAGCACGGCCGCCAACATTTTCGAAGATCCAAGACCCGAGGTGCAGTCTCGCGTCTACCGCCTCCAGGAGCTGTTCCAGGAAAAATTCGTCGAGAGTCATCTGAGGATCCAGCCTGGCCGCGAGACGGCGCCGGGAGATTCCCGATCCGAGCCGGGCAGAGTGCCGGTGAGGATCCTCATGAGCTACTCGGCGGTGCCGGCCTTCATGGTCGTGGGGGAGATCGCTCTGCCCCTGGCCCTATTGCTGGCAGCCGCGCTTGCGCTATGGAGGATCTGGGGTACGCGTTACCAGATCGTCGGGCCAGGTTTCGACGAGAGGCCTTTCCGGGTGCGCGTCAGTCATCCGGTCCGCGGGCCTGCCGGCCTTCTGGGTACGCTCCACCAAGTGCCGCCGTTCGTCTGGTTCAGCGCGGCACCCGGCTGGAACGTGGACGGCGGCCGGACACGCAGGCTGTCGCGAGAGGGGGGAGCGCTGGAGCTCAGCCCGCGCTCGGGGGGACCCCGAGTGCGATTCCAGGTGATCCGGGCGAGGAAAGGCGGAGGGGCCACGCCCTGGCAGCGCTCCACGCCCGGCGTGGCGCCGGCGCGCAGGAAATTTTGAAGTCGTCCAAGGAGGTCAACCATGAATTGGCTCTTCAGTTCCACCGACGTTCCTCCGATCGTGGTGTTCTGGGTTCTCATCGGGATCCTGGCCTCAGCGGTCGGGAGCTACATGCTCTACCGCACTCTGCTGACGCCGCTGGTCGAGAACGGCGAGAGCCACCCGGCCAACGTCCGCAGGAGCATGTGGTTCGTGTTCACCCTGCTCACCGCTCTGGTCTTCAGCCTGTTGCTGTCGAGCTGGCTCCGCCCTACGGCATTCGGCGTGCTGGCGGTCATCGTGGCCGTCTTCGGTATCATCCTCCTGTTCAGCCGCAAGCGAGTTTGAGGAGTCTGAAATGGCGATCACCGTTCGCAAGACCGACGCCCAACTCGGGAACAACGTCCGACAGATCGCGCCGACGCTCTTGATCGGTCTCGGCGGCTCTGGCAAAGAGGTCCTGCTGCGCATCCGGCGGCGCTTCTACGAGCGCTTCGGCGAGGTGGGATTCCCGATTATTTCCTATCTCTGGATCGACACCGACATGCGCAACCTCGATCTGGAGGGGGAGAAATATGATTACCTGATGGAGAAGGTGGCGTTCGCACCGGACGAGAAGATCGACGCCCAACTCCCCGGCGCCAGCTTCACGGCGTACTTCCGGGATCCGGAGAGCCATCCGCACATCTTCTCCTGGCTCGATCCTTCCCTTGCCTCCTACGGCCAGGTGATCGATGGTGCCGGCCAGAAGCGGCCATTCGGCCGGCTGGCCTTCTTCCACAACCATCGCAAGATCCGGGAGCGTCTGCTGGCGATGAAAAATTCGGTGCTCGACCAGCGGGCAGCGGACGGCCTGCGGGCACTGTTCCGCCGTCACTCGGTCCAGGAACCGGAGGTCGACCGAGGCCGGCTGGACGTGATCTTCATCTGCTCGGTGGCGGGCGGGACCGGGAGCGGTATGTTCCTGGACGCAGCCTTCTTTGCCCGGGACGTGCTCTCTGCCAACGCTCCCAACCTTACGGGCTACCTGCTGCTGCCGCGCGTCTTCAACCCCGACGTCAACAGCCAGGCCGGTCAACCGATCTATGCCAACGGCTACGCGGCCTTGAAGGAGTTGGAGCACTACAGCCTCGCCAAAGACCTGCTGAGCCGCAGGGATGATGTGAGGGTCAGTCCGCATTTCGAGAGCGACCATCTTTTCAAGGTCGAATGGTCGCGAGGGGAGGCGAAGAACCTCCAGGGGCCGCCCTTCAACACCTGCTACCTGCTGGACAACCAGTCCAAGGCGGCGCGCGAGGCGCTCGGGCCACAGAACAAGAAGAGCCTCTGCGACATGGTCGCCGAGGCCGTTTTCCTCGACTTCAACGAAGGCAGCTTCGCCGCCGCCAAGCGCTCGACGCGCTCGAACCTCGAGCAGTTCCTGCTGAGCAAGGTGGATATGGATTACGAGGATCGGGAATCGGGGAACATCCTCTTTACCGATGTCTTTTCTTGCCGTTTCTCGAGCTTCGGCCTGAGTAAGCTGTACATCCCGGCGGACCGCATCCGGCGCTGGTGCGCCTATCGTCTGAGCATCGAGTTGCTCGACTCACTACTCGCCAGCCCGGAGGCACCCGGCGACCTTTCCCTTCAGGTCCGCAAGCACCATTTCGAGCCGATGGGAATCGAGGAAACCCTCCTGCTGCGGGCGCTGGCGCGCAACGGCGAGAATTCGGATTCCCAGATCCGGGACGACTTGGACCGGTTGATAGACGAGCAGGCGATCGAGTGGCGCGATGCACTGCCTGAATCCGCCAGTCAAAAAGTCCGCGCCTTGCGCGAAAAGCTGCAGCGCGAGATGCTGCGAGATTCGGATCCGCGGGCCCGTCCCGGTGACTACCTGGCGCGGATCAGCCTGGCAAACCCCAAGATCCTCGCCACGCAGCTCTTCGGCCGTTTCGATCCGGAGAACGATGACCTCTGGGCCATTGTCAACGACGATCCCGCCCGGCGCGATTCCTTCGGGGTCGCTCCTGTGGGAAGCATTGGACGTGTGGTCCGCGGCTGGCTGGAGGACCCGCGCTTCCGCCTGCCTCTGGCCCGTGCTTATCTTCAGGCGACGGCGGCATATTTCCGGGAGGAGATGACGGCGCGGTGGACCGCGGAGGCCGAGGACAGCCGGCATCAGGCCCAGCAGCGCAACGAGAGCATCCAGCGGCGGCTCGGCATGTTGGAGTCGGAGGAGGAGGCGGGTAAGCTCCTCCCCTCCAAGCGGGCGCTCCTGCGAAGGCTGCGCCGCGACCTGAGGGGATGGGCGGGAGCCTCGATCGAGGAGTTGGTCTACCGTACCGCGGTCGAGTTCGTGCGGACCTCACTGTTGCCTTACCTCGAACGCCTCGACCGATTCCTGGTCACGCTCGAGGAGGACCTCGGCAAAGTGCGCGCCGAGCTGACTGTCCGCCGCGCCGCGTTCGAGCAGGAGAAGGAGCATGCGATCTTCGAAGAGGTCCTCGACGCGAGCATCCTGGAAGCCTCTTACAGCGTACGGACAGCGGAAGGTTATCGCAAGGTCAACGCCGAGCTGCTCCAGCGCTTCGAGGTGGACTTCCTGAGATCACTCGAGGTCCAGGGGACGGCGGACCTGGCCTACGCCGTGGCTCTGAGCGGCGTTTACGGCTTTGCCAACTCGCTCGAGGGCTTGGCCTTCGAGCGGTTCCGCGGCCTGCCCGTGAGATTCGACGTCATTGAGGAGTTTCGCCGCACCCGTGGCGACAAGGTGGAGGAGGGATTGCGGAGCTGGGCTCGCCGCGCCACCGTCTGGCTGCCGCGCAGCGAGGTGGTGGATCGTTTCAAAGAGCTGGACAGCACCGCCATGGACATCGCATTTCTCGGCGCCCCCGAGACTGTTAAGGCCGAGAACCGGAGGCTGCTGCAAAAGATCAAGGACACTCTGAATGAAAACGAGCCCCCGCGTTCGGGCGCCATCCAGGAGCTCCTCACGTTCGGCACCGATTCGCTTTACGTCTACTCGGAGGTGGCGGGAGTTTCGCTCCCCTGCGTCCCCCAGATCGACCGTTACTTCCAGGAAGCCTATCTCTCCAGCCTCAGGCGGGAGACCGTTCACATCGACTTCCACGAGGAGAGATTCCCGGACGAGGTGGTGCTGCGGGATTTCGTGGCGGTGCGGCGCTTCCTGGAGGCCTACCGGCTGCTCCTCATCGGCACGATTACCGGGGTGCTGCTCCCCCGCCGCGGCTCCTCGGGGCGGACACTCTGGTCCTACATGGATTTCGACAAGCGGCCGCCCCAGCCAGCGGAGCTCGGGCCGGAGCTGTTCGCTTTGAACACCCTGCAGCGGCAGGAGGTGATCGCGCGGAGGATCGACGGGCAGATGAGCGACGCGATCCGAAACCTCTCCCCGGAGCGCAAGGTGGAGCTCTACGCCGTGCTGCTGGCCGACCTCGATCCAGCCGGCAGTTTTCCTCTGCGCTGGCGCTTCCGTCCGGGAGCGGGGACCGAGGAGGTGAATAGCCATGGCCGCCTGATTCTCAATGATGAGGCGGCGAAGCTTGAAGATCTGCTCAGGAGCGACTATGGAGCCGACAAATCTTTCTTGACGAGCCGGCTCAAGACGGTCGACCCACAGTCCATGGAGACCGTTTCCTGGCAGGATCCTCCTCTCAAGGTGCTGAAGACGTCGATCCTTGAAGGCGAAAACTAGAAGACCAGGAATCGGTCGGGAGGCTTGGAGTTGTCTGACGGTCCATCTTGTGCGGTGTGCGGCTGGGAGATCCGCGACAGCGATGTTCATTGCTGTTTCTGCGGCACGCTGCAGCGGCAGCTCGATTTGGTGCCCCCAGCGATGGTACTGGCACCGCCCGAGGATGGATTTCCGGGAACCGAGGCGGTTTCTCCCGGTCAGATCGAGCTGCGCAATGCCGGCCGCCAGTCACTACACGTTCTGTGCTTCGAGCCGCCGGCCGGCGTCGAGGTCTCGGCCGAGCCTCCCTTCGAAGGAACGGTAAACAAGGGGCTCCTCCTCCGGGTGGGGGGCATGCTGCGGCTCCAGGGGAGGCGTGCGGGCGAGATCGGTGAGGAGCGCCCCGTACTGATCATCCGGACTTCGATCGGCGCGCTGCGACTGCCCATCCATACCCGGCCGCTGCCGCGGCTGGAACTCGACCGGCGCGAGTTCCTCCTGGCCAAAGGGCAGGTCACGAAGCTGGTCCTCTCTCTCTCTCTCTCCGAGGGGGTGGAGTGGACGGAGCTCGAGGCGCAGGGAGCCGGATTGACTCTCCTGGAGCCAACGGACCCGGTGCGTCTGGAGGCGGGAAGCCCGCTCCGGATCGTGCTCCAAGCCGACGCCGCGGAGTGCCTGCGGGGCGAAGAGCCGCGCCAGATCGTGGTTCACTTGGCGGACCGCGTACCCCTCCCTCCACTCAGGTTGTCCTTCAAGGAGGCGAAGCCGGCCCGGCTCTTTCCTAGGGATGGAATCGACCATCTGGAATTCCGGGTCTTCCCCCAGGAATTATCCGGTGAGCCGATCGACCCATGGCGCAGGGAGTCGCTTTTCCACGAGATCGAAATCAGGAATGCCGGAATGCTCGACTACTCCCTGAAGGGGGCCGAGCTGACTTGGCAACGGGGGCGTTCCGAAGACGATATTCGGCTCGTTCTGCTCGATTCTCTGGGGCGGCCCCTCGAAGTCCCGCATAAGGTCGCCCCGGACGAGAGTTTCTGGTTGCGAATCGAGTGCCCTTTCTGCAAGCCGCCGGGTAGCCTCCGGGATGGGACTCTGGTCGTGTCGGGAGAAGAAGGCTTCGAGCCTCTGCGTTTGGCCTTTCGCCTTGATTCGCGCGAGCCTCAAGAGTATTTGATGCCGGTGGGGCTCGACTTCGGCACCTCGGCTTCGGCGGTGGCCACCCGTACCAAAGAGCAGGATGCCCCTGGCCGCGTGCTCTCGATCTCGTTCCGACCGCGCTACGACGAGAAGAGCGCGAGCCGGTTTCTGCCTTCGGACGTTCAAATCGTCTGCGCTTCGAAGGGCGAAGATCCGGCGTTCGAAATCGATTGGGGAGACTTCGGCGGCTCGCGTCACCTTACCTTCGCACGCAACCTCAAACGGCGACTGGGGCTCCCTTCGGGTCACTCCGAGAGCGTGGAGCCGGTCTTCTTCCAGGGGACACGAACGGATCTTCCCGTCGAAGACCTTGCGGCCTTCGTGGTCTACGAGATGAAGCGGCAGGCCGAGCGTCATCTCGGCGCCCGCTTGACTCACGGGATCGCCACGGTTCCGACCCGGTTCAGCCTGCGCCGTGTCCAGGCGATCCGGCAGGTCTACCAGCGGGCCGGATTCCGGGACGTCAGCCTGATCGACGAATCGGTCGCCGCCGGAATCCTGGGGATGTACAACCAGTTCCGCGAGCGGGAGAGGTACACCTTCTTAGTGTATGACATGGGTGGGGGGACGACGGACGTCACTCTCTTCGAGGTCGAAAACGTTCGGTCTTCGGGTATCCTGGAGATCCGACCCAAGATCCTCGGTGTGACGGGCGACGCGCGGCTGGGTGGGCGTGACGTCACCGATCTGATGGTGCAGAGTGCGCTCGCCAGTCTCTCCCCGGAAGAGCGCGGGTCGATCCCCTGGATCGATCGTAGGTTTGACAGCCCTGAGCTGCAGGCGATTGCCAAGCGCAACCAGAACGATCTATTCCTAGCTGTCGAAGACGCCAAGCTGCGCCTCTTCAGGGACAACCAATCCGAGCTGGTACTGACGCCGACCCTTTACGATGAACGTAACTCTCCAGTGATCTGTTCGTCCACGGCTTTCCGGCGCAGCGAGGTGGAGGCTGCTCTGCGACCACGGCTGGAAAGGTTGTGGCGGGAGATCCGGGACCTGCTGGATGTCGCGGGCGTGAGAGACCTCGACATCCTCTATCTCGTGGGCAGGTCGGCGGTGCTGCCGATCATCCGGGAGGGACTGGTCGAATGGTTGACTGCTGATGGACGATCGCCGCGGCTCGAACGCGTTTTCCCGGCAGACCGTGAAGGTAAACCGGTACTCAAGGAAGCCGTTTCTCTCGGTGCATGCTTGGCCCAGGACCTGCTTTACGGTATCGATGAGCGCCTTGTTACAGAAGACCTTGAGCAGAGATTCGCCAGCCGATTCGGAATCCGCGACCAGAGAGGGGACTTCCGGGAGATATTGCCCT
>DATARR010000021.1:0-3976 GCA_036264085.1 Thermoanaerobaculia bacterium | reverse complement strand
CCGAACCAGCACGGCCCGCAGCAGCGGCGCCCGGCGCAGGTCGAACGGCCGCCGCGCCTCCGCGGCCGTCAATGCCCGGGCCTCGGCCTCCCTGCGGCCGGGCTCCACGCTCCCGAGGTCCACGACGGGGACGAGCAGGTCAACGCCGGGCGCGATCACCTGCACCGGCCGGCCGGAGCCCACGGCAAAGGCGGTGCGCAGCGACTCGTGGCGCCGCACGATCTCCTGCAGCGTCGCCGCCAGGGCCGCGACGTCGAGCCTGCCCGTCAGCCTCACGGCAGCCGGCACGTTGTAGGCCGCCGAGTCCGGCTGGAGCTGGTCGAGGAACCAGAGACGCTCCTGGGCGAAGGACAGGGGGAGATCCCCCGCGCGTGGCGCAGGCCGCAACGGTGGCGCCTGAATGCCTCTGTCCTGCGCCTGAAGGCTCTCGATCTCGACGGCCAGAGCCGCCACGGTGGGCCTCTCAAAGACGCTGCGCAGGGGCAGATCGACGCCAAAGGCCTCCCGGATTCGCGACTGCACCTGAGTGGCGAGCAGGGAATGACCGCCGAGCGCGAAGAAGTCGGAGTCCGCTCCCACCTCGCCGAGGTGCAGCACCTCGGCCCAGATCCCCGCCAGGATCTGCTCCACCGGCGTGGACGGAGCCGCCGAGCCCTCCTCCTCCCCGGAGGATGGCGCCAAGCCCGCCAGGGTCCGGCGATCCACCTTGCCGCCGGGCGTCAGCGGCAGCGCCGCGATCTCGACGAACGCAGCGGGCGCCATGTAGTCGGGCAACGTGCGACCAACGAAGGCGCGCAGCTCGCCCGCACCCGGGACCGGCGTCTCCCCTGTGGCCACCAGGAACGCCACCAGCCGCCGGGCCATCCCATCGCCGGCGACGACCACGGCCGCCTGCGCCACCGCCGGGTGACGGGCCAGAGCCGCCTCGATCTCCCCGGGCTCGATGCGGAAGCCGCGCACCTTCACCTGCTGATCGAGGCGCCCCAGGAAATCCAGATCGCCCGTGGGCAACCAACGCACCCGGTCTCCCGTGCGATAGAGACGCGCGCCCGGCTCGCCGCTGAAGCGATCCGGCATGAACCGTTCGGCCGTGACATCTGGCCGGCCCAGGTAGCCCCGGGCGAGCAGACCCCCGAGCACCAACTCCCCCGGCACGCCGGCGGGTACCGGGTTACCGTGTCGATCCAGGACGTGAGCCCAGCGGCCCGCCAGCGGCCGGCCGATGGGCACCGCCGGCAACGACGCGCCGGCTGCAACCTCGTGCAGGCTCACCGTGATCACCGCCTCGGTCGGGCCGTAGCCGTTGAGCAGCCGCGCCGCACCCAGGGCCGTCGACGGCCACAGGCGCACCACCTCCGGCGCCAAGGCCTCGCCTCCCGTCATCACCAGCCTCACCGGCAGGGCCGGAGACTCGCTCCCCGACATCTCCCGAGCCCAGAGCTGCAGGAACGACGGCGGCAGGTCCGCCACCGTCACGCCCTGCGAAATCACCCGCCGCCCCAGCTCCTCGACGCTGAGATCACCCTCCCAGAGCACCACCGTCGCTCCCACCGTCAGCGGCGACAGGAGCTGATCGAGCGAGGCGTCGAAGCTCCAGGACGCCGTCTGCAGCAGACGCTCGCCCCTCTCCAGACCGTAGGTATCCACCATGGTGCGCAGATGGCAGGCCGCGGCCCCGTGACTGACGCCCACCCCCTTCGGGGTGCCCGTCGAGCCCGAGGTGTAGATCACGTAGGCCAGGTCTTCCGGAGACGCCACTCCCGTCAGACGCTCCGCGCTCTCCCGCCCAATCGCCTCCGCCTGCGCGTCCACGGCCAGGACCACGACCTCCGCACCGACCGCCAGCTCGCCCTTCAGGGCTTCCCGGGTGATGAGCACCCGCGCGCCGGCGTCGGCCAGCATCCAGGCCCGGCGCTCGCGGGGATGGGCGGCATCGAGCGGCACGTAGACGCCCCCGGCCTTGAGGATCGCCAGCAGGGCCACCAAACCCTCCGCCGAGCGCAGCAGGGACAGGCCCACGGCCACCTCAGGTCCCACGCCCAGTCGCCGCAGATGGCGCGCCAGGCGATTGGAGCGAGCTTCGAGCTCGCCGTAGGAGAGGCTCTCGCCACCGGCCACGACCGCTGGCACGTCCGGATCGAGATCGGCCTGTGCCTCGAACAGCTCGTGCAGGCAGCCCGGTACGAAGGCCACCTCGGCCGGCCGGCTCCAGGCCGCGATCTGCGCCGCCTCCGCCGCGTCCAGCAGCGGCTGCTCCGAAAGGGGCCGTCCAGGCTCGGCCACGATCCCAGCCAGCAGAACCTTGAACCGGTGCGCCAGCCGATCGACGGTGGCTTCGTCGAAGAGGTCGAGATTGAGCTCGATCCCGCCGGCCCATCCCGCGCCGGTATCGAATAGCGAGAAGCTCAGATCGAACTTCGCCGTCGTCGCCCCCAAAGAGATTCTCTGCAACCCCAGACCCGGCAACGCCAGCGGCGCCCCCTTGGAAGCGGTATCCACCGCAAACATCACCTGGAACAGTGGCGACCGCGACAGGTCCCGCTGCGGCTGCAGCTCCTCCACCACCTTCTCGAACGGTAGCTCCTGGTGGGCGAAGGCCCCCAGCGCCGTCTCTCGGACCCGGGCGAGCAGCGCGAGGAAATCCGGATCGCCCGAGCCGTCCACGCGCAGCACCAGGGTGTTGACGAAGAAGCCGATCAACCCCTCCAGCTCGGTGCGATTGCGGCCGGCGATCGGTGTGCCGATGGCGAGGTCGTCCTGGTCCGCTGTGCGCTGGAGCAGCGCCGCGAAGACCGCCAGGCCGGCGATGAAGAGCGTTGCTCCCTGGCGACGGCCCAGGACGACGGCCGACTCCGCCAGCTCCCGAGGCACGAAGAATGAACGGCTGGCGCCGCGCGAGCTTGGGACGGCCGGCCTTGGCCGGTCGGTGGGCAGCTCCAGTGGCGCCACTCCTGCCAGGCACTGCCGCCAGTAGGCGATCTCTCTCTCCAGCACCTCACCTTGCAGCCAGCCGCGCTGCCAGAGAGCAAAGTCGGCGTACTGGATCGCCAGCTCCGGCAACGGCGACGGCCTCCCCGCGACGAAGGCCGGGTAGAGCGCCGCCACCTCGCGCACCAGCACGTCCAGCGACCAGCCGTCGCTCACGACATGGTGCTGGTTGAGGACGATCACGTGCGCCTCGGCTTCCAGCCGCATCAGCAGCGCCCGCAGCAACGGCCCCCGAGCGAGGTCGAAAGAGCGCTCCGCCTCCTCCGCCGCGAGCCGGACGGCCTCGGCTTGCCCCAGCTCGGACGGCAGATCCTGAAGATCCACCATCGGCAGCGCCACGCTTTCGGCTGGATCGATCACCTGGGCCGGAGAGCCGCCGGACCGGACGAAACGGGTGCGCAGCACCTCGTGGCGGCGCACGATCTCGCTCAGCACCCGGCCGAGAGATGCGATGTCGAGCGCTCCCGAGAGGCGGAGCGGAATCGGCATGTTGTAGGCCGAGCTGCCCGGCTGGAGCTGGTCGAGGAACCAGAGGCGCTCCTGAGCGAAGGAGAGCGGCAGGTCGCCCTCCCGGGACACGGGCCGCAGCGGCGGCGCCTCGAAACCTCTCTCCCCCGACTGGAGGCTCTCGATCTCGGTGGCCAGGGCCGCCACGGTCGGCTTCTCGAACACGCTGCGCAGCGGCAGCTCCACCCCAAGCACCTGACGCACCCGCGACGCCACCTGGGTGGCGAGCAGGGAATGGCCGCCGAGCGCGAAGAAGTCCTCCTCCGCTCCTACCTCGGTAAGGTGCAGCACCTCGGCCCAGATCCCCGCCAGGATCTGCTCCATCAGCGTCGACGGAGCTGTCGAGCCCTGGCGCGTCCCGGCTGCCGGCGCCATGCCGGCGAGGGTCCGGCGATCCACCTTCCCGCTGGGCGTCAGAGGAAGCATCGCGATCTCGACGAACACCGAGGGCATCATGTAATCCGGCAGCGTGCTCCCGAGG
>DATARR010000020.1:0-3976 GCA_036264085.1 Thermoanaerobaculia bacterium | reverse complement strand
CCGAACCAGCACGGCCCGCAGCAGCGGCGCCCGGCGCAGGTCGAACGGCCGCCGCGCCTCCGCGGCCGTCAATGCCCGGGCCTCGGCCTCCCTGCGGCCGGGCTCCACGCTCCCGAGGTCCACGACGGGGACGAGCAGGTCCACGGCGGGCGCGATCACCTGCACCGGCCGGCCGGAGCGCACGGCAAAGGCGGTGCGCAGCGACTCATGGCGCCGCACGATCTCCTGCAGCGTCGCCGCCAGGGCCGCGACGTCGAGCCTGCCCGTCAGCCTCACGGCAGCCGGCACGTTGTAGGCCGCCGAGTCCGGCTGGAGCTGGTCGAGGAACCAGAGACGCTCCTGGGCGAAAGACAGCGGCAGATCTCCCTCGCGTGGCAAGGGCCGCAACGGCGGCGCCTGGAAGCCTCGCTCCTGCGCCTGAAGGCTCTCGATCTCGACCGCCAGGGCCGCCACGGTCGGCCTCTCAAAGACGCTGCGCAGGGGCAGATCGACGCCAAAGGCCTCCCGGATTCGCGACTGCACCTGGGTGGCGAGCAACGAGTGGCCGCCGAGCGCGAAGAAGTCGGCGTCCGCGCCCACCTCGCCGAGGTGCAGCACCTCGGCCCAGATCCCCGCCAGGATCTGCTCCACCGGCGTGGACGGAGCCGCCGAGCCCTCCTCCTCCCCGGAGGATGGCGCCAAGCCCGCCAGGGTCCGGCGGTCCACCTTGCCCCCGGGCGTCAGCGGCAATGCCGCGATCTCGACGAAGCCCGAGGGCGCCATGTAGTCCGGCAGCGTGCGGCCGAGGAAAACGCGAAGGTCTGAGGCACCCGGGATCGGCTTCTCTCCCGTCGCCACCAGGAACGCCACCAGCCGCCGGGCCACCCCATCGCCCGTGACGACCACCGCCGCCTGCGCCACCGCCGGGTGGCCCGCCAGCGCCGCTTCGATCTCCCCGGGCTCGATACGGAAGCCGCGCACCTTCACCTGCTGATCGAGGCGCCCCAGGAAATCCAGATCGCCTGTCGACAACCACCGGACCCGGTCTCCCGTGCGGTAGAGCCGCGCTCCCCGCTCGCCGCTGAAGCGATCCGGCACGAACCGCTCGGCCGTCGCCTCCGGCCGACCGAGATAGCCCCGGGCCAGCAGACCCCCGAGCACCAGCTCCCCGGGCACGCCGGCCGGAACCGGGTTGCCGTGATGGTCCAGGACATGGGCCCAGCGACCCGCCAGCGGCCGGCCGATGGGCACCGCCGGCAACGACGCGCCGGCTGGAACCTCATGCAAGCTCACCGTGATCACGGCCTCGGTCGGGCCGTAGCCGTTGAGCAGCCGTGCCTGAGCCAGAGGCGTCGACGGCCACAGGCGCACCACCTCCGGCGCCAGCGCCTCGCCCCCCGTCATCACCAGCCGCACCGGCAGGGCTGGAGACTCGCTCCCCGAAGTCTCCCGTGCCCAGAGCTGCAGGAACGACGGCGGCAGGTCCGCCACCGTCACCCCCTGCGAGAGCACCTGCCGCCCCAGCTCCTCGACGCTGAGATCGCCTTCCCAGAGCACCACCGTCGCTCCCACCGTCAGCGGCGACAGGAGCTGATCGAGCGAGGCGTCGAAGCTCCAGGACGCCGTCTGCAGCAGCCGCTCGCCTCTCTCCAGACCGTAGGTATCCACTATGGTCCGCAGATGGCAGGCCGCGGCCCCGTGACTGACGCCCACCCCCTTCGGGGTGCCCGTCGAGCCCGAGGTGTAGATCACGTAGGCCAGGTCTTCCGGAGACGCCACTCCCGCCAGACGCTCCGCGCTCTCCCGCCCGATCGCCTCCGCCTGCGAGTCCACGGCCAGGACGACGACCTCCGCACCGATCGCCAACTCGCCCTTCAGGGCTTCCCGGGTGATGAGCACCCGCGCGCCGGCATCGGCCAGCATCCAGGCCCGGCGCTCGCGGGGATGGGCGGCATCGAGAGGCACGTAGACGCCCCCCGCCTTGAGGATGGCCAGCAGGACCACCAGCCCCTCCGCCGAGCGCAGCAGGGACAGGCCCACGGCCACCTCAGGTCCCACTCCCAACCGCCGCAGGTGGCGCGCCAGGCGGTTGGCCCGAGATTCGAGCTCGCCGTAGGAGAGGTTCTCCCCACCCGCCACGACAGCCGGCACGTCCGGATTGAGATCGGCCTGCGCCTCGAACAGCTCGTGGAGGTAACCCGATACAGAGGCGGCCTCGGCCGACCGGCTCCAGACCGCGATCTGCGCGGCTTCCACCGCATCCAGCAGCGGCACCTCCGAGAGAGGCCGGCCGGGCTCGGCTGTGATCCCCGCCAGCAGGACCTTGAACCGGTGCGCCAGCCGATCGACGGTGGCTTCGTCGAAGAGGTCGAGGTTGAGCTCGATCCCACCGGCCCATCCCGCACCGGTATCAAACAGTGAGAAGCTCAGATCGAACTTCGCCGTTGTCGCCCCTAAAGAGATTCTCTGCAACTCCAGACCCGGCAACGCCAGCGTCGCCCCTTTTGAAGCGGTATCCACCGCAAACATCACCTGGAACAGTGGCGACCGCGACAGGTCCCGCTGCGGCTGCAGCTCCTCCACCACCTTCTCGAACGGCAGCTCCTGGTGGGCAAAGGCTCCCAACGCCGCCTCTCGGACACGGGCGAGCAGCGCGAGGAAATCCGGATCGCCCGAGCCGTCCACCCGCAGCACCAGGGTATTGACGAAGAAGCCGATCAACCCCTCCAGCTCGGCGCGGTTGCGGCCGGCGATCGGTGTGCCGATGGCGAGGTCGTCCTGGTCCGCTGTGCGCTGGAGCAGCGCCGCGAAGACCGCCAAGCCGGCGATGAAGAGCGTTGCTCCCTGGCGACGGCCCAGGACGACGGCCGCCTCCGCCAGATCCCGAGGCACGAAGAAGGGTCTATGCGCGCCGCGCGAGGTCTGCACGGCCGGCCGCGGACGGTCGGTGGGCAGCTCCAGCGGCGCCACTCCTGCCAGGCACTGCCGCCAGTAGGCGATCTCTCTCTCCAGCACCTCACCTTGCAGCCAGCCGCGCTGCCAGAGGGTAAAGTCGGCGTACTGGATCGCCAGCTCAGGCAACGGCGACGGCCTCCCCGCGACGAAGGCCGGGTAGAGCGCCGCCACCTCGCGCATCAGCACGTCCAGCGACCAGCCGTCGCTCACGACATGGTGCTGGTTGAAGACGATTACATGCGCCTCGGATTCCAGCCGCATCAGCAACGCCCGCAGCAGCGGCCCCCGGGCAAGGTCGAAAGAGCGCTCCGCCTCCTCCGCCGCGAGCCGGACGGCTTCGACTTGGCCCAGCTCGGACGGCAGATCCTGAAGATCCACCATCGGCAGCGCCACGCTTTCGGCTAGATCGATCACCTGGGCCGGAGAACCGCCGGAACGGACGAAGCGGGTGCGCAGCACCTCATGGCGGCGCACGATCTCGCTCAGCACCCGGCCGAGAGACGCGATGTCAAGCGCTCCCGAGAGGCGGAGCGGAATCGGCATGTTGTAGGCCGAGCTGCCCGGCTGGAGCTGATCGAGGAACCAGAGGCGCTCCTGGGCGAAGGAGAGCGGCAGATCGCCCTCCCGGGGCACGGGCCGCAGCGGCGGCGCCTCGAAACCTCTCTCCCCCTTCTGGAGGCTCTCGATCTCAGTGGCCAGGGCGGCCACGGTCGGCTTCTCGAACACGCTGCGCAGCGGCAGCTCCACCCCAAGCACCTGACGCACCCGCGACGCCACCTGGGTGGCGAGCAGAGAATGACCGCCGAGCGCGAAGAAGTCCTCCTCCGCTCCTACCGCGTCGAGGTGCAGCACCTCGGCCCAGATCCCCGCCAGGATCTGCTCCACCAGCGTCGACGGAGCCGTCGAGCCCTGGCGCGTCCCGGCTGCCGGCGCCATGCCGGCGAGGGTCCGGCGATCCACCTTCCCGCTGGGCGTCAGAGGAAGCATCGCGATCTCGACGAACACCGAGGGCATCATGTAATCCGGCAGCGTGCTCCCGAGG
>DATARR010000128.1:0-29310 GCA_036264085.1 Thermoanaerobaculia bacterium | reverse complement strand
TAACGTTTTTTTCAAGCAAATCGCAACGAAATTTCCCATAACTTCCATCTTCTCTCTTGATCTCCAGCCCATCGCAGCTTAGCTCCAGGTAAGGATAGTGGCGGGTCACTCCCGAATGAGAATGTTCTTCATTCGCTCCGTCGGCCCTCACAAACAAAGCCATCACCTCCCTATTCGCAGAGATATCGGCAAACGCAATCAAACCCGTAAGCAAAACGTGAAGTGTGCTCATGATTACCCTCCAACATCAGTTTATCTACTCACCAACCGACTCAAGCACAGACCATCTGCCAACTTGTTGCCTCTTCGATATAGCCTCTAACTGAGACCTTCTCAATGCAGCCGCAGGGTTCATCATCAGACCCACATCGGAATATAATGCCTTCAACACTCGCGCCGAATCTGAAACGTTCCACAGATTCCCGATTACGGAGGGCACGCCAGCCGCCATGAATGCCCGTGCCATGCTCATGGGCCCCTCCCCCTCTGCTAGCCTGCCCGCTGCGGTTCCACAGCCGGCAAGAACTATAAGGCGGGCACCTCTGAAAGGGATGCGAGACACATCCAGTGCCGAGACGATCCCGGTCGACCCCGCACTTACATCAGGCGCCAAAAGCAGCATCGAGAGATCCGAACGGTTGCTTTCCAGGCTATGGCCACCAAAATGTATCACCGATGCGCTCTTTGCAAGAGAGACGAATTGGGTATCGGTGGCGTCTTTGCCTATCAGGAGCTTAGAGTGCAGGAAGAGAGCAGCTACTTCTCGGGCCTCAACGGCAGATTCTGGCAAACGAGGTAGATGTTGAAATATTGATCTGTCGAAGGCGGGATCTCCAAGCACCAGTACGTCATCGAGCGGCAATACCGCCTTGCGTTTCGCGATGTCATGAAGAATCGCAAACGTCGCACCGCTGGGGCAGATCGATATTATATGATTTTCAACTAAAAACTTACCTCCTTCGTTATCATACAGTGCCGGGAACGGCACCTCATACAGCACCTTATCTGGTATGAACACGAGCTCTGCAGAATTCGGAAGCAATTTTTCTATAGGCGAGATCAAAGCCTCGCGCAGCCAGGCCAGCTCCGCCAATGCCTGCTGGCTGCCATTGGGTAACTGGCTTCCGGCAGGGTTCATCACTTCCGCCAGCGAATGGATCCGGCGAGTCAACTCCGAAACGCTCTCTCGCGAAACGGCAGACTTCAGACTGTCACGGCCCACCAACCAAAGGTAGACATGGTCATCGACGACCGCAAATTCTACAAGAAATTTATTGAGTCCCAAATGGGCCTGGATCTCAGGCAAAACAAAGGGCCCGCGCCGATCCGCCCCCGGGAATAGATCCAAAAGCGCACGAGCTCTGGCGTGCTCGGAATAATCCAGCGCTTTCAGGGGATCTCCTCGCTCTACGAATTGAAATCGGATCATTTCGTCATAGGCGGCACGGGCCTGATCGAGATAGGTCTCCCGTAATTCACCCGCAGGCAATCCCTCCCGCTCCCGTTCTATCTCTTGGATGGCGGCGTCGAGATCATCTTCGGCAGCATCTATGTTGCCGAGAGCCTTGTAGGCACGGGCACGCTGGCGATGAATCTGGATTCGAAGGGGATAGTATTCCTTCTCGATATAGACCTGCAGCGTTCTGGTGAGAGAAGCGACGGCATCGGTCGGGCTGGCTAGGCCCACGAGATCGGCCTCGGTCAGCAGCGCGTCGGCTTCGACCCGCTCTCGTAGATCCTTGGAGTCTATCTGCCGAGCCCACTCACGAGCCCCTGCAAGATCGGCCATCACGCCCTTCGTCCGCCCCAATTGGGAGAGAACGCGGCATCGCTGGAGCAATGCTTCGGAGACCTCCCAGGGATTCTTACCTCGCAGAGCGAGATCGACCATAGAGTTCTGAAAGTAAAGCCCGATGCCCGGCTGCCCCGCACGAAGACTAGCATCCGCGAAGTTGAAAAGAATGTTATGAAGACGTGACAGATTGAAGATTACCGCTCTCGCTGCAAGTGCCTTATAGCGTTCTTGCCAGGCTTCCTCCTGCCGCCCAAGGTCACCGAGATTCTCGCTGAGGAGATAGCGGAGATAGGCTTCGTTCTCCGGCTCGCCCAGAGCTTCGAAGAGGGCAAGAGATTTTTGGTAATGATCCTGCGCCACGGCGACGCTGGATCTGACCGAATGGGCAAGCCCAATCGCCCAGTGTATTCGGGCAACAAGGCTGCCATAGCGGCTCTCAGGTAGCCCGGCGAGCAGAGGGTTCAGAACGCCGAGGCCCTGATCGTATTGATAGACGAAGTACAGGGAAGCTCCAACGTAGAAACCTGCCCAAGCCTCGAAGGGGCTGCCAGCCTGCTTCAGAGCAGTCCGGGCCTTCTCGAAATGGGGGCCCGCGGTCCGCCCGTGGTGCTGCACGAACTCGTCGAGCCCTCGACCGAACTCCTGATGGCCCTCCCTCAGCGTGTGTAGACGGACAGAGTTAGCGCCGCCGGCGAGCGCGCGGTCGATTGCAGCCACGGAGTCCTGGAGCATTCGGTCTCCGTTCCGCGCAGCCAAGGCTTTGCCAATGCCACGCGCAAGCGAGAGAGCTCGGCCAGCTTCGTCGGTTCGGTCCAGGAACGTGTCAGCCCACTTCCGCAGAAGGTGCTCTTCAGCATAGAGGCGAGCCGCTTGGGGAAAACCTCGGACAACCTCGGAGAGATCCGGAGCCACTGCCCCTTCCACAGCATCATCGAGCTTCTTCTTGACCGATTCCCAGCGCTCTGCCACTGATGGCTGACTCAACTCGTCGAGATGCCTCAGACCCTCCGAAGCCCACTCCCGATCCTCCTCATGGGCTACATAGCTTTTCCATGCAGGAATCGCGTCTTCGAAAAGGAAGAGCTTTTCCAAGGCCAGAGCACGATTAAAGAGCGCCTCGGGTATGCCGGGACCAGCCTGGACAGCGCGATCCGCTACTCCAAGAGCAAGGACGAGATCGTACGGCGAGCCAATCTTCTGAAATCGAGCTATATAGGCTGCCGCCAAGTCGCTCCAGATAAAAGCATTCTTGCCCTCCAAAGACGATGCACGTTCAAGAAGTGGTACAGCCTTTTCCGGGGCTTTATCGAGAAGCTCTAGCAAGGCAAGGTCCGCCAGTGCCTGAGCCGACGGATTCTTCTGCGCCTCAGTCTCGACGGCACGAGTGATGGCACCTGATTCCTTCGATAAAGATGTGTTCGCCTGAAAGCTGGGGGGACTGTGGAGGAAACCACCGGACAACCTGCCTTCTGTGGATCTCGCCCGTGGGTGCTCGGCAATCCAACGAGCTCGGAGTTGGGAAGAGCCGGCGGGCAAAAACAGACCTAACCGGGATTCGACTGCATACAACCCCAAAATTACCAGCATGAGGCTGGCTGCCCCGGTGATTATCTTCCCTGCTCTTCGCACAATGGCTCCTGGAGCATTCGCGAGAACATCTTCAGCAACAGCGGATAGCCAAGCCCACAAGAGCGGGGTGTGTTGTTTCTCATAGTAGGCTGATACGAGAGGATACCACGCCTGAAGCTTGGGGAGACCCCACAGCTCCAAAGTGCATGCATTGCAATGATTGAATGTGCTCCCATGTTTCTCACGGAGGAAGCTGAGCGGCGGTGCGAGGTAGAGGTTTGTGCCCATCCCGGAATATGAGACGGCCAAAGCCCGCAAATTCCTAGAGCCCCCATACAGTGTAGGGGACGCGGAAACCTTCTCCTCCTGGATCAAGCTCAAGTTTGTCGAGGACGACTACAGAGTCTTATGGAAGACTGCTAGGCTAAGCCTGCTTCCTGCCAAGGAAAACTAAGGCAGACCGCACCCCACCCCCTCCGGAGACGCGACACCTGCCGCCCCCCCGAGCCCACCAATCGTCGAACTCCTATAGAATCCAACCATCCGTTTCACGCCGAGGCAAAAGCCGACCACGAATCCCATGGCCACCCTGCCCTCCCCGCCGGACGACCTGACTCCCGAGCAGCTCTACCTCGGGCACCTGGACCTCATCGAGAAGGTCATCGCCGCTGCCTGCCGGCGGTGTCCCTTCCACCGGGAGGAGGCCAAGGACTTCGCGCAGCACGTCCATTTGAGGCTCATCGACGATGGCTACGCCCGGATTCGGCAGTTTCGGGGTAGTAGTACCTTCAAGACGTACCTCACGGTCGTGATCCAGCGTCTTTTACAAGATTACCAGAACTCCATCTGGGGGAAGTGGCGGCCGTCGGCAGAGGCGGAGCGGCTGGGGCAGGTCGCGTTGTGGCTGGAGCGGTTGCTCGTCCTGGAGGAGCGCTCGTTCGACGAGGCGTGTCAGATCCTGCGGACCAACCATAAGGTGGACCTGTCCGTGACGGAGCTGGCCGATCTCCGGGCCAAGCTCCCTCCCAGGAACTTGCGGCGCTTCGTGGGAGAGGAGGGGTTGCAGGCCGAGCCGTCCAGGGACCCCCGGCCGGACGAGCGGCTCGAGGAGAAGGAGCGGGGGACGATGAGGCGCCGGGTCTACGCCGCCCTCCAGCGGGCTCTCGCCGATCTCCCCAAGGAGGACCGCCTCCTGATGCGGATGTGGACGGAGCTCAAGGTCGCCGATATCGCCAGGATTCGCGGGCTGGAGCAGAAGCCCCTCTACCGGCGGCTGGACAAGATCAAGCAGACGCTGGAAAGGGCGCTCGAGCGCCAGGGGGTGCGGCGGCAGGACGTGGAGGAGATCTTCGGGTCCTGGGATTCCCCCTCTCGGGACTTCTAGGCGCTCTACGCGAAACGGGGTAATCTTGTATCGATGTCCGTCTAAGTATGTGGCGGGGATCGAGTGGCTTACGAAAATGCAGAAATTTGTACCTAGGAACACATCGCCAGCACCTCCCTCGGAGCATTGGCCCAGTGACGAGGATTTGGCCGCTTACATCGACGGCATCCTCGGTAAGGCGGAAAGTAAGCAGATCGCCGAGCACTTGGCCACTTGTGAGGATTGCTACGCGGTCTATATCGGCGCCGTGCGGTTCAAGTTGGACTCCGAGCCTGCACCGGCGGACAACGTGGCGCAATTCCCTTCGCGGAAGCAGCCGCGAAACTGGCTCTGGCCTTCCCTGGCGGCGGCCGCCACGATCCTGGTCGCGACGGTCCTGGGTGGCGGATACTACCTGGCCGGCCCATTGCCAGCTCTGTTGACAGCCCAGGTCACCCAGCCGATTCAAGGAAAGTCGGGAGTGACCGGGAACCTCTGGCGTGGCCCCACCGCTCGCGGGGCGGGGGACGAGGGGAAGGAGGTCCGTTCGGGTCTTGCGTCTTTTCAGATGGGCGTCCAACTCGTCAATCTGCAGGTGAGCCTCGGGGCGAACCAGGGCGAGCAGGCTCAGGATGTCGTGGCGCGGATCCTCCAGATTCTGCAGGGCCAACTCTTTGTGGACGAGTTGACGAAGGGCTACAAGGACATCACCCTCTCGATCGCGAATGGGACCCCACCGGAAAGGCTCGCCGGGAGGGTCTCAGAGCTGGCAGGGCAGGCAAGAGACGCTTTCGAGACCTCACATCTCGACCTCGGCCAATGGGTCGAAGCCGGCCGGCTCGCCGCGATTGCTAGCGATCCCGCCTTCTTCCAGCAGCGGAAGAACCGGATCTTCCTCCGCCACGTGCTCTGGCGCGACAAGCTCGGCTTCAAGGACTCGAAGCTGCCCGAAGCATCCCGTGGGGACTTCTACAGGATCGGCCAACTGGTTCTCGACCAGAGTCAGCTCCAGCCTGCGGATTACCCGAAGCTGCAGGATCTCTTCGAGAGTATCCTCAAGGCCGACTACCCCGAGTAACTGGCCTCAGCAATCTGTAGATCCAGGCCGCATCTACAGACTCCAGACTGGAGTCCGTGGATCCAGCGCGCATCTACTGACTCCGGACCGTAGATCCAGCCCGACGTCTACAGACTCCAGGCTGGAATCCGTAGATTCAGCGCGCATCTACTGACTCCGGACCAGAGTCCGTAGATCCAGGCCGATGTCTACAGACTCCGGACTGGAGTCCGTAGATCCGGTGCGCATCTACAGACTCTGGATCAGAGTCTGTAGATCCAGGCCGACGTCTACAGACTCCGGACTGGAGTCTGTAGATCCAGAGCGTCGTTCCCCTATAGAGGAGGATGTCCCGCGGCTTCCCAGAGGAGGGCGAGGTCTTCGACCTGTCGCAGCACGGTCTCCCGCTTCTCCTTGAGCTCGGCGGCGAGGCGGCGGCGGGTGCGCAGGAGGAGGTAGGCGCGGGATTCTCTCCAGAAGATGGTCCGCTGGTCGTGGAAGAGGAGGGCGCCGTAGGCGGTGAAGGGCGCGGTCAGGGCGAGGAGGGCGCCGATCCAGGGGCCCAGGTAGTGGCCGAGGAGGAAGCCTTCGGCGATCCAGGCCAGGGGGAAGAGGAGGAGGGCGCCCAGGACTTTGAAGGTCGCCACCTGGTCCGGGTCTTTCGTGGCCCGCTTCACGATCGCTCCCACCAGCCGGTAGACGGGCCAGGTGAGGACCGTCCCCACCACCGCGACGGGCAGGTGGATCAGCATGCGCAGCAGGCTCCGCCCGACGAAGCGGGTCACCGGCGGCAGGCGGTAGGCCGCTCCCACCTGGTCGTCCCGGAGGTGGAAGGCGTGGAGCAGGCCGTCGTAGTCGCGGACGGCGACGACCACGGCGGCGGTCTCTTCGGGATGGCGGTCCTGCAGCTCGCGGTAGCCCTCCAGGAAGGTGCGGCGGACGGCGACGCTCTCGGAGAGCCTCCCCTTGCCCGGGACCTCGGGGTGCCGGCGACGGTAGAGGTCGGCGGCGCGGGCGGCGAGGCGGGCGTCCTCCCAGGTGGCATAGTTGAGGGTGACGTCCTGGAGGCCGGCGTCGATGCGGGCGGTGAGGGCGTGGGCCGCCGCCACCGGGTCCCGGTCGACGTCTGCAAGCTGCGGCGCCGGGTCGATCGGCTCCCCCACTTGGACGAGGGCGCGGGAGCGGAAGGTCTGCTTGGCGTCGAAGAGCAGGCCCACGGGCACGAGGCGGACGCCGAGGCCGGGGTATTTCTGCCCGGCTTCGAGGACGATGCGGGCGGCGCCCGTCTTGAGCGGCTTGAGCGCCGGGTCGCTGTGGCTCGTCCCCTCGGGGAAGAGGGCGAGGGCGCCGCCCTTGGCCAGCAGGTCGTGGGAGCGGGCGAAGGTCTCCGCATTTCTGTGGGGATCAGCCCGGCTCGGGTCCGCCCCCTCGTCCTGCCGGCGATAAACGGGGATGGCGCCGGCGAGGTCGAGGAACGGGCGGAGGACCACGATCTTCCACAGGGTGCTCTTGGCCAGGAAGCGGGGCATCACGGGCAGCGGTCCCATCAGCAGCAGGGGGTCGATCAGCCCGTTGACGTGGTTGGCCACCAGCACCAGCGGCCGGTCGAGAGGGAGGCGCTCGGCCCCGACCACCTCCACCTCGCGGAAGAAGACCTTGAGCACCAGGCGGGCCACGGCGCGCATGAAGCCGTCGGCAGTCATCGCGGTCATCGAGATCTCTCTCCTTTTTCTCCTCGGCGCGAACGGGCCAACACCCTGCCCGATCCGGGCCGCGGTGTCAATCGACTCCAATCGCTCCGATAGCCAGGTCAGCAACTTTCTTCAAACTGAGCTGTGCTAACCTCGGTAGCTCGAACCATAGCTCGGTCCGCATGAACGGGACCGGCATAGGAGAAGAGCCATGGCCTCAGATACGCCTCCAACCCCGAAGAAGAGCACGCTGGACACCGCGGCCAACATCGCCATCATCCTCGTCTGTGCGATCGCCGCCGTGGTGCTGGTCCGCAACCAGTTCTTCCCGCCCCGTCCGCCGGGAGCGCCGCCGCAGGTCGAGAAGGGGGAGCAGTTCGCGGCGTTGAAGCAGGCCGTTCCGGCCGGCGCCAGCCGCGCCCTGGTGGTCGCGGTCTCGCCCACCTGCCACTTCTGCAACGACAGTCTCCCCTTCTACAAGCACCTCGTCGACCAGCGCAACCAGCAGGGCTCGGCCGTGAAGTTCGTGGCCGCCGTGCCGGATGAGGCGAGCCGAGCGCCGGAGACCGCGAAGTTCACCGGCGCCGGCGTACAGCCGGACAGCGTCGTGCCCATCAATTTCTCCTCCATCAAGGTCCCCGGCACGCCGACGCTCATGCTGGTGGACAACAACGGCAAGGTGCTGAACGTCTGGGTCGGCAAGCTGAACGACGACGGCGAGAAGGAAGTGCTGAAGACGCTGTAGCCCCCTCCCCAAAACCCCCCTCTCTCACCGCATTCCCGCCCGCCGGGAGAGAGGGGCTTCAAACACACCTCTCCCTGTGGCATCCCTCTTGCTATTCCGTCCGGCCGGGCAATGGCGCCTGCTATCGGAAAAAAAGGAGCGCACTATGGAGATCGACTCGCTGAGAAAGCTCTACGTGGAGGAATTGAAGGACCTGTACAGCGCCGAGAAGCAGATTCTCCAAGCCCTGCCGAAGATGGTGAAGAAGGCTTCGAACGCGCAGTTGAAGAGCGCCTTCCAGGATCACCTCAAGGTCACCGAGGGACACGTGCAGCGGTTGGACCAGATCTTCGAGGGTCTCGGCAAAGCCGCCCGCGGTAAGAAGTGCAAAGCCATGGAGGGGCTGATCGAAGAGGGCAAGGAGGTGATGGCCGAGGACATGGAGGCCGACCTCATGGACGCCGCCCTCATCTCCGCCGCGCAGCGGATCGAGCACTACGAAATGGCCGGTTATGGTACCGTCCGCACCTGGGCCGAGCACCTCGGCGAGGGGCAGGCCGCCAAGCTCCTGCAGCAGACGCTCGACGAGGAGGGGGACGCGGACAAGAAGCTGACCCAGCTCGCCGAGAGCACGATCAACGTCGAGGCCCTGCAGGAGGCCTGAAGCGGAGGAAATGACATCCGGGGAGGCGAGGGCCCCAATTGCCGCAGCCAGAGTCTGATCATCAAGACAAGGCAGGTTGGAGCCCCCGCCGCCTCCTGGGTTTCGCCGTCGGCGCCCTCGGCATCGTCTACGGCGACATCGGCACCAGCCCTCTCTACGCCCTGCGCGAGTGCTTCTTCGGCTCCCACTCGGTGGCCCCGACGCCGCTCAACGTCCTGGGCGTGATGTCGCTGATCTTCTGGTCGCTGATCATCGTCATCTCGATCAAGTACCTGGTGTTCGTCATGCGGGCGGACAACCGGGGCGAAGGGGGGATCCTCGCTCTCATGGCCCTCATCCGCACCCGCGGCAGCGGCCGCTGGGCGCTGATCGCCATGGGACTCTTCGGCGCCGCCCTGCTCTACGGCGACGGCATGATCACGCCCGCCATCTCGGTCCTCTCCGCCGTCGAGGGGCTGGAGGTGGCGACCTCGTTCTTCCGGCCCTACGTCGTGCCCATCACCATCGCCATCCTGGTGGGGCTGTTCGTCATCCAGCGGCGGGGGACGGCGAAGATCGGCGCCCTGTTCGGCCCGGTGATGATGGTCTGGTTCGTCGTCCTCGCCGCGCTGGGTCTGCGCTGGATCGCTCACGAGCCGCGCGTCCTCGTCGCGGTCAACCCGTGGCACGCCGTGCGCTTCTTCCTCCACGACGGCCTGCGCGGCTTCCTGGTCCTGGGGGCGGTCTTCCTGGTGGCCACGGGTGGCGAGGCGCTCTACGCGGACATGGGGCACTTCGGCCGCCGGCCCATCCGCCTCGCCTGGTTCACCGTGGTGCTGCCGTCGCTGCTGCTCAACTACTTCGGCCAGTCCGCGCTGCTGCTGGCGAGCCCCAAGGGCCTGACGCACCCGTTCTACAATCTCGCCCCCTCGTGGGCCCTCTATCCGCTGGTCGTGCTGTCCACGGTCGCCACGGTGATCGCCTCGCAGGCGGTCATCTCCGGCGCCTTCTCGCTCACTCTCCAGGCCATGCAGCTCGGCTACAGCCCGCGGATGGAGATCGTCCACACGTCGGAGGAGGAGATCGGCCAGATCTACATCCCGGCGGTCAACTGGGTGCTGATGGCGGCCACCATCGGCCTGGTCCTCGGTTTCCGTGAGTCGAGCCGGCTGGCCGCGGCCTACGGCATGGCGGTGACCACGACGATGGTGATCACCACTCTCCTGGCCTACGTGCTGGCGCGGGAGAAGTGGGGCTGGAGCCGGCTGCGGGCCATCCTCACCATGAGCTCGTTCCTCGTGCTGGACCTCGCCTTCTTCGGCGCCAACCTGGTGAAGATCCCCCACGGCGGCTGGTTCCCCCTGCTGGTGGCCGCCATCGTCTACCTGCTGCTGAACACCTGGAAGCAGGGACGGCAGATGCTCGCCACCATCCTCAAAGAGGAGGGGCTGCCGCTCGAGGAGTTCATCCGCTCCATCCGGCCCGGCTCGCCGCCGCGGGTGCCCGGCACGGCCGTCTTCCTCACCACCAATCCCGGCGCCACGCCCACGACGCTGCTCCACAACCTCAAGCACAACAAGGTGCTCCACGAGCAGGTGGTGCTGATGACGGTGGTGACGGAGGAGGTGCCCTGGCTCTCGCCGGCCGACCGCGTGGAGGTGGAGCCCCTGGACAAGGGATTCTACCGCTTGACGGCCCGCTACGGCTTCACACAGACGCCGCAGGCCCAGGACGTGCTGGACTGCGCCCGCGAGGACGGGCTGTACCTGGAGCTGATGAAGACCACCTTCTTCCTCGGCCGGGAGACGCTGATCCCCGGCTCCCACCCCGGCATGGCCCTCTGGCGCAAGAAGCTCTTCGCCGTGATGGCCCGCAACGCCCAGCGTTTCACCGACTTCTTCCGGATTCCGATCAACCGGGTGGTGGAGCTGGGGATGCAGGTGCAGCTCTAACGGGTCAGTGCACCTCCCCCATCAGCCGCTTGATCGGCCGGATGAGGGCGATGGCGATCAGCGTGAAGAGCATGCAGACGCCGAACACCGAACCGAAGATCCAGGGCAGGGGGAACTTCTCGAAGACGCCTGCCACCTGGCCGCCGATGAAGTTGCCGAGGGAGCTGGCGAGGAACCAGATCCCCATCATCTGGCTCACCACGCGCGCCGGCGCGAGCTTGGTCATGGTCGACAGGCCCACCGGGCTCAGGCAGAGCTCGCCCACGGTGTGGAGCAGGTAGACGGTGAGCAGCCACAGCGGCGTCACCCGGCCGCCCTGCGGTCCCGAGGCCAGGGCCGCCCCCACCATCACCAGGAAGCCGGCGCCCACGAAGAACAGCCCATAGGCGAACTTGGCGGGGCTCGACGGCTCGCGGTGCCGCCGTCCCAGGGCGATCCAGATCCAGGCGAAGACGGGGGCCAGCATCCAGATGAAGGCGGAGTTCACCGCCTGCAGCCAGCTCGCCGGATACTCGAAGCCGAGGATGGAGTTGCGAGTGAAGCGCTGGGCGAACAGGTTGAGCGTCGAGCCCGCCTGCTCGAAGGCGGACCAGAAGAGGGCCGCGAAGAGGAAGAACAGGAGGATCGCCCAGAGGTGCTTGCGCTCCTGGGCGGTCCACGGCTGGCTGAAGAGGAAGATGAAGTAGGCGATGGGGATCACCAGCAGCGAGTAGCCGACGTACCGGGTCACGTCCGCCACCGAGACCCGCACCAGCACCGCCACGAGGAGCAGGACGGCGAAGATCCCGAAGCTGATGAGGAGGTTGCGCCGGTCCCGGGCCTGGGAGGCCGGGTCGCCGGTGGTCGCCGGCAGGAGCCCGGAGTTGCCCAGGCGGCGTCCGCCGAGGACGTACTGGATGAGTCCCACGGTCATACCCACGGCCGCGGCGCCGAAGCCCCAGTGCCAACTGTTGGCGGGATTGAAGCCGTGGCTGGCGAGGAAGCCGCGGAACTGGGTGCTCTGCCCCAGGAAGCCGCAGACCAGGGGAGCGAAGAAGGCGCCGATGTTGATCCCCATGTAGAAGATCGAGAAGCCGGCGTCGCGCCGCACGTCCTCCGGCGAGTAGAGGCCGCCGACCATGGTGCTGATGTTCGGCTTCAGCAGCCCGGTGCCGGTGACGATCAGGACCAGCCCGAGGTAGAAGAACGCCAAGCTGTGGAAGGTGAGGCTGACGTGACCCAGGGCGATGACGATGCCGCCGATCAGGACGCTGCGCCGCTGGCCGAGGATGCGGTCGGCGATCCAGCCGCCGGGCAGCGCCGTCAGGTAGACCATGGCCGTGTACAGGCCGTAGATGGGTCCCGCCTTGGCCGCGTCCCAGCCCAGCCCGCCCTCCGCCACCGCCGCCGTCATGAAGAGGAGGAGGATGGCCCGCATGCCGTAGTAGCTGAAGCGCTCCCACATCTCCGTGAAGAAGAGGGTGGAGAGGCCGCGGGGGTGTCCGAAGAACCCTCCCGGTTCAGGGACGGTCCGCCCGCTGGCGTGGGTGCCGGAGGCCGGATCGCCGATTTCCAGATCAGGTGTCTTGACCATGGGCGCGAGCTTACCGCACCCGGTGCCCTGCGGCCAGCCCTCGGCCCGAGCGCCCCCTCCCAGGACCCTCATCACCCCGGCCCTCTTCTCCCGGCCCCTCCCACCCCCCTCACCGGGAGAAGAGGGAGACCAGCGAGACAGTTTCAACCGGGTTCCCCTCTCCCGGGGAGGGGGGTGGCGAGGGGGCGGGAGAGGGGATAGGGGTGAGGGCCCTCGGGCGGGGGGAGCTCTGAGCAAAGGTAACGCCTGAGGGGAGCGTCTTACCCAGAGGACGCAGCGTCCGGAGAACCGTTCACTCCAGAGGTCGCTCCTGCGCCAAAAGCCCTATTTTACAGGCTTTTGAGCATGGCACCTACTTTGCTCCCTCGCTCTGGCGGACACGGTTTCACCCTCCTCCCGCGGCAGGCCGTATCGCCGCGCGGTCCCCCGGGGGAAGCCGGGCTCCCCGGCCCGGCTTCCCTTCCCTCCCTCCGCTTCAGCATAGAATCGCCGCCATGAGCTCGACCTCCGATCCCTTGTCCGGCCTGCGGGACTCCATCGCCGAGGTGGACCGCGCTCTGCTGGAGCTGTTGCGCCGCCGCATGGACCTCGCCGCCGAGGTGGGGCGCGTCAAGGCCGCATCCAACATCCCGGTGGTGGTGCGCGACGTCGAGGACCGGGTGCTCACCCGCGCCCGCCAGCACGCCGAGTCGTGCGGCGTTTCCGAGGAGGTCATGGCGGGAGTGTTCCAGGCCATCCTGAGCGGCTCGGTGGAGCGGCAGTACCGGGTGGGCATCGCCCTGCGGGAGCAGCGCGGCGGCCGGGTGCTCATCGTCGGCGGCGCCGGCGGCATGGGCAACTGGTTCCGCGGCTTCCTGGAGCTCGCCGGCCACAGCGTCGACGTGGCCGATCCCTCGCTCACCAGCCTGCCGGCCTCGGCCGGGCGCTTCTCCCGCCTGGAGGAGGTGCCGGACCTGGACGTCTACATGGCCGTGCTGGTGGCCGTCCCCTTGAGCCGCACGCCCCAGGTGCTGGAGGAGGTGGTGGCGCGCTCGCCCCGCGGGTTGGTGGTGGAGATCGCCTCGATCAAGGACCCGCTGTCGGAGGTGATCGCCCGCGCCCGGGAGCGCGGGGTGAAGGCCCACGCCCTGCACCCCATGTTCGGCCCGGGCAAGTCGTTCTACGAGCCGTTGACCTTCGTCCTCGCCGCCCACGGCGATCCCGCGATCGAGAAGCACGACCTCTCGCCGCTGCTCTCCCATCCGTACACGCGGCTGGTGGCCGTCCCCTTCCCCCACCACGACCGGCTGATGGGCTGGCTGCTGGGCCTCGCCCACCTGACCAACATCCTCTTCGGCTCCGCCCTCACCCGCTCGGGGATCGACCCGGAGGAGCTGCGCGACTGCGCCTCCACGACCTTCACCCGCCAAGCCACCACGGCCCTCTCGGTGCTGGCGGAGGACCCCGACCTCTACCTCGACATCCAGCACCTCAACCCGCACCGCCACGAGGTCTACGCCGCCATGCGCGAGGCGCTGGAGCAGCTCGAAGGATTGGTCGACGGGCGGCAGCGCGAGGGCTTCCGCGACACCCTGGCCGCGGCGCGAAGGGCGTTGACGGAGGAGTAGCCCTCAGCGGCGCGGCCCGCACCTCTCGGCTACAATCTTCTTCAATGCCTCCGCAATCCACCGCGCCCGCCGGGGATCGCCCCACGGTCTTCCTGTCCTACAGCCACAAGGACGAGACGTGGAAGGATCGCGTCGCCACGCACCTCAAGGTCCTGGAACCGCAGGGCGTGCTCGAACCCTGGGACGACCGGCAGATCCTCGGCGGAGACGACTGGCTCGCCAAAATTCAGCAGGCCATGGATCGCGCATCGGTGGCCGTGCTCCTCGTCTCGGCGGACTCCCTGGGCTCGTCGTTCATCCTGGAGACCGAGGTCCCCTACCTGCTCCAGCGCCAGAAGACCGACGGACTCAGGATCATCGCGTTGATCGTCCGGCCCTGCGCCTGGAAGGGAGTGCCGTGGCTGGCCTCGATCGGGTGCCGGCCCAAGGACGGCCAACCCCTCTCCGGAGGTACCGAATATCAGGTGGAGGAGGCGCTGACCGCTCTGGTCCTGGAGATCCAGGATCACCTCGGCACCGCGTCCAAACCTCGCCGTCTCAGCCGCGCCTCCCGCTTCGACCTCACCCGCCTTCCCGCGATTGGCCTCGAATTCGTGGGCCGCGAGACCGAGATGGACCGTCTGGATGCAGCGTGGGACGACCCGAGCACCCACGTCGTCACCCTCGTCGCCTTCGGAGGCGTCGGCAAGTCCGCCCTGGTGAGCCGCTGGCTTGGCCGCCGTGCCGCCGCGGGCTGGCCTGGAGTCCGGAGCGCCCTCGACTGGTCCTTCTTCAGTCAGGGCACGGGGGAACGCGTGGCCTCCGCGGACCCTTTCCTCGATCACGCCCTGCGCTTCTTCGGCGATCCCGACCCTACAGCCGGCTCGTCCCGGGACCGTGGCGTGCGGCTGGCCGATCTGGTGCGACGGGAGAAGACTCTCCTCGTTCTCGACGGCATCGAGCCGCTCCAATACCCGCCGGGGCCTCTGGCAGGCCGTCTCAAGGACCCGGGTCTCTCCGCTCTCCTGAATGGCCTTGCCGTTGGGAATCCTGGTCTCTGCCTCGTCACCACCCGCGAGCACATCAGCGACCTCAACAACTTCGCCCAGACCGCTCCTCAGTGGGACTTGGAGCACCTCACCCTGGAGGCCGGCGCCACGCTGCTGCGCCGTCTCGGCGTGAAGGGGAAGGACTCCGAGTTGCTGACTGCCTCCAAGGAGATGGACGGCCACGCGCTGGCGCTGACCCTCCTGGGGAACTTCCTGCGCCGAGCCTGCGGCGGCGATGTGCGGCGGCGCAAAGAGGTGGACCTGGGAGATGCGGACGAGCGCCAAGGCGGCCGTGCTTTTCAGGTAATCCGGGCCTATGCGCGCTGGCTGGAAGAGGGACCGGAGCTGGCAATCCTTCGCCTGCTGGGCCTTTTCGACCGGCCGGCCGATGCGAAGGCCTTGGAGGCTCTTCGGGCGAAGCCGTCGATCCCGGGTCTCACCGAGACGCTGGTGGACATCTCCGCCGAGGAGTCGAGCTGGGCCATCTCGAGCTTGCAGGAACACGGCCTCCTCCTGTCAGCCGATCCCCACCATGCAACTCCCGGCGAGGAGGCCGAGGCGGAGCTCGCACGATCTGCGGAGCGCCTGGACTACGCCGTGGAGGGCCTGAGGCAGGCCGCTCAAGAACTCTATGTCCCCCGCGGCCTCCTGGCCCGAGCCGCCTTCCGGCGCCTGCGGGGCGACCGAGCAGGCGCCAAGGCCGACCTGGCCGAATCCCTGGAGATCGCGGAGCGCGGCTCGATGCGCCTTCATGCCTGCGACGCTCACCTGGAGTGGGCACGCCTCTGCCTCCAGCAAGGGGATACCGGGGCGGCACGGGTTCACGCGGGGGTGGCGCGGAAGATCGTGGACGAGACGAAGTATGGGCGGCGGGAGCGGGAGGTGAGGTGGTTGGAGAGGGCGTTCATGCACCGGGCCTCGCCTCGCGAGCAGGGAGAGGCCCGTACCTGATGGTCTGGAGCGCCGGGCGAGCGGGGAGAGGCTTGTACCCGCTGGGGAGAGGCCTCCAACGACTCGTTTGGGAGGCTTGGCGAGTGGGGAGAGGGGCGTACCTGCTCGCTGGAAGCGTCGTCCCAGTGGGGAGCGCCCCCTCCCAAGACCCTCATCACCCCGGCCCTCTTCTCCCGCCCCCTCCCAACCCCCCTCACAGGGAGAAGAGGGAGACCAGCAAGACCGCTCCAACCGGGTTCCCCTCTCCCGGGGAGGGGGCGGGAGAGGGGCTAGGGGTGAGGGCCCAGCGCCTGCTCCAGATCCGCGATCAGGTCGTCCGCATGCTCTAAGCCCACCGAGACGCGCAGCAGGTCCTGGGGCGTGCGCGAGCCTGGGCCTTCGCTGGTGGCGCGGTGCTCGATGAGGCTCTCGACGCCGCCCAGAGAGGTGGCGCGGGTGAACAGGCAGACCCGGCTCACCGCCCGCAGCGCCGCCTCTCTCCCCCCCGCGGCGCGGAAGGAGAGCATGGCCCCGAAGGCCGACATCTGACGGCGGGCGACGTCGTGGCCGGGATGCGAGGGGAGCCCCGGATAGTGCACGGCCGAGACCGCCGGCGAGGCCTCCAGCGAGCGGGCCACGGCCAGCGCCGTCGCGCTCTGAGCCGCCACCCGGCAGGCCAGGGTGCGGATCCCCCGCAGCACCAGCCAGGAGTTGAAGGGCGCGGCCACGGCGCCCACGATGTGGCGCTGGTGCTCGACCTTTTCGTAGAGCTCGCCGCGGCGGGCGAAGATCAGGGCCCCTCCCTGCACGTCGCTGTGCCCGCCCAGGTACTTGGTCGTCGAGTGGAGGACGACGTCGGCCCCCAGCTCCAGGGGCCTCTGCAGCATGGGTGTCGCGAAGGTGTTGTCCACCACCGCGAGGGCGCCGGCCCGGCGGGCCAGGTCCGCGGCTGCGGCCAGGTCCACCACCTTGAGCAGCGGGTTCGAGGGGCTCTCCAGCCAGATGATGCGGGTCTCGGGACGGATGGCCGCGGCCAGGGCCCCGAGGTCCTCCATGCCCACGAAGTCGGAGCGGATCCCCCAGTTGGGGAGGATCTCCTCGGCGGCGATCCGGAAGCCATAGTAGGCGTCGTCGGGGTATACGACGTGGGAGCCCGGCGGCAGGGTCTGCAGCAGGGCGATACCCGCCGCCATGCCGGAGGCGAAGACGAGGGCCGCCTCCCCCCCTTCGAGGGGGGCGAGGGCCGCTTCGAGCTGGTCCTGGTTGGGGTTCGAGTCGCGGACGTAGGTGTAGCCGCCGATCGGGACGCTCTCCGGATCGCGGGCGAAGGTGGTCGAGAGGACGATGGGCGGGGCCACCGCGCCCGTCGCGGGATCGATGCAATGGCCGGCGTGGACGACCCGGGTCTCGAATTTCATCCCCGGAGCCTACCGCGGCGGGCGGACAAGAAAAAGGGCCGGCGCCTCGCGGCACCGGCCCTCAAAGCTACGGAGCAGGCAGACGGATCAGGGGATCCGGGCCGAACCGGCGCAGCTCTGGATGGCGCCCTTCTGAGAGCCGGAGATGACGCCGTCCTTCTTCAGGTCGTTGGTGAGGTGCGCGACACAGCTCACGAAACCGCCGTGATTGCCGGCGCCCACCTTGCAGTCGTTGATCTGGTCGGAGATGCGGCAGCCGGTGGAGAACGTCGTGTTCGGCACGCCGGAGTTGCAGCCGTCGATGATGACGGTCGCATCGCGCGAGGAGCCGAGGCACTGGTCGCGGCCATCGGGCACGCCGTCACCGTCCGAGAACCAGCCGACGTCGATCATCTCCTGACGGGTCAGGTCGACGCTGTGGGTGAGGTCGGCGTTGATCGCCGGCTCCATCAGCAGGTTGGGGAAGGCGATGGTGTCCCAGTGAGAGACGGACGAGCCGGAGACCACCGGCACGGGAGCATAGAGCTGCACGAAGCCGGCCGGGTCGGCACCGGAGAGGACGTTGAGGTTGATGCCCAGGGTGGCATTAACCGTGCCGCTGGCCAGCGCCGCCTTGAGCGCGTTGGCGTCCGGGAGGCTGATGCGCACGGAGGGGATGGTGATGGTCGGGTCGGCGCCGCCGAGACCGGCCGGCGGGCTGCCGGGCGCGTTGTCCGCCACGATCACGGCGGCGGCGCCGGCGTCCTGCGCGTTCTTCACCTTGACCACGAAGCCACAGGTGCCGCGGTCGACGAGGGCGATCTGGCCCGCCACCGCGCCGGCGTTGGTCAGCGGCGAGCAGGCGTCGAAGGTGGTCGGACCGGCGGCGTTCGCCGGGTCGAGGGCCTGCACCACGTTGCCGGTCACGCCGGGAGAGGTGAGGGCGGGGCCGAAGGCCGCCAGACCGATGCGGTCGGTGCCGAGGCTCGCCGGGGCGTTGAAGGTGAGCAGCGGGCTGCCGTGCTGAAGGACGCCCGGCGCGGCGGTGGTGACGTGGAGGCCGTCCCACACCAGGTGGTTGGTCTTGAGGATGGCGGCCTGGCGCTCGGCGTTGGTCATCTGCGGGAAGTGCTTGCCCGTGGTGTCGTCCATGGTGTAGGTGCCGAAGATGTCCGGCAGGCCGGCGAAGTTGGCGCCCGTGGACTTGTTGACGAAAGTGGCGAAGCCGAGGCCGTGACCGAACTCATGGAGCAGCACGGTGGCCAGGTCGATCAGAGTGCCGTGGTTGTCGTCCAGACCGTAGTACCAGTTGGTCGTCGTCAGGCAGCCGGGGGTGCCGAGATTGGAGTTGAAGAAGGCCACGATGTCGTCGGCGCTGGTGCCGTTCGGGCCGGGGGCAAGGTCGGCGCCCGCGAGCTTGTTGGCCAGCGCGACGTGATACCAGGTGTTGTCGTACTCCCGGCCAGGGAAATTGTTCCAGACCGAGATCGTGCCGGCAGAGCCCAGGACGCCGCTGGTCGGCGTGCAGGAGAGGGGGCTGAAGCTCGCCTGGATGTAGATCGGCACCGGGCTGTCGAGGATCGAGCCCCAGACGTCGGCGGCGAACTGGAAGACGTTGAGCGCCTGCTGGCCGCGAGTGGTGCCGGGATTGCCGCCCACCGGGGCCACCGGGGTCGGATCGTTGAAGCCCACGCCGGGAGCATTGACGTTGACGATGATGATGTTGGCCGCGCCGAAGGCGGGCGCGGTAGCGAGCAGGAGGCCGGCCAGGAGGAGCAGGGAGAAAAGCTTGCCCGTGATTTTCATGGACTACTTCTCCTCGAGCGCCGCGGGGGCGGGCTGGGCGTTACCGAGGCTGGCACCGTCGACGCAGGCTTGGCTCAGGGAGCCGTCCGGATTGATCTGGACCAGCCAGACGTTCAGGAAATCGGGGGGCAACTGGGCCGACATCGTGCCGTCCGCGAAGGTCGTGACCTGCGGGTCGCTGGAGGTCATGGCGGCCTTGGTCATCATCGGCGTGTGGGCGCTCAGCGCCAGAGCCTCGGCCGCCGTGGGCTGGCGGACTTTGCCCGTGGCCGGATCGATGGCGACCATCAGGCCCTCGGACGTGGGGGCCTGAACGCCCGGCGCGGCGGGGGCCTTGTGACCGGCCGAAGCCGGGACGGTGAGCGCCAGGGCCGCCAGGGCTCCCAGAGCCGGGACGGCGAAGCGGTGAGCTTTCGCTCTCGTCTGCTGCGTTTTACTCATGTATCCCTTCCTCCTTGGATAGGGGTCGCTCAAGTTGAGCTCTGCGTGCCAGCCCAGCCCGCTGCCGGTCAGACGCGCGGAGCACCAGATCTCAAAGGAAAGCGGATCGTTCGATGAGTGCGAGGTCCAAGACCATCGGGACTAAGCTAACAACCAAGGTCGTCTCTGAGAAATTCCGCCCCGTTACGAGTCGCCGCCTCATCCATCGGCTCTTCGGTAACCGGGCTGTCTCGGAGAGACCCCTTGGCTTTGCGTCACCGCCTCGCGACGGTTTTGCCGTTTCGTGTGCTGAGGGGGGGAATTGTGAGGACTCCGGTCCACAATGTCAAGACCCCATAGCGGTGGGAAGCCCCGGACCGTGCTCCGGGGAGGGAAGGGCCAGGGGTGCGGGGCCTACCTGGACCTGCCTGAGCGATTGGCGACGACGACGGGGACCTCGGTGGCGGCGGGCTGTTTCTTGGCTGCCTCCTGGCGGGCGCGGACCAGCAGGGACTCGGCGAGTTGGGTGCGCACCTCGCCTTCCATCCGGCTGTCGAGGGCGACGGCATGGCGGAAGGCCTGGTCGGATTCGGCGGCGGGGGCGCCGTTGCGCACCAGGAGTGCCCCGAGCTGTACGTACGCCTTCGCCTGGTCCTCAGGCGAGGAGCTGAGGAGGGGGATGGCCATGCGGGTCACCTGCACGGCGGCGGTGAGCTGGCCGGCTCCGGTGTAGGCACGGGCGACTCCCAGCAGACACTCGGGGCAGGGTCCGCTCGCCAGCTTGCTGGCGTGCTCGCAGAGGGCGGCCGCCTCTTTGTACTTCCCGCTCTCGATCAGCTCCTGGGCCTGCTGTAAAGCCGTGGCGGTATCCCCCGGGGCAGCGGCTTCCGCGGCCCAGGCGGTGGAGCTCAGAGCGAGAGCGCCGGCGATCGGCAGTGCGAGGATCAGGGCTCGGGTCTTCATGAGGTAGCTCCTTGTGGACGAGCCTCGTTAAGTCATTTCTCTTCAATAGCTTCTGTCGACCTTGCCCGGGGTCCTTACCGCGGACAACCTGGACTAGAGCAAGCTGCGTGCCAGGCGTTCGGTCCGGGGGCTGTCCCCAAGAATGGCATTCCCTTTGCTTAAATATCAGAGAGGCGCCGCGGCCCAGGGGATTCGGGGCGTCCTTTCCTATTCAAGTTCAAGCACCAAGGGTCCACTGCAAAGGAGAGATATCCATGAGCAAGTCACTGTTTGCCACCGCCACCCTCACCGGTCTCCTGGCCCTGGCTCCGGCCTTTGCCCAGAGCTCGGCGACCAGCACGACCAGCAGCACCAAGACCAAGACGAGCACCGGCACCACGGCCTCGGGGCTCAGCTCCGCCGACCGCAAGTTCATCACCGAAGCCGCGCAGGGCGGGATGGTGGAAGTCGAGCTCGGCAGGATCGCCGCCCAGAAAGCCTCCGACTCGGACGTCAAGACCTTCGGCCAGCGCATGGTGGACGACCACTCGAAGGCCAACGACCAGCTCAAGCAGCTCGCCTCCCAGAAGGGCGTGACGCTGTCCGACAAGCTCTCCCCCTCGAAGCAGAAGGAGGTCGACAAGTACAACAAGCTCTCAGGCGCCGCTTTCGACCGCTCGTACATCAGCCACATGGTCGCGGATCACAAGAAGGACGTCGCCGACTTCCAGAAGGAGTCGAAAAACGGCAAGGACGCCGACGTGAAGTCCTGGGCCTCGACGACTCTGCCCACCCTCCAGGATCACCTGAAGATGGCGCAGGACACCTCCTCCAAGCTGAGCCCGGCCCGCACCGCCAGCCACACCAAGACCTCCAGCAAGAAGAGCAGGTCGTAGACGCCTCCAGCTCACCTCTCTCCCGGTCGCTGTCGCTGACGGGAGCTTCGCGACGCCCCCGCCGGGGCGTCTTCGTTTTCAGGAGCGTCCTGGAATTACAATCCCCCGCCATGACCGCCCCCCTGGAGAGGCTCCCCCGCACCCGGCGGGCGATCGAGGAGGGGATCCGGGAGCGGCTCCACCTCGGCGCCCAGGTCTACGTCTCCGTCCACGGCGAGCCCCAGGCGGACGGCGCCGTGGGCGAGAACCGGCCCGGCGAGCCCCTGACCGCCGGCCACCTGATGCTCTGGCTCTCCTCCACCAAGCCGGTGGGCGCCGTCGCCATCGCCCAACTCTGGGAACGAGGCCGGCTGGAGCTGGACGATCCGGTGGCGCGCCACGTCCCCGAATTCGGCGTCCATGGCAAGGAGCGGATCACCCTGCGGCACCTGCTCACCCACACCGCCGGCATCCGCATGCTGGACGTGGGCTGGCCCGAGCGCTCCTGGGAGGAGATTCTGGCGAGGGTCTGCGCCATGCGGCCCGAGCCGCGCTGGGTGCCGGGCGAGAAGGCGGGCTACCACACCGCCTCGAGCTGGTTCGTGCTGGGCGAGGTGATCCGGCGGCTGGATGGCCGGCCCTTCGACCGCTACGTGCGAGAGGAGGTCTTCGCACCGCTGGGAATGCAGGACTCCTGGGTGGGGATGCCGCCGGAGCGCTATCTTTTCTACAAAGGCGCGGGGAGGCTCGGGGCCATGTGGAACACCGAAGGGCCCGAGCCCAGGGACCACGGCTGGGACAGCGAGGAGCGCTGCGTGCGGCCCAACCCCGGGGGGAACGGCTATGGCCCGGTGCGCGAGCTCGGCCGCTTCTACGAGGCGCTGCTTTTTCGGGGGACCCGCGACGGCCGCCGCATCCTCTCGCCGCAGGCCGTCGAGGCCCTGACGGCGCGCCACCGGGCGGGGATGGTGGACGCCACCTTCAAGCACGTCCTGGACTGGGGGCTGGGATTCATCCTCAACTCCGTGCAGTACGGGGCGGAGACGGTGCCCTACGGCTATGGCCACCGCGCCTCCGCCCGCACCTTCGGCCACAGCGGCTACCGCTCGTCAACCGGTTTCGCCGATCCCGAACGGGGGCTCGTTGTGGCCCTCGCCTTCAATGGAACGCCGAGCAACGAGCGGCATGAAGCCAGAGTACGCTCGGTGCTCGACGCGGTCTACGAGGACCTCTCTTACTGACCCGGGGTCTTGGGGCACTCGCCCTGCGACTTCAGGGAGACGCCGGCCTCCTGGCGCTGGCAGTCGTTGGGATAGGTCTTGCCGTCGCAGCCGCAGACGGGCTTGAAGATCTGGGGGCAGACCTGCGGCTTGACGACGCACTTGCCGGGCGGCTTGCAAGCGCCGGCTCTGTCCTGGCAAAACTGGTCGGCCTTGCAGTCCGCGTCGGTCTTACAGGCGCCGTAGACGACGCGGCAGGCGCCCTTGTGCTCTTCCTTGACACCGGCTTTCAGCAGCTCGCATTCGTTGTCATAGGTCTTCCCGTCGCACCCGCAGACGGGAGCCTTGTGCTGGGGGCAGGTGTCCGGCACCTTCACACAGATGCCCGACAGGTCCGCGACGTTGCACTTGCCGACGGGGTACTTGCAGGCCTGCCCGTCCGGACACTTCAGACCTGCGATGCCGCCGCACTGGGCCGGCGCCGGCTTCACCACCGTGCTGGTCGTCTTTTTGGTCTTGGTCTCGGTCGTCGAGGTCGTCTGGCCATTCCCCGCTCCCGCGGCGAGCAGGAGCAGAGCGAAACACGTACAGACGCCGATCAGCGTTCTACGGATCATGGTTCGACTCCTTGTGTATGGGCCGCGCGGACCCACGCAAACAGCAGCGCGGCAGGTTTAATGCATCGAGTTTGCAGCAATAAGCGTGCCGCGGTTACTGGCTCAGCACGTAGGCGAGCCCCTGCCAGATCCACCACAGCCCCACCAGCCGGAAGATCCAGAGCAGGTTGCGCACGCCCAGGAGGAAGAAGTTGTGGACCGGGAAGGGGACTTCGAGGCGGCCGGCCTCGCCGGAGGCGAAGTAGCCGAGGGCCGCGAGGTTGACGGTGATCCCCACCACCAGCTTGAACCAGGCGGTGGCGAGGTCGACCGGCGCCGGCTGTCCGGCGGCGTAGGCGGCGAGGGAGGTGAGCAGGAAGAGGAGGGGGACGAAGATCCCCAGCCGCAGCGGCCAGCGCCAGGTGTGCAGAAAGGTGAAAAACTTCGTCGCCGGCCGGCGATGGACGGCGCAGCACCGGGCCTGGACGACCCTGCCGCCGGAACGTAGCTCCAGGAGGGAGACCTCCCCGGCCCGCTTCCCCTCCGGCGCGTCCGGGAGGACGCGGTTGCACCACACGCACTTCACCGGCGCCACCCGGTTCATGTAAGGCCGGGCGAGGAGGCGATGGCCCACCATGAGCAGCACCCCGGCCCCCAGGCTCACCCCCACCGGCGCCGGATGGCGGACGAAGAGGAAGAGCACCAGCGGGATGAACAGGAACAGCGCGACGCCGGTCGCGTAGATGAGGAAGCGGTTGGCCATGAGGTCGTTCCGAAGGACGGCGGATTATGGCATGGGTGAGGGCAAGACAAACCAAGCCTCTTTGGCTCGCAGCTTGCAAATACGAAACACGTTTGGTGCGGGCTTGATGCGAGGGGCGTGGCGATTTCCGAGCTGAAGGTGATTTTCCGTAGCGGCATGCCAGGGTGTGACGGACCGTTTCCTGCGGTCGTCGTCCGCTCGCAGAATGATCCTGTGCCTGAGCTTTCCGGCCTGCGTCTCCGCACCGAAGACTGGGAATCCCCTTTTTTCAACTTCTACGATTTCGATTTTCAAATCGACGGCTTCGCCGAGGCGGGCGCCTTCACGGTGATCCTCACCGGCGATCCGGACCGGCTCTCCCGGGCTCTGGACGAGGTGCTCACCCGCTGCCAGCGCCACATGGACCGGCGCAACACGGCTTCCCGGGGACCGTCTTTCGACCGGGTATTGAGGGTCCACCGGGGGATGCACGACCTCGCGAAGCCCCTCGTCCGCGCCGACTGGAACCATGCCCTGGACACCTGGCAGTGGACGCTGCGGCTGGAGCCCGAAGCGGGCCTCGCCGTGCAACTCGCGGCCCTGTTCCATGACATGGAACGGCTGGCCACGGAGGCGGACGCGCGGGTCGAGCATCGGGCCCAGGACTATCAAGGTTTCAAGGATGACCACGCCCGGCATGGGGCGGAGCTGGCGGCGGAGGCCTTGGGCGCGGCCGGAGTGGACTCCGCGACCCTCACCCGCGCCGCACGGCTGATCGCGGGGCACGAGCGGCCGCCCACCGCCGGCGATCCCGACGCGGCCGGCCTCGCCCTGCTCAACGACGCCGACGCACTGTCGTTCTTCTCGCTCAACAGCGTGGGGTATCTCGACTACTTCGGACCCGAGCCCACCCGGCGCAAGGTGGCCTGGACCCTGCGGCGGCTGCGGCCGGCGGCCCGGCGCCATCTCGCGGGGATGCGGCTGGTCCCTGAGGTGAGGTCCGCCCTGGCGGAGCTGGCCGGGTTGGAGAAGGTGGCATGAAGCTGGTGATCTTCGGCCTGACGATCAGCTCGTCTTGGGGTAACGGCCATGCCACGCTCTGGCGAGGGCTCTGCCGGGCCCTGGGCCGCCGGGGTCACCGCGTGATCTTCTTCGAGCGGGACGTCCCCTACTATGCGATCAACCGGGACCTGAAAGATCCGGACGGGGTCGACCTGCGGCTCTACCCGCGCTGGGAGGAGGCGCTCCCCGCGGCCCGGCGCGAGGTGGCGGACGCCGACGCGGCCATGGTGACCTCCTACTGTCCGGACGGGGTCGCCGCCTCGGAGCTGGTGCTCGGGACCGCGGGTCCCCTGCCGGTCTTCTACGACCTGGACACGCCGATCACCCTGGAGCGACTGCGGGCCGGCGAGGCGGTCCCCTACTTACCGCCCGGCGGGCTCGGCGGCTTCGACCTCGTCCTCTCCTATACCGGCGGCCCGGCGCTCGACGAGCTGCGGCAGCGGCTGGGGGCGCGCCGCGTGGCCCCCCTCTACGGCAGCGTCGATCCCGAGCTCCACCGTCCCGCTGCGCCGGTGCCGTCCTTCCAGGGGGACCTCTCCTACCTCGGCACCTATGCCGCCGACCGGCAGGAGGTCCTGGAACGCCTCTTCCTCCAGCCGGCCCGCTGCCTGCCGGAGAAGCGCTTCGTCATCGGCGGCGCCCAGTATCCGACCGACTTCCCCTGGGGGGAGAACGTCTGGTTCGTCCGTCACCTGCCGCCGGCGGACCACCCGGCCTTCTTCGCCTCCTCGCCGCTGACGCTCAACGTCACCCGCGGCGCCATGGCATCCATGGGCTGGTGCCCCTCGGGCCGGCTGTTCGAGGCCGCGGCCTGCGGCGCCGCCGTGCTCTCCGACACCTGGGAGGGGCTCGACCGCTTCTTCGAGCCCGGCCGGGAGATCCTCACCGCGGAGTCCACCGAGGAGGCGGTCGCGGCCCTGTCGCTGCCGCTCGCGGAGATCCGCCGCGTGGCCCGCGCCGCCCGCGAGCGCACGCTCGCCGAGCACACCGCGGAGCGGCGGGCGGCGGAGCTGGTGGAGATCCTGGGTGAGCAGGGCGGGTCGAGCCCCCACCCACCGTCCAGACCCGCCCCTACCCGAAGCCGGGACAATCATCAGGACAACAAGGAGATGCAGGCATGACCAGCATCTGGGGGATCGTGCCGGCTGCGGGCACCGGCAGCCGCATCCAGCCACTGGCCTTCTCCAAAGAGCTGCTGCCCGTGGGCCGCCGCACGGACGGCGAGACGGAGCGCCCCAAGGCGGTCTCCGAGTACCTGCTGGAGCGGATGACCCTCGCCGGCGCCAGCAAGATCTGCATGGTGATCTCGCACGGCAAGTCCGACATCGTCGAATACTACGGCGGCAGCCTGGGGGCCGTCCCCATCTGCTATGTCGTCCAGCCCGAGCCGCGGGGGCTCTGCGACGCCCTGTTCCGCGCCCTCCCCCTCCTGGGGCCGGACGACGAGGTGCTGATCGGCCTGCCGGACACCGTCTGGTTCCCCGAGGACGGCCTCCGCCGCCTCGGCCGTCCGGGTCGGGAAGGGCTCTCCTTCCTCCTCTTCCCCGTCCAGCGTCCCGAGCTGTTCGACGCGGTGGTGACGGACGAGGACGGCCGCGTCCTGGAGATCCAGGTCAAACGGCAGGACGCCGCTTCCACCTGGGTCTGGGGGGCCTTCCGCATGCCCGCCGCAGTGTTCCGCGAGCTGCACGAGCTGTGGCGGGAACGCGCCGAGCGAGGTGATCGCGACGTCTACGTGGGCACCCTGGTCAACGCCTGGCTGGCGCGGGGCGGCGAGGCGTGGGGAGTCCGCGCCGGAGAGTCCTACGTCGACGTGGGGACCCTCCACGGCTACCGTGAGGCGATCCAGCTCCTGGAACGATGCGAGGTGTTGGTGTGATCGAAGCCGTGAAGCTGTGGAACGAGCCGAACAACATGTCGCACTGGGATTTCGAGATCGATCCCGAGTGGAAGGCCTTCGCCGCCCTGGCGAAGCTGGCGGGGGACGCGGTGCGGACCGAAAGCCCGCTCCCCCGGGTCCTCGGCGGCATCTCCCCCATCGACGCCAAGTTCATGATCAACATGAAGGATCAGGGGGTGCTCGACCACGTGGACGCCGTGGCCGTCCACGGCTTTCCGCTCGATTGGAACCACTGGCAGATCCACGAGTGGCCGGACCGTCTGGCGGAGATCCAGGCGCTGACCGACCTCCCCGTCTGGGTGACGGAGGTGGGGGTCTCCACTTTCGGCGCCGAGGAGGTGCAGGAGTTCGGCCTGCGCCGCACGGCCGAGCTGCTCGTCGGCCGGGCGCCCCGCATCCACTGGTACAGCCTCTACGACCTGCCGCGGGCCTGGCCGGCCACCACCCGCCACCGTGAGGCCGAGGGCTCCTCCTACTACCGCCACTTCTACATGGGCCTGCTGCGCGAGGACGGCACGCCCAAGCTCGCCCTGCGGCACTTCGCCGACTACACGCCGGAGCTGGGGATCTGCCAGTGGTTCCACTTCGAGGACCACCGGCTGGACGACGCCGTGCGCTGGCTGCGCGAGCTGGGGGTGAAGAAGCTGCGTACCGGCCTCTCCTGGGCGGACAGCTTCCGCCCCGGCGCCGACGCCTGGTTCGATCGCCAGATGAAGGCTTTGGACGAATTCGACGTCACGATCACCTACTGCTTCACCCCCGAGCACTGCGGCGTCCGCCCGCACCACACCAGCCCGCCCAGGTGCGCCGGGGAGTTCGCCGATTTCTGTGCCCGGATGACGCGGCGCTACGCATGATGGACGGGAGAGGGGATGAAAAAGTCCTCGTCGTCGTGGCCCATCAGGACGACGAGACGATCGGCGCCGGGGCCCTGATCTCGCGCCTCCCGGGCTGCCGGCTCCTCCACCTCGCCGATGGCGCCACGCGCGAGGCGCGGTTCGTCGAGGGTTTCGTGGGCACCCGGGAGGAGTATGCCGCGGCGCGCTGGAGCGAGCTCGCGGCGGCCATGGCCGTGGCCGGCGTCGGGCCGGAGCGCCTGTTCCGCGTCGACGGGGTGGTGGACCAGGAGGCCTGCGCCGCCCTCCCCCGCCTCACACGGGAAGTCGTGCGCCTCTGCCGCGAGCTGCGGCCCGGTATCCTGCTCACCCTCGCCTACGAGGGGGGCCATCCGGACCACGACGCCGCGGCCTTCGCCGTCCACGCCGCGGCGGAGCTGCTGCGCCGGCAGGGAGAGGACACCCCCGAAATCCTCGAGATGCCCCTCTACCACGCGCGGCCCGGCACGACCCGAGGGGACGACCTGGTCAAGCAGCAGTTCCTGCCCTCTCCCGGCGAGGTGATGCGGCGGGAGCTCGCGCCGGAGGAGCGGGAGCTGAAGGAGAGGATGTGCGACTGCTTCGCCACCCAGCGCCATATCGTGGCCTGGTTCCTCCCCCCCGTCCACGAGAGCTTCCGCCGGGCCCCGGCCTACGACTTCACCCGGCCGCCCCATGAGGGGAGGCTGCAGTACGAGCTCTGGGGTTTCCCGATGACGGGCGAGCGCTGGCGGGAGCTGGCCCGGGAGGCGAGACGGGAGCTGGAGCTGGAATGACTGGAATGAGAGACCGTCTGACCCTCCTCAGCGTCGCCTTCCCCTTCGCGCCGGTGGGGCCGGATGCCGTGGGCGGGGCCGAGCAGGTGCTCACCGCCGTCGAGGCGGCGGCGGTCCGCGCCGGCCACCGCTCGCTGGTGATCGCCTGCGAGGGCTCCGTCTGCCAGGGAACGCTGATCCCCACCCCGCGCTGGAATCTAGAGGACGAATCTCTTCGCGAGACCGCACGCGAGCACCATCGCAGGACGATCGCCGAGGCCCTGGAGCGGTGGCCCGTGGACCTGATCCACCTGCACGGGCTCGACTTCGCGTCCTACCTGCCGCCGCCGGGTCCGCCGGTGCTGGCGACGCTCCACCTGTCGCCGCGCCTGTATCCTCGCGAGGCCCTCTTTCCGGCCCGTTCCGACACCTGGCTCCACGCCGTCTCCGAATCGCAGCACCGGGACTGCCCGCCCGGCGCGCCCCTGCTCGACCCCATCCCCAACGGCGTCGACCTGGAGCGCCTCCGCCCCGGGCCTCCCAAGGAGGGGTTCGCCCTGGCTCTGGGCCGGATCTGCCCAGAGAAGGGGTTTCACCTGGCCCTCGACGCGGCGAAGGCGGCGGGCGTCCCCCTCCTGCTGGGCGGCGAGGTCTTCCCGTATCCGGATCACCAGCGCTACTTCCGCGAGGAGATCGAGCCCCGTCTCGACCCCCTGCGCCGGTTCCTCGGTCCCGTGGGCCTGGAGCGGAAACGGCATCTGCTCGCCGCGGCCTGTTGCGTGATGGTG